>DATCMB010000006.1:0-600000 GCA_036563615.1 Candidatus Binatia bacterium
GAGCGCGCCCGGGAGCGAGCTGCCGGAGGTGCTGCGCGCGCAGGCGGTGCGCGGCGAGAGCGGCGACGCGAGCGGGGCGTACCTCGACCCGGAGCTGGCAAGCGCGCTCGTGCAGCAGATCCACGACGAGATCCGCGACGCAGCGGCCGGGCGGCGAGCCATCGGCGACCGCACTTAATTTTTGCCACGCACTGCCGATTTCGAATGCGGGCCGCCAGGCGCGGCCGACTTTTCGATCGTTCGGAGGTGTCGTGAAGCAATGGTGAGGTGGAGTAGGACGAAGCGTTTCGCTGTGGGACTCATGGCGGCCCTGCTGGCCGCCTGCTCTGGCTCGTCGTCGTCGCCGCCCGAGCCGGACATCGCGTGGCACGACTGCGATCCGGAAGCCGTTTCCGAAGAATACATCAACCAACTTGGCGAGCGTCTGAAGTGCGCGACGCTCGCGGTGCCGCTCGACCACGACGATCCCCGAGGCGCCACGATCGAGCTCGGGCTGTCGCGGGTCGCGGCGGGCGATCCGTCGCGGCGGCGCAACGCGATCTTCGTGAATCCGGGCGGCCCCGGCGCCGACGGGCTCTCCTTGGGAGCGGAGCTCGGAGCGCTCTTCGCCCTCGCCGATCCGTCGGATCCGCTCGGCGCCAAGCTGCGCCGGATCTCGGACGAGTACGACGTGATCGGCTTCTCGCCGCGCGGCCTGGGCTCCTCGACGCATCTCACCTGCGAGCTCGACGCGCAGTTTCACGTGACGCTCCTGGCGTCGACGGCGTTCACGCCGGAGAACCTGAACGCGATCCACGAGAACAAGCTTCTCGAGGCGCGCGCGTGCCGGGCGAATCCGCTGACGCCGTACATCAACACCGACGCGGTCGTGCGCGACATCGACTTCGTGCGTGAGAAGCTCGGCGACGAGAAGGTGAGCTACATCGGCTACTCGTACGGCACCTGGCTCGGTCTCTGGTACGCGAGCCGGTTCCCCGAGCGCGTCGACCGCATGATGCTCGACAGCGTGGTGAACTACACGCTGCCGAGCTTCTATGCGGAGGGCGACGACCAGGCGGTGCCGCTGCAGTTCATCCTCGACGAGCTCGTCAGCCCGTACGCCGCGGCGCTCGACCCGATCTTCGGGCTCGGCTCGTCGCCCGACGAGATCCGCGGCATCTTCGGCGAGCTGCCGGTCGAGCTGCAGACCGTGCTCAGCAGCAAGCTCTACGGCCTGCTGTTCTCGCAGAAGGCGGCGGACGACACGGTGGTGCAGCTCGGCGCGGCGAAGGGCGTCGGCGAGGTGCTGCACGCCCATCCCGACGCGCCGCGCGAGGAGCTCGAAGCGCGCGTCGCCGAGCGCCGCTATGCGCCGGACGACGAGGTCGACGAGGTCATGCGCGAGGCGGCGAGCGAGCTGCTCGACGGGACCCTCGAGCTCAAGAGCGGCGAGCGGGATCCGGTGGAGCTCGATCCGGAGTCTGCCGTGAACAAGGCGGTCGTCTGCAACGACGGGCCCTCACCCACCGATCCGGAGTTCTGGATCCGGGAGGTCGAGGCGATCCGCGACACCGCGCCCGTGTTCGCGCGCATCGCGAACTGCACGGACGAGTGGGGCGGGCCGAGCGTCGCGAAGCCGGACGTCGAGGGTGCGCGGCGCGTGCCGAACATCCTGTTCGTGCAGAACCAGTACGACGGCGCGACGCCGCTCGACGGCGCGCTCAAGACCCGCGATCTGCTCGGCAACGTGAGCCTGGTCTACCAGACGCGCGACTACACCCATGGCGTGTTCCCGAGCCAGGAGGTGTGCATCGACGACCCGGTCGCGGAGTTCTTCGCCGCCGACGAGATCCCCGATCGCTACGTCGTCGAGTGCGAGGGCAAGGGCCTGCTCGACGGCCTGCCGTCCGCCGCGGCGGGCGCGCTGCCCGAGACCCTGCGTGCCCAGGCGGTGCGCGGCGCGAGCGGCGATGCGAGCAGCGCGTACCTCGATCCGGACGTGGCGCGCACGCTCGCGCAGCGGATCCACGACCAGATCCGGTCCGCGGCGGCCGCCGCACGCGGCGCCGACGCGCGCTGAGCGCCGAACCCGGCGAGCGCGCGCGACGTCGATGGTCGCGAGCCATCGCGTCGCGCGCGCCGCGCGGCTCCGTCATCGGGCCGCGCCGCGCGGCGGGGTCGGCGAGCGAGCCCCCCGAGGCCTGGCGCGACGCGGCCCTCCCTCGCCTTGCGCGGGCCGGTCGTTCGCGAATACGCTGGCAGAGCGAGCCATCGCTCGGAAGGGATCGCGTGGGCATGCGTAGCAAGACAAAAAACATCGCTCCTTGGCTCGCCGCGGCCGTGCTGGTCGCGTGCGGGATCCCCGGGCCGCTCGCCCTCGCGTGCGAAAGGACGGGACAGGTGAGCGAGACCTCCGACGAGGCGGCTTCCGACGGGGCGCACACGGCGGACGCGCCCGTGCGGGATCTCCCCGACCACCTGCGCGCGCAGGCGGTGCGCGGCCCGAGCGGCGACGCGAGCGGCGCCTACGTCGACCCGGAGAAGGCGCGCGAGCTCAGCGACCGGATTCACCAGGAGGTCCAGGACGCGGCGGCCATCGGAGGCGGCCGCCCGCGCTGAGCTGCGACCGCGCGCGCTGGTCGCGAGCGCGGCCGCGCGCAGGCGTCACGCGCGAGCCTCGAGACGCTCGAGCCGCGCCGGGACGTGCTTGTGGTACGGCGTCCCCGCGATCGGATCGCGGTGCTCGCCCGACGTGAGCTCGTTCGGGCGGACGCCGACGGGCGGCTCGTCGGGCGTGCGCGTGAGGCCGAGGCCGTTGGGCAGCGAGATGTGGCCCGGGCGCATCATCGGGCTCACCTCGACGACGACCTCGGCGCGGCCGCGCTTCGTGGTCAGCACGGCGCGGTCGCCGCTCGTGAGCCCGAGGCGTGCGGCGTCGACCTCCGAGATGCGCAGCGCGCCCTCGTAGTCCTTCTTCCGCCACTCGGGGCTGCGGAAGATCGTGTTGGCGGTGAACGAGCGGCGCTCGCCGGCGCTCAGCACGAACGGGAACTCCGGGTCGCTCGCGGGCGGCGGCGTGGTCGCGAGCTCGGCGAGGGCGCGGATCATGATCTCGTTGTCGACGTGGATCCGGCCGTCGCCGGTGCGCACGCGGCTCCAGCAGTCCTCGGGCTCGTCGACGCTGAACACCACGCCGCTCGGGCTGCTCAGGATGGCGTCGAACAGCGCGCCGCCGGGATCGTCGCCGCCGAAGCCGGCGCGCGCGAGGCTCTCGGGGAAGCGCAGCGCGGCGATGTTGGCAGCGCCCCAGAGCAGCGCCGCCGCCGCGGCGCCGTTCGGCAGCGTCGGACCCAGCGTTCGATACAGGATCACCGGCGTCAGCTTCTCGAGCTCGGGGTGCGCGCCCATGAACGCGAGAAACGCGTCGCGGAACTCCTTGCGTCCGACGTTTGCTGCTTCGCGCAGCGGCGTCAGGTCGACGCCGTCGAGCGCGCCCAGAGCTTCGACGATCCGCGCGTGGATCTCCGCCTCGGGAAGCGTCCCGGGTAGCGCCTCGACGACCGGACGCCGCAGGTGGAAGGAGTTGCGCGGGAACTCGAAGTTGAAGAACGTCGCCTCCCACTTCTCGAACTGCGACGCGGCCGGCAGCACGTAGTGCGCGAGCTGCGCCGTCTCGGTCATCGCGACGTCGATCACGACGACGAATTCGAGCGCCGCGAGCGCCTCGCGCATCCGCGGGCTGTCGGCGAGCGAGTGCGCCGGGTTGGCCGACTCGACGATCATCGCCCGGTAGCGCTTCGGGTGATCCGTGAGGATCTCCTCGGGGATCACGTTGCACGGGACCATGTTCGAGATGATCCGCGCGCCGACGACCGGCGACAGCTTCTCGCGGCGCTCGACGCCGCTGCCGGCGAGCGACACGATCGACGTCGGGATGTAGTGGCCGCCGCGCTTCGCGAAGTTGCCGGTCAGCGCCCAGAGCAGCTTCTCGAGGTAGCTGCACAGCGTCGAGTGCAGGTTCATCTGGACGCCGAGGTCCTCGTACACCGCGACGCTCGACGCCGACGCGATGCGACGCGCGGTGCGGCGGATGAGCTCGGGATCGAGCTCGCAGATCCGTGCGTACGCATCGACGTCCACGGCGGCGAGGACGGGCTCGAGCTCCTCGAGGCCGGCGCCGTGCTCCGCCCACCACGCGCGGTTCACGAGACCCTCCTGCACGAGCACCGCGGCGAGGGCGGCGAGGCACCACGCGTCGGTGCCGGGCTTGAGCCTCAGGTGGTAGTCGGCGAGCTCCGCGGTCTCCGTGCGCCGCGGATCGATCACGATCATCGAGCGTGACGGATCGCGCGCGATCTCCTTCAGCGTCGTGCGGGCGTGGGGGATGCCGTGCGACTGGTACGGGTTCTTGCCGACCCACACCGCGACCTCGGCGTTCGCGATGTCCCCGCGCGTGTAGCCGCCGAGCATCTTGCCGTTGACCCAGAACTCGCCGGTCTTCTCCTGCGCGAGCGCGTTCGAGCGGTACACGCTGCCGAGCGCCGCGCGCGTTGCCGTCGCGTAGCCGCCGTTCAGGTGGTTCCCCTGACCGCCGCCGCCGAAGTAGAAGATCGTCTCGCCGCCGTACGTGTCGCGCACGCGCGCGAGACCCGCGGCGACCTCGGCGATCGCGGTGTCCCAGTCGACGGGCTCGAAGGTGCCGTCGGCGCGGCGACGCAGCGGCGTGTCGAGGCGATGGCGACCGTTCTGGTAGTGGTCGAGCCGCAGCGCCTTCTGGCACGTGTAGCCCTTCGAGGCGGGGTGCGCCCTGTCGCCGCGGATGCGCTCGAAGGTCCTTTTGTCCTCGCCGACCTGGATCTCGATCCCGCAGTTGCACTCGCAGAGGATGCACGCGGACTGCCGCCACTCACTGGAATTCATGATTGACACCGCTTGCCTTTCCTGGAACGGCGGCCGGTCGTACCCGACGCCCGCGCGCCCGGAACGCGCGACCGGCCTGGCGCCGCCCTGGGTCCGTTCCATGATGGAACGAACCCTACGCGGGCGAGTTTCATGATGCAACTATCTCGACTACGCTCCCGGCGATGAAGCGCACCGACACCTCCGGCTGGCCGTGCACCATCGCGCGCGCCGCCAACGTGCTCGGCGACCATTGGAACCTGCTGATCATCCGCCAGGCCTGCCTCGGCGTGCGCCGCTTCGACGACTTCCAGGCGGCGCTCGGCATCGGCCGCAACATCCTCACCCAGCGCCTCGGCCGCCTGGTCGAGGAGGGCCTGCTGCGCCGGGTCGCGTACCAGGAGAGCCCGCCGCGCTACGAGTACCGCCTGACCGACAAGGGCCGCGACGTCTTCCCGATCCTGGCCGCGATGGCGGCCTGGGGCGAGAAGTGGATGACCGGTCCCGAGGGCACGCCGCTCGTCCTGCACGACACGGGCTGCGACCACGACATGCGCGCGGTCGTCGTGTGCAGCGAGTGCCGCGAGCCGGTCGACCTGCGGCGCACGACCGCGCGCTTCGGTCCGGGCTTCGTGCGTCCGAAGACGAAGGGCAAGAGCCGCTGACCGGCGGCGCCGCCGCGCGACCTACGCGCGCCGTGGCGCCGCGTGCGGATCGTCCTGCGCCAGCGACCGCGCCGCCGCGCGCCCGGCGAGGAACGCCGTCGCCCACGCCCACTGGAAGTTGAAGCCGCCGATGCGGCCGTCGCAGTCGAGGATCTCGCCCGCGAGGTAGAGACCCGGAGCGCGGCGCGAGGCGAGCGTGCGGTAGTCGACCTCGGCGAGCGGCACGCCGCCCATCGTCACCTCGGCGTGGTCCCAGCCGCGCGGGCCGACGACCGGCAGCTCGAGGTCGGTGAGCGCTGCGACCAGCGCGCGCCGCTGCTCGCGCGTGAGCTGCGCGGCCTGCGTCGACGGGTCGACGCCCGCGACGCGGAGCAGCGCGAGCGCGAGGCGCTCGGGCAGCAAGCCGGCGAGCAGCCGACCGAGCGAGGCGCGCGGGCGCTCGGCGGCGAGCGCGCGCAGACGGGCGTCGACCGCCTCGGCGCTCTCGCCGGGGAAAAAGCTCGCCGCGAGGCGGACGCGCGCGCCGCTTGAGCGCGCGGCGAGCCAGTGCCGGCTCGCGTCGAGCGCGACCGGCCCGCTGATCCCGAAGTGCGTCCACAGCATGCTGCCCGTGCGGCGATCGACCCGCTTGCCGTCGGCCCAGGTCGCGAGCTCGGTCGGCTGCGAGACGCCGCGCAGCTCGGCGTGGAAGAAGCCGCGCGCGAGCACCAGCGGCACGAGCGCGGGCTGCGTCTCGGTGACCGTGTGGCCGAGGGATTGCGCGAGCGCGTAGCCGCTGCCGTCGCTGCCGGTGCGCGGTAGCGAGCGTCCGCCGGTCGCGAGCACGAGACGGCGTGCGCGCAGGACGCCGCGCGCGTGCGTCACCTCGAAGCGCGCCGCTGCGTCCGCGGTCGTCTGCGAGCTCGAGCCACGCGAGCCGGCGACGCCGTCGCTGTCCGTGCACGCGCGCACCGCCTCGACGCGACAGCCCGTGCGCAGCTCGACGCCGAGCGCGCGGCAGCGCGCGACGAGCGCGTCGACCACCGTCTGCGCACGGTTCGTCACCGGAAAGAGCTTGCCGGTCTCTTCCCGTTTGAGCTCGACGCCGAGCGACGCGAACCAGCGCACGGTCGCCTCGACATCGAACGCCGCGAGCACGTTGCGGATCGGGTTGCGCGCGCCGTTGAAGTCCTCGGGTGTGACGCGCTCGTGCGTGGCGTTGCAGCGCCCGCCGCCCGAGATCAGGATCTTGGCGCCGATCCGGCGCGCCGACTCGAGCGCCACGATCCGCGGCGGCCGCGCGAGCCGCGCCGCCTCCTCGGCGGCGAAGATCGCGCACGCGAGCCCGGCCGCGCCGGCGCCGACGATCGCGACGTCCGCGACGTCGGCCGCACGTGCGACGTCGGTGAGGCCGTCGCCGTTCGCGTCCGCGGCGGCCGCCTCGCCGCTCGCGCTCCCCGCGCCGTCGGCGGGCTCCCCGTCGTCACCGACCTCCGCGCCGCTGCCAGCGCCTCCGCCGTCCTCGATCACGCGCGTAAGCCGTACGCAGCCACCGCGCGTGCGTCCACCCAGGCGCACGCTTGCGCCCGGTGCGGACGCCCGCTAGCCGCACCCCGCGTGACCCCGGCCGTCGTCGCCGCGCGCCGCGCCAAGATCTGGCACGAGCTGCGCGAGTACCGTCACGACGCCGACGCGCCGTCGTACGGCGTCGAGGCAGCGCAGGCGCTCGGCCTCGACCCGGAGCACGTCTTCAAGACGCTGGTCGCCGAGTGCGACGGCACGCTCGTGGTCGCGCTCGTTCCCGTCGCGCGCTCGCTCGACTTGAAGGCGCTCGCCGCCGCGGTCGGCGCGAAGCGCGCCGCGATGGCCGATCCCGCGCAGGCCGAGCGCGCGACCGGCTACGTCGTCGGCGGCATCAGCCCGCTCGGGCAGAAGAAGCGCCTGCCGATGGTGGCCGACGAGAGCATGCTCGCGCTCGAGACGGTGTACGTCAGCGCCGGACGCCGCGGGCTCGAGCTGGCGCTGCGTCCCGCCGACCTGCTGCGGCTGTGCGACGCGGCGACCGCGCGCATCGCGCGCTGACGCGCCACGAAACCGGACCGCGGAACGCCGCGCCGGCCTACCGTCCTTTCCAGACGGGCTTGCGCTTCTCCTTGAAGGCCGCGATGCCTTCCTTCGCGTCCTCGCTCATGAAGACCTTGGTCGAGTAGCTCATCTCGTTCGCGAGCGCCGCCTTGAGATCCAAGAAGGTGCTCTTCTTTGCCGATTCTTTGCAAGCACGCACCGCGAGCGGACCGTTGAGGCAGATGGTCTCCGCCCACTCGCGCGCCTTCGCCATCACCTGGTCGCGCGGCACGACCGCGTTGACGAGCCCCATCTCGAGCGCACGCTGCGGCGTGATGCGGTCGGCGAGCAGCAGCACCTCCATCGCGTTGCACCACGAGAGCTGACGCACGCTGTGCACCGTCGAGCCGCCGCCCGGAAAGAGCCCGCGGCGCGGCTCGGCGAGCTGGAACCACGCGTCCTCCGCGACCACGCGCAGGTCGGTGTTCCACATCATCTCCATGCCGCCCGCGGCGCAGATGCCGTTGATCGCGGCGATCACCGGCTTGTAGAGCGCGAACTCGCTGCCGTCGGGGAGCGTCGCGCCGTCGCGCAGCACGGCGACCAGGCTGTGCGCCATGGTGTACTTCGAGCCCTCGACCTGCTGCTTCGAGCCGCCGGCCGCGAGCTTGTCGGCCTGCTCGGTGACCACCGAGATGAACTTCTTCAGGTCCGCGCCGACGCAGTAGACGTCGCCCACTCCCGTCAAGATGGCGACGTAGGCATCATCGTCGTCTCGGAAGCGCACCCAGCAGTCCGCGAGCTGGCCGAAGTGCTCGAGATCGAGGGCGTTGCGCGCTTCCGGGCGGTCGATCGTGATGGTGACGACGTGGCCGTCCTTCTCGTAGTGGATCGCCATGGCGGTGGAGCCTTCTATGGCGTACAGCCAGCTGTCAATCGCTCGACCGAGACCTCCAGGAAGGAGACGAACGCATGAAGGAGCATGTCAAGACGCCCCCCGCGGAGGAGCCGCGGCCAGACGGCATCCTGGGCCTGGCCGAGAGCTTCTGGGCCGCGAAGGCGCTGATGTCGGCGGCCGAGCTCCGGCTGTTCACCGTGCTCGCGCAGGACGGTCCGCTCGACGGTGAGACGCTGCGTCGGCGGCTCGGTCTGCACGAGCGCAGCGCGCGCGACTTCTTCGACGCGCTGGTCGCGCTCGGCATGCTCGAGCGCGAGAACGGTCACTACGCGAACACGCGCGAGACCGATCTCTACCTCGACGAGAAGAAGCCGACGTACGTCGGCGGCTTCATCGAGATGCTGAGCGCGCGCCTCTACCCGGCCTTCGCGACGCTGACCGAGGCGCTGCAGACCGGCAAGCCGCAGTCTCCCGAGGCGAAGGGCGGCAACGCCGACTTCTTCGCCGAGCTGTACTCGAATCCGGAGCAGCTGCGGCTCTTCCTGCGCTCGATGACCGGGGTGAGCCTCGCGGCGGCGCGCGGCATCGCGCGGCTGTTTCCGTGGAAGGACTACGAGACCTTCTACGACGTCGGCGCGGCGCAGGGCGGTCTGCCGGTCGAGGTCGCGCTCGCGCATCCGCACTTGACGGGCGGCGGCTTCGACCTGCCGCAGGTGCAGCCGATCTTCGAGGAGTACGTCGCGTCCTTCGGTCTGCAGGACCGGCTGCGCTTCGTCCCCGGCAACTTCTTCACCGATCCGCTGCCGCGAGCCGACGTGCTGGTGATGGGGCACATCCTGCACGACTGGAACCTCGACGAGAAGCGGATGCTGCTCCGCAAGGCGTACGAGGCGCTGCCCAGCGGCGGCGCGATCATCGTCTGCGATCGCATCATCGACGACGAGCGTCGCCGTCACGCGAACGGATTGCTGCTGAGCCTCGTGATGTTGATCGAGACGCCCGGCGGCTTCGACTATACGGGCGCCGAGTGCCGCGAGTGGATGAAGGAAGCGGGATTCCGCGAGAGCCGTGTGGTGCCGCTCGACGTTCGGGAGTCGATGGTCGTCGGCATCAAGTAACGACCGCGTTCGGCTACGAGCACCTCGTCTGGGGCGCGATCGTCGGACAGGTCTTCTTCGCGGGCTATCTCGGGATCCCGCGATGGCTCGGCGACGCCGCCGGATTCTCGCTCGCGCTGCCGCTCGACCAGCACGTCCCGTACGTCGGCTGGGCGGCGGTGCCCTACACGCTGGGCTACGCCTACGCGCTCGCGCCCGCGCTGTTCTTTCCCGAGCTGCACTTCTTCCGTCGTGGCGCGCTCGCGCTGCTCGCGACCATGGCGGTGTGCTTCGTCTTCTTCTTGACGGTGCCGGTGCGCTGCGTGCCGCCGCCGCTCGAGGGCGGGCTCGACGCGCTGCTGCTGCCCCGTCTGCCGTGGCTGCAGGACGGCGGCTGGAACTCGTTCCCCTCGCTGCACGTCGCGACGGCGACGCTCGCGCTGCTGTCGCTGCTCAAGGTGTCGCGCGGCGTGAGCGTGATCGCGGCGCTGCTCTGGCTCGCGATCGTCGCGAGCACCGTGCTGCTGAAGCGTCACTACCTGCTCGACCTGCCGGCCGGGATCGCGGTCGGCGCGCTCGCGCACTTCGTGATCGTCGAGCCGGAGCTGCGGCGCAGCGGGGTGCGCTGGGCGTGGTGACGGCGCGGCGCGCGCTCGCGGCGGGCGGCGTCGCTGCGCTGCTCGTGTCAGCGTGCGCGGTTGCGGCCGCCGCGTCGGGCGAGCGCTTCGACCACGTCGTCGTCACGAGCCCGTCGCCGCTGCCGCCGGTCGACGTCGTGGCGTTCGACGAGGCCGGCGTCCGACGCTCGACGCCGGTCGACGCGTTCGCGTCGCGCGCGGGCGGCAGCGAGTTGCACCTGCGCGCCCGTGACCTCGGCGCGCGTGCTGCGACGCCGCCCGCGGGCGCGCGCTGGATCGTGCGCGCGCGTCGCGACGACGGCGGCGCGGAGCGCGTCGGCTACCTCGTGCCGCGCGTGGCGGACGCGGTCGCGCCGCCGCCGCTCGGGCGCCTCGACGCGATCGCGTTCGTCGGAGCACGCTTCTCTCTCGCGTTCCCCGACGGCTCGGGCTTCTACCGCGACCTGCGCATCGGAGACGCCGTCAAGCCTCTCGTGCACGCGATCCGTCTGCGCGTCACCGCGACGCTGCCCGCGGGCTTCGCGGTGACGCGCAGCGAGGAGGACTTCCGCTGGCAGGTCACCGGCCTCGACGTCGGCGCACGCTTCGCGCGCCGCAGCTCGACCGCGTCGGTGCGCGCGCTCCTCCGCGACACCGAGCCGCGCGCGCAGACCGCGCTGCTCGCGGACGATCTGATCGAGCAGCGCGTGCGCGTCGACCTGCCGCGCTCGCTGCTCGCGCTCGCGCGCGACGTGACGCTCGACAATGCCTTCGAGGTCGACGCGGGCACGCTGGCGCTCGTGCCGGGCGCATCCGCGTGGCAGCCCGTGCGCGCGCTCGCCGCGAGCAGCGCGCGCTACACGTGGCTCGTGCTCGCGAGCGACGCCGGCGCGCTCGTGCACCGGCTCGCTCCCGAAGGAGAAGCCGCGGCGCTCGAGCCCGTGCTGCTCTCCCGCGCCCGCGACGGCGACGGCGCGCGCTGGGAGGTCGGCTACCGCGTCGCGCACGCCGAGCGCGCGGCGCACGCCGCGGGCGCCGCGCGCGAAGGCGAAGTTCAGCGCGCGAACCCCGCGGCCGCTGCGGACACCGCGGATACAACGGACGACGGTCGCGGCTTCGTCCTCGGGCAGTACGTCGCGATCCTCGGCGACGGCGCGTGGGCGCAGGCGCTCATCGCGGATCCCGAGCGTACGCGCGCGCTCGCGCGCGAGCTCGAGGCGGAGCTCGCGCGTCCGCTGCCGGCGTGGCACGCGACGCTCGAGGAGCTCTCGCCGTGACGCGCGACGACGTCCGCGACCTCGCCGTGACGCTCTCCCGGCTCGGCGTCATCGGCGGCGTGTCGGCCGCGATGACGCTGCCCGCCCTCGCCGCGCTCGCCGCGGGCTACGACAACGACTGGGGGCACGAGCACCTGCGGCGCTTCTGGAGCGGCGGCATCCTGCGCGGCTGCCGCATCCGCTACGAGGCGCGCGGCCTCGAGCGGCTCGACACGAGCGCGACCTACGTCTTCGTCTCGAGCCACGCGAGCGAGTGGGACTGGTACCTCTTCACCCACCTCGTGCCGTTCAACTGGCGCGCGGTGATCCGCGCCGACCTGCGTCGCTTCCCGCTCGGCGGTCCGATGGCGGCGAAGACCGGGCAGCTCTTCCTGCCGCCGCGCGCCTCGGTCGAGGACCTGGTCGAGCTCTGCCGCCCGCAGCTCGAGCGCGGCTGCTCGATCCTGATGTACCCCGAGGGCCGGCGCCCCGCGCCCGGCACGATCGCGGAGTTCAAGCCGGGCGCCTTCGTGCTCGCGGCGCGCGTCGGCGTGCCGGTCGCGCCGATCGCGGTGGTCGAGGAACGGCCGGCCGCGCGCCGCGGCGCCTTCGGGCGGAATTTCGGCCATGACCCGGGACGCGTGCGCCTCGTCGCCGGCGAGCCGCTCAAGGCGCGCGACGCATCTGCCGAAGCGATCGAGGAGCTGCGCCGCGCGGCGCAGGAGAGCGTCGAGCGGCTCGCGGCAGTGGACTGGCGAGACTGATTCTGCTGAGGGAACGCGCGATGTCGAGCCCACCGCCTTCTCGATCGACGGGTGCTGCGTCGCGCGCCGGGACGCCGCAGCCGCTCTTCCAGCCCGGCGACGTCGACGGCTTCTTCGGCCTCGCGATCGACAACCTGATCCAGTTCCTGCTGATCCTCGCGCTCTGCACGCAGGTCCTTGGCTTCCCGCTCGAGCTGCTGCTCGACACGATCCTGCCCGGCGCTGCGCTGTCGGTGGTGGTCGGCAACTTCTTCTACGCCTGGCAGGCGCAGCGTCTCTCGGCGCAGACCGGGCGACGCGACGTCACGGCGCTGCCCTACGGCATCAACACCGTGTCGCTGTTCGCGTTCGTCATGCTGGTCATGCTGCCGGTCAAGCTCGCGGCGCAGGCGGAGGGCCTGAGCGAAGCGGAGGCCGCACGCGTCGCGTGGCGGATCGGGCTCGCGTCGTGCGCGCTGTCGGCGCTGATCGAGCTCGGCGGCGCGCTGGTCGCGGAGCGCGTGCGTCGCTGGACGCCGCGCGCGGCGCTGCTGTCGACGCTCGCCGGGATCGCGATCAGCTTCATCGCGATGGACTTCGCGATCAAGACGTTCGGCGCGCCGCTCGTCGCGCTGCTGCCGCTCGGGGTGATCCTGGTGACGTACTTCTCCGGCGTGCACCTGCCGCTGCGCATCCCGGGCGGCGCCTGGGCGCTGCTCCTCGGCACGGCGTCGGCGTGGCTCCTGCACGCGCTCGGCGAGCGCTCGCCGGTCGACGCGGCGCGCATCGCGGGCGCGACCGCGACCGTCGGCTTCTACCTGCCGACGCCGGTCGTCGGCGACCTCGTCGCCGGGCTCACGCACCCGCTGTTCGCGCAGTACCTGATCCCCGTCATCCTGCCGATGGGGCTGTTCAACGTGCTGGGCTCGCTCCAGAACATCGAGTCCGCCGAGGCCGCCGGCGACCCGTACCCGACGCTGCCGAGCCTCACGGTGAACGGCGTCGGCTCGGTGCTCGCGGCGATGTTCGGCTCCTGCTTCCCGACCACGATCTACATCGGCCACCCGGGCTGGAAGGCGCTCGGCGCGCGCTCGGGCTACTCGGTGCTGAACGGCGTCTTCTTCGCCGTGCTGTCGCTCTTTGGTTTGACGTACCTGATCAACACCTTCGTGCCGATGGAAGCCGGCATGGCGATCGTGCTGTGGATCGGCATCATCATCACCGCGCAGGCGTTCCAGGCGACGCCGTCGGAGCACGCGCCGGCGGTCGCCGTCGGGCTCTTTCCCGCGCTCGCCGGCTGGGGAGCCTTGATCTTGACGCAGACGCTCGGCGCCGCGGGCAACGCGGTCGGCGATCCGTCGGTCGCGGCGCGCGCGCTCGCCGACCCGCGCGCCTTCGCGATGGCGGGGCTCGACCTCTCCGGCCTGGTCGCGCTGTCGCAGGGCTTCATGCTGACCTGCATGGTGTGGTCGGCGATCAGCGCGAAGCTGATCGACCGCGAGTTTCGCACCGCCGCGGTGTGGGCGCTGATCGGCGCCACGATCGCGTTCTTCGGCTTCGTCCACGCGGGCTCGCTGACGCCGTCGGGCGGCACGTACGACATCGGCTTCGCGAGCGGCTGGCGCTGGGCGCTGGGCTACGTCGCCTGCGGGCTGTTCTTCCTGTTCGTCGAGCGCGTCGGCGGTGGCGTGCGGACGCACTGACGAGCGCGCTGCGTCGCTGCTGCTGCGGCCGACGAACGTGCGCGGAGCGTCGAGCGATACGCCCGCACGGCGCCGAAAGCTGGTATCCGACGGCAGGCGCGAGTATCGTCGCGCCATGTCCTTGCGAAGCGTCCTCGGCTGGCTCGCGGCGCCGTCGCTCGTCGTCGGGCTGCTGGTCGTCGCGCTGCCGCTCGGCGGACCGGTCGCGTGCGGCGGCTGCGACGTCAAGATCGTGAGCGAGTCGCTCCCCGACGGCGTCGTCGGCGTGCCCTACTTCTTCGACCTCGACTCCGACTGCGGCGGCGACGCCTGGTTCCTCGAGCAGGGCAACCTGCCGCCCGGCATCGAGCTGCGCGACGACGGCCACATGCGCGGCACGCCGCTCCTGCCCGGCGTCTACGCCTTCACGATCGGCGTCGTCGACTTCGACGACGGCGACTTCGCATTCCGCGGCTTTGTCTTGACGGTGAACGATGCGAGCTCGTGACCTGCGGCGGATGGGCGCCGCCATTCTCGGGATGACGATCGCGGCGTGCACGAGCCTGCCCGAGGGCAAGCTCTACCCGATCCGCGGCGAGGTGGTTTCGGTCGCGGCGGCGCGCAACGAGGTGATGCTGCGCCACGAGCCGATCGCGGGGTTCATGGAAGCGATGACCATGCCCTTCCCGGTCGCGAAGTACGAGCTACTCGAGGGCATCGAGCCGGGCGATCGGGTCGAGGGCGTGCTGCTCGTCGAGGGGACGCGCTTCGTGCTGCTGAGCCTCGCCGAGATCCCGCCCGCCGCGGAGGAAGCGAAGCCCGCTCCGCCGGGCGAGTCGAGCTGACGCGCGCCGCGGCGCGCCAGCTCGGTCACCCGCTCACTCGCGCGCGAGCAGGCGGCACGCGCGGCCGAGCGCGTCCGCGGCGCGGCGGTGGAAGCGCGCGACGCCGGCGGCGTCGAGCCCTTGTCCCGGACGTCGCACCGCGCTGAGCGCGAGCGGCTGGTCGTCGCCGGCGAGCAGCGGGCTGCCGTCGCCCGCCGCCGCGAGGGCCGCGAGCGCGCGCACGCGGCGCGCGACGCTCGACGACAGCTCGCCGCGGCCCAGCGCGCGCTCGACCGCGTCCTGCATCTGACGGCGCAGCACCTCGACTTGCTCCGCGTCGGCCGCCGCGGAATCCGGGCACTCGGCGGCGTGCGCGAGCGCGTTCGCCGCGCGGTCGGCGGCCGCGCACGCGGCGTCGCGCGCGAGCAGGTCGTCGCGGGTCGACGACCACTTCGAGACCCCGCCGATCAGCGGCTCGTTCGTGATGCCGATCGCGAGCGAGAACGCGCGGCGCAGCGGCGCCTGCGGCAGGTAGAGAGCGCCGTCCTCGCCGGTGCTCATCGCGCCGAGCGACTCCTCGAGGCCGTCCGCGAACCACCGCGGCAGCCCGGTCAGGCGGTCGAGGTGGACGATGCCGGTGCGCACCGGCAGCGATTGCGTCGCGGTCATCAGGCCGACGCCCGACTGCAGCAGCAGGCCGTTCGCCCCGATGCCCGTCAAGAGCAAATTGATTCCGCCGTAGCCGCCGAGGTCGTCGGGGACGTCGTAGAGGTCGAGCGCCGCGGTCCAGCCGCGTCGTCCGTGCGTGCCCTCGTCGAACACCTGGAAGACGCCGCGCGCCGACGCGGCGAAGAGCTCGCGGCCGTCGGAGCCGGCGGCGATCGAGCCGAAGATCTGCGAGTCGAGCGGCACGCGCCAGGCTTCGCTGCAGTCCTCCGCCTCGAGCGCGAGCAGCGCACCCGCGTCGTCGCCGAGGTAGACGCGCGTGCCGTCCTGGCCGAGCGTCGGCGTCGACGCCGAGCCGCCGGAGAACGTGTGGTGGCACGCCTCGACGAGCTCCACGCGCGCGCCGTCGCGCACGACGTCGAAGCGGTAGAGCGCGCCGAGCTCGGAGACGCCGTCGATCGTGCCGTCGGCGTCGTCGCGCGCGGTGGCGGCGATCCACAGGCGTCCGCGCCGCGCATCGACCGAGAGGTTGTTCGCGATCTCGCTGCTGCCGCCGAGCAGCACCTGGATGAGGTCGCGCACGCCGCGTCCCGGCGTGAAGGCGACGAGCGGCGCGAGCAGGGCGTCGACCTGCGCCGCGAGCTCGGGCGACACCTCGCTCTCCTGCGGCGGCGACGGCTCGCCGGGGAGCTGCAGCGGCGCCGGCAGAAGCGCCGTTCCGGTGCGGCGGTCGAGGAGGAAGAGGAAGCCGTCTCGCGTGAGCCCGACGATCGCGTCGGAGACGGGCTCCCAGGCGAGGCCGATCGGCGACTGCACCGCGGTGGTCGCGGGCCCGAGCCCGGTCGGCGCGTCCCACACCACGCGGCCGTCGCTGCGCACCGCGACCACGCGCTGGTAGCCGTGCGCGTAGATCACGTCGTCGCCCGACTCCGGGTCGCGCAGCACGAGCGGCACGACGCCACCACCGCGGTCGCCCGACCCGAGCGGCACGACGAAGCGGCGCTCGCCGGTGCGGGCGTCGAGCGACAGCATGAGGATCGGCTCGTGCGGCAGGAGCGGCGACATGTAGAGGTTGCCCGCGCGGTCGAAGGACGGCGTCGTCACCTGGTAGAGCTGCGGCTCGGCGATCCACTCGCGCTCGAAGACGGGCGGGTAGGCGAGCAGCACCTCGTCGCTGCTCTCGAGGTCGCCGTGCGCGCGGCGAAACGCGGTGCGCGGCGTCAGCACCGGGTGCGACGGCGGCACGCTGCGGCAGCCCTGCGGACGCCACTCGGTGCGTCCCGGGATGGGCAGCGGGCGCGGCGTGATGCGCTCGGCGGGCGTCTGGGCGGCGGCGTCGAGCGCGGACGCGGCGACGAGGGTGAAGACGGCGGCGACGGTGACGGTCGTCGCGAGGCTGGGGAGACGCGTCGGCATGGGGCCCGATGTAGCGCGCCGCGCGCGTCGTACGTTGTCCGCGGCGGACAAGGGCTGGTCCGCGGCGGACAACTTCGGCTAGGAAACGAGGAGATGTCGCTCGACGGCGCGGTGCGCGTGCTGCTCGCGGAGCTCACCACGGTCGGGCTCGATCCGCGCGCGGTGTGCGCCGCGGAGGGCCTGCCGCAGGCGACGCTCGACGACGGGACGCTCGCGCGCGAGCCGCGGCTCCTCGCCCGCGTGCTCGAGCGCGCGCAGCGGATGGCGGCGGAGCCGCTGCTCGGCCTGCGCATGGCCGAGCGCGCGCGTGGCCGCGGCGTGCTCGCCTACCTGACGCGCGCGCAGCGCACGGTCGGCGACGCGCTCGAAGCGTTCGCGCGCGCCGCGGCGCGCTCGTGGGGCATGCCGGACGTCGTGCAGGTCGAGCGTGGCGAGCGCACGGCGGTCGTGCGCTTCGCGCTCGGCGACGAGGTGTCGCGGCACGCGGTCGAGTACCTGGTCGGACGCACCGCGATCGCGCTGCGGCGCGACGGCGCGCCGCCGCTGCGCATCGCGTTTCGCCACGCGCCCGGCGTGTCGCCCCGAGTCTACGAGGAGGCTCTGCGCTGCCCGGTGAGCTTCCGGCAGCCCGCGACCGAGGTCGTGCTGCGCGCGACCGACCTCGCGCGTCCGCTGCGCGCGGCGAACCCCGAGGCGGCGGCGCTGCTTCGCGCGGCGATCGACGAGGCGCCGAGCGCGAGCGTCGCGGCCGCGCGGACGTCGGCGCGGGCGCGGCTCACGACCGCGGTCGGCGACGCGCTCGCGCGCGGCGCGCGCCTCGACCGCGAGACGCTCGCGCGCTCGCTCGGCATGAGCGGCAAGACGCTCGCGCGCCGGCTCGCCGCGGAGGGCGTCTCGTACCGCGACGTCGTCGACGAGGTGCGACGCACGCTCGCGTGCCGTCTGCTCGCGAACGAGCACGGCGCGGGCGCTCCGCTGCCGCTCGGCGAGATCGCGCTGCGCGTCGGCTTCGCCGACCTCGCGGCGTTCGGCAAGGCGTGCCGCCGCTGGTTCGGCACGAGCCCGTCGGCCGTGCGCGCCATGCGCCGCGTGGGGTGAGCGAGCGACGGACGCTCGCTCGGCGGAGGCGTTCATCGTCGCTCGCGCGTGTGCTGATCGTCGGGCGCGCGTAGTCGTCGTCGCTGCGCTGCCTGCAGAACGAGCAGGCACGTCCCGGCGCGGGTGCGCACCGGGACGCATCGTCAGCGCGGCGCGAGCTTCGGCGTCAGCGCGGCGCGAGCGCCTCGAGCGTTCGCCACATGACCGCCTCGTCGGGGTAGAACGCCGAGATCATCGGCGTCGTCACGCCGGCCTCGCGGAAGGCCTCGATGCGCTCGCGGCACTCCTCGGCGCTGCCGATGATGCCGATGCGGTCGAGCATGTCGTCGGTCACGCCGGCGGCGACGCGCGCGCGGTCCTTCGCCTGCCAGCCGGCGAGGATCTCCGCGGCTTCCTTGTCGAAGCCGCACCAGGCGACGAAGCGGTTGTAAACCGAGGTCGCGAAGTACGGCCCGAACGCGGCGCGCAGCACGGCACGCGCGCTCGCCTTGTCGTCGGTCACGCAGGTCTGGAAGCGGGCGACGATCTCGAGCGAGGAGGGATCCTTGCCCGCGCGCGCGGCGCCGGCGCGGATGTGCTCGATCATGCGCGGCACGACCTCGACCGGCATCATGTTGAGCGTCACGCCGTCCGCGATCTCGCCGGCGAGCTCGAGCATCGGCGGCATCAGCGCGCCGACGTGGATCGGGATCGGCGGCTGCGGCGTGCGCATCAGCAGGCGGTAGCCGTGCGACGACAGCGTGCGGCCGGAGAAGTTGGTGCGCTCCCCGGCGAGGATCTGACGCACCGTGGTCACCGTCTCGCGCACGCGCGTGAGCGGACGACGGAACGGGATGCCGCTCCAGTTCTGCACGATGTTCTCGCTCGACGCGCCGATGCCGAGGATGAAGCGTCCGGGCGCGAGCTCCGCGCACGACGCGGCGGCGCCGGCGATCACCGGCGGCGTGCGCGTGTAGGCGGGAATCACCGCGGTGCCGATGCGCACGCGCGACGTCACCGCGGCCGCCGCCGCTGCGACGACGAACGGATCCGGTCCGCCGACGTCCGCGATCCACAGGCTCTCGTAGCCGAGCTCCTCCGCGCGCTGCGCGACACGCTGTGACATCTTCATGTCCGGAGGAGCCGGCAGACTCGCAGCAATCCGTCCCGCCATGCGGCACCGCTTACCATTGCGAGGCGCGGAAGCGAACACGCGGCGCGGTGACGACGCGAAAGTGCGCGTCGCTCAAGGCGTCCGGGGCGACGTTGACAGGCTACTCACCCCGGGTGCTACAAGGGCCTCCCGTAGCGTCGATCATCTTGACGCGCCTCACGGGGAGCCATCGAGCATCGCATGTCGGTCGTCGTCGTCATACCTGCACGCTATGGCTCGACCCGCCTCCCGGGGAAGGCGCTCGCCGAGATCAACGGCAAGCCGATGATCGTGCACGTGCTGCGTCGCGCGGAGCTCGCGCGCGGCGTCGATCGCGTGCTGGTGGCGACGGACGACGAGCGCATCGCGGTCGCGGTCGAGCGTGAGCGTGGCGAGGTCGTGATGACGAGCCCGAGCCACGTTTCGGGAACCGATCGCATCGCGGAGGTGGCGAGCAATCTCTCCGCCGACATCATCGTCAACGTGCAGGGCGACCTGCCGATGCTCGAGCCGGGCTACATCGAGGCCGCGGTCGCGGCGCTCGAGCCGTCCGCAGAGGTGGCGGGCGAGACGACGCCGCCGACGCCGTCGATGTCGACGCTCGCGACGCCGCTCGCGCCGGGCGAGGCCGAGCGCCCACAGGTGGTCAAGGTGGTTCGTGATCGCTTCGGCGACGCGCTGTACTTCTCGCGCAGCCCGATTCCGTGGGGCGTGAAGCCGGAAGACGGCGTCGCGGGGGAAGCGCCGATCGCGCTGCGCCACATCGGGCTCTACGCCTATCGCAGGCCATTTCTCCTCGGGCTCGCCAAGCTCGCGCCGACGCCGCTCGAGAGGGCGGAGAAGCTCGAGCAGCTCCGCGTGCTCGAGCACGGCCAGTCGATCCGCGTCGCGATCGTGGAAGCGAGCCCGGCGATGATCGAGGTGGACACGCCGGAGGACCTGGAACGGGTACGCGCGCTGTTCGCCACGCGCCCGGGCCGGGAGGGGACGGGGACCGCAAACCTGCGGGAGCGACATGGCTGAGCGCGGGTCGAGGCAAGGCAAGACAAAATTCATCTTCATCACCGGCGGCGTGGTGTCGTCGCTCGGCAAGGGGCTCGCGTCGGCGTCGATCGGCGCGCTGCTCGAAGCGCGAGGACTGCGGGTCACGCTGATCAAGATGGACCCGTACATCAACGTCGATCCCGGGACGATGAGCCCCTTCCAGCACGGCGAGGTGTTCGTCACCGACGACGGCGCGGAAACCGACCTCGATCTGGGTCACTACGAGCGATACGTCTCGACGCCGATGGGGAAGATGAACAACTTCACCACCGGCAAGATCTACTACGCCGTGATCCAGAAGGAGCGCCGCGGCGAGTACCTTGGCGGCACGGTGCAGGTGATTCCCCACATCACCGACGAGATCAAGTCGCGCATCCTCGCCGCCGCCGAGGGCTACGACATCGCGATCGGCGAGATCGGCGGCACCGTCGGCGACATCGAGAGCCTGCCGTTCCTCGAGGCGATCCGTCAGTTCCGCTGGGATCGCGGCAAGGAGCACGTGCTGTACGTGCACCTGACGCTCGTCCCCTACATCGCGACCGCCGGCGAGGTGAAGACCAAGCCGACGCAGCACAGCGTCAAGGAGCTCACCGGGCTCGGCATCCAGCCCGACATCCTGCTGTGCCGCACCGAGCGTCCGCTCGACCCGAAGATCAAGTCGAAGATCGCCCACTTCTGCAACGTCGAGGAGAACGCGGTCATCACCGCGCGCGACGTGAGCTCGGTCTACGAGGTGCCGCTCGAGCTGCACGCGGAAGGGCTCGACGAGCGCATCGTCGAGAAGCTCAACATCTGGACCGCGGCGCCGAGCCTCGGCCGCTGGCGCAAGCTGGTCGCGACCATCAAGGGCGCGCGCGAGCGCGTCAAGGTCGCGATGGTCGGCAAGTACATCGAGCTCTCCGACTCCTACAAGAGCCTGAACGAGGCGCTCGTGCACGGCGGCGTCGCGAACGACGTCGGCGTCGACATCATTCCCATCGACTCGGAGCGCGTCGAGACGGAGGGCATCGTCGAGGAGATCCGCTCGGCGGACGCGATCCTCGTGCCGATGGGCTTCGGGCCGCGCGGCACCGAGGGCAAGATCGCGACCGTCAAGTATGCGCGCGAGAACGGCGTGCCGTACCTCGGCATCTGCTTCGGCATGCAAATGGCGGTGATCGAGTTCGCGCGTCACGTCTGCGGCCTCGAGGGCGCCAACTCGACGGAGGTCGATCCCGACACGCCGCACCCGGTGATCACGCTGATGTCCGAGCAGCGCGAGGTGGTCGACAAGGGCGGGACGATGCGCCTCGGCGCCTTCCCGTGCACGCTCGAGGCGAACTCGCTCGCCGCCCGCGTCTACGGCAAGCGCAAGATTTCGGAGCGGCATCGCCACCGCTACGAGTTCAACAACGAGTACCGCGAGCTGCTGCAGAAGCACGGGCTGGTGTTCTCCGGGCTGTCCCCGGACGGCAAGCTGGTCGAGATGATCGAGCTGCCCAACCACCCGTGGTTCCTCGCGAGCCAGTTCCACCCGGAGTTCAAGTCGCGCCCGCTCGACTGCCATCCGATCTTCAAGAGCTTCATCCGCGCGGCGATCGACCATCGCGACCGGGTGTCGGGGCACCAGCCGGAGCTGCTGTCGAGCGTGGCCGCCGCGGGATCCGGAAGGTGAGCAGGCGGGTCGAGGTCGGACCGCTCAGCATCGGCGGCGGCGCGCCGCTCACGATCATCGCCGGCCCGTGCGTCGTCGAGAGCCGCGACTCGGCGCTGCGGCACGCCGAGCGTCTCGCCGCGCTCGCGCGCGAGCTGGGCATGCCGCTGATCTTCAAGGCGTCCTACGACAAGGCCAACCGCACGTCGCGTGACTCGTTCCGCGGCCTCGGACGCGACGAGGGCCTCGCGATCCTCGCCGAGGTGCGCGACGCGACCGGTCTGCCGGTGCTCACCGACGTGCACGAGCGCGAGGACGTCGCGGCGGTCGCGCAGGCGGTCGACGTGCTGCAGACCCCGGCCTTTCTCTGTCGCCAGACGGACTTCATCGAGGCCGTGGCGCGCTCGGGCAAGCCCGTCAATCTCAAGAAAGGTCAGTTCCTCTCGCCGTGGGAGATGAAGCACGTCGTCGAGAAGGCGCGCGCGACCGGCAACGAGAAGCTGCTGGTCACCGAGCGCGGCGCGAGCTTCGGCTACCAGAACCTGGTCTCGGACATGCGCTCGCTGGTCGTGCTCGCGGAAGCCGGCTTCCCGGTGGTGTTCGACGCGACGCACAGCGTGCAGCTGCCCGGCGCCGCGGGCACCGCGTCGGGCGGGCAGCGCGAGTTCGTGCCGGCGCTGGCGCGCGCCGCGGTCGCGGTCGGGGTCGACGCCGTGTTCCTCGAGGTGCACGAGGACCCGCCGCGCGCGCTGTCGGACGCGGCGACGTCGTACCCGCTCGACCAGCTGCCGGGGCTGCTGCGCACGCTGCGCGCGCTCGACGCCGTGGCGCGCGAAGCGCGCGCGACGGGGGAGGGCGCGTGAAGGGACGCGCCGAGCCGCAGCGCGACCCGCGCGCCACGGTCGACGCCGATCTCGCGAGCGCGCGGCGCACGCTCGCGATCGAGATGCGTGCGCTCGAGGCGCTCGCCGCGCGTCTCGGCGAGGAGTTCTCGCGCGCCGTCGACGTGATGGCCGACTGCCAGGGCAAGGTGGTGGTGAGCGGTCTCGGCAAGTCGGGGCTCATCTGCCGCAAGATCGCCGCGACGCTCGCCTCGACCGGGACGCCGGCGCTCTTCCTGCACGCCGCCGAAGGTCTGCACGGCGACATCGGGATGCTCACCCGCGGCGACGTGCTGCTCGCGGTGTCCTACAGCGGCACGACGGACGTCGTCGCGCTGGTGCCGCCGGCGCGTCGGCTCGGTCTGCCGGTGATCGCGGTGTGCGGTGACCTCTCGTCGCCGCTCGCGCGCGCCGCGGACGTCGTGCTCGACGTGAGCGTCGCGGAGGAAGCGTGCCCGCTCGGGCTCGCGCCCACCGCGAGCACCACCGCGACGCTGGCGCTCGGCGACGCGCTCGCGATCGCGCTCCTCGAGCGGCGGCAGTTCAGCGCCGAGGACTTCGGCTCGCTGCATCCCGGCGGCGCGCTCGGGCGTCGCCTGATGCGCGTCGACGAGCTGATGCACACGGGCGACGAGATGCCGCTCGTTCCCGCCGACGCCGACATGCGCACCGCGCTGCGCGAGATGTCGGCCAAGCGCCTCGGTCTGACGGGCGTGATCGCGCCCGACGGCGCGCTCGTCGGCATCATCACCGACGGCGACCTGCGCCGCGCGATCGAGGCGCACGGCGACCTGCTGCGGTTCTCCGCGGGCGACCTGATGACGCGCAGCCCGAAGACCGTGCCCGCGGGAGCGCTCGCCGAGAGCGCGCTCGCCTTGATGGAGCAGCACTCGATCACGTCGCTGTTCATCGTCGAGGCCGACGGCCGCCCGGCGGGCGTCGTCCACATGCACGACCTGCTGCGCGCTGGCGTCGTCTGATGGCGCGCCGCTATCGCGCGGCATATCGCGCCGGTCGGGACCGCGCGCTGGTCGCGCTGCTGCGCGGCGCGCGCAGCATGCTCGGCGCGCTCGGGCTCGAGCGCGGACTGCGCCTCGCCGACCGCGTCGGGGCGCTCGTGCCGCGCATCCTGCCCGAGGTGCGAGAGCTGTCGCTCGAGCACCTGGCGCTCGCGCTGCCCGAGCTCGGTCGCGACGCGCACGAGCGTCTCGTGCGCGACATGTTCCGCGGCCACGCGCGCTCGGTGATCGAGATCGTGCGGATGGCGGACCTCGCGGCGCGCATCGACGACGTGGTCTCGACCGAGGGCGTGGAGATCCTCGACGAGGCGCTCGCCGCGGGACGCGGCGTGATCGCGGTCACCGGCCACATCGGCAACTGGGAGCTGCTCGCGGCGTACTTCGGGATGCACGGCTACCCGGTGACGGTCATCGCCACGCCGGTGAAGGGCGAGCGGCTCAACGCCGAGAACATCGCGCTGCGCGCGCAGTTCGGGGTCGAGACCGTGCTGCGCGACGGACCGGGGGCGTCGCGTCGGATCCTGCGCACGCTGAAGAACGGCCGCATCCTCGCGATCCTCATGGACCAGGCGACGCGCGGGCAGGCCGTGCAGGTGCCGTTCTTCGGCCGCCCGGCGTGGACTCCGATCGGCCCGGCGCTGCTCGCGCAGCGCACCGGCGCGCGCGTGATCGGCGCCTTCATCCACCGCCTGCCCGACGGCCGCCACCGGATCTCGATCCGACGACCCGAGCTGCCGGCCGCGACCGGCGGCGACGTCGCGTCGCGCGACGCCTGGGTCGAGGCCGCGACCGCGTCCTTCACCGCGCTGATCGAGCAGGAGATCCGCCGCCGGCCCGACGAGTGGGTCTGGTGGCACCGCCGCTGGCGCGAGATGCCGAAAGATCGTCCGCGCGACGCCGTGGTCGCGGCGTAAATCGCTAACTCTGCGAATTTCATAGGAAAATGAAGCTTTACTCGGTCGGTACCGCGTGGTATCGAAATTGCGTGTCGCCGGAGAGGAGCGCGTGCAGCGAAGCCACGTCAGGCTGGCGTTGATCGTCG
Source organism: Candidatus Binatia bacterium (assembly GCA_036563615.1). Taxonomy (NCBI): domain Bacteria; phylum Candidatus Binatota; class Binatia (SeqCode); species Binatia bacterium. Next base: position 24,635 of record DATCMB010000006.1, read on the forward strand.
CGGTGATGCTGGCGCTCGCCGGCCTGGGCTTCGTCCTCGGCCGCACGCTCGTCGCCCAGCAGGTCGCCGAAGCCCCGCCGCCACCCGATCTCGAGCCCGACGTATCGCAGCGGATGAAGGAGTTCCGGCGCGTCAAGGTCAAGGATGGGCGGAAGGTGTGGGAGCTGACGGCCCGCGAGGCCGAGTACTTCGCCAGCAAGGGTGAGGTCGTGGTCGAGGAGCCGAAGCTCGCCTTCTTCACCGACGACGGGCGCAACGTCGCGGTGACCGGCCACCAGGGCAAGATCCAGCTCGACGGCGGCAACGTGAAGCAGATCGAGCTCGACGGTGGGATCGACGTCACCGTGGGGGAGTATTTCCTTCAGACCGACCGGGCGATCTACGTCGAGAGCCTCAACGCGATCGTCGCGCCGGGCGACGTGAGCCTCACGAGCCCGGAGATCTCGCTCGCCGGAAACACGATGGTGCTCGACATCCCGTCGCAGCGTGTTCTCTTTGCGAAAGGAGTGACCACGACCTTTCAGGGCGAGAAGGGCGACGGCCCGGACGGCAAGATCCAGCAGCCGGCGGCCGCGGTGCCGCAGGCGGCGCGGGTCGCAGCGGTGGTGGTGCCATGAGGCGTGCGATGACCGGGAGCGAGCGGCTCGCGCGCACGCTGCTCGTCGCCGCCGTGGCGCTCGTTTTCCCGAGCGCCGGCGCGCGTGCCCAGGCGGCGCCGCAGACGCCGGCGCCGGCCGCCGACGAGAAGAAGTCCGAGACCGGCTTTCTCGGCGATCTCTCGCTCTCTTCGCGCAACGAGCCGATCGTCGTACGCTCGAATCAGCTCGAGTTCGACTATCAAGCAAACAAGGTGATCTACCGCGGCGAAGTGAACGTGCAGCAGGGAGACCTTGCGATCGACTGCAAGGAGCTCGTGGTGAACCTCGCCCGCGACGAGCAGAGCGACAGCATGGAGCTGCGCGACGTCACCGCGGTGGGCGACGTGGTCATCACCCAGGGCGAGCGCAAGGCGACCGGCGGCAAGGCGATCTTCGATCAGCAGAAGCGGCAGATCGTGCTGCTCGAGAACCCGGTGCTGCACGACGGTCCGAACGAGGTCACGGGCGACCGTCTGGTGGTCTACCTCGACGAAGGACGCAGCGTCGTCGAGTCGAGCCCGCAGAAGCGCGTGTCGGCGATCCTCTACCCGAACAGCAGGAGCGGCAGCGCGCTGGACGTCGACGGCAGCAAGCGCGCCGAGGCGAGCGCGGGTGCGCAGGGGGCCGGACGGTGAGCGCGGTCGCCTTCGGCATGACCGGCCCCGGACCCGCGGTGGGACGCGCGCGCGGACAAGCCGTGCTGCGCGCGAACTCGCTCGAGAAGTCCTACGGACGCCGTCGCGTGCTGAAGTCGGTGTCGGTCGAGGTCCATCCGGGCGAGGTGGTCGGTCTGCTCGGTCCGAACGGCGCCGGCAAGACGACGACCTTCTACTGCGTCGTCGGGCTCACGCGTCCGGACAGCGGCTCGGTGACGCTCGGCGACAAGGAGCTCACGCGCGAGCCGATGTTCCGTCGCGCGCGTCACGGCATCAGCTACCTGCCGCAGGAGCCGTCGGTGTTCCGCGGCCTCACCGTGGCGCAGAACATCGAAGCCATCCTCGAGACGTTGCCGCTCACCACCGAGCAACGTCGCGCGCGCCTCGAGGAGCTGCTCGAAGAGCTGTCGATCTCGCACCTCGCAAACGCCAGCGCGAGCTCGCTGTCGGGCGGCGAGCGGCGACGGCTCGAGATCACGCGCGCGCTGGTGATCGCGCCGTCGTTCATCCTGCTCGACGAGCCGTTCGCCGGGATTGATCCAATTGCCGTGATCGATATTCAGAACATCATCGTGCAGCTCAAAGAGCGAGGCATCGGTGTGCTGCTGACCGATCACAACGTGCGGGAGACGCTCGGCATCTGCGACCGCGCGTACATTCTCAACGAAGGCACGATCCTCGAGGAGGGCGATCCAGAGACCATTGCCGCGAGCCCGAAGGCGCGCGAAATTTATCTGGGCGAGCGGTTCCGCCTCTGAGCGGAGCGAGCAGTCGGACCAATGGCATACGAGCAGAAGATCGGACTTTCCCGCAGGCTCACGCAAAGCCTCGTCATCACCCCGCAGCTCAAGCACGCAATCAAGATCCTTCAGCTCTCGCGCGCGGATCTGGAAACCCTGGTGCAGGAGGAGGTCGAGCAGAATCCGACGCTCGAGGAGGTCGCGGAGGGACAGGAGGATCGCGAGGCCGAGATCGAGGACGTGACGCCCGACGAGCGGATGCCCGAGCTCATCGATCCGGTCTCCGGCGAAGAGCCGCTCCCGCCCAAGGACGAGACGCCGACCGAGCTCGCTCCCGAGGAATCGAACCTCGGTGACATCAACTGGGACGAGTACCTCTCCGACTACGCGAACAACTTCACGCAGGGATCGCTGTCGGCCGGCAGCGGCAGCGACTACGACGAGGACAAGCGTCCGAGCATCGAGAACACGCTGACGCGCGCGTCCTCGCTCGCCGACCACCTCACCTGGCAGCTCCGCATGGGCGACTTCACGCAGCAGGAGCAGGCGCTCGGTGACGTGCTGATCGGCAACCTCGACGACAACGGCTACCTCGAGGTGTCGCTCGAGGACGCGGCCTTCGAGGCCGGCGTCGATCTCGAGTTCGCGGAGAAGACGCTGCGCAAGCTGCAGGACTTCGATCCGCCCGGCGTGTTCGCGCGCGACCTGCGCGAGTGCCTGCTGATCCAGCTCCGTCAGCTCGGCCAGGAGGACTCGCTCGCGGCGAAGATCGTCGCCGACCACCTGTCGCTGGTCGAGGCGAAGCGCTTCGACAAGCTCGCGAAGGAGCTCAAGGTCAAGCTCGAGCAGGTCGCGGAAGCCGTCAAGGTGATCTCGTCGCTCGAGCCGAAGCCTGGCCGCAACTACTCGAACACCGAGACGCGCTACGTCACGCCCGACGTCTTCGTGCACAAGATGGACGGCGAGTACGTCGTGTCGCTGAACGACGACGGGCTGCCGCGGCTGCGCGTGAGCAACAGCTACCGTCGTCTCCTCGCCGACGCCGACGGCGCGCCGGACGCGAAGAGCTACATCCGCGAGAAGCTGTCCGCGGCGCAATGGCTGATCCGCTCGATCCACCAGCGTCAGAGCACGCTGTACAAGGTCACGAACTCGATCGTTCGCTTCCAGCGCGACTTCTTCGACCACGGCGTCAAGGCGCTGCGTCCGCTCGTGCTGAAGGACGTCGCCAACGACATCGGCATGCACGAGTCGACGGTGAGCCGCGCCACCGCGAACAAGTACGTCCACACCCCGCAGGGCACCCTCGAGCTCAAGTACTTCTTCACCTCGAGCATCCGCTCGACCGACGGCGAAGGCGTCTCTGCCGAGTCGGTGAAGGAGAAGATCCGGAGCATCATCGAGTCGGAGGACCCGCGCCGGCCGTACAGCGATCAGCACATCGCGCAGGCGCTCGCCTCGGAGAACATCGAGATCGCGCGCCGCACGGTGGCGAAGTACCGCGAGATCATGGGGATCTTGCCGTCTTCGAGACGGAGGCAGATGGCGTGAAGACGAAATCCGTGCCGATTACCGTGACGTTCCGCCACATCGCTCCGAGCGACGCGCTGCGCAGCTACGCCGAGAAGAAGCTGAAGCACGTGGCGCTGATGCCCGGCATCGTCGACGCGCACGTGACCCTCACGGCGGATGCGCACCGTCGCCAGTCGGCCGAGATCGTCCTGTACGGCTCGCACTCGGTCTTGAAGGCGGTCGAGGAGACGGACGACCTGTACGCGGCGATCGATCTCGCGGTGGCGAAGATCGACGCGCAGGTCCGGAAGGCACGCGGGCGGGTGATCCAGGCGCCGCGTCGCGGCTCGGCGGCGGTACGCCGCTCCGGAGCTTCGGCGGCGCCGGCATGACCATCACCGACATCCTCACCGCCGACCGCGTCCTGCCGGAGCTCAAAGGCACCACGAAGGAAGCGGTGCTGCAAGAGCTCGCCGGGCTGCTGAGCCGCGAGATCCCGCACGCCGACGCCGACAAGCTGGTGTCCGTGCTGCGCGAGCGCGAGCGCCTCAACAGCACGGCGATCGGCGACGGCATCGCGATCCCGCACGGGCGACTGTCGGGCACGCGCAGCGTCGTCGCGGGCTTCGCGCGCAGCACGCAGGGCGTCGACTTCGACTCGGTCGACCGCCGCCCGACGCACCTCTTCTTCGTCCTGATCGCGCCCGACGACGCGGCCGCGATGCACCTGAAGGCGCTCGCCCGCATCTCGCGGCTCCTCAAGGACAAGGCCTTCCGCGAGAAGCTGCTCGCGCTGAAGACGCGCGAAGAGCTCTACGATGCGATCGTCGCCGAAGACGCGAAGTTCTGACGGCAAGCGTCCGCCGTCGCTTGCAGCTCTGAGGCGCCACGCTGCACGTGGCGAGGGGGCTCGCATCCTCGCATCGTGAACGTCTCGGTTCCCGTCCGCGAGATGCTCTCGCTGCGCGGCTCGCTCAAGCTCAAGCTGGTGGCGGGCGCCGGCGGGCTGTCTCGCACGATCGAGGCGCCGCGCGTGCAGAAGCCGGCGCTCGCGCTCGCGGGCTACCTCGACCAGCTCCACCCCGGTCGCGTGCAGGTGCTGGGCAACGCCGAGGTCGGCTACATCGAGCGTCTCTCGCCCGCGCAGGCGGAGCGCGCCGTCACCGCCGTCTGCCGCTCGCCGGTCGCGTGCTTCGTCGTCACCAACGGCAACACGCCGCCCGAGGCGCTGCGCCGCGCCGCCGCGCGCTACCGGGTGCCGCTGTTCACGACGGAGCAACGTACGGCGACCGCGATCCGCTCGATCGCGCGCTGGCTCGAGGAGCGCTTCGCGCCCGAGACGCTGGTGCACGGCGTGCTGGTCGAGGTGTTCGGACTCGGCGTCCTGCTGCTCGGCAAGAGCGGCGTGGGCAAGAGCGAGGCGGCGCTCGCGCTGCTGAACCGCGGTCACCGGCTGGTCGCGGACGACGTGGTGCGCGTCCGTGAAGCGCCGCCCGGCACGATCAAGGGACGCTGTGCCGAGGGTCTGCGCCAGCACCTCGAGATCCGCGGCATGGGCGTGCTCAACGTCGCCGATCTCTTCGGCACGCTCGCGACGCTCGACGAGGCGCCGATCGACCTGATGATCGAGCTGCTCGACCAGCACGAGGACGTGAAGCTCGAGCGCCTCGGCCTCGAGGACCGCCACGGGACGCTGCTCGGCGTCGAGATCCCGTACCTGCAGATCCAGCTCCGCGCGGGTCGTGACGTCGCGACCATCATCGAGGTCGCGACGCGCAACCAGATCCTCAAGATGCGCGGCATCCACGGCGCGCGACGCTTCGTCGCGAACGTCGATCGCAACTTGCGCCGCGCGGCACAGCGAGGTCAGGGGTGACGCCGTCGTTGCGCGTCGAGGTGATCACGGGTCTCTCGGGGTCGGGCAAGACGACCGCCCTGCAGGTGCTCGAGGACCTCGGCTACTACTGCATCGACAACCTGCCGGCCGAGCTGATCCCGCGCTTCGTCGAGCTGTGCGAGGGCAGCGAGGAGATTTCGCGCGTCGCCTTCGGCGTCGACTCGCGCACGCGCGAGTTCCTCGACCGCGTGCCCGGAGCGCTCGACGAGGTGCGCTCGCGCGGCCACAAGGTCGAGATGATCTACCTCGAGGCGGGCGACGACACGCTGGTGCGTCGCTTCAGCGAGACGCGCCGTCCGCACCCGCTCGCCGAGGGCAGCGACGTGCTCGGCGCCATCGCGCGCGAGCGCGAGCTGCTCGCCAACCTGCGCGCGCACGCCGACCGCATCCTGGACACGAGCCCGTTCACGGCGCAGCAGCTGCGCGCCGAGCTGCGCGGCATCTTCGCGCGCGACGCGGCGGGCGCCTCCTCGCTGCAGGTGGCGCTCGTGTCGTTCGGTTACAAGTACGGCCTGCCGGCCGACGCGGACCTGGTGTGGGACGTCCGCTTCCTGCCCAACCCGTTCTACGTCGAGGACCTGCGGCCGCTGACCGGTCTGAACGCGCCGGTCGCGGACTACGTCCTGCGCCACCCGGCGACGCAGGAGTTCCTCGACCTCGTCGGCCGCTACCTGCGCTTCGCGCTCCCCTGGTACGAGCGCGAGGGCAAGAGCTATCTCACGGTCGCGCTCGGCTGCACGGGCGGGCGCCATCGCTCCGTCGTGCTGGTCGAGCGTCTGGGCCGCATGTTACAGGAACAGCGTGTCGGCCACTCGATCCGTCACCGGGACGTCGATCGCTGAGGGGCAGAGGTGGAGAGCCGTCAGCCGATACCGCGTCACCGAGACAGCGACGGCGGCCGGGAGGCGAAGGAAGCCATGGCAGTAGCCGCAAGGGGCACCCAGCGGGTGCCGGTCGGTGTGGTGGTGGTGGGACATGGGCGCATCGCCGCCGAGATGGTCGAGACGCTGCACAGCGTCGTCGGCGACGTCGACGCGGTGGAAGGCGTCGCCTGCACGCCCGACGAGGGCCCGGAGCCGATCCGCGCGCGGGTCGGCGAGGCCATCGAGCGCGTCGACCGCGGCGCCGGGGTCATCGTCCTGACCGACATGCTCGGCGACACCGCGTCGAACGTGAGCCTGCAGATCGCGGCGTCGCGGCCCGACGTCGAGGTCGTCGCGGGCGTCAACATGCCGATGCTCGTGAAGCTCACCACCTCGCGCTTCGACACCTCGGCGCACGCGCTCGCGAACTTCATCCGCCGCTACGGCCAGGACCACATCTTCTGGCCGACTGGTACCAACCCCTGATCGACGAGACCGTCCGGGCGTGCGCCGCACCTTCACCATCCAAAACAAGCTGGGCTTGCACGCCCGTGCCGCGGCGCAGCTCGTGAAGCTCGCCGAGCAGTTCACCTCCGAGGTCCGGATCGGCAAGGACGACCAGGTGGTGAACGGCAAGAGCATCATGGGTCTGATGATGCTCGCCGCGAGCGAGGGCTCGACCATCGAGGTCGAGGCGATCGGCGACGACGCCGAGCAGATGCTCGACGCGATCGGCGAGCTGATCGCGAAGAAGTTCCACGAGGAGCATTAGCGCTCGTTCACGCAGCTCGTCCGTCCGGCGAGCGAAGTTTTCCCCTGCCTCCTCTTGCCATTGAAGGCGGACGCAGGTCTGTTGGGGCCCAGATCGCACGCGTTCGGGTCCGACGACCCAAAGGGGGAGGGACATGAGGAGGGCAGCACGGGCGAGCTTGGCTCTCGTGGCGAGCGTGGTGGCGCTCGCCGTCCTGCCGCACGTCGCGCAGGCGTCGGGATTCTTCCTGCTCGAGCAGAGCGCCCGCTTGCAGGGCACGTCGTACGCGGGCACCGCGGCGCTCGCCGACGACGCGACCACCGTCTACTACAACCCGGCCGGCATGAGCCGGATCAAGAACTGGAGCTTCGCGCAGTCCGGCTACCTGGTGTCGATCCAGTCGGAGCTCGAGAACGCGACCGCGACCAACTTCGGTCAGCCGGTGACCGGTCCCAACGGCCGCAACAGCGCCGGGGCGGGAACCGACAGCGCGGTCGGCGCCACGATGGCCGCCAAGCGTCTCACGGACGAGCTCGTCGTCGGCTTCGCGTTCACCGTCCCGTTCGGTCTCGCCTACGAGTACGGCAACGCGTCGATCGCGCGCTTCACCGCGACCAAGTCGAAGCTCGTCACCTACAACATGCAGCCGAGCTTCGCGTACGAGTTCTATCCCGGCATCTCGATCGGTGCGGGCTTCGACATCATCTACGCCGACGTCGCGCTCAACCAGAAGCTGCAGCCGCCCGGCTTCGAGGAGATGAACGTCCGTCTGCAGGCCGACGACTGGACGTTCGGCTGGAACGCGGGAGTCCTGTGGGAGATCACCGAGGACTACCGCATCGGCTGGGCGTACCGCTCACCGCTCGTCTTCGGGCTGCGCGGCACGGCCAAGGTGTCGCCCAACCCGCTGTTCGACTCTCTGCAGAACGCGAAGGCGACGGTGACCTTCCCCGACACCTGGACGCTGAGCGGCGTCGCCCGCGTCCATCCCCAGTGGCAGATCCTCGGCGACCTGCAGTGGATCCACTGGGCGCGCATCCAGGACGTCAACGTGATCTTCCAGCCGCGCGGCACCGGCCAGGGACAGGCCCTCCTGCCCAACCAGACGCTGCCCTTCGGCTTCCGCAACACCTTCCGCGGCGCGCTCGGCGCCGAGTACTTCCACGACGAGGAGTGGACTTTCCGCGGCGGCGTCGGCTTCGATCAGGCGGCGTCGACCGATCGCACGCGCACCGCGCGACTCCCGGACGCGAACCGCATCCTGCTCTCGGTGGGCATCGGCTACAACTTGACGCGCCACATGGCGATCGACGTCTCGTACACGCACATCTTCATCCCCGGTCACCCGAAGATCGACCAGGTGGGCACCGGCACGACGCTCACCGGCGAGTACAGCTCGAGCGTCGACCTGTTCGGTTTGCAGCTCACCTTCACGTTCGACGAGGGGCTGCCGTTCATCTCGTGACGCGCGTCAGAGGAACGTCGCGAAGACGCTGTCGGCGACGAGCAGACCGCGCGTCGTGAGGCGCAGCCGTCCCGCGTCGCTCCACTCCGCGAGCCCGTCCGCGACCAGCTCGGCGACGTGCGGGAAGGCGTCCTCGAGCGGCTCGCCGAAGCGGGACGCGAACCTCTGCGGATCGAGCCCGCGGCGCTCGCGCAGCCCGAGCCAGCAGGCCTCGCCCATCGCCTGCGCGCGCGTCAAGCGCTCCTCGAGCGCACCGACCGCGGTACCACGCGCGCGTACCGCCTCCATGTAGCGGTTCGGGTCGCGCAGGTTCTCCCAGCGCGCGCCCCACGACGCGTCGGGATCGCGGTCGTGCGGCGTGCGCGGCGCGAACGAGTGCGCGCCCGCGCCGAGCCCGAGGTAGGGGATGCCGCGCCAGTAGGCGAGGTTGTGGCGCGCCTCGCGTCCCGCGCGCGCGTAGTTCGAGATCTCGTACTGCGCGTAGCCCGCGTCGGCGAGGCGCTCGCGCACGAGCTGGTAGAGCGCGACCTCGAGCTCCTCGCTCGCGCGCGCGATGCGTCCCGCCTCGAGCTCGCGGTGCATCGCGGTGCCCTTCTCGTAGGTCAGGTTGTAGGCCGAGACGTGCTCGGGCGCGAAGGAGATCGCCTGTGCGAGGTCGAAGGCGCAGGCGTCGAGGTCCTCGCCCGGCACCGCGTAGATCAAATCGAGCGACAGGTTGTCGAAGCCGGCGGTGCGCGCGCCGCGCAGCGCGCGCACCGAGTCGTCGACCGTGTGCCTGCGTCCGAGCGCCTCGAGCAGCTTCGGCTGGAACGATTGCACGCCGATGGAAAGCCGGTTCACGCCGGCCTCGCGGAAGCCCGCGAGCCGCGCCTCGTCGACGGTGCCGGGATTCGCTTCGAGCGTGATCTCGACGTCGCCGGCGACCGCGACCCGATCGCGCACCTCGCGCAGCAGCCGCGCGATCGTCCGCGGCGCGAACAGCGACGGCGTGCCGCCGCCGAAGAAGATGCTCGTCACCGTCGCGCCTGCGAACGGCTCCTCGCGCACGCGGTGCGCGAGCTCCGCGATCAGCGCGCCTGCGTACTCTTCCTCCGGCCAGGCGCGCGCCGCGTAGGAGTTGAAGTCACAGTAGGGACACTTGGCGAGGCAGTAGGGGATGTGCAGGTAGAGCGCGACCTCTTGGCTGGTCACTTTCGGGACGCTACCGTCGCTCGGGTGGAGCCGCAACCGAGCAACGCTTCCGCGGCCCCGCGCGTCGCGAGCGCGACGTCCGTCATCCCCACCGAAGCGTCGAGCCCCGCGCGTGACGCCGTCGTCGTGGGACGCGGCGTCTACAAGGAGTACTCGGGTCGCGCCGTGGTGTGCGGAATCGACTTCACCGTCGAGCGCCGCGAGTGCGTCGGCTTTCTCGGCCCGAACGGCGCCGGCAAGACCACGACGATCCGCATGATGACCTGCCAGTCGCCGCTCGGCGGCGGCGAGATCCGCGTCTTCGGCATGCCGGTCGGGCCCGCGTACGAGCGCGCGATCAAGAGCCGGCTCGGCGTGGTGCCGCAGGACGAGAACCTCGATCCCGACCTCGGCGTGCTGACCAACCTGCTCGTCTACGCGAGCTACTTCGGCATCCCGCGCGCGCTCGCGAAGGCGCGCGCCGAGGAGCTGCTGACGCTGTTCGCGCTCGCCGATCGCAAGGACGCGCGCATCGACACGCTGTCGGGCGGCATGAAGCGGCGGCTCTCGATCGCGCGCGCGCTGATCAACGAGCCGGAGCTGCTGGTCCTCGACGAGCCGACCACCGGCCTCGACCCGCAGGCGCGGCATCTCGTGTGGGAGAAGCTGCGCGAGCTCCGACGCCGCGGCACCACGATGCTGCTCACCACGCACTACATGGAGGAGGCGGCGCAGCTCTGCGATCGTATCCTGATCATCGACGGCGGCAAGATCATCGCGGAGGGCACGCCGCGCGAGCTGATCCGTCGCTACGCCGGCAAGGAGGTGTTCGAGGTGTTCGCGCCCTACGACGCCTCGCTTCCCGAGCGCGCGTCGCGGCTCGCGTCGCGCGCCGAGGCGACGGCGGATGCGCTGCGCCTCTACCTCGACGAGGGCGACGACCCGAGGCCGCTGCTCGAGGCGCTCGCGGGCTGCGACTTCCTGCACCGCGCGGCGAACCTCGAGGACGTCTTTCTGCGCTTGACCAAGCGCGAGCTGCGCGACTGAGAGATGACGAGCATCGGAGCACCCGGCGCCACCGTCGCCGCGACCAGCGAAGACCACGTTCCGCGCGTCGCCGCCCCCGGCGGCCACGACGGCGTTCCGTCCGCGGCGCCGACCGCAGGACTCGACCTGCGCAGCGTCGTGCGCGTCACGCGGCGCAACTTCCTCTCGTGGCGGCGCTTCTACCGCGCGAGCCTGGTGAGCTCGCTCGGCGACCCGCTGCTGTTCCTCTTCGGCATCGGCTGGGGGCTCGGACGCTTCGTCGGCGACATCGAGGGCTATCCCTACGCGCAGTACGTCGCGTCGGGAATCATCGCGTCGTCGGTGATGAACGTCGCGACCTTCGAGACCACGTTCTCGAGCTTCGCCCGCATGCGCGAGCAGCGCACCTACGAGGCGATCCGCGCGACCCCGGTGTCGCTCACCGAGATCATGGGCGGCGACATCCTGTGGGCCGCGTGCAAGTGCCTGCTGACGGCGACCATCATGACGCTCGTGCTGCTCGTCGCGGGGCTGCTCGCGAGCCCACTCGCCGCGGCGCTGCCGGTCGCGGGCTTCCTCATCGGTCTACCGTTCGGCGCGATCGGGATGTGCGTGACGGCGCGCGCGCAGTCGTGGGACTTCTTCACCTATTACTTCACGCTCGGCGTCTCGGTGATGTTCTACTTCTCCGGGATCTTCTTCCCGATCGCGGCGATGCCCCTCGCGCTGCAGGCGATCGGCTGGGCGCTGCCGCTCTCGCACGGTGTCGCGATCACGCGCGCGCTCGCGCTCGGCGAGCTGCACCCGATGCTGCTCGTGCACGCGGCGGTGCTGGCGGTCTACTTCGTCGTGCCGTTCCGCCTCGCGGTGCGCTGGATGCACCGTCGCCTGGTGACGTGACGCGAGCCGAGCGGGGTGGGTCGAACGCGCGCGCTCAGTAGCGGCGCATCAACGCGACCACGACGCCGCGGATCTCGAGATCCTGCTCGCTGCAGATGATCGGCGCGACCTGGTCGTTCGCCGGCTGCAGGCGGATGCGGCCGCCGCTCTCGCGGTAGAAGCGCTTGATCGTCGCGGCGCCGTTCAGCACCGCGACCACGGTCTCGCCGTTGTCCGCGACCGAGCGGCTCTCGACGATCACGAGGTCGCCGTCGAGGATGCCGTCGTCGCGCATCGAGTCGCCGCTCACCTTGAGGACGAAGCTCTCGGGCTTGCGCACCAGGTCCTCGGGAACCGTGACCTGCTCGTCGAGCACCGCCTCGATCGGACGTCCCGCCGCGGCGATGCCGAGCAGCGGCAGCTCGACCGCTTCCGCGCGGCGCTTGCGCGGCACCACCTCGAGCGCGCGGCTCATCCCCGAGCGGCGGCGGATGAAGCCCTTGCTCTCGAGGTTGGTGAGGTGCTTGTGGACGGTTGCGAGCGACGTCAAGCCAAAGTACTTGCCGGTCTCGTCGAGCGTGGGCGCAAAACCGTTGCGCCGGATGTAGCCCTCGATGAAGTCGAGCAGCTCCTTCTGGCGCTTGGTCAGCGTGACGATCTCGCGCTCTCGATCCACGCGCCGCGAAGAGTAGGCGAAACCCATGGTGGTGGCAAGCGGCTCTGCGCGCATCGCACGAAGAATTTCAGCGCTTGCCGTTCGCGGCCGCTGCGGCCGGAGGCGTGTCGCGCGGCGTCGGCGACGTCCGGTTGCCGCGCTGCCAGCGGTTCACGGCGCGCTGGTGCCCGGCCAGCGTGTCGTTGAACTCGTGCGTCCGGTCGTTGCGCGCGACGAAGTACAGTGCGGTTACGTTCGGCGCCGGTCGCACCGCTGCCTCGATCGACGCACGGCCCGGATTGCAGATCGGGCCCGGCGGCAGACCGGGGATGACGTAGGTGTTGTACGGCGTGGCGCGCGTGAGGTCCGCCGTGCGAATGCGTCCCGCGGGTCGATCGGTGACGCCGTAGAGCACCGTCGGATCCGACTGCAGCGGCATGCCGCGCTTGAGGCGGTTGTGAAACACCGCCGAGATCATCGGTCGCTCCTCCGCGATCGCCGCCTCCTTCTCGATGATCGACGCGAGCGTCACCGCTTGATCGACCGTCAAGCCACGCTCCTTCGCGGCCTCGACGAGGTCCGGCGTCATCATCTTGCGAAAGCGCGCCGTCATGCGTCGGATGATCTCCTCCGCGGGGACGTCGCGCTCGAAGGCGTACGTGTCGGGAAAGAGATAGCCCTCGAGGCGCGGCACCGGCAGATCGAGCGTCTTGAGGAACGCTTCGTCCTTCGCGAGCTCGCGGAAGCGTTGCATGTCGCCGATGCCCGCGCGCTCGAAGACGAGCGCCGTCTCCTCGACGGTGAGACCTTCGGGCACGGTGACCATGCGCAGGCGCTGACGACCGCTCACGAGCGCCGCGAGCACCTCCGCCGCGGTCGTGCCGCCCGTGAGCTCGTACTCGCCGCTGCGGATGCGACGGTCGTCGCCGCGCCAGCGCGCGAGCAGCGCGAAGGTGCGCGCGTCGGGAATCGCACCCGCGTCCTCGAGACGTCGCGCGAGAGCCGAGAACGGCTCGCCACGTCTCACCTCGACGACGAGCGGCGGCGAGAACTTCTCGCTGCGCCAGCCGAACGTCAAGTAAAAAACCAGCGCGCCGGCGAGCACGGCGAGCGACGTGCCCGCGACGACGAGGAGGACGATGCCGCGTCTCATCGCTCTCGGCTCACCATATCGGTGGCCGGATGGGGCGGCCACCGCGGGCCGCGGGCGCGCAGGAGCGCCTTATCTGGCGCTCAGGGGTTGACATCCGAAACCCCAACTGACAGCAAAGACGGCACTCTTGAGGGGAGGAGTCACCGCTGCAGCCGCGCGCACCACTGCCGGCAGCACGTCGTGTGTTTCGCGTGTTGTTGGCCGCGCTCGTGCTCGGACTGCTGTTCGGCATTCCCGAGCCCGCGCACTCAATAGACGGATCTGAGTCGGCGTTTCGTACACGGACGTCTGCGCCGCGCAAACGAACGCCTACGAAGGCCCGCGATGCGGAAGCGCCCCCCCGTTCTGCTCGAGCACATCTCGACGGCAAATCGTTAGAACAACCGGTTGCGCTCGCCGCGCTGCGCGAGCTGCAGCCGGAGCGCGGCCGCATCGTAAATCTCATGCGGCCGATCACCGACGTTTCTTCCGCGGAGCTCTTCCCTCTCGACGGTGACACGCTGCGCACGTACGGCGGCTCGCAGTTCATCGAGCGTCACGTCACGGTGCGTCGTGGCGACACCTTCGCGGGACTGCTGCAGCTCTTCGACGTCGGCGCCGGCGAAGCGAACGAATGGCATCGCGGCACGCGTGACACCTTCAACCTCTCGCGGATCAGCCCGCGTCGCTCGTTGACGCTGTTCTTCGAGCGCGACTCGGGCGAGCTCGCGGCGCTCGAGTACCGGATCGACGCGATGAACGTGCTGATCGCCGAGCGCGGCGCCGACCGCGAGATCCGCGCGCGCATCGCGCGCATTCCGTCGGCGACGGAGTACCGCGCGATCGCCGGCACGCTCGAAACCAACATGGCGGCCGACTGCGCGCGCGCCGGCATCTCGCAGCGCATCATCGCCGAGCTCGCCGACATCTTCGCCTGGGAGCTCGACTTCGAGAAGCTGCAGCGCGGCGACACGTTCCGCGTCGTCTACGAGGTGGCGATCGGCGAGGACGGCGAGGTCGTGCAGACGGGTCGCATCCTCGCGGCCGAGATCGGCACGCGCGGCCGCGTGCACACCGCGATCCTGCACACCGCGGAGGACGGCACGCAGGCGTATTACGACCTCGAAGGACGCTCGCTCGACCGCGGCCAGCTTCGCTACCCGCTCGAGTTCACGCGCATCTCCTCGGGCTTCAGCACGTCGCGCCTGCACCCGGTGCTCGCGCGCCGTCGTCCCCACTACGGCGTCGACTTCGCGGCGCCGCAGGGCACGCCGGTGCGCGCGATCGCGGATGGCGTCGTGACGCACGCGGGCTGGCAAGGTCAGCTCGGGCGTGCGGTGCGCATCGATCACGACGCGCCCTCGCCGTACGAGTCGGTGTACGGGCACCTGTCGCGCATCGCGAGCAACGTGCGCGTCGGACGCAAGGTGCGCCGCGGCGAGATCATCGGCTACGTCGGCCGCACCGGCCTCGCGACCGGACCGCACCTGCACCTCGAGCTCAACATCGACGGCAAGCCGGTCGATCCGCTCGGCGTGCTGGTCGCGCGACGGCCGCTCGACCGTCAGCCGGGTCCGAAGTTCGACCGCGAGCGCATGCTGCTCTTGACGGCGCTCGACGCCGTGGAGAGCGGCGGCCCGGTACGCTTGACGCGCCTGACCGAGCCCTTCTCGCTGCCGCGGACGCAGCTGCAGTGAGCCCGCCGCCGCGCGCACGCGGCGGCTCGAGCTCACACGCTCGCTCCCTCAATCGAGCTCGTGGAACGCGAGCCCGGTGACCACCTTCGGGTGAAAGTAGGTCGACTTCTGCGGCATCGTCAGCCCGGCGCGCGAGATCGCGAGCACGTCGGCGACGCGCGGCGGCGGTAGCAGCACAGCGAGATCGGTCGTGCCGCCGGCGATCGCGTCGAGCGCCTCGCGGTCGTCGTGCGTGTAGGTGAAGCGGTCGGCCGGGATGCCGGGCAGCACGGCCTCGTGCAGGAAGGACACGTCGAGCGCGCGCAGCTCGGGCGCGAGCTTGTCGAGCGGCGTGCGCTCGGTCGCCTCGACGAGCCAGCCGCGGCTCGTCCCGCGACGCAAGAGCCCGACGCGGCGTCGCCCGTTCGTCGTCGTCGCGATCGTGCGCGCGAGCGTCGTCGCGTCGTCGACCTCGGTGACGCTGCAGGTGTCACGCAGGCGCGCGAGCAGCTCGTCGTGCGCGGGCGCGTCCTGCAGCAGCCGGTGCGTGGGCAGCACGACGAGCCCCGGATCGAGCGTCGAGCAGAGGTAGGTCATCACGTAGTCGTAGGCGTGCGGACGGCTCTCGTCGGTCTCGCTCGCGCGCCGCTCCTCGCGGTAGTTGAGCGCGGTCTCGTAGCGGTGGTGGCCGTCGGCGATGAAGATCTGCTGCGACGCGACGCGCTCGACGAGCCGGTCGACGATCTCACGCTCGGTACAGCGCCACAGGCGGTGACGGATGCCGGTGCGATCCTCGAAGCTCGCGATCGGCGTGCGCCCTTCGACGAGCGACGCGAGCTCGAGCTTCGCCTCGACGAGACCGAAGATCGGGCTCAGGTTGGTGCGCGTCGCGCGCACGAGGTTCAGCCGATCGGCCTTCGGGGCGGCGAGCGTGCGCTCGTGCGGCAGGACCACGCCCGCGGAGAACGGCTGCAGCTCGAGCGCGACCAGCACGCCCCAGCGCTCGTGCGTCTCGTCGTGCACCGTGAAGCGCTGCGCGTAGATCAGGAACGAGGGCTCGGCGTCCTTCGCGAGCCAGCCGCGCTGCTTCCACTCGGCGAGCAGCGCGGCGGCGACGCGGTAGGGCTCGTCCCCCGCCGGTAGCTCGAGGTGCACGGCGTTGGCCGGGCTCGAGCGCGCGAGACGCTCGCGCTCGCTCGCGTCGATGACGTCGTAGGGCGGGGCGACGAGCTCGCCGAGCGGGCCGGCGGCTTCGGTGTAACGCAGGGCGGGAAAGGGACGAATGACTGCCACGATGACTCCTCAAACGGGTGGGGTGCCGCCGGTTGCGGCGCTGCGCAACGCGCCCTCGAGCGCGTCGCGCGCGATCGCGCCCTCGCGCAGGACGCGCAGCGGCGGCCCTGGGTCGACGAGCGTCGACGGCGCGCCGGCGATGGTCCCGCCGTCGAGATAGGCGGCGACCGCGTCGCCGAAGTACGCGCGCGCCGACGCGACGTCGCGCGCGGGCTCGCGCCCGGCGGGATTCGCGCTCGGCGCCGCGATCGGACGCCCGAGCTCTTGCGTCAAGCGTCGCGCGAGCGGGTGGCTCGAGACGCGCGCGCCGATGCGACCGTCGACGACGAGTGGCGCCGGCAAGCCTGGCCGGGCGCGAAACAGGATGGTCAGCGGACCGGGCCAGAAGGCGGCCGCGAGGCGGCGCGCGTCGTCGCCGACCTCGTCGGTGACGAGCGACAGCATCGCTGGATCGGCGACCAGGACCGCGAAGCCCTTGTCCGCGCCGCGTTGCTTGACGTCGGCGAGACGCGCCACGGCGCGCGGATCCAGCGCGTCGCAGCCGATGCCGTACAGCGTCTCGGTCGGGAAGACCACGAGCTCGCCCGCGCGCAGCGCTGCCAGCGCGGCAGCGAAGCTCGCGTCCGTGCTCATCGGTTGCGTCCCGCGGCGAGACGTCGCACGGCGTGCGCGCCGATGTCGGTCCGCATCTGCAAGCCGGGGAAGCGGACGTGCCGCGCGGCCTCGTAGGCGCGCGCGATGGCCGCCTCCAGCGTGTCGCCGAGCGCGCTCACGCCGAGCACGCGGCCGCCGTCGGTGACGATCGCGCCGTCGTCGCGCCGCTTCGTGCCGGCGTGGAAGACGATCGCGTCGGGAACGCGCGCGGCCTCGTCGAGGCCCTCGATCACCGCACCCTTCTCGACGCTCCCGGGGTAGCCTGGAGCCGCGATCACGACGCAAGCCGCGGCGCGCGGCTCCCATGCGAGACGCAGCTCGCCGACGCGGCCGTCGATCACCGCGTCGCAGGCATCGACCAGGTCGCTCTGCAGACGCAGCATGAGCGGCTGGCACTCCGGATCGCCGAAGCGGACGTTGAACTCGAGGACGCTCGGCACGCCGTCGTCGATCATCAGCCCGGCGTAGAGCACGCCCTTGTAGACGATCCCGCGCTTGCGCAGCGTCGCGACGAGCGGGCGCAGGATCTCGTCCATCACCCGACGCTCGACCTCGGGCGTGACGACCGGCGCGGGCGAGATCGCGCCCATGCCGCCGGTGTTCGGACCCTCGTCATTGTCGCGCAGGCGCTTGTGGTCCTGCGAGGAGGCGAGGGCGACGACGTCGGTGCCGTCGGTGAGCGCGAGGAAGGAAGCTTCCTCGCCGCGCAGGGTCTCCTCGATGACCACGCACGCGCCCGCTTCGCCGACGACGCGCGTGCGCATGAGCTGATCGATCGCGTCGAGCGTCGCCTCGACGGTCGTGCTGACGATCACGCCCTTGCCGGCCGCGAGCCCGTCCGCCTTCACCACCATCGGCTTCTGGCGCGACAGGACCCATGCGCGCGCCTCGTCAGGGTCCGTGAACGTCCGCGACTCCGCGGTGCGCACGCCGGCCTCGCGCATGACGTCCTTCGCGAACGCCTTGCTGCCCTCGAGGCGCGCGGCCTCGCGCGTCGGTCCGAAGGCGCGCAGACCGCGCGCCTGGAGCTCGTCGACCAGGCCCAGCGTCAGCGGCAGCTCGGGGCCGACCACGGTGAGGCCGATGCGGTTCTTCTCGGCGAAGTCCGCGAGACCTTGGACGTCGTCGACGGCGATCGGCACCAGCTCGGCGATCGCCGCGATGCCGCCGTTGCCCGGCGCGCAGTACAGACGGTTCACGCGCGGCGACGCGCGCAGCTTCCACGCAAGCGCGTGCTCGCGGCCGCCGGAGCCGACCAGCAGGACGTCGATCGTGCTCGCCACGGCTCGCTCAGTGCCGGAAGTGGCGGACGCCGGTCAGCACCATCGCCGCGCCGCGCGCGTCGGCCGCCGCGATGGCTTCCTCGTCGCGCACGCTGCCGCCGGGCTGCACGATCGCGGTCGCGCCGGCGTCCAGCGCGTGCTGCACGCCATCGGGGAAGGGGAAGAACGCGTCGCTCGCGAGCGCCGCGCCGGCGAGCGAGATCCCTTGCCGACGCGCCTTCTCGATCGCGATCTGCACGGCGTCGACGCGCGACGTCTGGCCGCCGCCGATGCCGAGCGTGCGGTCGGGGCCGGCGAAG
Source organism: Candidatus Binatia bacterium (assembly GCA_036563615.1). Classification (NCBI taxonomy): domain Bacteria; phylum Candidatus Binatota; class Binatia (SeqCode); species Binatia bacterium. Next base: position 43,224 of record DATCMB010000006.1, read on the forward strand.
ACGATCGCGTTCGATTTCACGTGCTTGACGACGCGCCAGCCGAAGTCCATCGCCGCGAGCTCGTCCGTGGTCGGCGCGCGGCGCGTTGCGACCTTCGCCTCGCGCACGTTCTCGATCGCGGTGTCGGCGTCCTGCACGAGCATGCCGCCGACCACCTTGCGCAGCTCGACCTCGCCCTGCGGCATGCGGTCGCGGTGCCAGCGCATGAGGCGGCGGTTCTTCTTCTTGCGCAGCAGCTCGAGCGCGTCCGGCGTGAAGTCGGGCGCGATCAGCACCTCGCTGAAGATCTCGTCGACCGCCTGCGCGAGCGGCAGGTCCCAAGTGCGATTCGTGATCAGGATGCCGCCAAACGGCGACTCCGGGTCGGTCGCGAACGCCTTCTGGTAGGCCTCGAGCGGGGTCGCGCCCGCGCCGACGCCGCACGGCGTGTTGTGCTTGAGGATCGCCAGCACCGCGCGCGGGTCGTCGGCGAAGTCCATCATCAGGCGCAGCGCCGAGTCGATGTCGACGATGTTGTTGTACGACAGCTCCTTGCCGTGGAGCTGCTCGAAGACGTCGAGGAAGCGCCCGTAGAGTGCGGCGTGCTGGTGCGGGTTCTCGCCGTAGCGCAGGTGCGCCTGGCGCACGAGCGGCACGTGCAGCGTCTCGCCGAAGGGCTCCTCCGCGGTGCACTCGAGGCGACCGAGGTAGTCGGCGATCATGCCGTCGTAGGCCGCGGTGGCGCGGAACACCTTGCGCGCGAGCCGGGCGCGCGTCTCGAGCGTGGTCGCGCCGCCGTTGCGCTGCATCTCCTCGAGGACGACGCCGTAGTCGGCGGGATCGACGAGCACGGTGACCGCGGCGTAGTTCTTCGCCGCCGAGCGCAGCATCGACGGACCGCCGATGTCGATGTTCTCGATCGCCTCCTCGAGCGAGCAACCGCGCGCCGTGACCTGCGCGAACGGGTAGAGGTTCACGCACACGAGGTCGATCGGCGGGATGTCGTGCTCGCGCATCGCGGCGAGGTGCTCGGGCAGGTCGCGCCTGCCGAGGAGTCCGCCGTGGATCTTCGGGTGCAGCGTCTTGACGCGGCCGTCGAGCATCTCCGGGAAGCCCGTGTGCTCGGAGACCTCCTTCACCGGAAGCCCGGCGTCGCGGATCGCCTTCGCCGTGCCGCCGGTCGACAGCAGCTCGACGCCGTGTGCCGCGAGCCCGCGTGCGAGCTCGACCAGGCCGGTCTTGTCGCTCACCGACAGCAGGGCGCGCTTGATCGCGCCCCCTTCCGCACGGCTGCCGCTCTGGGTCGCGCTCATGGTTCCCCGATCCTCCCTCTCTGGTCGCTGCTGGATGCGTAGGCTCGCGGCGTCCTCGAGCTGACGCCGGCAAGTAGCTCGTAGCCGATCGTGCCCGCGCGCGCACCGAGCTCCATGACGTCGATCCGCTCGTTGCCGTCGCTGCCCCAGAGCGTCACCGTGTCGCCGACCGCGACGCCCGGGATGGCGGTGACGTCGACCGCCAGGTGCTCCATCGACACCGTCCCCACGACCGGGGCGCGCCGCCCGCGGATCAGCACCTCGCCGCGGTTCGACAGGGCGCGCGGGTAGCCGAGCGCGTAGCCGACCGGCAGGATCGCGAGCGTCGTCGGACGCTGCGCGGTGAAGGTCCAGCCGTAGCCCGCGCTGTCGCCGGGCGCGACCTGCTTCACCTGCGCGACGCGCGTGCGCAGGTGCATCACCGGACGCAGGTCGAGGCGGGACGCGAGCTGCGGGTGCGGCGCGCAGCCGTAGAGCAGGAGCCCGACGCGGACCATGTCGCAGTGTGCGCGCTCGTCGGCGAGGACGCCGGCGCTGTTCGCGAGGTGGCGGATCCGCGGACGGATGCCCGCCGCCTCGAGCCGCGCGCCGAGCCGCTCGAACTCCGCCACCTGGCGCGCGACGCTCGGGTGCCCGGGCTCGTCGGCGCACGCGAGGTGCGACAGGACACCCTCGACCTCGAGCGACGGCGCGTCGCGCAGCGCCGCCGCGAGCGGCTCGAGGTCGGCCTCCTGCGCGCCGATCCGGTGCATCCCGGTGTCGAGCTTGACGTGGACGCGCAGCCGGCGGTCCGGGCCCGTCGCCGCCGCGAGCGCGCGCACCGCGCGCGCGTCCCAGACCACCACCGCGAGCCCGAGGTCGGCCGCCTCGGCGGCCTCCTCCGGCGCGACGCCGCCGAGGACCAGCAGCGGGGTCGCGACCCCCGCCTCGCGCAGCTCGCGCGCCTCGTCGAGCGACGCGACCGCCATCTGCTCGATGCCGGCCGCCTCGAGTGCGCGCGCGACCGGCACCGCGCCGTGCCCGTAGGCGTTCGCCTTCACGACGCCGCAGATCGCGACACCGGGGCGCACGACGCGCCGCACCTCGGCGAGGTTGTGCACCAGCGCGTCGAGGTCGATGCAGCACACCGCCCTCGGCGCGTGCGCACGGTCGACGAGGTTCATGCGCATCGCAACGTACTGGGAAGCGACCGAAGCCGGCAAGGTCGCCCCGGCGCCGCGCGCGCTCGGCCGCAGACGCGGTTGTCAACGTGCATCCCGGCCACTATCGTCCCGGGAGCGATGGAGATCCGGCTGAACGGCGAGCTGCGCACCGTCGCCAACGGGATCTCGATCGCCGAGCTTCTCGAGTCCCTCGGCCTCGCCACGCGTCGTGTCGCGGTCGAGCGCAATCGCGACATCGTTCCGCGCGAGAGCTACGCCGAGACGCGGCTCGAGCCCGGCGACGTCGTCGAGGTGGTGCAGTTCGTCGGCGGCGGCTGAGCGGCCGTCAAGGAAGGAAAGTTGGAAGACACGTTCGTTCTCGGCGGGCGCACCTACCGCTCGCGGCTCATCGTCGGCACCGGCAAGTACAAGGACTTCGCCGAGACGCGGCGCGCGATCGACGCGAGCGGCGCGGAGATCGTCACCGTCGCCGTGCGGCGGGTGAACATCACCGATCCCGGCAAGGAGAACCTGCTCGACTACCTGCCGCTCGACAAGTTCACGATCCTGCCCAACACGGCCGGCTGCTACACCGCCGAGGAGGCGATCCGCACGGCGCGCCTCGCGCGCGAGGCGGGCGTCGGCAACCTGGTCAAGGTCGAGGTGATCGGCGACGAGAAGACGCTCTTCCCGGACGTGCCTGCGACCATCGAGGCGGCGCGCGTGCTGGTGAAGGAAGGCTTCGTCGTGCTGCCGTACATCACCGACGACCCGGTCGCCTGCAAGAAGCTCGAGGAGATCGGCTGCGCGGCCGTGATGCCGCTCGCGGCGCCGATCGGCTCGGGGCTCGGCATTCGCAACCCGTACAACCTCAAGATCATCATCGAGCAGAGCAAGGTGCCGGTGATCGTCGACGCGGGCGTGGGCTGCGCGTCGGACGCCGCGCGCGCGCTCGAGCTCGGCTGCGACGCGGTGCTGATGAACACGGCGATCGCCGGCGCTCAGGACCCGGTGCTGATGGCCGAGGCGATGCGGCTCGCGGTCGAGGCGGGGCGCAAGTCGTTCCTCGCCGGCCGCATCCCGCGCCGGCTGTACGCGTCGGCCTCGAGCCCGATCGAGGGGATGCTCGACTGAGCGGCTCGCGCGCGCTGCCGTTCGCGCCGCCGCTCTACCTGGTCAGCGATCGTCGGCGCTTTCCCGAGCCGCCGCCCGGCGAGCCGTTCTCGCCCGAGGAGTGGCGCGCGCTCGACGCGGCGATCGCGGCCGGGGTCGGGGCGGTGCAGCTCCGCGACAAGGACCTCGACGGCCGCCTGCTGTGCGCGCGCGCCGAGCGTCTGGTCGCGCGCTGCCGTGAGGCGGGCGTCGCGCTGCTGGTGAACGACCGCGTCGACGTCGCGCTCGCGGTCGGCGCGGACGGCGTCCAGCTTCCGGCGACCGGTCTGCCGACCGCCGCTGCTCGCGAGCTCCTCGGTCCCGATGCGATCATCGGCCGCTCGCTGCACGCGGCGGACGAGCTCGAGCAGGCGCGCGGCGCCGACTTCGTGGTCTTCGGCCCGGTCTGGGACACGCCGAGCAAGCGCGCCTTCGGTCCGCCGCAAGGCGTCGAGCGGCTCGCCGCGCTCGTTCGAGCCGCGTCGCTGCCGGTGATCGCGGTCGGCGGCGTGACGCCCGAGCGCGTCGCCGAGGTGCTACGCGCCGGCGCGGCCGGGGTGGCGGCGATCGGCGCGATCCTCGACGCCGACGATCCGGGCGACGTCGTGCGCCGCTTCCGCGACGCGCTTGCCGGCTGAAGGGACCGTCAGCTTTACTGCCCGGGAGGGCGCTGGTAGCATCCCCGGACGCACTCGAAAGGCCGCTCGTTTCCCATGAAGCCAGCCGATCTGCAGTACTTTCGCGAGTTGCTCGTCGCCCGCCGCACCGAGCTCCTGAACGAAGCGGAGCGCACCGCCCAGGACATGGGCGACGACGCCGAGGGGTTCCCCGACCCGACCGACCGCGGTGTGCTGGAAAGCGACCGCAACCTGCTGCTGCGCATCCGCGACCGCGAGCGCAAGCTGATCTCGAAGATCGACGAGGCGCTGAGCAGGATCGGCGACGGCAGCTTCGGTTACTGCGAGGAGTGCGGCGAGGAGATCTCGGTCGAGCGGCTGAAGGCGCGTCCGGTGACGACGCTGTGCATCGAGTGCAAGGCCGCGCAGGAAGAGCGCGAGCGCCTCGGCGCCCGCTGACGACCGTACCGCGCCGACGGCGCCGTCAGCTGACGGCGCGCCGTCAGCCGACGGCGCGCCGACGCTGCTCCTGCCCGCCGACCGCCCGCTGCCGCTGCTCGCGCCGCGCGACGGTGGCCTTCCGCGGCTCGTGGCCGCCGACCATGTGTCGCGTCCCGCCGACCCGCCGGATGCGGAACGGCACGACCTTCGAGCCGGTCGCGCGCTGACGCTCCCGCCAGCGTCGTAGACCCATGCGGATGTAGTCCGGGTCGAGCCCGAAGAGCTGGCAGATGGCGACGAAGGTGAAGGGCGAGCTGTCGTCCGAGGAGGCGAACCACTCGTCCGCCTCGCGGAAGATCTCCTGCCCGGTCGGGCTCGTCGACGAGGCGTAGAGCTGCCAGCAACGCACCGCGTCCTCGAGGACGGCGAACAGCAGCCGGTGCTCGGGGGGCCGGGCCTCGCTGCGCACCAGATCCTCGAACTGGACGGGGAGGATGGCCTCGTTCTCGAACGCGGAGCTTTCCTCTGGCACAAAATCGGACATGCGCCGCGTGCAGCGCAAACCGGATGCCAACCTTGCGGCGGGCCTGGCGCAAGGCAGGGCGGGGCCTGCGGCGCGACGGCCGGACGGCTCGACCACCGTCCTGCCGCCATCGGGGCAGACGCTGCCGGGATTTCGGCCAGACGACTCGGCGGCGCGGCCGGGATCTTTCACCACGGCCGGGGCTTGCCAACGCCGCATTCGGCCCCACCTTGAAGCGAGCGGGCACCGTCTGGTACGACGCTTCTGTCCGCATCCCAGGCTCCCGGCGACGGGAGCGACATTTCGTGGGGCAGTAGCTCAGCTGGGAGAGCACCACGTTCGCAATGTGGGGGTCGTGGGTTCGATTCCCATCTGCTCCATGACGAGAAGCCCTCGGGAAACCGAGGGCTTCTCTTTTTTGGGAAGCGTGCGGGGGGCTGCGTTCTCGACTTCCGCGCCCGTTGCGTGCAGTCTGCGCCCGCCCATGACCGAACGCATCAAGGAGCGCGACCCCCTCACCGACTTCGAGCGCCGCGACATCGAGCTGCTCGGCAAGAAGAAGCTGGTCTTCGTGTCGGGCTCGGGACCCGCTGTCATCGTCATGACAGAGATGCCCTGCATCTCGCCCGAGGTCGCCCGCTTCGCGCGCTGGGTGCGCGACGCCGGCTTCACGGTCTGGATGCCGAACCTGTTCGGCGACCCGGGGCGGCCGCCGACGCTCTTGCGCGGCATCGCGGGGATCGCGCGGGCGTGCATCAGCCGCGAGTTCAAGGCGTTCGCGTCCAACGAGTCGAGCCCGATCGTCGACTGGCTGCGCGCGCTCGCGGCGCACGCGTATCCGCTCTGCGGCGGCAAAGGCGTTGGCGCGATCGGCATGTGCTTCACCGGCAACTTCGCGCTCTCGATGATGCTCGAGCCGGCGATGCTCGCGCCGGTGCTGTCGCAGCCGTCGCTGCCGCTGAACAACCCCGCGGGGATGCACATCTCCCCGGACGAGCTCGCAGCCGTCAAGCAACGACTCGAGCGCGAGGACCTGACGGTGCTCGCCTACCGCTTCGCGGGCGACACCTTCTGCCGCGCCGAGCGCTTCGCGGCGTATCAGGCCGCGCTCGGCGACCGCTTCGTCGCCCGCGTGCTGCCGGATTCGGCGGCGAATCCGAACGCGCTGATGAAGACGCCGCACAGCGTGGTGACGGCGCACCTGATCGACCGCGACGGCGAGCCGACGCGTCAGGCGGTCGACGAGATCATCGGCTTCTTCCGCCAGCGTCTCGCTTGACGCGACCCGCGCCGCGGACCTACTGACGCGCGATGCGCAAGCTGATCTTCCTCTGCCACCGCAAGCCCGAGCTGACGCACGAGCGCTACACGGAGCACCTGCTGCGCAGCCACGTGCCGATCGCGCTGCGCCACCACCCGACGCTCAGGCGCTACGTGGTCAACGAGGTCACGCTCGGCCTCTTGCCGGGACCGAAGGAGCTCGACTCGATCGGCGAGCTGTCGTTCGCGACGCTCGACGACTACCGCGAGCGCCTCTACGACTCGCCCGAGGGCCGCAAGGTCGTCTCCGAAGACGTCGCGCAGTTCATCGGCGGCGCGGACGGCTACGCGTGCAGCGAGTACGTCCGCAAGGGCGCCGACCGTCCGGGACCGTACGAGAACGCCTCACCGGCGCCGACGCCCGGCGCGAAGCTCGTGCTCTGCCTCAAGCGCAAGCCCGACATGACGCACGAGGCGTTCGTCGAGCACTGGCTCGGCACGCACGCGAAGCTCGTCCTCGAGCACGGCGAGCGGCTCGCGAAGTACGTGCAGAACGTCGTCGACCAGAAGCTCTCGCCCGAGGCGGTCGACTACGACGGCTTCGCCGAGCTGCACTTCGCGAGCGAGGACGACTTCATGGCGCAGATGGCGAGCCACGCGCAGGGTCCGAACCCGGTGCAGGAGGACACCGCGAACTTCGTCGGCGAGATGGCGGTGTGGCGCGTGGTCGAGCACGTCGCCCGGATTCCCTGACGCGCGCGATTGGTCCTGAGGCGTCGCGCTGCGACGTCGCGGCGCCGCCGTCAGGACGCGCTCGCGCTCAGCCCTTGCAGGTGAGCCCGCCGTCGACCGGCAGCAGCACGCCGGTCACGTACTTGGATTCGTCCGAGGCGAGGTAGAGCGCGGCGTAGGCGACGTCCCAGGCCTCGCCCATGCGCTGCATCGGTACCGCCTGCTCGCGCGCGCGCACGAGCTTGTCGCGGTCGATGCCGTAGACCCGCACCACCTCGTCGACCGCCATCGGCGTGTGGATCAGCCCCGGCAGGATCGCGTTCGCGCGGATGCCCTTGGCGGCGTACTGCATCGCGATCGTCCGCGTGAGCGCGTTCACGCCGGCCTTCGACGTGTTGTAGGACAGCATCGGGATCGGCGAGCAGCGGATCGAGGCGAGCGACGAGACGTTGATGATCGAGCCGCTGCCCTGACGCTCCATGTGCGGCAGCACGTGCTTGCACGTCAGGAACATCGACTTGAGATTGACGTCGATGACGCGGTCCCAATCTTCCTCCGAGAGCTCGACCGGACCGCCGAACACGCCGATGCCGACGTTGTTGTGCAGCACGTCGATGCGGCCGTAGGCGCGGATCGACTCCTCGGCGATGCGCGCGCAGTCCTCGCTGCGCGAGACGTCGGCGACGACCACGGTCGCGCGGCCGCCCTCGGCGGCGATCGCGCGCTCGGTGTCGCGCGCCGCTTCCTCGTTGCGGTCGACGACCACGACGGAGGCGCCCTCGCGCGCGAACAGCAGCGCCGTCGCCTTGCCGTTGCCGAGCGTTTCGCCCGGCGTCTGCCCGCCGCCGACGACGATCGCCACCTTGTCGCGCAGTCTTCCGCTCATCCGGGCTTCCGTCGCCGAGCGGGCTTTGCTTGTCAAACGCCGACGCGCCGCCGTGCGACGCGTCGGCGTCGCTCTTTCAGCGCGTCAGGCTCGCCGGGCCGCGGTTGGTACCGGTGACGTCGTCGCCCGGAGGCGCGGGCGACAGCGACTCGTCCTCGACCAGCGCCACCTGCGCGGCACCGTCGAAGACGCGCTGCTCGCCCGCGGACGTCCGTCCCGCGAGGCGCACGGCGTAGAGCCCGGGCTCGAACTGCTTGCCGTCGTGCCGCGTCACGTAGTGATAGCCGGCCTGGAACCCGTGGCCGCCGTACTCGTGCGTGATCGTCGTGCCGTCGGGCGCGGTGACGGTGATGGTGTCGAGCGACAGCGGCTCGGGCAGCGTGCTCGTGAAGACGAGGTGGACGGAGGTCGCGCCGTCACGCCGCTCGACCCACTGGAAGCCGCGCTCGACGGCGCTCGCGCTCGCCACGTCGCCGTCCTTGATCGGCTCGATGGGCGGAAACGCGATCGTGCCGGAGAGGTAGATCGCGGCGAACGTCGAGTACGACATCCACATGTAGCCGGCCTCGCCCCAGCCCGGGCCGAAGCTGTTCTGGATCTTGAGCGCGCCGCGCGCGTCGTCGTAGCCGACGATCGCGACGCCGTGCTGCGCGCAGCCGGTCTTCGTCCGCTGGCTCGGCATGCAGGCGATGCCGTTGTACATCGCGCACTTCGTGTCCGGCGGGCACTCGGTGAAGGCGGAGAACAAGCCGCCGACGTAGTCCGGGAAGCCGAACGGCACGACGATCGACATCTGCGCGACGTAGTGCTGCGCGATCCAGCTCTTGATCACGTCGAGCGTCTGATCGATCGGCTCCTTAGCGAACGCTTGCCAGCCACCGATCCTGAGATCGGTGCAGAAGGCCTGGTTGGTCGCACAGCTCTGATCGAGCTGGATGGCGTCCAGGCATTGGTCGCTGTCCGGCGGGCACTCGCACACCGGGTAGTACGGGATCGACTCGAGGCTCGGCGCGGTTTGCTTCACCAGGTAGTTGAGCGTGTAGGCCGGCGACGTGCCCACGCCGCACATCTCGTTCTCCTCGGCGAGCACCGTCATGTAGACGTAGGCCGCGCTCACCGTGTTGGCGATGTCCTTGATGTTCTTCTGGTTCGCCAGGTTCGCCGCGTACGAGCCCATCGCGTAGCCCGCGGACCAGACCTCGCACGAGCCCGGATAGCCCAGCTGCGCGGGCGTTCCCTGCGCCTGCACCGGCGGCAACCTGTCCTCGGGAATGACCGACGTCGGCGGCAAGATGGAGCCGGGCCCGTCGTCGGCGAAGGCGGCGGCGGGCAGCGCCTTCGGGTAGGTCGCGAGCTCCTCGTCTGTGGGCGGCGTGCCGCCGAAATCGTCGAGCTCGTCCTGCGACGTGCTCTTGCCGTCGCTGCACGCGCTCACCGCCAGCAGCACGAGCAGCGCCAGGGTGGCGCGCAGCACACGTCGTCCATCGACCCCTGAGTGCATTCGATCCACGTAGGCTCCTTGCGTTCTTTCCCGGCCGCCATCCCCACTCGGGGTCGACCCGTGCCACGATGGTTTCGGCGCCGCAGGGTCGCGCGTAAAGCCGGAATCGTACGCGAGCGCGCGTTTTCTCGCGCCGCGCCCTGCCAGCGCCGCGGAAAGGAGCATCCCCGATGGCACGTTCCGCAGGAGTTGCGTTGCTCGGCGTCACGCTGACGCTGCTCGCTTCGTCGGTCGCGTGGGCGGCGTGGGCGCAGGAGATCTCACCGGCGCTCGGGCACAGCGCGCCCGCACCCGCGCCGCAGGAGCCGACGAGCGGCGCCACCGCCGCGCCCGTCGCGACGCCGACGCCGCCGCCCGCGGCGGTCGAGGAGATGATCGAGCGCGGCGCCTACCTCGCGCGGATCGGCGGCTGCAACGACTGCCACACGCCGCACGTGCGCGGTCCGCACGGTGTCGAGCCCGATGCGACGCGGCTCTTGTCGGGACACCCGCAAGATCTCGCGCTGCCGGCGCCGAAGCCGCCCGACGGTCCGTGGCGCATGCTGACGTCGGAGTCGCGCACCGCCTTCGCCGGACCGTGGGGCGTGAGCTACGCGCGCAACCTGACGCCCGACCGCGAAACCGGCATCGGCAGCTAGAGCGAGGAAACCTTCGTCGCGACGCTGCGCAGCGGCAAGCACGCGGGCGACGGACGCGCGCTGCTGCCGCCGATGCCGTGGCACAACGTCGCCCGTCTCACCGACGACGACCTACGCTCGCTGCATCGTTACTTGACGAGCATCCCGCCGGTGCGAAACCGCGTGCCCGATCCGGTGCCCGTGACGAGCGAGGGTGCCGCGTCCGTCAGCGACGCAGGAACTCGAGCAGCAGCGCGTTGACCTCCTCGGGACGCTCCTGCTGCGTCCAGTGTCCGCACTCCGGAATCAGCTCCGCCTTCACCAGGCCCGGGACGGTCGACTTCAGCGTCTCCGTCACGCCGGGCATCAGCGCGATGACGGGATCGCGCTGGCCGGCGATGAACAGCGCCGGCTGCTGGATGCGCGCGTCGCTCCAGGCCGCCGTCAGCTCCCACGAGAGGTCCGCGCAGCGGTACCAGCACAGCCCGCCGCGAAAGCCCGTGCGACGGAACTCGCCCACGTAGAACGCGAGATCGTCCTCGCCGAGCCACGCCGGCAGACGCTCGGGCTGCAAGAGGTGCTCGAGCATGCGTCCGGTCTTCGGTCCGCCCGCGAGCTTGAAGAGCTGATCTTGCGGCGCGTCGCCGGAGATCGAGTACAGGAACGCGCGCAGGAAGGTCTCGGTGTTGGCGTCGAGCTCCTCCTCGGCGCGGCCGGGCTCCTGGAAGTAGAGGAAGTAGAACCACTGGTCGCCGAACATCGCCTTCATGATCTGCGTCGGCGGCATCGGTGCGCGCGGCTGCCAGGGGACGCTGAGCCCCGCGACCTTGGTGAAGCGGTCGGGACGCAGCAGCGCCGCGTTCCACGCGACCGGCGCGCCCCAGTCGTGTCCGACGATCGTCGCCGTCTGCGCGCCGAGCGCGTCGAGCACGCCGACCATGTCGCCGACGTGGTGCAGCTGCGTGTAGGCGCGCTGGTCCTCCGGCCTGTCGGTCGAGCCGTAGCCGCGCATGTCGGGCGCGACCGCGTGGAAGCCCGCCGCGGCGAGCGCCGGCAGCTGGTGACGCCACGAGTACCAGCTCTCGGGGAAGCCGTGGCAGAGCAGCACGAGCGGCCCGTCTTCGGGCCCGCACTCGGCGAGGTGCATCTGGATGCCGTTGGTGGTGACGGTGCGATGGCGGATCTCGGTCATGGTGCGTCTTTCTCGCGGCGTGCTTGCGACGTGCGGCGGTGAATGGTCGCACGCCGTCGAACGGCCGCACGATGTCAGCCCGCGGCGCGCCCCGCAAACGTGCGCGCGCCCGCAAGCGCGCGCGCCTCGCGACGTCGCGCGGCTACGGCAGCGCGCCGGCGAGCTCCGGCGCCGAGGTCGCGTCGTCGTCGACGTCGTCCTCGTCCGCAGCCGCGGCTCGCATGCGCAGCCGCAGGAGCTCGTCGAGCGACGCGAGCGGGGCCGCGTCCTCGAGCTCGTCCTCGAGGAAGGGGAAGAACGCGTGGGCGGCGAGCTCGGCGCGCACCGCCTCGAGCCGTGCCGCGCGGCGCGCGGGCGGCGCGTCGAGGACCCGCTCCACAGCGAGCTCGAGCGCCGCACTCGGCACGACGAGCTCACCCGGCTCCGCGGCGCTCATGCAGACCGCGGGCGCGAATCCGATCGCGGCCGCGGCGAGCGGCGAGCGACACGCCTGATCCCACGTCGCGCCGATCGAGGACGCGCCGACCAGCGTGCCGGGCGGGCAGCCGTCGTGCGCGACCCAGGTGCCGTCGACGAAGTCGTGGCACGGCGTGATGTCGATGCCCGACGCCGCCTCGATCCAGTGCACGTACGGCGCGACCGACTCGACGAACGCGCCGGCGACGCCGGCGTTGGCGCCGTGGTGCAGGCCGACCAGCCGCCAGGTGCCGTCCGGCAGGCGCGCGAAGTACGGTCCGCCCGAGTCGCCGGCCATGAGCGCGGTGTTCTCGCTGCCGTCGCGCTGCAGCTCGAGCTTGGTCGGCGAGCCCGCGTAGTCGAGCTGACGGACGAGCTGCACCGCGACGTGACGCTTGACGCCGGCGTCGCACGGCTTGCCGCTGCCGTCGTCCTGCTCCGCGCAGCCGAAGCCGACCGCCGTCAGCCACGCGGTGTGGCCGACGACCTGCTGCGCGAGCCAGTCGCGCTCGCAGCCGATCGGCAGCATGGGCGGTACGATGGGCACGTCGGGCAGCGGCGCGGAGTCGTCGAGCAGGCAGAAGGCGAGGTCGACGCCCTCGTACATGTCCTCGCCGAGCAGGTTGCGCGCGAACTCGCCGTCGGGATGACGCACGCAGCGCGCGATGCGCGTGGCGAAGGCCGGCACCGCGATGTCCTCGCCGAAGAAGACGCGCGAGCGTCCCTCGCGCACGTCGTCGGTGCAGTGCGCCGCGGTGAGGATCATGCCGTGCCCGACGTAGACGCCGGTGCACTGCGCGGCGACGCTGACCACGGAGGGAAACTCGCAGGTCGCGCACTCGGTCGCGAGCGTCGCGTCGAGCGCGTGCGCACGCCGCGCAGGCGCCGGCACCAGGCCGAGCACCAGCAGCGTGAGGAGCACGACGCCGCGCCGGAGCGCGCTTCGGGACTTCACCACCGCGCTACTCCAACGTGCAGGAAGGAAATGCGCAAGCGCGCGCGACTGCGGACGTGCGCGAGCGTGCGCAGGAAGGAGCGCGCGTCCCTCAGTGGTCGGTGTACGGCCCGACGACGCAGCTGAAGCCCGGCGGCGGCTCGGTCAAGACGAAGTCGGCGGGATCCGAGCCCTTCGGGTGCGAGAGCAGCGTGCGCACGAGCCAGGACGTCATCGCGGTCGGCCAGATGTGCCCGTGCGAGCCCGTGCACGACACCGTGACGACGTTCGGCTGCGCCGCGTAGTACTGCGCCGCGAGCCGCGTCTCCGGATCGTAGTTCGCGATCGGATTGACGGGCGGCCAGACGTCGTTCGGCCCGCCCCAGATGACGATCTCGATCGACGGGTCCATGGTGATCGGCGAGCGCGGCGCGGCGAGGCCGTCGTACCAGTTGCCCGACGCCGGCACGCCGCCCGCGAAGAGGTCCGAGCTGAAGGTCATGATGCGGTTGGTGAACGAGCCGCCCGCGGAGATGCCGCCGACGTAGATGCGTCGCGCGTCGACCGGCCAGCGCGCCGCGATGCAGTGCACCATCGCCTCGACGAAGCGCACGTCCGGCCCCTCGTCGTCGCTCGGACCGCCGATCGTGCCGTCGTACCACGGCTCCCAGATGCGGCCGTCGCTGCCGATCTGCGCGCAGTTGGTGCGGTTCTGACTGCAGGTGCGCACCGGCGCGGCGACGATCCAGCCGTCGGCAGGAAGCTGGTCGAGACCCGACTGCGCCGCGAACGACAGCTCCTCCTGCACGGTGCCGGTGAGCGAGACGAAGAGCGGGCGCGGCGTGTCGAGCGCGCCCGCGTCGGGCAGCAGGACGTGGAACTGGCGCTGCGCGCCGTCCGACGGGAAGCCGTCGTTGAAGCCGGGCTGCGGCGTGAAGCCGGCGGGGCACGAGCCCACGAGCGCGGCGTCTTTGCCGCCGGACGACGAGGCGTCGCCGCAGCCCGCCGCGAGGACGGCGAGCGCAAGGACCATCGCGTAGCGGGAGAGCGCGTTCGGCCGCATCGCGCGCATCATCGCACGAGCGCCACGTGGCGCGCAGCGCCCGCGCGCGCGTCCGGTCGCGAGCGGGCGCCGTCCGGTCACGGCGGGCGTCGGCGCGGTACGCGCTCGCGCAGCAGCACCGCAGCTCGGCTCAGAGGCGCAGCTCGCCGCGCTCGAGCCGCTCGAGGTCGTCTGCGGTGAAGGGACGGTAGCGCTCGCCGTCGAGCACGTAGACCGGGTCCGACACCTGGCGCGGGTCGAAGCCCTCGCGCTTGAAGCGCGTCGTGACGTACTTGAAGCTCGCTGTCAGGTCCGGCGTCTGCAGGATGCGCAGGAACACCGGACGCGCCGCACGCGGCAGGTGCTGCGCGGCGTGCGCCGCGAGCAGATCGGTCGAGAACTCGTCGTCGACGATCAGCGCCGCCATGCCGGCGCGTCCCTCGTGGCCCGGCACCTGCACGCCGTAGACGATCGCCTCGCGCACGCCGACGGCGCGCGTCAGCACGTCGGCGACCTGCGCCGTCGACACGTTCTCGCCCTTCCAGCGGAAGGTGTCGCCGAGCCGGTCGGAGAACGATACCCACCCTCCCGGATGGGTCACGACTAGATCGCCGGTCGAGAACCAGTCGCTGCCGTCGCCGAACGCGTTGCGCAGGATCTTCTGCTCGGTCGCGGCCTCGTCGGTGTAGCCGTCGAAGCGCGTGAGCGGCGTGATGCGGCCGATCAGCATGCCGGGCTCGCCCTGCGGCGCGACGATCAGGTGTCCCTCGTCGTCGCGCAGCGGCTGCCCGGTCTCGGGATCGACGCGCACCACCGCCTGACCGATGCCGAGCCGTCCGATCATGCCCGGCTTGTTCTCGAGGTTGATCAGCGCGACGTTGCCCTCGGTCGCGCCGTAGTACTCGACGATCTGCGGGATGCCGAAGCGCGCCTGGAAGGCGACCCAGACGTCGTGTCGGAGCCCCGCGCCGTAGAACAGCCGCACGCGGTGGCGGCGCTCGTCCGGATGCGGCGGGCTGTTGAGCAGGAAGCGGCAGAGCTCGCCGATGTAGGGCACCGCGGTCGCGCCGAAGCGCACGCAGTCGCTCCAGAATTGGCTCGCGGAGAAGCCGTCGCGCAGCGCGAGCGTGGTCGTCGACGCGGCGACGTTGCCGAGCCCGCCCATCGCGCCGGTCGCGTGCGTGAGCGGCAGCGCGCAGTACACGACGTCGTCGGGACGCAGCGCGCAGATGGTGTACGCGAAGCCCAGCGACATCATCAGGTAGCGCCGGTTGGTGATGCGCGCCGCCTTCGGCAGCCCGGTGGTGCCGGAGGTGAACATGTACATCATCACCGCTTCCCACGGCTGGACGTGCGCCGCGCCCGGCGGAGCGGTCGAGACCTGGCCGAGCGCCGCGCGGTAGCCGTCGTCCCAGACGATGAGCTCCGCGTCGACGTCGCCCGCGCTGCGCACGTCGTCGACGGTGTGCGGTGCCGCGAGGATCCAGCGCGGACGCACGCTCGTGAGCGCGTGACGCAGCGGCTCGCCGCGCACGCCGGCGTGCGGCAGCGCGGTGATGACGCCGATCTTGTTGAGGCCGATCAGCGCGAAGACCGTCTCCGGCCGGTTGCCGAGGGCGAGCGCGACCACGTCGCCGCTGCGCGCGCCGCGGCCGAGGAACCAGTGCGCGACGCGGTTCGACACCTCGTCGACCTGCGCCCAGGTCCACCTGTGGTCCTCGAACAGCAGCGCAGGGTGCTGCGGCGCGCGCGCCGCGTTGCGCTCGACCATGGCGCCGAGCGAGCCCGGCTGACCGGGCAGCGCGAGCGCGCCGAGCGTCCGCAGCAGGCGCCCGACGAGCGTCGCGTTGGTCATCAGCGAGGAGAGGACGCCGTCCTCGCCGAGAAGCCCCGAAAGCCAACCACCAACCGCCATCTGCGACACTACGCCGTGCCGCGAGGGTGATTGCAACAGCGCAAGGGAGGGACGGCGCGGCTCTCGTCTCGCGGCCGCGATCGGCCGATGATGTGGGTGGCGCGCGGTCGCGGGCGTCGACCGCCGCGAGGAGGTGAGCGATGAAGGCGATCTCGGTGCTCGCGCTGGCTGTCGCGCTGGCGACGCCGTGCGCTCCGGCGTTCGCGCAGGGCGGCCCTGGTGGGAGCTGCCTCTACAACGGGCGCCGGTACGCCAACAGCGTCGCCGTCTGTCAGGCGGGCCAGGTGCAGGTGTGCGTCGGCGGCGAGTGGCAGACGCAGGGTCGGTTCTGCCAGGAACCCGATGGCACGATCCTGGGGGTTCCGATTCTCGGACCGGGCCAGGTCAACGTCGCCCCGGGCCCGCCGCCGATGCCGCCGGCCGAGGAGGATTGACGCCGGCGCCGCACACCCGCCCGCGCGAGCCGCGCGCGACCCGCGCTAGAAGAACACCTGGATCCCGCCGCGCACGGCGATCGGGTTGCCGGGCGTGAAGTGGATGTCCGACACGCCGTCGCCGGGGTCGAGGCCGGGCTTGGCGAGGCAGCCGGGCTGCTGGCCGATCTCGCTGCGCAGGCAGGTGTCGTCGGCGAACTGCGCCTCGCGCCAGTCGGCGTCGGTCAGGTTCAGCCCCGCGAGCATGAGCTGCACGTTGCGCCAGCGGTAGGTGACGAGCGCGTCCATCACGAAGTAGCCGGCGGCGGTGAGCGTCCGCTCCTCGTCCGCCGGACGGTCGCCGACGAAGCGGAAGCGCAGGCCCGCGGAGAAGCCGTTGTCCCAGCGCGCGGTGAGGCCGCCGTTCATCAGCAGCGTCGGCGCGAGCGGGATCGCGAGGCCGCTCGCGCGGAAGCGCGGATCGGCCCAGCCGAGGTCGTAGTCGAGCCACAGCCAGTCGGCGAGCTGCCAGCGCGCCTCGAAGTCGACGCCCCAGCGCCGGCTCGCGGGACCGGGGACGAAGTTGCCGGTCGGCTCGTCGATCTCGGCGTCGACCACGCCCGCGTCGCCCGAGAACACGAGCTCCGAGTCGAGGTCGAGCCACCAGAGCGCGGCCGCGAGGTCGAGCGTGTCGAGCAGCCGCGTGCGCGCGCCGAGCTCGGCGCCGATCGAGCGCGTCAGCGGATCGAAGCCCTGGCCCTTGGTCAGCACCGCGACGCGCGCGTCGTTCGAGTGAAAGCCGGTGCCGAAGTTGAGGTAGATGTCCGTGTGCGGCGCCGGGCTCAGGATCAGGTTCGCCTTCGGGCTCACGATCCCCGACTGCGTGCCGCCGTCGATGAACACCGACTCGAAGTTCGGATCCGGAGCTTGACGCGGCAGGCGGTCGCGGGTCGAGAACCAGAACTGGTCGCCGCGCACGCCGCCCTCGAAGCGCAGCCAGTCGGTGAAGATCACCTGCTGCGCGAGGAACGCCGACAGCGAGCTCTCGTCGACGTGCAGCTTGTTGACGGCGAAGAAGCGCTTGCGTCGTACTTGACGCCAGAGCGCGAGGTTGATCGAGTCGTTGCGGTTCTCGATCCCGAGCTGCGTCTGCATGCCGAGCGAGCCGAGCTCCCAGAGCCGCGCGTAGCGGGCCTTGAAGCCGTACGTCCAGCGCTGGTCGTCCTGCTCGATGCCGTCGCCGGGGACGTAGTTGGCGCCGGGGATCGGCGGCGCGTCACGGGTGTCGAGCACGCTGCCGTCGGGCTGCTCGATGAAGCGCAGCCCGGTGAAGCGGAAGAACGTGAAGTCCGACCACAGCGCGAGGCGGTAGCGGAAGCCGTACGCCTGCGCGTAGAGGTTGTCCTGCGGCGTGAGCGCGTTCTCGTAGGTCAGGTTGAGCGCCTCGTAGTCGGTCTTGCCGCCCTCGGTCGGATCGATCGCGCCGAAGCGGTCGAGGCGCGGTCCGGTGAACGGCTCGCCGTCCGGGTAGAAGCCGCGCACCGCGCGCAGCGGGATCTCGCCGGACGCGTCCCAGTCGGCGTCGTAGACGATCGCCGACGCGCGCAGCGTCGAGCGTGGCGTCGGCTCGAGCGTGTACTTCGCGAAGAAGTTGTACGCCCAGAAGTGCTGCGGGTTCAGGAACGGTCCGTTCGTCGTGTACGCCTGCGCGGCGAGGTAGGTCTTGCCGGGGCCGAGCTTCGGTGACGCCTGGGCGAGGAAGCGCGCGGTGTCGAACGACGCGCCCTCGAGCAGGATCGAGTTCTCCGCGACCTCGTCGCGCGTCTGCACCTCGAGCGCGCCCGCGTTCATGAAGTCGCCGAACTGGGCGAAGTACGGCCCCTTCCAGAGCTTCAGGTCGCGGATCGTCTCGGGGATGACGTAGTTCAGGTCGGCGTAGCCCTGACCGTGCGCGTGCGACACCAGGTTCACCGGCACGCCGTCGACGAAGAGCGCGAAGTCCGTGCCGTGGTCGGAGTCGAAGCCGCGGATCAGGTACTGCATCGCCTTGCCGCCGCCCTGATGCTGCGCGACGACGAGCCCGGGGACGTTCTGCAGCACCTCCTGCGTCGTCGCGTGCGGCCGCAGGTCGAAGTCGCGCGCGCGGATCTCCTGCGCCGACGCGGCGGACAGCGGCTTCGAGGCCTCGACGACGAGCTCCGCGAGCGAGGCGCGGCCGCCGTCTTCGGACAGCGTGAGCGCGTCGGCGTCGCGTTTCGTCGTCGTGCCGGTGTCGGGCGTCTGCGGGTCGGGACGTGCCTCGGCGGTCGCGACGCCGCTGGTCGCGGCCGTGGTGCTGCTGCTGGTCGTGGTCTTCGATGTGGTCGTGGATGTGCTTGACGCCGCAGCGTGCGCCGGGCTGAAGAGACACAGCACGGCGAGCGCGGCGACGGTCGCCTTGCGCCTTCCGAGCATGAACGAATCTCCGTCTGGTCGCGGCGAGCCCGCGCAGCGCCGCTGCATGCTGGGCCATGCGCGAGCCGCCGACGATCGAGCCGCGTGCGCGGCTCGGTGGTGATCAACCTTCGGTCGTCGTTCAGACGGTGGGAACGCGCGGTGGGGCGCGGGCGCAGAGGCGGAGCGGCGACGCCGCGGGGGCGCGCTCGGCGTCCGCGGGCTGCGGCGCCGGCGCCACGGTGCGAGCGTCGAGGGTCGCGTAGCGAGCGGCTTCGCTCGGCTGGAACGGCGACTGCCAGTGCGCGTGCGCGTCGCTCGAGGCGTCGGTCGAGACGAACGCGGGCCCGGCGTCGGCGGCGCGCGCGGTCGCGTCGGACCGGGGCTCGCCGTGGCCGTGGTGCCCGCCGTGCTCGTGGTGATGCTGCCCGGCGCCGTGCCGGTGATGGTGCGCGACGCTCTCCTCGAAGAGCCGCGTCCACTCGTCGTCCGGCTCGGCGCTGCGGTGTGTCGTGCCGTCCGTGTGGACGTGCCCCGGCGCGTCGGCGGCGTGCTCGTGGACGTACCACGACGGGCGCGGCACCGCGGCCGTCGCGAGGAAGGCGAGCAGCGCCGCGACGGCGAGCGTCGAGCGCGCGCGCAGGCTGTGCAGCGTCGTGTCCAGGGCACCCGCTCATAGCACATCCCGCCCGCGAGCGAAGCCTCGACGCCGCAGCGAATCGCGCGGAAAAAGCGATTCCTTCGATCGCTGAAAGGCTGATATGGGGAGGCGTCAGGGGGAAATTATGGTGTGCGCGCGTCCTCCGGCGATCCTTCGGTTCGTGGCCGCGGCGCTCGTCGTGGCCTGCGTGGCCGCGAGCACGGCCGCACGCGCGAGCGACGCAGTGACGTTCGCCGTGAGCCACGGCGATTGCAACGGCCCGCCGGGCGCGAGCGTGCTGGAATTTTACGTCGACGACGTGCTGATCGGCGCGCGCCCGACGACGATCGGCTGCCAGTGTGCCGTCGCCGAGCGCTTCGTCTTCGACGACCCCGCGACGCTCGCGCTGCTCGACGCGCCCGGTTGCCGCACCTTCGGCGTCAAGGCCGCGAGATCCCGTGGGGCACTGTTCGTCGGCCTGGTGCACGTGTCGGTGACGCGCAACGGCGAGACGCAGCGAAGCTGTCTTCTCGACTGCGCCTCGGTGGCGGCCGATCCGGAGTGCTTCGACCAGTTCTGCGCCGCGGGGGACTGCTTCGACCCCTTCCTCACGACGCAAACGGACCCCGACCTGGACCTCGTCCCAAGCGGCATCGGACCGGGGTGCGACCTGTGCCCCTTCGTCTTCGATCCGCAGCAACGGGACGCGGACGGTGACGGCTCCGGCGACGCGTGCGACGCGTGCGCGGGGCCCGGCTCGTCCGACGTCGATGGCGACGGCGTGTGCGCACCGCGCGACAACTGCCCGCGCATCCCGAATCCGGACCAGTGGGACAGCGACGGCGACGGATTCGGCGACGTCTGCGATTTCTGCGAAGGTTCCGGAAGCGAGGACAGCGACTTCGACGGCGTCTGCGACCAGTCCGACAACTGCTCCTTCTTCTTCAACCCCGAGCAGGAGGATTCGGACGCCGACGGGCACGGCGACGCGTGCGACCCGTGCGACGGCCCGTGGCTCGACGCCGATGGCGACGGCGTGTGCGACGGGCTCGACAACTGCTTCGGGACCTTCAACCCGGACCAGGCCGATGCGGACGGCGACGGCGTCGGCGACTTCTGCGACAACTGCCAGATGCTCGCCAACCCGCGCGTCTATCCGCTGTACGGCGATCAGCCGGACGGCGACGACGACGGCCTTGGCGACGCCTGCGACGACTTCTTCTGTCCCGACGTCGACGGCGACGGCCTCGCGGATCGGGTGGACGAGCGCAACGAGTGCCCGCTCGATACGTGTCCTTTTGTGTTTGACCCGACGAACGCCGACCGGGACGGCGACGGCGCGGGCGACGGGTGCGACAACTGCCCGCTCGTCCCGAACCCCGATCAGGCGGACGGTGACTTCGACGGCGTCGGCGACGCGTGCGACGACCTGTTCTGCCCCGACTTCGAAGGGGACGGCTTCGCGGAGTTCCCGGACGAGCGCAACCAGTGCCCGCTCGACACGTGTCCGTTCCTCTTCAGCCCGAACAACGACGACCGGGACGGCGACGGCCTCGGCGACGTCTGCGACAATTGCCCGCAGCACGCGAACCCCGACCAGCGGGACGACGACTTCGACGGCATCGGCGATGCGTGTGATCCGTCGGTCTGCTTCGATTTCGATGACGACGGCTTTGCCGACTTCGACCTTCCGGCGAACCAGTGTCCGCTCGACAACTGCCCCTTCACCTTCAACCCCGACCAGTCCGACCGCGACGGCGACGGCGTCGGTGACGTCTGCGACGACTGCCCCGACGAAGCGACCGAGCCCGACGCGGACGGCGTCTGCTCCGCCATCGACAACTGCCCGACGCGTCCGAACCCCGACCAGTCGGACATCGACGGCGACGGTCTCGGCGACGCCTGCGATCCCTGCTCCGATCCCGATCGCGACGGCTTCCACTCGCGCTTCATCCCGAACCCGTTCCCGAACGCCTGCCCGGACGACAACTGCCCCAACGTCGCGAACCCCGACCAGCGCGACACCGACGGCGACTTCCGCGGCGACGCCTGCGACCCGATGGACGGCACGCTGCGCATCGATCGCGCGCGCGTCTGGGCGCCGCTGCCGACGGCCGGCACGCGACGACCGCGCGGGCGCATCGAGCTGCGCGGCGTCGTGCCGCTGGTCGGCGTCAAGGACCGCTTCGACGTCGCCGAGGGCCTCGCGATCGAGGTGCGCGACGGCCACCGGCTGCACGAGACGTTCGCGTTCCTCCCCGAGCAGTGCCGGACGCGACGCTCCGGCGTCGTGCGCTGCCGCGCCGGCGTCGGCGGCAGCGTGACCTTCAAGCTGCGCCCGCTCCAGAAGAGCCGCGGGCGCGAGCTCGCCTTCAGCCTGCGGATGCGCGCGCTCGCGATCGAGCGTCCGTTCGCGGCGCCGCTCGTCGTGGCGCTCAGCGAGCGTCCCGGCGAGCGTACGCGAGGGACCGATCGCGTCGGCGTCGTCGCGGCGTGCACGTTCACGGGCGGCGTGCCGTGCGGCTACGGCTCGCCGCGCAAGGCGTTCCTCGCGAGCCCGGGGAGAAGCCTGCTCGACGGCTGAGAGGGCGCGTCGGCAATCGCGCTGCGATCGGTACGACCTCGCGCGACAATCCAAAAAAACGTCCGGGCGCGGCCTCGTGCGGTCGATCGGTCGTCGCCGCACGTGACGAAATTTGGCTCCCCGACGATCGGTGCGCGGGTGTAGGAGATCTGGTCTCGCGCGCCCGTCCCAGCCGGGGTGCCGACGGAGAACGACAGGATGAGAGGAGCTGCGCACGCTCCGCGGGCAGGGGACCGTCTTCGACACGCCGCGGTCGTCGTGGCCCTCGTTCACGTTCGCCTCTCCGGAGGCGCTGGCGCTCCTCGATCCGACGACGTGCAACGCGACCACCGCGCGCACGGCACCCAGGTCTTCCTCGGACCCATCGTCGAGTTTGCGGGCATGCCGAACGGAGGCCCGAGCTGCGTCTTCGACTTCCGCGACGAGACGTACGTGCCGGCCTGCGGACCCCTGCAGTGCGTGTTCGGCTTCGACCTGCTCCTCGCCGAGCCGGACCCGGATCCCGATGGCGACCGGCGTGCCGAGCGGCGTCGGACCGGGCTGCGACGTCTGCGTCGCCACCTGGAACCGAGATCAGGCCGACAGCGACGGCGACGTCTGCGACGACTGCCCGACCGTGCGCCACGCCCTGCAGCTCGACTTCGACGGCGACGGCCGTGGCACGCGTGCGACCCGAAGGACGCCACGCTGCGCATCGAGCGGGCGCGCGTCTGGGCGCCGCTCCCGGCGGCGGGCACGGGACGACCGCGCGGACGCATCGAGGTGCGCGGCGTCGTGCCGCTGGTGAACGAGAGCGAGCGCTTCGAGGTCGCGGACGGCCTCGCGATCGAGGTGCGCGACGGGCACCGGCTCGACGAGAGCTTCACGTTCTCGCCCGGAGAGTGTCGGACGCGCAGCTCGGGCGCGGTGTGCTGCCGCGCCGGCGTCGGCGGCAGCGCGAGCTTCGACCTGCGACCGCTCCAGCGGAGCAGGGGACGGGAGCTCGCCTTCGCCTGCGGCTGCGCGGGCTCGCGATCGAGCGGCCGTTCGCGGCGCCGCTCGTCGTGGTGCTCACCGATCGTCCCGGCGAACGCACGCGGGGGATCGACCGGGTCGGCACGATCGAGACCTGCACCGTGGCCGTCGACCGTCGACAGCAATCGGTGCGTCACCGAGCACGCGGCAGCCTGCGTGCGCCCCTCGAATCTGCTGCGGCGGCCGCGTCCCTTCTCTACGGGCTCGGCGTGCTGCTCGCGCTGATCGGGCTCTACGTCTTCGCCGACCTGATCCTGGCGCTGATCGGGTGGGCGCGATCGCCGGAGCCCTGGTGGCGCCCGTAGCGACGCCGCGAGCACCGCGAAGGCGTGCGCGGGTTGCTGCCCGCGCGCAAGGCGTATAGTCGTCGAACAGACGATGCTCGCGATGTCGTTCGTTTATGGCGTCGTCGTCGCCGGGGTGCTCGTTGCCGCTCCGGCCGTCGCCGGCGAGCCGAGCGTGGTCGCCGACGCCCCGAGCCTTCGGGTCGAGCGTACCGACGCGGGGCTTCGCGTCGCCGCCGACGGCGCGCGGATCGAGGACGTCCTCCAGGAGCTCGCCGAGAAGGAAGGCTTCGAGGTCGAGATCCAGCTCGGCGTCGAGCGTCCGCCGGTCGACGTCGACCTCCAGGGCGTGACGCTCGAGGAGGCGCTGCGCACGATCCTGCGCCGGCGCAACTACGCCATCTCCTACGCCGAGACCGAGAATGGCCTCGAGGTGTCGCGTGTCCAGGTGCTGCTGCCCGAGGCCGCCGTCCAGACGACGGCACGCCAGACGGCGACGCGATCGCAGCGCTCGACCGCGACCATGGCCCCGGAGTACCAGCAGTACCTCACGCGGCGGCGTCAGCAGGCCGAGCAACGGCTCGTGCAGCAGGCCGAGCAACGACGGCGCGCGCAGCGCGAGGCCCGGCTGGCCGAGCGGCGTCGCGCCTGGGTCGAGCGCGCGCGTCAGGCGCAGCGCGCGCGGGAGGCGCAGCAGGAGGTGCCGCTGCGCCGCCTGCTGTGGGAACGCGGACGCTGAGCGGCCCACCTAGCGCGCCGACAATCTTTCCAAACATTCGACCCTCTGTTTAAAGAGGGCATTCCGCAAGCCGGTGGTGCGTCGTCTCTCCGGCACCGCCTCGACGGGAGGGTCCAGCCTTGAGTGCAACGAACGTGAAGCTGACCAGCGAAGAGGAATCGCGCCGCCTTGCCGAGGAGTCCCGCGAGCAGGAGTGGGCCGGGCGGACGTTCATCCGCGAGATGTTCCTCGGCAACTTCATCGTCGACATGATCCACCCGTTCCCGACGCACCGGGACGAGCGACCCGAGTTCCGACGCTTCTACGAGGATCTCAAGCAGTTCCTGCGTGACCACGTCGATCCGGTCGAGATCGACGAGACCGGCGAGTACCCGCCGCACGTGATCGACGGTCTGCGCAAGCTCGGCGCCTTCGGGATGAAGATCCCGGTCGAGTACGGCGGCCTCGGCTTCTCGGTCACCGAGTACACGACGGCGATGCAGATGGTCGGCAGCTACGACGGCAACATCGCCGCGCTGCTGTCGGCGCACCAGTCGATCGGCGTGCCGCAGCCGCTGAAGCTCTTCGGCACGCACGAGCAGAAGCAGAAGTACCTGCCGGCGTGCGCGAAGGGCGCGATCTCGGCGTTCGCGCTCACCGAGCCGCACGTCGGCTCGGACCCCGCGAGCCTGTCGACCACCGCCGAGCTGCAGGGCGACTTCTACGTGCTGAACGGCGAGAAGCTCTGGTGCACGAACGGCACGCTCGCCGAGCTGCTCGTCGTGATGGCGCGCGATCCGAAGACCAAGAAGATCTCGTGCTTCATCGTCGAGACGAGCTGGCCCGGCGTGAAGGTCGAGCACCGCTGCCGCTTCATGGGCCTCAAGGCGCTCGGCAACGGCGTGATCAGCTTCAAGGACGTCCGCGTGCCGAAGGAGAACCTGGTCGGCGAGGAGGGCAAGGGCCTCAAGATCGCGCTGATCACGCTCAACACCGGACGCTTGACGCTGCCCGCGACCTGCGCCGGCCTCGCCAAGACCTGCCTCGAGATCTGCCGCGGCTGGGCCGCCGAGCGCACGCAGTGGGGCGTGCCGATCTGGAAGCACGAGGCGATCTCGCACGTCATCGCCGAGATGGCAGCGACCACCTACGCGATGGACTCGGTGTCGCGCCTCGCGTCGGCGATGGCCGACCGCGGCGGCTACGACATCCGCCTCGAGGCCGCGGCGGCGAAGGAGTGGAACACGACCCGCGCCTGGGAGATCGTCGACAAGACGCTGCAGCTCCGCGGCGGCCGCGGCTACGAGACCGAGAAGTCGCTCGCCGGCCGCGAGGAGTTCCCGGTGCCCGTCGAGCGCCTGATGCGCGACAGCCGCATCAACCTGATCTTCGAGGGCTCGAGCGAGATCATGCACCTGTTCATGGCGCGTGAGGCGGTCGACAAGCACCTCGAGGTCGCGGGCGCGATGATCGACCCGAAGAAGGGCTTCGGCGCCAAGCTCGCCGCGATGCCGGGCATCCTCGGCTTCTACGCCAAGTGGTACCCGCCGCTGTGGTTCCGCGGCATGTCGAGCTCGAAGCGCTACGCGAGCTGGGGCAAGCTCGCGGCGCACGTCCGCTTCGTCGAGCGCTCGTGCCGCAAGCTCGCGCGCTCGAGCTTCCACGGCATGGCGGTCTACCAGGCCAAGATGGAGCGCAAGCAGGGCTTCCTGTTCCGCTGCGTCGACATCGTCATGGAGCTGTTCGCGATGGCGGCGACGCTGTCGCGCACCAAGACCATGCTCGACAACGGCGATCCCGAGGCCGGGCGCGCGGTCGAGCTCTGCGACCTGTTCTGCCGTCTCTCGCAGCGCAAGGTGCGCAAGCTCTTCGCCGACCTGTGGAGCAACGAGGACGCGCGGCGCAACGCGGTCGCGGCGAGCGTCATGGCCGGCAACCACGCCTGGCTCGAGAAGGGCATCCTGGAGATCGGGCTCGACAAGCAGGAGAACTACAAGACGGTGTCCCTCACCGAGCGCCGCCGGCGGCAGGAAGCCGCGACGCCGGAGGTCAGCGCCGCGGTTTCGTGAAGCGGCGAGCGCGCGTCGCGAACGCGCTCGAGGCTGCGGCGTCGCGTCGACGGCCTCGAGCGCAAGCGCGCGGCGCGCGCTTCCTGGCGCTGGCCCTGGCCAGCGCGCTCGTGGTCGCCGTCGCGCTCGCGACCACGCTCCGTCCGGCGCGCGCGCTCGACGTGCCGCCGGACGATTCGCTCCAGGGCGCGTCGGCGTCGGCGTCGCTGGCGCTGCGCCTCGCCGCGCTCGTGCCGGACGATGCCGCCGACGAGCTGCCGGCGCGCGTCGCGGCGGCGCGGAGCGACTGCGCCGCGCTCGCGTCCGCGTCGTGCGACCCTGCGACGCTCGCGCGCTGCACTGGCTCACTCGCGGGCTTGTTCGACACCGTCGCCGACGTGCGCGCGGGCAAGACGGATCCGCTCGCCGTCGAGTACGCGCGCGTCGCGCGCAACGTCCTCGCCGACGCGCTCTCGCGGCTCGCCTGGGCGCGCGACGCGGTCCGCGCGCGGCGCTGCGACGCGCTCGCGCCGTCGAGCGAGGTTCCGGCGCACGTGCTCGCGATCGACGGCGCGCTGCTCGACGTCCGCCCGCTGCGGGCGCTGCGTGCGGGGCGACGCTACGCGCTGGTCGCGCCCGGCGCGTCGCAGGAAGACGTCGCGGCGCTGCGCGCGAGCCTGCGTCGAGGGCGCGCGGCGCGCGGCGGCGACGCCGAGGCGCCGGTTCTGGTCGCGCCCCCCGTCACGCCGACGCTGGCCGAGGCGGGCTACGAGCGCGACTTCGCCGGCCACGCGCTGCGCTTCGACGACGCGCGGGCGCGCGCGCTCCTGCGGCGCATCGCCGAGCAGGCGGAGAACACCGACGGCCTCGGCTCGAGCCCGCGCCTGCGGCTCGAGCTCCCTGAGCCCGCGACCGGCGAGGCGCTCGCGCGACTGCGGCTCGCGTTCGTGCCCGCTGCGTCGGCGACGCCCGCCGACACCATCGCGACCTTCCGGACCCGCGACGTGCGCGCGCCGTGGGCCGCGCGGCGCGCGCGTCTCGCGTCGCTGGTCTGCGCCGACGGCGAAGGCAGGGGTGTCGCGCTGGAGGAGGCGAAGGTCGGTCTCCCCGGCGCGCGCGCTGCGCTCGTGCTGCGCGGACGCGTGCCGTCGCTCGCCGTCGACGCGGACGCGACGACGGCGGAGGGCGGCGCGAAGCTCGACGTGCCGTTCCTGCTCGCGTTACCCGCCGACTGGAGCGACGCGACGCCGGTCGTGCTCCTCGTGCACGGCCACGGTTCGCGCGCCGACGCGTTCCTGAAGACGCACGCGGCGGGGCTCGTCGCGCGCGGGCTCGCGGCGCTGGCGCTCGAGCTGCCGGGGCACGGCGAGCGCAGCGGCGAGCCGCCGTTCCTCGACGTCCTCGCCCCCGAGCGCTTGCCGACCAGCATCGCGCAGGCGGCGGTCGACGTGCTCGCGACGATCCGGCTCGCGCGCGGCTGCGGCTTTCGCCTTCCCGACGGACGCAGCTACAGGCCCAGCGACGTCCTCTACCTGGGCTACTCGGTGGGGAGCGTGATCGGCGTGCTCGTGCGCGCGGTCGAGCCCGACCTCGGCACGACCGTGCTGCTCGCGCCGGCCGGCGATCTCGTCGACTGGCCGATCGTCCAGATGCCGAAGCAGCTCGGCGCCGAGGTCTACAAGATCTGCCGCGCGGGCCCGAAGCGCGGGACGCCGTGTCCGACCGACGACGTCTGCGGCGACCCGGCGGCGTGCGAGATCGACCCTCAGGTGATGCTGCTGTGGGACGCGCTGCGCTTTCCGTACGCGCATGCTCTCGCGCCCGTCGAGCCGACCGCGTACGCCACCGAGCGCACCGGAGCCGCGAGCGACGCGCCGCTGCTGCTGATCGCGGGCGGCAAGGACCAGACGCTCACCGACCGCATGACCGGACGGCTCGCCGACGCCTACGGCATGAAGCCGACGTCCGGCGGCGGTCGCCGCGGACCGCACGCGCGCCTCGTCTGGTGGGACGACCTCGGCCACGAGCTCGCCGCCGACCCGCGCGTCAAGCAACAAGCCTACGCGTTTCTCGCCTCGCGCGGGCGTCGCCTCGCGGACCGTCCTTCGAGCTCGGGTGACTGAGCGCGGGCGCGGCCGAGCCCCTGCTCGTTGCGTCGGAACGTCGCCTCAGCCGCACTTCGGGCGACGTCCCGCCGCGACCGCCTGCTCGTAGAGCTTCATCGCGTGCGGGATGCGCTCGTTCAGGTCGCGCATGCGGGTCGCGCCCGACGGGTGGGTCGAGAGGAACTCGGGCGAGCGCCCGCCGCCTGCCTTCTCCATGTTCTCCCAGAAGGCGACGCTCTGCCGCGGGTCGAAGCCGGCGCTCGCCATCAGGTCGAGCCCGACCAGGTCGGCCTCGCTCTCCTGCGAGCGCGAGAACGGCAGCAGCACGCCGACCTGCGCGCCGACGCCGAGCGCGGCGGCGAGCCGCGGATCCATCGCTTGACCCGCGACCTGCATCAGCGCGCCCGCGACCATCTGCTGCGAGACGCGCTCGTTCGCGTGCTGCGCGAGCACGTGCGCGACCTCGTGGCCGATCACGGTCGCGAGCTGGTCCTGGTTCTTCGCGACCTCGACGATGCCGGTGTAGACGCCGATCTTGCCGCCCGGCAGCGCGAACGCGTTCGCCTCGTCCTCGGCGAAGACGACGACCTCCCACTGCTTGGGGGCGTCCGGATGCGAGCTCGCTTGTGCGGCGATCGCGTCGGCGACGCAGCGCACGTAGCGCGTGGTCCTCGCGTCGCGCGCCTGCGGCGTCTCCTGCTTGATCTCCTGGAAGGCGGTCGCGCCCATGCCGGCGATCTGGTCGTTCGGCAGCAAGCGGAGCTGTCGGCGGCCGAGCGGCGAGGTCGCACAGGCTGCGGCGACGAGGATCAGGACGACGAGCGCCCAGCGTCGCGCCAGGCGCACGGGCGGTGTCGGTTGGCTGCGCACGAGGGTTTCTCCTTGCGTCCGGACGTCGGACCTACGGCTCAGGTTGTGCCGCAACCGCGCCCGGCGCAAGGTCGGCGAGCAGCGCCGCCGCGCGCTGCTCGTAGCGTCCCATGCGCAGCTCGCGCGCGAGCGCGAGCCCGCGCACGAGGTCGTGCTTCGCGCGCTCTTCCTCGCCGCGCGCGAGCGCGATCTGCGCCGCGGTGACGAGCGCGGTGGCGAGCGTCGAGCGCGCGCCGGTCTCCTCGGCGAGCGCGACGGCGCGCCGCGCGTGGCGCTCGGCGTCGGCGAGCCGGCGCGGGTCGTGGCGCAGCAGCTCGGCGCGCGCGTTCGCGCACAGCGCGTCGCGGAAGCGTCCGCCGGACTGGCGGTCGACGTGCTCGAGCACGCTCTCGCCGCGCTTCAGCTCGCCGATCGCGACCAGCGCCTCGATCACGGTGCCCACGTAGAGCGGCAGGTTGGTCGAGCCCTGCAGACCGGCCTCGATGTGACGCAGGAAGCGCGACGGCATCGGCGGCATGCCGAGCTCGACGCGTGCGGCGAGCGCCAGCGACGCCGACGGGCGGCAGGCGCCGATGTTGCCGATCTCGCGCGCGATCTCGAGGCTGAGCTCCGCCCAGCGCAGCGCTTCCGCGTACTCGCCGCGCATGAAGTGCGCCTGCGCGAGCAGCGACGACGTCCCGGTGCGCACGGTGCGGTTGTTGTGCCGCGTCGCATGCTCGTGCGTCTCGCGCGCCGACTCCATCGCGGCGTCGACCTGATCGGCGTGGAACAGCACGGTCTCGCGCATGAAGCGGACGCCGAACCACAGGTCGGTCGGCTTGCCCGGGTGCTGCATCACCTCGAGCTCGGCGAGCGCGTGCTCGACGATGTCGAGCGACTCCACGAAGCGCCCGTCGAACAAGTACGCGAAGGCGAGGCCGCGCGAGATGTTGACCGCGTTGAAGCCGAGGTTCTCGCGGCGCGCGATCGCGAGGCCTTCCTCGACCAGCGCGACGCCGCGCGCGAAGCGCTCGCTCCCGCCGGCGATCGCGGCGAGTCCCTCGTACGACGGAAAGGCGGCGCACGCCGGCTTGACGTCGAGCGCCTGCGCGAGCGCGCGTCCGCGCCGGGCGACGCGCTCGATTTCCTCCATGTCGCCGACCGACGTGTAGATGATGCTCATGTGGCAGAGGCCGAGCGCGGCGGCGAGTGCTTGACGCTGCAGCGCCTCGTCGGCGCCGGCGCCGTCGTCGAGCGCGCTCGACGCGATCCCCCACGCGGCGGCGTAGAACTCGCGCGCCGCGTGGTAGGACGGCACGCGCTCGGCGTCGGCGGCCGCGCGCAGCAGCGCCTCGATCGCTTTGTCGCGATCGTCGCTGCGCGCGAAGTGGTGCGCGAGCAGCGCGGAGCGCTCGGCGGTCCGCTCGCCCGGCGCTTCGTCGAGGAGCCGCGCGATGCGGCCGTGCAGGGCGCGCCGCTCGCGCAGCAGCAGCGAGTCGTAGGCGATCTCCTGCGTCACGCTCTCGCCGAAGCGGAACTCGTCCTCCGACAGCACGGTCTTGCGGTGGATGATGCCGCGGTGCTCGAGGTGCTCGAGCTCGGCCGCGACGTCGATGCCCTCGCCCTCGAGGAGCTGCTCGAGCTGATCGCGGCGGAACTGGCGTCCGAGCACGGCTGCGACCTGCGCGGTGCGCTTCGCGGCGGGACGCAGGCGATCGATGCGCGCGCCGATCACCTCCTGCACCGTCTCGGGGATGAGGATGTCCTGGATCGGCCGCGTCAAGCGCAAGCGTCCGCCGCTCTTGACCAGCGAGCCGTCCTCGAGGATCGCGCGCGTGATCTCCTCGAGGAAGAAGGGATTGCCCTCGGCCTTCTCGCAGATGCGCTCCTCGAGCTCGGCGGGTAGCTCGCCGCCCGCGATCGCGCGCACCACGGCGGTCGCCTGCTCGAAGGCCAGCGAGCGCAGGTGGAGCTGCGTGTACGCGGCGGCCGGACGCCAGTGCGGCTCGAAGTCCGGCCGGTGGCTGACCACCATCATCATGCGCACGCCGCGCGCCTTCGCGACCGCGAGGTCGAGCATCTCGCGCGACGCGTCGTCCATCCAGTCGATGTCCTCGAGGATCATCACCAGCGGAGCCTTGTTGCTCATCGCCACGAAGAGGTGGGCGACGGCCTCGAAGACGTCGCGCTTGACGTCGTCCGGCGACTCGAACGTGGGCTCGCTCGGCAGCGAGAAGATCCGCGCGAGCTTGGGCTCGATCTCGACGAGGTGCTCGTCGATCTCGGCGAGGCGGCGGCAGACGATCTGCGACGCCTTGCCGCAGTACTCGCCTGCGGGCAGCTCGAAGTAGTGGCGCAGCATCGACGCCCACGGCGCGTACGGCAGCATGTGGCTCAGCGACGAGCAGCGCGCCTCGAGGATGATCGGCAGCTCGCGCGCGAGCCGCTGCTTGAACTCGTAGATCAGCCGCGAGCGACCGCTGCCGGCCTCGCCGATCACGGAGACCACCTGCGGCAGGCGGCCGTGCAGACGTCGGTAGCAGGCTTCGAGCTGCGCGAGCTCCTCGTCGCGTCCGACGAGCCGGGTCAGCGTGCGCCCCGGACGCAGGCTCATCGCGTCCGCGTCGTCGAGCGTGCCGAGCACCTCGTAGGCGACCACCGCGTCGCGCTTGCCCTTCACCGTGAGCGGGCCGACCTCGCGCATCTCGAAGCGTCCGCGCACCAGGCGCTCGGTCGCGGCGCTGATCAGGATCGCGTTCGGCTGCGCGAGCGACTCGAGGCGCGACGCGAGGTTGGTCGTGTCGCCGGTCGCCGTATAGTCCATCTTCAGGTCGTTGCCGACCGTGCCGACGACCACCGGACCGGTGTTGATCCCGAAGCGCGCCTTGAGCTCGAAGTCGCGGCCCGAGAGCTTGGTCTCGTTGAGCCGCACGAGCGCTTCGCGGATCGCGAGCGCCGCGCGGATCGCGCGCTCGGGCGCGTCCTCGTGCGCGACGGGCGCGCCGAACAGCGCCATGACGCCGTCGCCTGCGAGTTGATTGACGATGCCCTCGAAGCGGTAGATCTCGCGGATGCAGAGCTCGACGTACTGGTCGAGCAGCTCGCGGTACTCCTCGGCGTCGAGGCGGTCGGCGATCTCGACGGATCCCGCGATGTCGCAGAACAGCACGGTGACCCGCTTGCGCTCGCCGGTCGCCGCCCCCGGTGTCGCGACCAGCCGATTGGCGAGGCTCTCCGGCATGTGGCGCCGCAGCCGGTCGCGCAGCTCGTCGCTCGCCTGCGCGCGCGCGTCGACGGCGCCGTTCGCGCCCGTCGCGCGGGGGACGGCGCCGCGCGCCGCGACGCCCGCGATCGCGTTCGCGCCCACGCTGCCGCCGCCGTTGCTCGCCGCGGCGCGCTCGCCTGCGGCGGCGCGCTCAGAGGGCGCGGCGCTCGCGAGGCGCTCGCTCGCGGCGGAGGATTCGAGCCCCGCCGAAGCGGAAGCCTCCGCGTGGGCCGCGCCCGCCGCCAGCGCGTGGCCGCAGTCCGGGCAGAAGCGGTAGCTCGCCTCGGTGACGGCGCCGCAGCTCGGGCAGGGGCTCCCGACGGGCGTGCCGCACGCGTGACAGAAGCGCTTTCCGGGGATCAGCTCGGTGGCACAGCGAACGCAGTGCACGCGCGAGCTTCCCGTGGCCGCCCAGGTGAGTCAATCGAAACGCGCGACGGGCGCCGCGCGGCTTCAGTGGTGCGTGCTCGGACCGCAGCTCCAGCGCGGCTCGACGAGGCGGATCTGCGCTTCGAGCGAGCGCGGATGGGTGCGGCCGGAGAGCAGGCAGAGCGCGCGGTTGCCGATGCCGGTCTCGGCCTGGGCGCGCAGCAGGGTCTGTACTTGACGCGCGATCGCGGCGCGCTCGCCGCGCCGGCCGCGGTTGCCGTCCTCGAGGTCGAGGTTCAGCGCCGCGAGCGCCGCGCCGAGCGCGAACGCAGCGGAGCCGCCGCCGCTCGCGTACACCGTCTCGTCGACCACTGCGGCGCGCGTCGCGGCGTCGCCGGTGACCGCCCGCGCGTTGCCGAGCACCGCCGCCTTGCCGCGCTCGACCTGGTCGAGGAAGGAGCCGGCGTGCGCGACGCGCGCGAGCGGTCCGGGCGCGAGCGTCAGCGTCAGCGCCGCGACGACCGCGGCGACCGCGACGAGCACGCGACGGTCGTGCGCCGTGCGGCGTCGTTCGGCCGTCGTGCTTCGCTCCGTCGTTCTCATCTCAGTCCTTCGCGTCGCCCTTCGGCAGCGGCTTTCCCGGCACGCGCACGATCCGGAAGGGCGCGGACTCGAGCTCGCCGCGCTGCACCGAGGCGTCGCGCACGACCACCTTGAGACGCGCGCTCGGCGACGCGATGCGCGCCGGCACGCGCCAGCGGAAGCTCGCGCGCTCGCCCGGCACGTCGCCGACGAGCTGCTGCCAGGTCGTGCCGTCGTCGGTCGTGAGCCACACCTCCTGCGTGACGACCTCGACGTCGTCGTGCGCGCTCCAGCGCACCTCGAGCACGTCGCCGGTGCGCGCGGTCGTGGTCGCGGTCGGATGATGGATCGCCTCGACCACCGGCGGCGCGTCGCTCGGCGCCGGGATGGTGATCGGGACGCGGCCTTCGTTGTTGTCGAGCCGCGTCTCGGGCATGCGCCGCGTCGGATTCCAGAACACGCGCAGCACGTAGTCGCCGGGCGGCACGTCGGTGACGTCGATCCACTGGCAGTCGAGCACCGCCGGGTACCAGTCGGCCCAGCCGACCTGGACGCCCTGCGACGTGCAGTCGTAGCGCCGCGGCGGGGCAGGGCCGTCGTCGGAGGGCAGCGTGTCCTCGATGCAGAAGCCCTGCTTGCGCCCGGTCTTCACCACCGTGCCCGAGGCGTCGAGCAGCTCGTACAGCGCGGCGTCGCGGAAGTGGTAGTGGCGGTGGCAGGCGCTGTAGACGAACAGGTCCGAGCGCTCGCGCGGGTTGCCGACCACGAGATCCTCGGTGCCGCGATTGTGCACCAGGACGTCGAAGCGCAGCAGCTTGCGGATGCCGGGTCCGCCGACGCAGTTCTCGTCGGGGTGAAGCACGCAGGTGCCGGAGATCGGGATCGTCGCGTCGAGCCGCGGCGCGCGGCCCGGCGGGTGGAAGATCGCGGTCGAGAGGCGCGCGGTGGCGCGCATCTGCTCGACGTCAAGCACGAGATCCGGGCCGCTCTCCTGCGCGCGCGTCCCGCCGGGCGCGAGCGTCGCCGCCGCGACGAGCGCGGTAGCCAGCGACGCGAGCCGGGCGCGGCGGGGACGCATTCTCACTGGCCGTGTCCGGCGTCTGCGGCGCGCGCCGCGCGGTGGTGCTCGCGCACCTTCGCCGACACCGCAGCGAGGCCGACGAAGTCGAGCGGCGCGTCGTACGGCTCGCCGCGGAACTCGCGGTAGGCGCGGTCGACGTTGAACACGATGCGCTCGGACTCGGCCCAGCCGGCGTACGGCCCGAGGTCGATGCGCAGCGCCGCCTCCTCCACCGTGCGTCCGGCGTCGAAGTGCCGCCGGCTCTCGTCGCGCACGTAGATCAGGTAGTCGCGCATCTCGAGCGCGCCCTCCTTGCCGCACACCGGTCCGTGACCCGGCACCAGCGTGTCGGCGTCGAGCGCGGCGATTTGCTCGAGCGCCCAGATCCAGCGCGCGAACGTTCCCTCCCAGCCGATCGGCGCGCACAGGCGAAAGACGACGTCGCCGGTGAACACGATGCCTTCGCGCGGCAGGTGGACGACGACGTCGCCCGCGGTGTGCGCGGGTCCGACGTAGATCAGGCGCACCTCCACGCCATCGACCTCGAGCTGCATGCCGTCGTCGGGAACGAAGGTCGTCGGCGGCGTGACCGTGATGCCGCTGAAGTCGAAGCGGTCGAGCCCCGCGCGCAGCGCGCGCGCGCCGGGGATCGTGTCGGGCGCCAGCTTGAGACGCTGCAGCGACTCCGGCGGCAGCGTCTGCATCAGCTCCGCGCAGCGGCGGTGTCCGATGATCTCCGCGCCGGCGACGAGCTGGTTGCCCCAGCAGTGGTCGCCGTTGTGGTGCGTGTTGACGACGCGTCCGATGTCGGAGGTCACCTTGCGCGCGATCTCGTCGAGCATGCGGCGCGTGTGCGCGAGGTCGAACAGGGTGTCGACCAGCAGGGCGTCGCGCGCGCTGCCGACGAGGCCTGCGTTCGAGAGCCCGAGGCCCCCGTCCGGCTGCAGGTAGGCGTGCACCTTGTCCGACAGCTGGACGAGACCGAGCTCGAAGGGCGGGCGCTTCATGGCGACGGTCATGTCACATTGGGCGTGCTACTGCACCACTTCATGTGCGGCCGCTACACCATCACGTCGCCCGCCAAGGTGATCGCCGAGGTGCTCGGGATCGACGAGCCGATCGATCTCGCGCCGCGCTACAACGTCTGCCCGGGGCAGGACGTGCCCGTGGTGCGCGTCCGGCGCGGCGAGGAGAAGCGCTCGCTCGACCTGCTGCGCTGGGGGCTCGTGCCCTGGTTCGCGAAGGAGCCCGGACCTGCGGCGCGCATGATCAACGCGCGCGCCGAGACCGCGGCGACGAGCCCCGCCTTCCGCGACGCGCTGCGCGAGCGCCGCTGTCTCGTGCCCGCGGACGGATTCTACGAGTGGCAGGCGCAGGGAGGTCCGCGCGGTCCGAAGCAGGCGTTCTGGCTGCACCGCCCGGACGGCAAGCCCTTCGCGTTCGCCGGCCTGTGGGAGCGCTGGAAGGGCAAGGACGGAACGCGCATCGAGTCGTGCACGATCCTCACCACCGAGCCGAACGAGCTCGTGCGTCCGATCCACGACCGCATGCCGGTCATCCTGCCGCCCGACGCCTTCGATCTGTGGCTCGACCGCGACGTGCACGACGTCGAGCGCCTGCGTCCGCTGCTCGCGCCGCTGCCGGCGAGCGAGCTCGTCGCCACACCGGTGTCGAGCTGGGTCAACGACCCGCGGCACGACGACCCGCAGTGCATCGTCGAGGTGAAGCCCGTGCCGCGTCAGCTCACGCTGCGGATCGTATCGTAAGGCGGCCCGACGCCATTGCGACGATGTGAGTACTCACTTACAGAGTACTCACTCACATGAACTACTCGGTCGAGCAGCTCGCCGAGGCCGCGGGCGTCCGGGTCGACACCGTGCGCTACTACCAGGCGCAGGGTCTGCTGCCGCCGCCGAAGCGCGCCGGACGCCGCGCCCTCTACTCCGACGCGCACCTCAAGCTGCTGCGGCGCATCCGCGAGCTGCAGCGCGAGGGCCTGCCGCTCGCGGTCATCAAGCGCATGCTCGAGGGCGGCAAGGGCAAGCGCCGCGCGACCGCGCTCGAGCGCGCGATCGCCGAGCAGCGCGGCGAGCAGCGGCTCACGCGCGCCGACCTCGCCTCCGCGTCCGGCGTCTCGGAGGAGCTGATCGCCGCGGTCGAGAACGCGGGGCTCTTCGAGCCGGTGAAGGTCGGCGGCGAGCCGCGCTACGGCGAGGCCGACGTCGCGATGGCGCGCGCCGCGCTCGCGCTGCTCCGCGAGGGCTTTCCGCTCACCGAGCTGCTCGGTCTCGCGATCACGCACGCGAGCAACACGCGCGAGGTCGCGGAGCGCGCGGCCGACCTGTTCGAGCGCTACGTGCGCCGCACCAAGAGCGGCGAGGAGCGGCCCGAGCAGGAGGTGGTCGAGAGCTTCAAGCGCCTGATGCCGGCGATCACGTCGCTGGTCGCACACCACTTCCAGCGCACGCTGATCGCGGTCGCGCTCGCGCGCCTCGAGGAGCGTGGTGAGAAGCGCGCTCTCGAGGTCGCGCTCGACGCAACCGAGTCGGGACGCCTCGAGGTCACGTGGCGATGACGCTGCCCGCCGCGGAAGAGAAGGCGGACTTCGTGCGCGCGATGTTCGACCGCATCGCGCCGCGCTACGACCGCCTGAACGCCGTCATGACGTTGCGCCTCGACCGCGGCTGGCGGCGCGCGACGATCGCCGCGGCGGAGATCGCGCCGGGGGACCGCGTGCTCGACGTCGCCTGCGGCACGGGCGACCTGATCGAGCTCGCACGCGCGCGCGGCGCGCGCGTCGTCGGCGTCGACTTCGCGCAGGGCATGCTCGCGGTCGCGCGACGGCGCGGTCTCGGCGCGGGGCTGGTGCGCGGCGACGCGCTCGCGCTGCCGCTCGCCGACGCGAGCGTCGACGTGGTCACGTGCGCGTTCGCGCTGCGCAACTTCGTCGCGCTCGCGCCCTTTCTCGAGGAAGCCGCGCGCGTGCTGCGCCCGGGCGGACGCCTGGCTCTGCTCGAGGTCGCGACCCCGCGCGGCGCGCTGCTGCGCGCCGGCCACCGGCTGTGGTTCCACGGCGCGGTGCCGCTGATCGGTCGCCTGCTCGCCGATCGCGCCGCCTACGCCTACCTGCCGGCCTCGACCGCATACCTGCCCGACGCGCCCGAGCTGATGCGCGCGATCGAAGCGTCGGGCTTCGCGGACGTGCGCCGGCGAGCGCTCGGGCTGGGCGCGGTCCAGCTTCTCACCGCGCGGCGCGCGTCGCGCGTCCGGAGCGCCGCATGAGCCGCGCCGCGCGACGCCGCGAGGCGCGCGAGGTGGTCGCGAGCGCGTCCCTTGTGCTCGACGGCGCGCAGGACCCGCTCGACTTTCTCGCTGCGTTCCCGGGCCAGCGCCGCTTCTTGTGGCAGCGCGACGCGACGGACGAGCACGTCGCGGCGATCGGCGCCGTGACGCGCATCGAGGCGCGCGGCGAGAGCCGCTTCGCCGACGTCCTGGCTGCGCTCGACGACGTGCCCTCGGCGCAGTGCGCTCCCGGCACGGTGCTGGTCGGCGGCTTCGCCTTCGATGCCGACGCGCGCACGACCGGACCGTGGCGCGACTTCCCGTCCGCGCAGCTCGTGCTGCCGGAGCTCGCGCTGGTGCGGCGCGGGGGCCAGTCGCGTCTGGTCGCGGTCGCGAGCGGTTCGGCGGATGGCGGTCGCGAGTCGGCAGAGCAGCTTCTCGAGCGCACGCGCAGCGGGCTCGCACGCGCGCTCGCGCGCGGGCGCCGGGCGCGGGAGATTCACGCGGCGCCGTCGCGACCGCCGAGCTTCCGCGTGCGCGCGCTCGCGCCCGAAGCCGCGTGGCGCCATGCCGTCGAGGACGCGCTCGCCGACCTCGACGCGGGTCGCATCGACAAGGTGGTGCTCGCGCGCGCGGTCGAGGTCGACGCCGGCGCGCCGCTCGATCCGCTGCGGGTCGCGGCGCGGCTGCGCGCGGCCCATCCGGGGTGTGCGGTGTTCGCGGTGCTGCAGGGCGGCTCGGCGTTCGTCGGCGCGACGCCCGAGCTGCTGGCGCGGGTCGACGGCGATCGTCTGCAGACGAGTGCGCTCGCCGGCAGCGCGCCGCGCGGCGAGCGCGCGTCGGACGACCGCGCGCGCGCGAGGGCGCTGCGCGCCAGCGTCAAGGACCGAGCCGAGCACGCGGCTGTGGTCGACGATCTGATCGAGCGGCTCGGGCCGCTGTGCCGGCGCCTCAGCGTGCCGCGCGCGCCGCGCATCCTGCGCACCGCCGTCGTGCAGCACCTGTGGACGCCGATCACGGGACGGCTGCGTGCCGGCGTCGGCCTGCTCGACGTCGCGAGCGTGCTGCACCCGACGCCCGCGATCTGCGGCGTGCCGCGCGCCGCGGCGCGCGAGCGCGTGCTCGCGCACGAGAACGTCGCGCGCGGCTGGTACGGCGGCTGCCTCGGCTGGCTCGACGCCCGCGACCGTCGCTCGGGCGAGCTCGGCGTCGCGATCCGCAGCGCGCTGCTGCGCGGCGAGCGCGCGATCCTGCATGCCGGCGCGGGTCTGGTGCGCGGCTCGCGCTGGGAAGCGGAGCTCGAGGAGACGCGGCTCAAGCTGCGTGCGACGCTGCACGCGCTGCTGGAGGTCTAGGTGCTCCGCTTTGCCGAGCCGCGCGCGCTCGACCCGAGCGCCGCCAGCACGTGCGACGATGCGCGCGTCGCCGCGCACGACGGCGCCGCACGGCGCATCCCGAACCGGACCGCGTTCGCCCCGACGCTGCTGGTCGACGAGCTCGCGCGCTGCGGCGTGCGCGCGGTCTGCGTGTCGCCCGGCAGCCGCTCGGCGCCGCTGGTCTCGGCGCTGGTCGCGCACGGCGGCCTGCAGCTCTGGTCGCACGTCGACGAGCGCTGCGCCGGCTTCTTCGCGCTCGGCCTCGCGCGCGCGTCGCGCACGCCGGTGGCGATCGTCTGCACGTCGGGCACCGCGGTCGCGAACCTCTTGCCCCCCGTGATCGAGGCGTTCCACGCGCGCGTGCCGCTTTTGCTCTTGACGGCGGACCGGCCGCCCGAGCTGCGCGACTGCGGCGCCGGCCAGACGATCGATCAGCACGGCCTGTTCGGGACGCACGTGCGCTGGACCTTCGACCTCGGCACGCCGGATGCGACCGTCGAGGCGGCGCGCCACGTGCGCGCGATCGCGTGCCGGGCCGTCGCGGTCGCGCGCGGCGACACCGGTGCGCCGCCGGGGCCGGTGCACCTCAACCTGCCGTTCCGCGAGCCGCTCGATCCGCGCGAGGTGTCCG
Source organism: Candidatus Binatia bacterium (assembly GCA_036563615.1). Taxonomy (NCBI): domain Bacteria; phylum Candidatus Binatota; class Binatia (SeqCode); species Binatia bacterium. The sequence goes on from DATCMB010000006.1 coordinate 82,579, forward strand.
GCGACGTCGCGGCGTCCTTGCTGCGGACGGCGGCCGTGCGCGGCCGCGGCGCGGCGGACGGCGCGGCGTCAGTGACGTCGAGCGCAGCGACGACGGCGTCGAGCGCACCGAGCGTCGCCTGGACGCGCAGCGCGCACGCGCAGGTCGCGCCCGACGCCGACGCGCTCGAGGACGTCGCGCGTCTCCTGCGCGCGGCGCGGCGTCCGCTCGTCGTCGCAGGCTGGCTCGACGACGGTGACGTCGCGCTCGTGCCCGCGGTCGCGGGGCTGTGCGCCGCGCTGCGTGCGCCGCTGCTGGCCGACGTCGCGTCCAACCTGCGTCGCGGTCCGGCGCTCGCCTACGCCGTCGACGCGCACGACGCGGTGACGCGCGCGCTGCTCGCGGACGACGCCGCGCCGGACGACACGCCCGACGCGATCGTGCGCATCGGCGCGATGCCGACCGCGAAGGCGCTCGCGACCTGGCTCGCGCGTCGCGACGACGTGCTGCAGGTGGTGATCGATCCCGCAGCGACCTGGGCCGATCCGGGCTCGGTCGCGTCGCACCTCGTGGTCGGCGCGCCCGCCGTCGTGTGCGCGAGCCTCGCGGCGCGCGTCGCGACGCTGCGCGCGCTCGCGGGCGTCCGGCGCGGAGATGGCGACGCCCGCGACGCGTGGCTCGCCCGCTGGCGGGACGCCGGCCGGCGCGCGCGCGCGGCGCTCGACGACGCCGTCGCTATGGTCCGCACGCGCGAGGGATGCTCGACGGAACGAGCGGCCGCGACCGTGTTCGAGGCGCACGCCGTCGCGACGCTCGCCCGCGCGCTGCCGTCCGGTGCGACGCTGTACGCCGGCAACAGCCTCGCCGTGCGCGCGGTCGACGCCTTCTGGCCGCTCGACGCCGCACCCGCGCGGGTGCTCGTCAACCGCGGCGCGAACGGCATCGACGGCTTCGTGTCGAGCGTGCTCGGGGCCGCGGCGAGCGATCCGTCGCGCGCGACCGTCGGCGTGTGCGGCGACCTCACCTTCTACCACGACCTGAACGGCCTCCTCGCCGTGCGCCGGCACGGCGTGCGCGCGCTGTTCGTCGTGCTGAACAACGACGGCGGCGGCATCTTCGACCACCTTCCGATCGCCGCGTACCGCGACGGCTACGAGGAGCACTTCGCGACGCCCACCGGGCTCGACTTTCAGCCCGTGGTCGAGATGTACGGCGCACGGTTCACGCGCGTGACCGATCCGTCGCAGCTCGCTCCGGCGATCGAGGACGGGCTCGCGTGCGGGCGCGCGGCGGTGGTCGAGCTGCGCTACGCACGCGAGGCGGCACGGGCGGCGTGGGAAGAGGCGCGCGCGCGTGCGGTGCGCGCCGCCGCGCAAGAGGCCGCGCGAGACACGGTGTCCGCATGACGCTCGATCTGCACGTGCGCGTCGTGGGCTCCGGTCCGCCGCTCGTCCTGCTGCACGGCTTCACCGGCAGCGCCGCCGCGTGGGGCGATCTCTCCCACCGGCTCGCCGAGCGCTTCCGCGTGCTCGCGTTCGACCTGCCGGGCCACGGCGCGTCGCCGGCGCCCGAAGATCCGGCGCGCGCGCGCTTGCCGCAGGTCGCCGACGCGCTGATGGCGACGCTCGACCGACACGGCGTCGGTGCGGCGTGCTGGCTCGGCTACTCGCTCGGCGGACGGCTCGCGCTGCGGGCGGCGCTCGATCACCCGTCGCGCGTGCGCGCGCTGGTGCTCGAGGGCGCGTCGCCGGGCATCGCCGATCCCGACGAGCGCCGCGCGCGCGCCGCGGCCGATGCGACGCTCGCCGATGCGATCGAGCGCGACGGGCTCGTCGCCTTCGTCGACCGCTGGCTCGCGCAGCCGCTGTTCGCGACGCAGGCGAGCTTGCCGGAGGCCGTGCGCGAGCGCGAGCGTGCGCGCCGACTCGCGGGCAGCGCTGCAGGATACGCCGCGGCGCTGCGCGCGATGGGCACGGGCGAGATGGAGCCGCTGTGGCAGCGCCTGCCGGGCCTGCGCGTCCCCGTGCTGCTGATCGCCGGCGAGAAGGACGTCAAGTATGCGGCGATCGCGCAGGCGATGGCGTCGGCGTTGCCCGACGCGCGCGTCGCGCTGATCTCGGACGCCGGTCACACGGTGCACCTCGAGCGACCGCACGCCTGGCTCGAGACGGTCGAGCCGTTCCTCTGCGACGCCGTCGGTCTGCGCACCGCCGGCGCCGCCTGAACCAGCAACGGAGTCATCACATGCACATCGAGTGGAAGCCCAAGCGTCGCTACGACGACATCCTGTACGACGTCGCCGAAGGCATCGCGCGCATCACGATCAACCGTCCCGAGGTGCGCAACGCGTTTAGGCCGCGCACCTTGTTCGAGCTCTCGGACGCGTTCCACGACGCGCGCGAGGATCCGTCGATCGGCGTCGTGATCTTGACGGGCGCCGGAAACGAGGCGTTCTGCTCGGGCGGCGACCAGCGCGTGCGCGGCCACGCGGGCTACCTCGACGACGAGGGCGTGCCGCGGCTCAACGTCCTCGACCTGCAGCGCCAGATCCGCAGCCTGCCGAAGCCGGTGATCGCCATGGTCGCGGGCTACGCGATCGGCGGCGGACACGTGCTGCACGTGGTGTGCGACCTGACGATCGCCGCCGAGAACGCGGTGTTCGGCCAGACCGGTCCGCGCGTCGGCAGCTTCGACGGCGGCTTCGGCGCGAGCCACCTGGCGCGCATCATCGGCCACAAGAAGGCGCGCGAAATCTGGTACCTCTGCCGGCGCTACGACGCGCGTCAAGCACTGGAGATGGGGCTCGTGAACGCGGTCGTGCCGCTCGAGCGTCTCGAGGAGGAGACCGTGCAGTGGTGCCGCGAGATCCTCGCGCACAGCCCGCTCGCGATCCGCTGCCTCAAGTCGGCGTTCAACGCCGACACCGACGGCCTCGCCGGCATCCAGGAGCTCGCCGGCAACGCGACCCTGCTCTACTACATGTCGGAGGAGGCGCAGGAGGGGAGAAACGCGTTCCTCGAGAAGCGCGCGCCCGACTTCTCGCGCTTCCCGCACCTGCCGTGACGGTGCAGCCGGCGTGCGCCGCGCCGCGCCCGTCGAGCATCGCGTGCTGGGTCGCGGCGGCGCGGCCGCGGACGTTGCCCGCCGCGGTGGCGCCGGTGCTGGTCGGCAGCGCGTGCGCGGCGCACGCGGGCGGCTTCGACGCGATCGCGGCGACGCTCGCGCTCGCGGTCGCGCTGCTGCTCCAGATCGGCACCAACTTCGTCAACGACTGGGGCGACCATCGCCGCGGCGCGGACGGACCCGAGCGACTCGGTCCGACGCGCGCGGTCGCGGCGGGCTGGATCACGCCGCGCGCGATGGCGTGCGGCGGTGCGATCGCGTTCGCGCTCGCCGCGGCGCTCGGTTTCGTGCTCGTGCTGCGCGCGGGGCCTGCAGCGCTGCTGCTCGGCGCGCTGTCGATCGCGGCCGGGGTCGCTTACACCGCGGGGCCGTTTCCGCTCGCCTACCGCGGGCTCGGCGAGCCGTTCGTGCTCGCGTTCTTCGGTCCGGTCGCGGTCTGCGGCACCGAGCTCGTGCAGCGCGGCAGCGTCTCGGCGCTGGCGCTCGCGGCGTCGCTGCCGGTCGGCATGCTGGCGTCCGCGATCCTGGTCGTGAACAACGTGCGCGACGTCGCGACCGATGCGCGCGCCGGGAAGCGCACGCTCGCGGTGCGGATCGGTGCGGGGGCTGCGCGTCGACTCTACGCGGCGCTGGTCGTCGCGGCGCTCGCGTCGCCGTTCGTGCTGTGGGCGAGCGGGCTCGCGCCGGCGAGCGCTCTGCTCGCGCTCGGGGCGGCGTTCGCGGCGCGCGCGCCGCTGCGCGCGGTCGCGCGGCAGACCGATGGTCCCGCGCTGAACGGCGCGCTCGCCGCGACCGCGCGGCTCCATCTCGTGTTCGGCGCGCTGCTCGCGGCCGGGATCGCGCTCGCGCCGAGCGTCGCAGCGGGCGCTGCGGTGGGCGCGCCGTGACGATCGTCGGCGTCGATCTGCTGCCCTACGCCGTGCCGCTCGCGACGCCGCTCGCCACCGCGCGCGGGACGCTCGCGCGACGCGTTGGCTGCGTCGTGCGGCTCCGCACGGACGACGGCCACGTCGCGCTCGGCGACGCAGCGCCGCACCCGCACGACGGCGAGGACGCGCTGCCGCGGCTCCGTAGCGCGCTCGGCGAGGCGACGCGCTGGCTTTGCGGCGCGAGCATCGCGCGCGCGGACGAGCTGATCGACGTGGCCACGCGTCTCGGCGGGGCGGTCGCGATGGGGATCGACCTCGCGCTGCACGATCTCCTCGCGCGCGTGCGCGGCGTCGCGGTCGCGGAGCTGCTCGGCGGCGCTCGCTGCGACGTCGACGCGAGCGCGCTGCTCGCCGGCGACGACGAAATCGCCGCGGCGCGCGCCGCGGCAGCGGCCGGCTACGAGACCGTCAAGCTCAAAGCCGGTGCGGATCGGCGGACGCTCGCGGCGCGCGTGCGCGCGATCCGTGACGCCGTCCCGACGGTGGCGCTGCGCATCGACCCGAACGGCGCCTGGAGCGCGGACGACGCCTGCGCGACCGTCGCGGCGCTGGCGCCGCGCGCGCTCGAGCTGCTCGAGCAGCCGGTCGCGGCAGGCGACCTCGACGGGCTCGCTCGGGTGCGCTCGCTCGCGCAAACGCGCGGCATCCGGATCGCCGCCGACGAGGCCGTGACCGGGCCGGAGGCGGTGCGGCGGATCGCGGCGCTCGGCGCGGCGGACGTGGTCGTCGTCAAGCTCGTGCAGGTCGGTGGCCTGCGGCGCGCGCTCGAGACGGTCGCGGCGGCGCGGTCGGCCGCGCTCGGCGTGATGGTGACGACGGGGCTCGACGCGGGCGTCGCGACCGCGGCGGCGCTGCACCTCGCGGCCGTCGTGCAGCACCTGACGCCGGCCGCGGAGCGGCTCGCGCACGGTGTGGCGACCGGGGCGCTGCTCGCGACGGACCTGGTCGACGCGCCGATCGTGCCGGCGCCGCGCATGCCGCTCCCCGACGGAGCCGGCCTCGGCGTCACGCTCGATCCGCGATCGTCCGCCTGGCTGCGGGAGGCTGCGTGATGGTGCGCGACTGGCTGTACGATCAGGCGCGCCTTCGGCCGGAGCACCCGGCGCTCGTCGCGCCGGACGGCGCCGAGATCACGTACGCGGCGCTCGAGCGTCGCGTCGCGAAGCTGTGCGCGCGGCTGCGCTCGGCGGGGGTCGCTCCGGGCGCACGCGTGCTCGCGCTGCTGCCGACGGGCACCGCGCTCGTCGAGCTGGTGCATGCGGCGGCGCGCGCCGGCGTCGCGCTCGCGCCGGTCGATCCGCGCGCGACGGTCGACGAGGCGCTGCGCGCGGCGGCGATGGTCCGGCCGCGCGTGGTGGTCGCGGCGGAAGGAGCGGCAGCGGCCGCGTCTGCGGTCGCCGAGCGCTACCATTCGGTGTCCTGGGTCGGCGGTGCGGACGACGCGCCGCTCGGCTCGCTGCCGTGCGAGGTCAAGCCATTGGACGCCGATACGCCGCGCATCGACCTCGCGGCGCCGTACACGATCGTCATGACGTCGGGGACGAGCGGGCGTCCGCGCGCGGTCGTGCTGAGCGCCGGCAACCACCTCGCGAGCGCGCGGGCGAGCGCCGCGCGGCTCGGCGTGCGCGCCGACGAGCGCTGGCTCGCCTGCCTGCCGCTGCACCACGTCGGGGGGCTCGCGCTGCTGCTGCGCGCGGTCGTGTCGGGGACGACGGTCGTCCTGCAGCGCGGCTTCTCGATCGACGCGGTGCTGGACGCGCTGCGCGAGCGACGCGTGACGCAGCTCTCGGTCGTGCCGACGATGCTGCGCCGCTTGCTCGCGGCGCCCGGTGCGGCGCCGCACGGCCTGCGCACCTTGCTGCTCGGCGGCGCGCGCGCCGAGCTCGCGCTGGTGCGCGACGCGCGCGCTGCGGGCTGGCCGGTGGCGCCGACCTACGGCATGACCGAGGCCTGCTCGCAGGTCGCGACCGCGCGTCCGTGCGACGACGTGCCGCACGAGGGCTTCGTCGGCCGGCCGCTCGACGGCACGCAGGTGCGGGTGCGCCGCGAGGACGGCACGCTCGCCGCGCCGGGCGAGGTCGGCGACCTCGAGATCTCGGGTCCGACGATCGCCGCGGCGGTGCTCGACGAGAGCGGTCGAGCGCAGCCGCTCGCGCCGGACGGCTGGCTGCGCACCGCCGACCGCGGCGCGCTCGACGCCGACGGGTGCTTGACGGTGCTCGGCCGCGCCGACGACGTGATCGTGACCGGCGGCGAGAACGTCGCGCCGGAGGAGGTCGAGGGCGTGCTGCTCGAGCACCCTGCGATCGCCGACGCGGGCGTCGCCGGCGTTCCCGACCCGGAGTGGGGGCAGGCGGTGTGCGCGTGGATCGTCCCGCGCGACGGCACGGCGCCGAGCCTCGAGGAGCTGCGCGCGGCGTGCGCCCGGCGGCTCGCGCGTCACAAGCTGCCGCGCCGCGTGATCGTCACGGACGTTCTGCCGCGCACCGCGAGCGGCAAGCTGCGACGGCGTGCGCTGGTGGCGGCGCTCGACTCGGCCGGCGCTTCGTGAAGCGCGCGCGGGCGCAGTGTCGTTCGATCTCCGCTAGCCTTCGCCGACGGCGAGCGGCGCAGCGCGCGACGGCTGCGACGGACGCCCGCGATCGGCGCGTCGTCAGCTCGCGACCGGCGTGTAGCGGATCAGCACGCGCTCGCCGCTCGCGAGGCCCTCGCGGAACGAGCGCTCCCAGCGCGACCACGCTTCGGGATACTTGACGGCGAGCTGGTCGCAGAACTTCGCGTACAGCGCCGGGTCCTGGACGATCTCGCCGGTGGCGCGGAACGACGGCCCCTGCGGCGAGCCGATCGCGATCTTCGCCTGCGGTCGTCCCCAACGGATGCGCTTCACGCGCCACGACTTGGGCGACGAGCCGACCCACACCGCGTCGTCCATCAGCGCGAACCAGATCTCGGCCGGCTTGCCGAGCGTGCCGTCCTTGCGCGTGCTCGAGATGTAGACGTACTTCGCGGCCTCGAGCTGCTTGCGCTGCTCGGGCGTGAGCTTGCCGGTCGCCGGCGCGGCGGACGGCGCCGGCGCGTCGGCGAAGGCGGGCGCGAGCGGCGCGACCAGCGCCGCCGCGGCGAGCGAGCCACCGGCGCGCAGGACGTCGCGGCGGCTCCACGTTCGCTGCTCGGAAGTCCTTCTCATGGCCGCCGACACTACCCGTCTCGCCGCGAGCGGGCCAACGTCGCGATCCGGTGCGCGTCCGCTCGCCCGCCTTCGCGACCGTTCGGACGACAGAGCGCCCTCAGGCCCGAACCAGGTTGTGCCCGGATGCGCCGGGTGAAAGGGTCGCTCCGCGAACGTTCGCCTCGAGGAGACTGCCCATGACCCGCCGCCCGCCCGCCGCGCTCGCCGCACGACTCTGTGCCATCCTCGCTACCCTCTCGCTTGCCGCCTGCAGCGGCGGCGGAGGTGACGGCGGGGGCGGCACGGCGCCACCGCCCTCGGGCGATCCCGCCTGCGCCGACGCGGCCGAGTCCTACGACAGCACCTTCGCGGGCATCCAGACGAAGATCTTCGAGCGGCGTGGCTGCACGCAGGACGCGTGTCACGGCAGCGCGACGTCGGGCGGGCTCGATCTGCGGCCGGACGCCGCGTGGGCGAGCGTGTACGACGCGCCGTCGACGGCGAGCGCGCTCGCGCGCGTCGAGCCGGGCGACGAGGAGCGCAGCTTCCTGTGGCTCAAGCTCGCCGCCGCGACGCGGCCCGGGCAGTACCAGGTGGCGGGCTCACCGATGCCGAGCGGCATGCCGCCGCTCAGCGAGGAAGAGCTCGAGCTCGTGCGGCTGTGGATCTACGCCGGCGCGCCCGCAACCGGCGTGGTTCCGGGCAGCGAGGATCTGCTCGGCGCGTGTCTCCCCGAGCCCGAGCCGCTCGAGATCGAGCCGCTCGCGCCGCCGCCGCCCGGCAAGGGCTTCCAGCTCACCATGCCGGAGTGGGTGCTCGAGGCCGAGACCGAGTTCGAAGGCTGCATGGCGACCTACTACGACGTCACCGACCAAGTGCCGCCCGAGTTCCAGGATCCGAGCGGCACCATGTTCCGCTTCGGCGCGACCGAGGTGCGGCAGGACCCGCAGAGCCACCACGTCTTCCTCTACTACCCGACCGCGAACTTCGAGCCCGGCGGCGTCGACGTCTACGCGCCCGAGTTCGGCCAGTGGACCTGCCGCGGCGGCACCGCGATCGGCGCGCCGTGCGACCCCAAGGCGCCCGACGCCTGCACCGGCGGCGGCGTCTGCGCGAGCGAGCTGCAGAAGAGCCTCGCCTGCATCGGCTACGGGCCGCGCAGCGCCGGCAACCTGGTGCTGATCGGCGGCGCGGGGCAGCCGGTCTACCGCACCGACTACCTGCCCGGCGTGTTCGCGCAGCTGCCGATGAAGGGTGTGGTCTACTGGAACAGCCACGCCTTCAACCTGACCAAGAAGGACGGCGTGATGCACGTCAAGCAAAACTACGAGTTCACGACCGACCAGGAGTACGGGGTCGTCGGGCTCGCCGACTTCTCGGCCATCTTCCGGCCGAACGCGCCGCCCTACACGCGCGAGACCTACTGCAACGACCACGTGCTGCCGCGCGGCGCACGCCTCTTCAACCTGTCGACGCACACCCACAAGCGCGGCAAGCGCACCTGGGTGACGCTGCCCGACGGCACGATGATCTACGAGAACTTCTCCTACACCGACCCGGTGCAGGGCTGGTGGGATCCGCCGCTCGCCTTCGACTCGCCCGATCCGGCCGAGCGCACGCTGCGCTACTGCGGCACCTACGAGAACGGTCTCGGCCCGAACGACGAGCCCGACCCCGCGCAGGTGACGCGTCTCTCGCGCGTCCGCGTCACCGCGGCGGGACAGATCGGCGGCACCTGCAAGCCGGTCGCGTGCACGGCGGGACGGGTCGGCGCGCCGTGCAACGGCGAGGACGACCACGCGGCGTGCGACTCGTCGCCCGGCGCCGGCGACGGCGAGTGCGACGCCTGCCCGATCACCGGCGGCGAGAGCACCGAGAACGAGATGTTCAACCTGTTCGGCCTCTACTACGTCGATCCCGCGGTGGCGGGTGAGGACGCGGCGCTGGGCGTCGCGAGCGCGGCCCAGCTCGACGCGCTCGAGGTCGACGCGCGCGGACGCTCGCTCGCGGCGAAGCCGATCCTGCCGGCGGGCGCGGGCTGTGCGATGGCGCACCCCGGCGTGAGCCACGCGGCGCACGGCATCGTGCAAGCCACCGACGGCCACGCGGGCCACGTGCACTGAGCACACGCGGAACGGGTCGCGTCGTCGCTCCCCGCAAGCGAGCGCGACGCGACCTTGAACCGCTGCTTCGCGCCTGACAACGTCGCCGGATGGCCTACGATCCTCTCTCGCGCGCGCAGCGCCGCACCGTCCAAGCGAACGGCATCCGCATCTCGTTTCTCGAGCAGGGCGAGGGCCCGGCCGTCGTCCTGAGCCACGGCTTCCCCGAGCTCGCGTACTCGTGGCGCCACCAGATCCCGGCGCTCGCCGACGCGGGCTTCCGCGTGATCGCGCCCGATCAGCGCGGCTACGGCGACACCGACCGTCCCGAGGCCGTCGAGGCGTACGACATCCACCACCTGACCGGCGACCTGGTCGGTCTGCTCGACGCGCTCGGCATCGAGCGCGCGGTGTTCGCGGGCCACGACTGGGGCGGGCTCGTCGTCTGGCAGATGCCGCTCCTGCACCCCGATCGCGTGGCCGGCGTGATCGGCGTCAACACGCCGGCTTTCCAGCGCGCGCCGATGCCGCCGACGCAGATCTTCCGCGCGATGTTCGGCGACAACTACTACGTCGTGCACTTCCAGCAGCCGGGTGTCGCCGACGCCGCGCTCGCGCGCAACGTGCGCCGCGTGTTCACGCAGATCATGCGTCGCGGCGTGCCGCTCGATCAGCTCGCCGCGCGCGCGGTGAACGCCGAGGGCAAGATCCGCAACTTCGTCGAGCTGGTGGAAGGCGAGGAGGCGCTGGGCGAGCCGTTCCTCGAGGAGCACGAGCTCGAGGTCTACGTGCGCGCCTTCGAGCGCACCGGCTTCACCGGCGGCATCAACTGGTACCGCAACCTCGACCGCAACTGGGAGACGACGCCGCAGCTCGCCGGCGCGCGCATCGACGTGCCGTCGCTGATGGTCACCGCCGAGCTCGATCCCGTGCTGCGTCCCGAGATGGCGGAGCAGATGAGGTCGTTCATGTCCGACCTCGAGATCGTCATGATCCGGGACTGCGGCCACTGGACGCAGCAGGAGAAGCCCGAGGAGCTCAACCGCGCGATGATCGACTGGCTGACGCGTCGCTTCGCGGCGCCGCGCGCAGCGTGATCGCGAAGCTCGTCCCGACGCCGGGACGCGAGCTGACCGCGATGCTGCCGCCGCAGGCCTCGATCGCCTGACGCGCGAGCGTCAAGCCAAGACCGCCGCCCGGCGCGGTCGCGTTCGACGCCCGCTGCAGCGGCGCGAACACCCGCGCGCGCTCGCCGCGCGGGATGCCCGCGCCGTTGTCGGACAGCGTGAGCGTCCAGATCGCGCCGCGCCGCCAGGCGCGCAGCGCGATCACCAGCGCGACGTCGGGACGGCGGTGCTGCACGGCGTTGCGCACCAAGTTGCGCAGCGCGATGCGCAGCCGCTCGCGCTCCGCGAGCACCGCGGGCAGGCGGCTGCGGACCTCGAAGCGCGCCCCGACGAGCCGCAGCTCGACGTCGACGTCGTCGCGCACGGTCGCGACCAGCTCGCCCAGGTCGACGGTCTCGAGCGTCGCCTCGCCCTCGCGCGCGAGCAGCGCCGGCAGCGACGTCAAGAGCTCGTCCGCCTTGGCGAGGCTCTGGCGCGCGATCTCGACCAGCAGCGGCAGGTCGGCGCGCAGATCGCCGACGTCGCGCGCGAGGCGCGCGAGACGATGGACCGCGGCGCCGGCGGTCGCGACCGGTCCGCGCAGGTCGTGGCAGATCGCGAGGCAGAAGCGCTCGAGCGGGTCGCTTCGCGGCGGCAGCGCACCCGTGGACGATGCTCGCTGGACGTCGAAGCCTTCCATGTCGCGTCGAGTAGGAACGATCGCGCGCGGAGGCCAGAGGCGGCGCGCAGATCATGCACCGCGTGTCAATCGCAGACGGTCGTCGTCGCGCATCGATCCCGTGCTGCGAGGTCCTGCTCGACGCGCGCGAGCCAGCGCAGCTCGGCCGCGACGTGACGCTGCAAGGCGCGCGTCACGACGTCGCCCGCCGCGTCGCCGCGCCGAGCGACGACGGCCGCGCGGCGCTCGAGAAGGCGCGCCATCGTCGCGCAGCGCTCGCGCTGACGCCCGAGCACGCGCGCGAGCGCGTCCGCGTCGCCGGACCACGCGAGCAGGGCGAGCCGCGCCGGCAGATCGCTGCGCGGCTCGCGCAGGTCGAGCGGCCGCGCGAGCCAGCGGCGCAGCCGCGCGCGCCCGGCGGCGGACGCGACCCAGGCGCGCCGTCGACCCGCCGGCGACGCGTCCTCCGCGATCACCAGGCCGTCGCGCGACAGACGCTCGAGCGTCGCGTACACTTGCCCCTGGTTCACGGTCCGGATACCGGTCAGCGCATGGCTCAGCTCGCGGCGGACGGCGTAGCCGTGCTTCGCGCCGCCCGAGAGGATCGCCAGGATCGCATGCTCGAGGTCCATGCCGCCGTCTTCTGCACGCGCACCGCGCAGGCAAGCGTCCCGGGCGGGGCGGCGTGAAAAAATGGCACGCATGGCAAGTCGGTGAGGAGCCATGAAGGAGCGCCGCGTCTACATCGTCCGTCACGCGATCGCGGAGGAGGAGTCTGCCTCGGGGCGTGACGAGGATCGTGAGCTGACCCCCGAGGGGCGCAAGAAGATGAAGCGCGCCGCGCGCGGCCTCGTCGAGCTCGAGGTCACGCTCCAGCGCATCGTGACGAGCCCGCTCGTGCGCGCGCGGCAGACGGCCGAGATCCTGGGCGAGGCGTTCCCGGACGTGCCGATCGAGGTCGCCGACGCGCTCGCGCCCGGCGTCGACGAGCGCGCGCTCACCCGGCTCCTGAACGGCCGCTACGCGGGCGAGAGCGTCGCGCTGGTCGGCCACGAGCCCGACCTCGGCGAGCTGCTCTCTTACTGGCTCACCGGCTCACGGCACGCGTTCGAGACGCGCTTCAAGAAGGGCGCGGTCGCGTGCCTCGCGACCGACGAGCTGCCGCCGACCGGCAAGGCGATGTTCGAGTGGATGATGACCGCGGCGCAGCTCGGCGCGATCGCGAAGTAGGCGCTCGGCGCGATCGCGAAGGAGCGGCGTAGCGCGGCGCGGTGCCGCGCGCCCGAGGTCACGCTTGCGCGACGCGCGCGTCACTCGTTCGGGAACAGCACGAGCCCGCGCGCGCGCGTGCGCCGCAGCAGGTCGAGGAACTCGCGGCGGCTCACGTTGCGCGCCCCGAGCCGCTCCATGTGCGGCGTCATCACCTGGATGTCGATCCACTCCGCGCCGCGCGACGCGAGGTGGTCGATCAGGAAGAGCAGCGCGAGCTTCGACGCGTAGGGCTCGTGGTAGAACATGCTCTCCGCGGAGAACGCGCCGTCCGTGTCGACCCCGTAGACCCCGCCGACGAGCCGTCCGTCGAGCCAGGCTTCCACGCTGTGCGCGATCCCGAGGCCGTGCAGGCGGACGTACGCTTCGCGCAGCTCGTCGGTGATCCAGGTGCCGTCCTGTCCGGGGCGCGGAGTGGTCGCGCAGTTCTCGATCACCTCGGCGAACGCGGCGTCGATGGTGAAGCGGAAGCGGCTCTTGCGCCGCGCGCGCGCCAGGCTGCGCGGGACGTGCAGCCGCGAGAACTCGAGGATCGCGCGCTCGCGCGGGCAGAACCACAGGAGCGGCAGGTCGTCCGCGGGCCACGGGAAGACGCCGTTGCGGTACGCCTGCCGTAGCGTCTCGGGCTCGAGGTTGCCGCCCAAGGCGACGATGTCGTCACTCGTCGTGGACATCCGAGCGGTACTCCCCCAGCGTGGCGCGCCGAGGCGCGGGAGTCAAAGGGACCCTGCGACGTCGATGCGCGCCAGCACGCCGTAGTGGTCCGACGGCCAGACGAAGCGTCCGTCGGCGGTGCGGTGCGGCTCGTCGAGGATGACGCGGCTCTCGAGCACCCGCGCGGTGTGCTCGGTGCCGGCGCCGACGAAGATGAAGTCGACCCGACGCGACGCCGTGCGCTGCTCGACGGCGGGATTCTGCCAGACGGTCGCGCCGACCGCGGTGGGGTTCGCGACCCGGAAGGCGTCCGCGAGCCGCGCGAGGCGTACGAGCCGTGCCATCTCCGGCATGTCGGCGGTGGCGTTGAAATCGCCCATCAGCACCGACGGCAGCGCGCTGCGCGTCTCGTCGACGAAGCGCGCGAGCGCCTCCGCCTGACAGGCGCCCCAGGAGAGGTGGGTCGAGAACACCGGCATCTCGCCCCACGGTGTCTCGACGTCGGCGCGCACGGCGACGCGGACGTCGAACAGACCGCCGCAGCGTGGCAGCGGACGCACCTCGCTGCGCACGATCGGGAAGCGGCTCAGCACCGCGGGACCCTCGGTGAAGTTCATCACCAGCCCGATCAGGTCGTCGACCGGCCACCAGCCGGTCAGGCGGAACAGCGCCGGCGCGTAGACGTAGTGGAAGCCGAGGCGCTCGGCGAGGCGCTCGGCGGTGTTGCCGCGCGCGCGGCCGGTCGACGCCTCCTGCACCCCGACGACGTCGACGCCGCTGCGCTCGAGCTCGGCGGCGATCAGCTCGAGGCGCTCGTCGATCCCGGCCTCGTCGCCGAACAGCCCCGAGGCGACGCCGCCGTGCAGCAGGTTGATGGTGACGAAGACCAGCGGCCGTGGCGGCACGTGCTCGGGTTGCCCGCCCTCATCCGCGGCCGACGCGGGCGCGAGGCTCGTTGCCGCGAGGAGGAGCAGGGCGAGCGCGTACACGGTGGCGGGACGCTGTCGCACGCTCCCCGATTCGATCCCTGCCGCGCGCGGCTGTCAAAGCGCGCGTGCCGTGTCGTGTGCGCGTGCGTCGGGCGCGCGACGTGTCGAGCGGTGGCGTGTCGAGCGCGCGTGCAGCGGGCGTGCGCCGCGCGGCTCACGAGCGCGCGCGCCGCCACGCCGGGTTCGGGCGGACGAGCGCGAACGCCTGCGGCATGTCCCAGCCGCCGATACCGCGCTCCGCGTCCCAGAAGCGCTTCTCGACCCAGGCCGCGAACGCGCGCTCGCTCGGCAGGCGCGTGAAGCCCGCGCGCTTGCGGTCGCACAGCATGAAGCGCGCGATCTCGAGCGTGTCGGCGAGCGACGTCGTGACGAGCCGCCCCGGCGCCGCGCGCAGCTCGAGCGTGAACTCGGGGTTGCGGCGCAGATCCTCGGCGAGCCGGTAGAGGTCGAAGCGCTGCGCGCCGAACTCCTCGAGCATCGCGTTGCAGCCGCTCTCCGGGTGCTTGAGCACGACGAGCAGCACGCCGTCGTCGGTGAGCTGACGCGCGCAGCGCACGACGGTCGCGCCCCAGAGATGGTCGGGCACGTGGTAGAGGACGTGGCTCAGCACCGCGACGTCGACGCGCTCGGGCAGCACGGCCTCGTCGATCGTCGCCGCGATCACGCGCGCCGCGGGAGCCGCTTGGGCGAGACGCTCGCGCATCGCGGCGCTCGGCTCGACCGCCCAGACCTCGTCGAAGCGCGCGCACAGCTCGCGCGTGATGCGTCCCGTGCCCGCGCCCCAGTCGACGGCGCGCGCGGTGCGCGGACGCCCCGCGCAGATCGCGTCGACCATGGCGAGCAGCTCGCGCTCCCCGTCGCGGTCGCCCGCGACGAGCTTCTGGAACGCCGCCGCGTACTCGGCGGAGAGCTCGTCGAAGAAGCGGACCTCCTGCTCCACGGCTCGCCTATCGGTCGTTTCCGGGCCGCGCTCCAGCGCAGCGCGAGCGCTTCCCGCGCAGCGCTCTAGCGCAGGCCGAGGCGGCGGGCGAGGTTGTGCAGGTTGCCGCGGTCCATCCGCAGGCGCCGCGCCGCCGCCGCCCAGTTGCCGCCGCTCGCGGCGAGCGCCCGACGGATCATCTCGCGCTGGAACTCCGCGACCGCCTCGCGCAGCGACATCCCGGGCTCGACCGTCGCCGCCGCGGCGAGCGCGACGCCGTCGGCGGTGGTCGGGACGTCGCCGGTGCCGAGCTCGGCGAGCTCGGGTCCGAGCGCGGGCGCGTCGATCACGATCGGCTCGCCGCGCCGCACGGTCGCCGACGCGCGCAGCACGACGCGCGACAGCACGTTGCTCAGCTCGCGTACGTTGCCCGGCCACGCGTAGCGCGCGAGCGCGAGGTGTGCCGCGCGCGTCAAGCGCACCGGACCGACGCCGAGCCGGCGGCGCGCGAGGTCGCAGAAGTAGCCGGCCAGGATCGGGATGTCCTCGCGCCGCTCGCGCAGCGGCGCGACGCGGATCGGGTAGACCGCGAGGCGGTGGTAGAGGTCGGCGCGGAAGCGTCCGGCCGCGACCTCGCTCTCGAGGTCGCGGTTCGTCGCCGCGAGCACGCGCGTCGACACGCGCAGCGTGCGGTCGCTGCCGACGCGCTGGATCTCGCCGTCCTGCAGCGCGCGCAGGAGCTTCGGCTGCACGCTGAGCGGCAGCTCGCCGACCTCGTCGAGGAACAGCGTGCCGCCGCGCGCGATCTCGAACTTGCCGGCGCGGTCGGACGTCGCGCCGGTGAAGGCGCCGCGCACGTGGCCGAAGAGCTCGCTCTCGGCGACCGACTCGGGCAGGGCCGCGCAGTTGACGTGGATCAGCGGCTTGTCGCGCAGGTGCGACGCCGCGTGGATGCCGCGCGCGACCAGCTCCTTGCCGACGCCGGTCTCGCCGAGGATCAGCACGGTGAGCTGCGAGCTCGCGACGAGCTCCATCTCGCGCCGCAGCCGCATCATCGCCTCGCTCGTGCCGATGAGCTGGCCCTCGCGCTCCTGCGCGTCGCGCACGAGCTCGCGCGCGACCAGCCCCTCGTGCGCGGCCGCGTTCTCGAGCGCTTCGATCAGGCTGCTCGTGCGCATCGCCGCGCCGGCGAGCGCGCCGAGAAACGCGAGCAGCCGAAGGTCGAGCCCGGCGAATGCGTCGGGATCGAGCGCGTCCGCGGTCAGCGCGCCGACCAGCTCGCCCTCGACGCGCAGCGGACAGCCGAGGCAGGCGTGCACGTGACGCAGCGCCGAGGCGTCGCGCGCGAGCATGCCGTCGAAGGGATCGGGCAGCGGGCTGTCGGGCGGGAAGAGGACGGGGGCGTCGGCGCTGCAGATGACGTCGAGCCGCGGGTGGTCGGCGCGCGGGTAGCTGCGTCCCATCGCGTCCGGCGTGAGGCCGTGCGCCGCGATCGGCACCAGCACGTCGCCCTCGACGCGCAGCAGCGCGGAGGCGTCGCACGGGATCGCCTGGCGGACCGCCTCGAGCAGGCGCCGGTAGCGGTCGGCGCTGCCGAGCGACGCGCTCAGGTCGAGCGCGATCGACAGGATGGGCTCGAGGTCGGTCACGTTGTGCAGCTAACTACGCCGTTGTCGATCCTGCAACATCGAATGCGTGTGAGAATCACGACATCATTAGAAAACACCCAATGATCGCGAGCTGATCTATAAGGCCAGCATCTTGCGTTGCCGAGGGTCGCGCACCCCGGTGCGCCACGGAGGCAACGCATGATGGACCTTTCGCAATCGACCCTGGCCGAGCTCGCGAGCAGCCTGCCCGCCGCGGCGCGCGTCTTCCGCCGTCACGCGCTCGACTTCTGCTGCCGTGGCGGCCGCACGCTCGCCGAGGCCTGCGCGGCGCGCGCGCTCGATCCGAGCGCGGTCGCGGCCGAGATCGAGCGCGAGTCGGCGGCCGCCACCGAGCCGTCCGAGCGCTGGGCGGAGCGGCCGCTCGAGGAGCTCGTCAATCACATCCTCGACCGCTTCCACGAGCCGCTGCGTCCCGAGCTCGCGCGTCTCGTCGAGCTCGCCCGCAAGGTCGAGCGGGTGCACGGCGACAAGCCGTCGTGTCCGCGCGGGCTCGCGGACCACCTCGCCGCGACCGCCGACGACCTCGAGGCGCACCTCATGAAGGAGGAGCAGGTGCTCTTCCCGCTCATCCTGCGCGGCGGCGGTCGGAGCGCCGGCATGCCGATCCGCATCATGACGCTCGAGCACGAGGGCCACGGTGACGCCCTGCGCCGCACGCGCGAGCTCACCGGGGATCTCGTCCCGCCGCCCGAGGCGTGCGCGTCGTGGAAGGCGCTCTACCTCGGCCTCGAGCAGCTCGAGGCCGACCTCTTCGAGCACATCCACCTCGAGAACAACGTCCTCTTCCCGCGCGCCCTGCGCGCCTGACCCCACTGGTGGAGATCATGAAAAACTTGAAGCGCTACTGGCTGGTCCTCGCCGCGACCGTGCTGGGCACGTTCCTCGTGCTGGGCTTCTTCGGCCGCGAGGTCTACCGTCAAGCACCACCGATCCCCGAGCGCGTGCTCAGCGAGACCGGCGAGGTCCTGATGACGCGCGACGACATCCTCGACGGCCAGCAGGTGTGGCAGAGCGTCGGCGGTCAGCAGGTCGGCTCGATCTGGGGGCACGGCGCGTACCAGGCGCCGGACTGGTCGGCCGACTGGCTGCACCGCGAGGCGACGGGCCTGCTCGAGCGCTGGAGCCGCGCCGAGGCGGGCGTCGAGTTCGCGGCGGCGCCGGAGGCGACGCAGGAAGCGTTGCGCGCGCGTCTGCGCCGCGAGATGCGCACCAACCGCTACGACCCCGAGACCGGGACGCTGATGGTCTCGGCCGACCGCGCCGCGGTGATGCGCGAGGTCGCGCGCCACTACACGGCGCTCTTCGGTGACGACCCGGCGCTGCAGGAGCTGCGCGAGGCGTACGCGCTGCACGACGACGCGGTGCCCGACGCCGAGCGGCGCGAGAAGCTCGCGGCGTTCTTCTTCTGGACCGCGTGGGCCTGCGCGGCGGAGCGCCCGGGCTCGACGGCGAGCTACACCAACAACTGGCCGCACGAGGAGCTGGTCGGCAACCGGCCGACGAGCGCGAACGTGCTCTGGTCGGTGCTGAGCGTGACGCTGCTCGTCGCCGGGATCGGCGCCCTCGTCTGGTACAAGGCCTTCCGCGATCGCGAGGAGCCGCTGCCGGCGCCGCCGACCGAGGATCCGCTCGACGGCATCGCGCTCACGCCGTCGATGCGTGCGGTCGCCAAGCTGTGCTTGACGGTGATCGGGCTCTTCGTCCTGCAGGTGCTGCTCGGCGTTCTGACGGCGCACTACACGGTCGAGGGGCAGGCGCTGTTCGGCATCCCGCTCGCGCGCTGGCTGCCGTACGCGGTGACCCGCACCTGGCACGTGCAGACGGCGGTGTTCTGGATCGCGACGGCGTTCCTCGCCGCGGGGCTGTTCCTCGCGCCCGCCGTCGGCGGCCGCGAGCCGCGCTTCCAGCGGCTCGGCGTCAACGTGCTGTTCGGCGCGCTGCTCGTCGTCGTGCTCGGCTCGCTCGCCGGCGAGTGGCTGTCGGTGCAGCAGGTGTTCGGCCTCGACGCCGGCTTCTGGTTCGGCCACCAGGGCTACGAGTACGTCGACCTCGGACGCGCGTGGCAGATCGCGCTCTACGTCGGGCTCGTGCTGTGGCTCGTGCTGATGCTGCGCGGCCTCGCTCCGGCGCTCGCGCGCCGCGAGGCGATCCGTCCGATCGTCGCGCTGTTCGCCGGCGCGTCGGCGGCGATCGGACTGTTCTACGGCGCGGGGCTGTTCTACTCGGCGCGCACCCACCTGTCGGTGATGGAGTACTGGCGCTGGTGGGTCGTGCACCTGTGGGTCGAGGGCTTCATGGAGGTGTTCGCCACCGCGGCGATGGCCTTCCTGTTCACCCGGCTCGGTCTCGTGCGTCCGAGCAGCGCGGCGCGCGGCGTCCTGCTCGCGACCTCGATCTTTCTGCTTGGCGGAATCCCCGGGACGTTCCACCACCTGTACTTCAGCGGCACGCCGGTCTCGATCCTCGCGGTCGGCGCGAGCTTCAGCGCGCTCGAGGTGGTGCCGCTCGCGCTGATCGGGCTCGAGGCCTGGGGCACGCTGCGCATGGAGCGTCGCGTGGCGTGGATGGAGCGCTACCGCTGGCCGATCCGCTTCTTCGTCGGCGTGGCGTTCTGGAACCTGGTCGGCGCCGGCGTGTTCGGCTTCCTGATCAACCCGCCGATCGCGCTCTACTTCATGCAGGGTCTGAACACGACCCCGGTGCACGCGCACACCGCGCTGTTCGGCGTCTACGGTCTGCTGGCGCTCGGCCTCGTGCTGATCGTGCTGCGTCGCCTGCGTCCCGCGGGCGAGTGGAAGGAGGGCGCGCTCGCGTACGCCTTCTGGGCGATGAACGTCGGGCTCGCGCTGATGGTGCTGCTGAGCCTGTTGCCGATCGGCCTCGTGCAGGCGTGGGCGAGCCTCGAGCACGGTCTGTGGTACGCGCGCAGCGCCGACCTGCTGCAGCTGCCGCTCCTCCAGGGTCTGCGCTGGGCGCGGATCGTCGGCGACGTCGTGTTCTTGACGGGTGTCGGCGCGCTGGTCTGGTTCGTCGCCGGGCTGTGGACCGGGCACTCGTACGTCGCGCGGCAGCCGGTGACCGAGCCGGACACCGCGGGCGTCGTGCCGGACGCCGCGTGACGTTGAGACGTCGCACGGCCTGACGTGACGGGGGCGGCGTGCGCGGGGCGACGGAGGTCGCCCGCGCACGCCGTCGTCCGTTGGACGGCGCGGACGGAGCGCGCTCGCGGACCGTCCCGAGGTGCGCGACGTCCGATCGAGCGTTTGCTCTAGCCAAGCACCGCGGAGCCGTCGTAGAACCGCCGCAGGAGGGTTCCTGCGATGGCTGCCGCGCGACGCAACTACAGGATCATCTCGGCCGACTCCCACACCGTCGAGCCGCCGGACCTGTGGGAGAAGTGGCTCGAGCGCAAGTACCTCGACACCGCGCCGAAGCTGGTCGACGACGGCGCCGGCGGGCACGCCTGGCTCTACATGGGCGCCTCGACGCCCGAGCCGCTCGGCCTCGTCACCTGCGTCGGGACGCGTCCCGAGGACCTCAAGTGGACCGGCGCCCGCTACGGCGAGACCATCCACCCGTCCTGCTACGACGGCGCCGAGCGCTTGAAGGTGATGGACGTCGACGGCGTCGACGCCGAGATGCTCTACCCGCCGCAGCGCGCGATGCTGACCTTCATGCGCAACAAGGACGTCGACGCGCACCTGGCCGGCATCCGCGCCTACAACCGCTGGCTCAAGGAAGGCTTCTGCGCCGCGGACCCCGATCGCCTGATCGGCATCTTCCAGATGCCGAACGTCGGCATCGAGACCGCCGTCTCCGAGCTCGAGCGCGCGAAGAAGGAGGGCTTCCGCGGCGTCGCGATCTCGGCGTGGCCGTCGGGCGGCGACAACCTACGCCCCGAGGACGATCCGTTCTGGGAGCGCGCCGCGGACCTCGACATGCCGGTGTCGATCCACCTGCTGCTCGCCGCGCAGCAGACCAAGACGCCGGCCTCGAAGCCGGCGGCGGTGGCGATCGGCGCGACCGCGTTCTCGCTCACCATGCCGCTCATCACCGAGATGATCTTCCAGGGCGTGTTCGACCGCTTCCCGAAGCTCCGCATGGCGGCGGTCGAGACGGGCGTCGGCTGGATCCCGCACTTCCTCGAGATGACCGACGACCGCTACTGGCGGAACCGCTTCTGGGCGGGCACCAAGCTGAAGAAGGTGCCGAGCGACTACTTCCGCGACCACTGGCTCGCGACCTTCATCGTCGACCGCAACGGCGTCTCGGTGCGCCACCAGGTCGGCGTCGACAACATGGCGTGGTCGACCGACTTCCCGCACCACGGCAACGACTGGCCGTACTCGCGGCGCGTGATCGACTCGCTGTTCGCCGACGTGCCCGAGGTCGAGCGGCGCAAGATCGTGTGCGACAACGCGGCGCGCTTCTGGGGACTCAGCGAGGAGCGCTGGGGCGCCGCCTGACGCCCCGGCGCTCGCCGCTCGAAGCCCCGCGTGCCACGACGCCGAGGCCCGCGCTACGCCGCGCGGCGGATTCTAGGCTTGATGGTGCCGTCCGGCGCGGGCGCCGTCGCGCTCAGGGCAGGTCGTCCGGGCAGGCGCTCGGCGCCGGGCTCTTGCGCGCCGTGAACATCTTGCCGTTCGACCCGTCCTTGCCCACTTTGCCGCCGAACCGCATGCAGTAGCGCTCGGGGGCGGTGCCGACCTCGAGCACGACGTCGATCGGATCCTGGCGCACGCCGGGCTGCAGGTCGAAGTCGAGGACCGTCGGGCCGCGGCCGTAGCAGAGCGCGCGGACCGTGCGCTGACCGCGGATCTCGACCCGCTTGCAGGTCCCCTGATCCATCTCGCGGTCGTTGTAGCGCCAGCTCCCGGTCTTCCGTCCCGTCCAGTTCTCGCACGGCAGGTCGGTGACGTGGGTCTCGCCGGTCAGCGCGCTGCGCACGATGAGCCGGCCGCCGCCGCCGCCGGCGCCGCTGCAGGTCGGGTCGCCCGCGCTGCCCGGCGGCTGGATCGAGACCGAGTCGCTGCGTCCGGTGACGACGATGCGGTTGCGCTTCTCCTGGTCCGGCAGCTTGTTGGTGATGACGAGCCGCGCGCCCGGCACGAGCTGGTCGGCCGCGTGGGCGCTGTGGGCAATCGCTCCGCCGCCGAGCGTCGCCGTGGCGAGCAGGATGGCGAAAGTGGTCCTTGACATGCGTTCCGTCCCTCTTCGCGACGGCTTCTCCCGCCGCGCATCTCTCAGAAGTGCGAACGTGCGAGCAGACGTTCAGGTGCCGTGCGGTGGGCGAGGTCGCGCGCGGGAAGAGCAATTCCGGGACCCGCGGGGCGCGCCGCTCGAAGCTCGTTGATCTCGCCCGGACGGTGGCGTCCTGCCCCACGCGGACGCCGCGAACGGGCCGATTTTCCGGGAGCTTTCCGCGGCGCGACGCGCGGCGAGGGATTTCGCTACGGCGAACGCGCAGCTCTGGCAGCCGTGCCACGTCGCGCGCGGGCGCGAACCCGTGGGCGCGCAGCACCCTGGCGAACGCCGCGTCGCCCGCGCGACCCGCGCGCTCCCGAAGAGACGCTCAGCGCTCGACCGGGACCACCGACCAGGCGCGCGGCTGGTGGTAGAGGCTCCGCCCGATCACCTCGTCGGAGCGCACCGTGAAGCGGAACGACTCGACCGTGTCGAGCGGCGTCATCCCCTCGCGCACGAGGATGCGCGCGCTGTAGATCCCCGGCACGAGCCCGCACCACGGCCAGTGCATGCGCAGCTCGACCGTGCCCGCGGTGAGCGCCAGCCGCCGTCCGTCGGCCGACGACATCAGGTGCAGCACGCGCTCCGCGTCGCCCATGCCGCTGATGATCACCGTCATCGCGCCGTCCGCGACGTTGCGCCGCACGCGGCAGCGCACGCACAGCGTCGCCGGACGTCCGGTCACCGGTCCGCGCAGCGGCGCGGCGCTCTCGTCCGTGAACCACACCGACTCGACGTCGACGCCGAGGCTCTCGGCGTCGGGCTTGGGCGGCAGGTCGAGGCGGCCGTCGCCGGTCAGCGTCGCGCCGACGTCGTCCTCCTCGTAGCGCCGCAGGACCTCGGGCGTCGGTCCCTCGCAGACGAGTTCGCCGGCGCGCAGGTAGACCGCGCGCTCGCAGACGTTCAGCACCGCGTGCGGGTTGTGCGACACCAGGATGAACGCCGTGCCGCGCTCGCGCAGCTGCGCGAGACGCTGGAAGCACTTGCGGCGAAAGCGCGCGTCGCCGACCGCGAGCACCTCGTCGATCAGCAGCAGGTCGGGCTCGGTGTGCACGGCGCACGCGAAGCCGAGCCGTGCCGCCATGCCGCTCGAGTACGTCTGCACGGGCGCGTCGATCGCGTCCGCGAGCTCGGCGAAGGCGATCACCGAGTCGAGGCGCTTGCGCACCTCCGCCGTCGAGACGCCGAGGATCGCCATGTTGGCGAAGATGTTCTCGCGTCCGCTCAGCACGGGATCGAAGCCGGCGCCGAGCGCGATCAGGGGCGCGACGCGGCCGCGGATGCGGATCCTGCCGGTGTCGGGACGGATCAGGCCGCCGATCATGCGCAGGAGCGTCGTCTTGCCGGCGCCGTTCGAGCCGACGAGGCCGATCGCCTCGCCCGGCTCGAGGCGCAGCGAGACGTCGCGCACCGCCCAGAACTCGCCGGTGCGCAGCCGGTCGGGGTGGCGCCGTCCGCCGGTCAGCTCGCCGACCACGTCGAGCACGCCGTAGAGCAGCGAGCGGTCGAGCGCGCGGCAGAACTTCTTCGACACGCCGTCGATCTCGAGCGTCGGCGCGGCCATCAGCTCCCCACCCGCTCGACGACGAAGGGCATCGCGAGCCGGAACACGACCCAGGTGACGAGCAGCCCGCAGAGCGAAAGGGCCGTCACCACCGCGAAGCGCAGCGGATCCGACACGACGCCGGTGGTCGCGAGCTCGCGCGTCGTCACGAGCAGCGGCGTCACGGGGTTCCAGCGCACGAGCGTCGCGAACGTGCCGCTTTCGGGCACCGGATAGACGACCGGCGTCAAGAGCAACCAGGTGCCGGTGAAGAGCGCGAGCCCGCGCGAGACGTCGCGGTAGAGCAGCCCGAGCGGCGCGAGAAACAGCCCGACGAGCGTTCCGAACAGGACCAGGCTCGCGAGCGCCAGCGGCGCGAGCGCGACCGTCGACGCGACCGGCACCGCGAACCACCAGAACAGCGCCGTCACCAGCACCAGCTTGACGAGCAGGTTGAAGCCGATCTCGATCAGCTTCGCGAGCACGATCGCCTCGCGCGGGAAGTTGACCCGCGCGAGCATCACGCGCGCCGCGGAGACGCCGGCGACCGGTCCGTTCATCGCCTCGACGAACGTCTGCCACAGCGTCGTGCTGAACATGACGTAGGCCGGGTAGGGGATGTCGGTCGCGCCGACCCGGATCACGTTCGCCCGGTTCGCGAGCGTGAAGCCCGCGGCGAGGACGATCGGCGGGATGAACGCCCAGGCGACGCCGAGCACGGACTGGCGGTACTGCGCGCGCAGGTTGCGCAGCGCGAGCTGCCAGGCGAGCGAGCGCGACGCGCGCACCGCGCCCAGCATCTCGCGCGCGAGCCGCCCCGGATGCCGGAGGCTGCTCTCGGCGGTGTAGACGATCTCGTCGGCGTGCTCGCCGAAAGCCGCCGTCCGCCGCGAGCGCTCGCGTCTCACGACGGCGGCGAGGCCGCCGGCAGCAGCGTGGGCGCGCGCGTGGCGCGCGGCGCGGCGATCAGCGCCGGCTCGGCGCAGACCGCGCGCTCGACGTCGAGGCCCTGCTCGAGCGCCGCCGCGCTGCCGACGAGACCGCCCTCGAGCAGGCTGCACGCGCGTCCACGGCACCTGGACATCTTCTTCACGGTCTGCGCGTAGACCTCGTCCTCCGGTCCGCACGGGCGCGGGTGCATCTCGTCGGGGTCGCGGATCAGGTCGAACACCATGCAGGGCCCGTCGTTCCAGCGCGCATACTTGACGTCGTTCGTGCGCAGGCCCTTCCAGACGAGGTGCTTCTGCAGCGCCCAGAACTCGAGCAGCAACCGGTCGCGCCACGGCATCTCCGGCTCGGCCGAGAGCAGCGGCACCATCGAGCGTCCGTCGACGCTGTCGGGCACCGGCACGCCGGCGAGCTCGGCGAAGGTCGGCGCGATGTCCTGCGACGCGACCAGCGCGTCGCTGCGTCCCTTCCGCACACCAGGGCCGCGCACGTAGAGCGGTATGCGCGACGCTTCCTCGTACGGCTGGCCCTTGCCGGCGTCGAGGCCGTGCTCGCCCATGAAGACGCCGTTGTCGGTGGTGAAGAAGACGTACGTCCGGTCGAGGACGCCGCGCTCGCGGAGGACGTCGAGCAGCATCTCCACGCCTTCCTCGACGGCGAGCATCATCTCGAGCCGGGTGCGCACGAGCTTCCCGACCTCGTCGCGGTCGGCGGAGAACGACGGCGGCCACTTGATCTCGAGGTCGTCGAAGCGTCCCCGGTGCCGCTTGGCCGACGCGAACGGGCCGTGCGGCGCGAGCGGCGCCCACACCGCGAGGAAGGGCTCCGGCGCGCTCGCGAGGAAGCGCGCGGTCTCGATGGCGAAGAGATCGACGTCGTAGACGCGCTGGACGTGAGAGACCTCGCCGTTCTCGCGCAGCACGTGGTAGTCGGCGCGGTGCAGCATGCGGATGCCCGACGTCCAGCGGTCCCAGCCCGGCGGCACGTAGGAGAGGTTGCCGCCGTAGCCGTTGACGTACTTGCCGAAGTAGCCGGTCGTGTAGCCCGCGCGCTGCAGCCAGGTGGCGAAGGTCTCGTACTCGCCGCCGCGGGCGTGGAACGGCTTCAGGAAGTTGCCCGTGATCCCGTGGTTGTGGGCGTACTGGCCGGTCAGCATGCTGACCCGCGACGGCGCGCACACGGGCGTCGTCGCCACCATGCCGAGCTCGAGCCCTGGCTCGGCCAGCATCTCGCGCAGCCGCGGCAGGTACGACATCAGTCGCGGGCTCAGGTCGTCGGTCAAGATGAAAAGAATGTTGGGGGGCTGCTGCGCGGCCGCCGTGGTCGAGACGACCAGGAGCAGCAGCGCGGCGGCGAGGAGCCGTCGGATCATCCTACGTGTTCTGCCGAAGCGCGCCGCCGCCGTCGAGTCACGATGTGGCGAGCGAGTCGCAGGGACGCGTCGGCGTTCAGGCGGCTTGCGGCGGCGGCAGCGAGTACAGCTCGGCGGCGTTGAGGCCGAGGATTCGCTCCTGCGCCGCGGGCGGCAGGCCGTACATCGCCTCGCGCAGCTCGCGGATGACGCCGGGGATCTTGGCGTCGGGGTGCGGGTAGTCGCTCGCCCAGATGATGCGCTCGGCGCCGACCAGCGGGCTCTCGGCGGTGAAGCGCAGCGTCGACTCGTCGGGGTCGAAGGAGATCCAGCACTGCCGCTTGAAGTACTCCGAGGGCTTCATCTTCATCTGCGGCACGTCCCACGGAAAGATCTCGAAGTGGTGGTCGAGCCGCTCGAGCCAGGGCACGATCCAGCCGCCGTTCGCCTCGAGGAAGATCACCTTGAGCTTCGAGAAGCGCTCGAGGGTGCCGCCGCAGATCAGCATGGTCAGCGTCGTCTGCATGTCGAAGACGTTCGACAGCGCCTGCGTGAAGAAGATGTTTTGGATGCCGACCATGCCGGTCATCTCGGCCTCGCGGCTCGCGTCGTACATGCCGCGCGCGCCCGGGGCGACGAACTTCGCGAAGCCCAGGTCGCGGCACGCGCCCGGCAGGTCGTTGGCGAGGTACGGGTGGAAGCCGACGGTGAGGTCGAGGTCCTGCAGCGTCGCCCACAGGCGGTCGTACACCGGATCGCAGAAGAACTTGCCGTCGACCGAAGGATTCGGCCGCAGGAAGACGCCGACCAGCCCGAGCTCCTTGGCCTTCTTGGCCATGCGCACCGCGCGGTCGACGTCGGTCTGGACGATCGACGCGATGCCGAACAGCCGCGTCGGCGCGTGCCGGCAGTAGTCGGCAAGCCAGCGGTTGTAGGCGTCGCCCTGCGCCTCGGCGAAGTCGAGGTCCTTGAAGCCCGAGAGGCCGAGGAACAGCGTCGGGTAGACGACCGCCTGCTGGATGTCGTCGCTCGCCATCTCCTTGAGGCGCTCGTCCGGACGGAACGCGCCCGGCTTCACCTCGCTGTACTTGAGCTCGCCGCGCTGCGCGCGCAGCCGGTCCTCGAGCGACAGCCCGCCGGTTCCCGCGAGCGCCATGAAGTTCGCGTTCGTGACGCGACCCTGGAAGTGCAGCCACTCGCTGCCGTCGGGCCGGGTCTCGATGTGGAAGCACTGCTCGCGGTACTTGGCGGGGATGTAGTCGAGCATCGCGGTCGGGTGCTCGAGCACGTGGCCGTCGGCGTCGACGATGCGCTGCTGCATGGCGAAGCCCCCCTCGCCGAGCGGAAAGCCTGCGGCGACGGCGCCACAGATACGCGCGCCCCGCGCGGGACGCAACGCCCGTGCGCCGCGCGCGCGCGCTGGATCCGGCGTGCGCGCGCAGAGAGCGTCAGCGTCGCCGTCGCCGCAGCGCTCGAGCGCGTCGCGCGCGCGCTCCGGCGCGCACGCTCGGGCTACGGGATCGGGATGCTGAACCGACCCGGCTGGATCGGGTAGTCGTCGTCGTTGACGGTGATCGTCACCGTCGGGCCGTCGAACGACGCGGTGCCGCTCACCACGTCGCTCGCTCGCAGAACGGCCGCGGCGAACACGTCGAGCGTCCCGGAGCCGGCGGCGAAGAACGTCACGGAGTTGCTCAGGAAGGTCGCGCCGCCGTTCGCGCCCACGGTGACGTTGGTGACCTGGACGATGTTGCCCTGGACGGAATCCATCACGAGCGGCTGGTCGAAGGTCAGGGTGGCGTTGCCTCCGGAGCCCGAGAGGCCGTTCACCAGGATGTTGATCTGGAAGGGAAACGCTTCCCCCTCGCCCGGCAGGGGACCCGAGCCGGGCTTCGTGGAAGCGTCGCCGCACGACGCGAACGCAGCGAACGACAGCAGCAGCGCGACGACAATCTTAAATTTGTCGGGCATCATGGGCGCGCCTCCTCGCGATCCACCGCGCTTACCACGCGTCGGCGTCCGGGGGCGAGACGGAAACGGACGCGTCGCCGCCGCGGCCTGACCGAGCGACCGTCTCCGCGGGCGGGCCGACGAGCGATTCCCGGGTCGACAGGGGTCGGTGCCGTGGTCTAGACGACACGGCACTCTCTATCCCCCATCCCAGGAGATCCACGTGTCACGTCGTTTCCTGCTCTCGTCCTTCGTCTTCCTGCTGCTCGTCGCGCCGCTCTCGGCGCAGGCGATCGAGGTCAAGCCCGGCATCGGGATCATCGCCGTGACCGGCGCCGAGCCCGACACGGAGCTCGTGCTCGAGGACCGACGCGGCAACCAGCAGCGCGGCGTCACGGACCGCTTCGGCAGCTTCCTCTTCCGCGAGCTCGAGCAGGGCGAGCAGTACACGGTGCGCGCGAGCGACGGCAGCCCGCCGGTCGTCGCGCGCGTGCTGCGCTTCAACGAGCACCCCGATCCGAGCTTCTACCGCAAGCAGGTGCTGCGTCCGGGCTTCAACTACATCCAGACGCGCGACGGCACGCTGCTGGCGGCGATGGTGCGGCTGCCGGCCGGCCCCGGACCGTTCCCGACCGTCGTCGAGTACTCGGGCTACGCGATCGCCGATCCCGATCGCACCGAGCCCGTGTCGCTGCTCGCGGGCGTGCTCGGCTACGCGACCGTCGGCGTCAACATGCGCGGCTCGGGCTGCTCGGGCGGCGTCTTCGACCTCTTCGACCTGCCGACCACCGCGGACGGCTACGACGTCATCGAGACCGTCGCCGCGCAGCCGTGGGTCAAGGACGGCAAGGTCGGCATGGTCGGCATCTCGTTCTCGGGGATCAGCCAGCTCTTCGTCGCCGGCGCGCGTCCGCCGCACCTCGCCGCGATCGCGCCGCTCGCGGTGATCGCCGACATCTACGAGTCGCCCGGCTATCCCGGCGGCATCTTCAACAACGGCTTCGCGCAGTCGTGGCTGCGCGATCGCGCGCTCGACGCGCGTCCGGCGCCCGAGGGCGGGCAGGCCTACGCGATCCGGCGCGTCCAGCAGGGCGACACCGTCTGCCTCGAGAACCAGAAGCTGCGCCTGCAGACCGAGGACCCGGCCGAGCTCACCCGCCGCTACCCGTACTACACGCCGGAGATCATGGAGCGGCGCTCGCCGGCGACCTGGGTGCGCAACATCCGCGTGCCGGTGCTGTTCTCGAGCACCTGGCAGGACGAGCAGACCGGACCTGGCTTCGCGAGCATGCTGTCGGAGCTGCCGCGCCGCCGCGACGTCAAGCTCCATCTTCTGAACGGCGTGCACGCGAGCCCGCTCGAGCCCGAGGTGCTGTGGCCGTGGCACGCGTTCCTCGAGCTCTACGTCGCGAAGCGCGTCCCCAACCAGGCGTTGCTGCCGCTGGTCGCGCCGGTCGTGCTGCAGCAGATCCTCGGCGGCAACCCGCCGACCCCGCCGCTGCCGACGAGCCGCTTCACCGGGATCACGAGCTACGCGGCGGCGCGCAAGCTCTACGAGTCGGATCCGTTCGTGCGCGTCCTGTTCGAGAACGGGGCCGGCTCGTCGACGCCGGGGCTGCCCGCGGTGACCTTCGAGCAGGGCTTCTCGCGCTGGCCGCCGCGCGAGGTGAAGGCGACCGCGTGGTGGTTCGGACCGAACGGCAAGCTCAGCCCGCGCAAGCCGAAGAAGGGCGAGGACGGCGTCGACGTCTACTACCCGGACCCGCAAGCGCGTCCGCAGCAGACGCTGCCCGGCAGCGGCGCGGACGACTCGTGGAAGATCATGCCGCCGTACGACTGGCGTCCGTTCGTCGACGGCACGGCGGTCGCGTACGCCACCGAGCCGCTCGAGCAGGACGTGACGATCGTCGGCCCGGGAAGCGTCGACGTCTGGCTGCGCTCGAGCGCGGAGGACACCGACCTGCAGGTCACGCTGTCGGAGATCCGTCCCGACGGCCTCGAGACCTACGTGCAGAGCGGCTGGCTGCGCGCGAGCCACCGCAAGCTCGGCCGCACGCGCTCGACGGCGTTCGACCCGCGCCACACGCACCTCGAGCGCGACGCTCGGCCGCTGCCCGACGGCAAGTTCGTCAAGGTGCGCATCCCGCTCTACGCGTCGGCGCACGTCTTCCGGAAGGGATCGCGCATCCGCATCGGCATCGCGGCGCCGGGCGGCGACCGCACGCGCTGGCGCTTCGACACGCCGGCGACCGACGGCCTCGTGCGCAACGAGATCGCCTACGGCCGCAAGAACCCGTCGCGCCTCGTGCTGCCGGTCGTGCCGAGCGTGCAGGCGCCGCCCGAGCTTCCGCCGTGCCCCGGCTTGCGCGGTCAGCCGTGCCGCGTTTACGTGCCCGCCGCGAACGGAGGGTAAGCGGCGGCATGACGGTGCGGACGGCGGCGCGGCGCGGGGATCGGCCGAACATCCTCTTCATCCTCGCCGACGACATGGGCTACGGCGACTTCGGCTGCTTCAGCGAGGGGCGGCTTCGGACGCCCGCGCTCGACGAGCTGGTGGCGACCGGCCTTTGCTTGACGCAGCACTACTCGGCGTCGCCGGTGTGCGCGCCGGCCCGCGCGTCGCTGTTCACCGGCCGCTACCCGCACCGCACCGGCGCGATCGATACGCTCGAGATGCGCGGGCTCGACCGCATGTCGCTGCGCGAGCGCACCATCGCCGAGCTGCTGCGCGACGCCGGCTACGTGACCGGCCTCGTCGGCAAGTGGCACAACGGCGCGCTCGACCCGCGTCACCACCCGACGTCACGCGGCTTCGACGAGTTCGTCGGCTTCTGCGGCGGCTGGAGCCCGTACTTCGAGTGGCGCATCGAGCGTGGCACGTCGCCGGCGACCGAGAAGCTCGACTTCGACGGCAGGTACTTGACGGACGTGTTCACCGAGGAGGCGATCGCGTTCTTGCGCCGCCACCGCTCGAAGCCGTTCTTCCTGCACCTCGCGTACAACGCGCCGCACTTCCCGTTCGAGGCGCCGAAGGAGGACCTCGCGCGCTTCGAGGACCGCGAGGAGCTGACGCCCGCGGTGCGCGCGATCTACGCGATGATCGAGCGCATGGACGCCGGCATCGCGCGCGTCCTCGAGGAGCTCGGCGCGCTCGGCCTCGCCGAGAACACCCTCGTGCTGTTCTCGAGCGACAACGGACCGCAGCTCGGCGTCTACGGTCCGTACGACACCCGGCGCTTCAACTGCGGCTTCCGCGGCGCGAAGCTGCTGGTCTACGAGGGCGGCATCCGCCTGCCGATGGTGCTGCGCTGGCCGGCGGGCCTCGCCCGCACCGGCACGCTCGACGCGATGGTGCACCTCACCGACTGGCTGCCGACGCTCGTCGGACTCGCCGGCGGCACGCTGCCGCGCGACCGCGTGCTCGACGGCATCGACGTGCTGCCGCTCCTTCGCGGCGAGCGCGGCAAGACGTGCGACCAGCGCTTCTGGCAGTGGAACCGCTACGCGCCGCGCCTCGAGTGCAACGCCGCGATGCGCGACGGGCAGTGGAAGCTCGTGCGTCCGGCGATCGACGAGCTGATGCGGGTGCGCGACGACGACTGGAAGATGGACGTCGCGAGCAAGTACGACCGCGAGGGGAAGCTCACCGACATCGTGCGCGAACCGGTCGAGCTCCCCGTGCCCGCGGCGGACGTGCCCTCGCAGCTCTTCGACCTCGCGAGCGATCCCCTCGAGCAGCACGACCTCGCGGCGCAGCACCCCGAGCGCGTCAGGCGCATGGAGGCCGAGCTCGCCAAGTGGTTCGAGGAGGTCGAGGCGGAGCGGCGCGCGATCCGCGACCTGCCCTGAAGGGGCCGGCGGCGGCGCTTCGTGCGCGATCCCTCTTGAGTCGCCCGCGGCGCTGGGGATCGATGGGCCATGCACCCACGTCTCTTGTGCTGGCTCGCGATCGTGCTCGTCGGCTGCTCGTCGGCGCGGCCGATCCTCTACGGGAACGACAAGTATCTGCAGGTCGGCCGCGACGGCGCGGAGCGCGACATCGAGGAGTGCACGCGGCTGGCCGATCAGGCCGGCGCCACCGCGAGCGGCGGCAGGGCGGCGGACACCGCGCAGCGCGCCGGCAAGGGTGCGGTCGGTGGTGCCGCGGCCGGCGCGGTGGGCGGCGCGATCGGCGGCAGCCCGGGCGTGGGCGCGGCGGCGGGTGCGGCGAGCGGCGTCGTCTGGAACGTGCTGTTCGGCTGGATGGAGCCCGAGCAGCCGGACGCGGTGCACAAGGCGTACGTCGACCAGTGCCTCGCCGACCGCGGCTACCAGGTCGCGGGGTGGAAGTAGCCTCGGCGCTCCGTAGCTCGTGACGCGCGGCCGTCCGACGAGCCGTCGCGACGCGGTCTGCTCGACGCGACGACGGCGGGTGCTCGACGGCGCATTCCTGCGCGCCGCGAAAGGCGCGCGTCAGTAGCGCACGAGCGTCAGCACCCGCACCCGGCTCGACGTCAGCGACGCGAAGTAGACCCGACCGTCCGGCGCCACGGCGACGTCCTCCGGACAGCCGGCGTCCGCCAGCAGCCCCGGCTGACCGTCCGCGCCCAGCGTCTGACCCGCGAGACCGGTGCCGGCGATGCTGATGATGCTGCCCTCGCGGTCGACCAGACGGATGCGGTTGTTGTTCATGTCGCCGATGAACACCTGCCCGTCGTCGCCCTGCGCGACGCCGCACGCGGAGTGGATGCGGGCGCGCGTCGCGAGGCCGCCGTCGCCGGCGTAGGCGCCGACGATGCCCATCGACAGCCCGGCGACGTGGCTCAGCGTCTGGTCGTGCTCGATGCGCAGCACGCGGTGCATCCCGGACTCGCCGATCAGCACCGTGCCGTCGGGCGCGACCTCGACCGACGACGGGATGCCGAGCGTCGCCTCGACCGCGGGACCGCCGACGCCGAACGCGTTCCCTCCGGCGACCGTCGTGATGATGCCGTTGCGGTCGATCTTGCGGACCCGCTCGGAGGCCTGGGGCGGCGCGCCGCAGAGGAACGACAGCAGCGCGGACTCGGTGACGTAGACGTTGCCCTCGGCGTCGACCGCGGACTTGTTGGGCGCCATGAGCTTCGCGGCCGTCGCCGGTCCGCCGTCGCCCGAGTGGCCCTGAGCGCCGGTGCCGGCGATGGTCGTGAACTGTCCGTTGGCGTTCAGCCGGAGCACGCGGTGCGAGCAGCGATCGGCGGCGTAGACCTCGCCGGTCGCGGGGTCGACGCTCACGTCGTAGGGGGCGCCGTAGTTCACGAACGGCGACGTCTGTCCTTGCGGCGAGATCGTGAGGATCTTGTGGTCGCCGGTCGCGGCGACGTAGACCGTGCCGTCCGCGGCCATCCCGAGCGCGTGCGGCGAGAAGATCGACTGCGGGATCGTCGCGACGCCGTAGTAGGCCGGCTCGCCGCCCGCGCGCTGGCAGGCCCGACGCGTGCGCAAGAGGCCGCAGTCGTCGCCCACGCAGCACACGTTCGCGCCGTAGAGCTCGCGCGCGACGGTGAGCGCTGCGTCCTGGAGCTGGCAGGAGAGGCAGTCGAGCAGGTCGTCGTTGTTCGCGCCGGGGGCGTCGAGTAGCTGCGTCGCGCCGAACGTGCAGGGCGCCGCCTGGAAGGCGCACGCCGGCAGGACGGTCGGCTCGATCCCCGCGCACAGCGTCGGGTAGTGCGGCGCCGAGTCGATCGGGCTCGTCGTGCACGCGGCGACGCTCGCCGCACGCCAGGCCGCGAGGCGTCGGTCGAGCAGCTTGGCGAGCCGCTTCGCGACGCCCGGCTGGCCGAAGCAGGCGGCGATGCTCTTGTCCTTGCGCGCCGGGCAGCGGTGCAGCTCGACCAGCACCCGGCGCAGCAGCTTGACGCCGCGGCGGCCGATCGTCTCGTGGCAGGCGTGCCGCACGGGCTGATTCGCGAGCAGCTTCGCGCCGACCGCGTCGAGCGTTTCCTCGATGCGGCAGGCGAGGCAGTCGAGGACGTCGTTGCGCGGTCCGAGCGCGTCGAGGACCGGTGTGGCGAAGGTGCAGCTCGAGGGCGCCGCGGCGCAGGTGCCGAGGTAGCCGAGGTCGGAGGCGAAATCGGTGTCGGCGCAGACCGTGGCGGTCGCCTTCGACCAGCGCGTGCGGAGCCGCGTGCGGGCTTTCGCCGCGGCGGGCGCTGCGAGGCAGGTCGAGATCGGCTCCATGCGCTCCGCGGCGGAGCACTCGGTGACCTGGCGCAGGACGCGTCGCGCGTAGCGGTGGCCGACGCGCTCGATCGCGCTCTGGCAGGCCTCGGGCGTCGCGTGCGCCGCGTCGGAAGCGAGCAGCGCGAGCAGGACGAGCACCGTCCCGAAGGCGAAGCGCCGCGCCTGCCGACGCACCGCGTCCGTTGCACGCGTCCTGCGGGCCTGCGCTCCGGACGTCGCCGCGGGGATCGCTCGCTCGGGCATACGCCTCCCCCCATTCTGCGTCGGCGACGCCCGCGCTGCGCGGGCACGCGTCGGCCCCCACCGTCCTACGGCCGCGCGCGGATCCCGCGCAAGCGAGATCCGAATCCGGCTTGCACCTGCGGCCCGCCACCGCCAATGTCGTTGGACGCCATCACGCCCACGCGGGCCGGCGGGCACGGGCCGCGGCTCTGGCGCCGTGCCATTGCCAACGGAGGACGAACGAGGAGTCATGCAACCGCATCACGATCGCTATCGCATCGCCGCCGCGGCCGCCGTGGCCGTGCTCGTTCTCGCGCTCGCGCCGCAGGCCGAGGCGCAGCGTGAGTCGGGGATCCAGCTCTCGCCGGAGTCCAACCGCTACTTCATCAGCAAGGACGTCAACAACGAGCGCTGGGCCATCACCTACAACCTCGACGACAAGACCGTCACCGGGAACGTCTTCCCGCTCGACGGCGGCGCGCCGACCTTCCTCACCTGCGACATCACCCGCGTCGAGCAGGCGCCCAACCCCGCGGACGCGCAGTACTTCCTGAGCTGCCGCGCGGCGGGTCCGTGCGCCGAGGCGCCCTGCGGGCCGGGCCAGTGGAGCGATCCGGTCGACGTCGGTCCGATCCCGGGCTCGTTCCTGCTGCCGACCAACACCAAGGCGACCTACGCGGGCAACGTGCAGCCGATCTACAACCAGTCGTGCGCGACGAGCGCCGTCTGCCACGGCAACGGCGCGCAGTACGTCGTCCTGTCGCCGGCGGTGTCGTACCACAACACCTTCCTCGTCGAGTCGGACGGCCCGAACGGCAAGCAGGGTCCGTTCATCGTGCCGTACCAGCCCGACGCGAGCTTCCTCTACAAGAAGCTCGACGGCACGGGCGCGGGCGAGCGGATGCCCTACAACGGCGCGCCGCTGCCGGACGATCAGATCGAGGCGATCCGCAACTGGATCCTGGAGGGCGCGGCGAACAACTGAGCCGCGCGACGATATCGTCGTTGACACCCCGATCTGCAGCGCCGTATAGGTTTGCGCACCTCGGGCGTGTCCTTCGGACCCCCACGAAGCCCGAAGAGAGAGCCTTCATGCGAGCAACCCTTCTTCTCAGCATCGGTGCCGTCCTCGTCCTTGCCGCTGGCTGCAGCGACAGCAGCGACGGCGGTGGCTCGGGTGACACGACCACCGTCCGCCCGGGCGAGTCGATCCAGGCGGCGGTCGACGCGGCCGCGCCGGGCGACACGATCGTCGTCCTGCCGGGCGACTACATCGAGCAGCACGACGGCCGCGCCGCGGTGCGCATCACCAAGCCGCTCAAGCTGATCGCGCAGAGCAACCCGCCGAACGAGCGGGTGCGCATCCTGCCGAGCGGCAACCAGCGCCACGGCATCCTGGTCGAGCCGGAGAATCCGGGCGATCCGAACGTCGACGGCGTCGAGATCAAGGGCTTCACCGTCGAGGGCTTCCCGAACAACGGGATCTGGCTGCGCTACGTCTCGAACTTCGTGATCGAGAACAACGAGTCGATCAACAACCTCGAGAACGGCATCTGGCCGACGCTGTCGGCGAACGGCGAGGTCCGCAAGAACGTCGCCTACGGCTCGCTCGACGCGGCGCTGTGGGTCGAGGCGGCGGAGAACGTCCGGGTGATCGAGAACGAGGTCTACAACAGCCCGACCGGCCTCGAGGTCACGGTGTCGAACGACATCCACATGGAGGGCAACTACATCCACGACAACGTCGTCGGCGTGGGCCTCTACCATCCGTCGGGCGCCGGTCTGCCGCCGCAGGACTGGCCGCAGGATCAGCCGTTCCACAACTGGAAGCTGATCAACAACGTCATCGAGAACAACAACCTGCCGAACCCGGTGTCCGGTGGTCTCGTCGGCGAGCTGCCGTCGGGCGGCGGCGTGCTGGTGCTCGGCGTCGACGACGTCGAGATTCGCGACAACACGATCCGCAACAACAACTTCTTCGGGATCGCGATGATCGACTACTGCATCGCCGTCGACGGCACCGCGAACAGCTGCGAGAACAATCCGCCGTTCTACTCGGACACGTCGCCGGACAAGAACCGCATCATCGACAACGTCGTCACCGGCAACGGCGCCGCGCCGCCGCCGGGTCCGTTCGAGGCGCTCGCCGGCGACATCCTCGGGATCGGCGGCAACGACAACTGCGCGAGCGGCAACACCGCGGACCGGACCTTCCTAGCGCCGGAGCTGCCCGCCTGCTGACGAAGCCGGGCCGCACGCGGCCCGGCACGCGAAGCGTCGTCTGAGTCGCGAAGCCGTGCCGGCGACAGGCTGCCTACGGAGGTTCACCGGGCCGCAGGCGGACGAGATCGCCATCCTCTGCCGCCCGGACGGCGAGGCTCGCGACGTCGCCGCACAGGTCGAGTCGGCCTACCGCGCGCTCGCCGAGAGGCTCGCGGCGAACGGCGCCACGTTCGCGCACGTCGCGGCGGAGACGGTCTTCTTGCGCGACGTCGGCGAGGAGCTGCGCGCCGTGCTGGCGACGCGCAAGCAGGTGCTCGCCGACCTCGCCGCAGGCGACCAGGCGCCGCCGCCGGCGCTCGTCGGCCAGCCGCCGGTCGACGGCGCGGCGCTCGCGCTCGCCGCGGTCGCGGTGGTGCCGCGCGATCCGGACGACTGGTCGACGCGGGACGTCGAGCTCGCGCCGTCGTGCCCGTGCGCGGGCTGCGCGCGCTCGGCCGCGCGCGTGGTCTCGCTCGGTGAGCAGCGCGCGCTCCACGCGACGCCGGTCTACGGCGTCGGCGACGACGTCTACGCGCAGGCCTCCACCATGTTCGTCGCCGCCGAGCGCCTGCTCGAGGCGTGCGGCATGAGCTTCCACGACGTCGTGCGGACCTGGATCCACCTGCGCGACATCGACCGCGACTACGACGCGCTGAACGCGGCGCGGCGCGATTTCTTCGCGAGCCGCGGCATCGGGCTGCGCCCGGCGAGCACGGGCGTCGGCGGCCTGCCGGCCACGGCTGCGCACGCCTGCGGTTTGAGCTTCCATGCCCTGCGCATGCCGCGCTCGTTGCCCGTCACCGACATGACGACGCCGCTGCTCAACGAGGCCTGGAGCTACGGCGCCGACTTCTCGCGCGGGCTGCGGGTCGTCGACGCGAACAAGGTCGCGCTCTACGTCTCGGGCACGGCGAGCATCGGCGCCGCCGGCGAGACGCTGCACGTCGGCGACTTCGCGGCGCAGGCCGAGCGCATGCTCGACAACATCGCCTCGCTGCTCGAGCGTCAGGGCGCGGGCTTCCACCGCATCGTGTCCGCGGTGACCTACCTGCGGCAGGCGAGCGACGCCGCGACGCTGCACGAGGTCTACCGCCGGCGCGGCTTCGGCGCGTTTCCGTGCGCCGTGGTCGAGGCGCCGCTCTGCCGACCCGAGCTGCTGTGCGAGACCGAGGCCCTGGCGCTGCTGCCGCACGCCGAGGCCGCAGCGGAAAGCAATTCATCGTGAAGTCGAAGGAACACGTTTGGACCGTCGTCGCGACCGTCGCGACGCTGCTGCTCGCCGCTGCGGCGCCCGTCGTCGCCGCGGCACCCGCCTCCGAAGCGTCCGCTCCCGAATCGTCCGCACCGGCGGCGCCCGCCGCCGACGGCTCCCCGCTGCGCATCACCTACCCGGCCGAGGGCACGCTGTTTCCGCCCGAGATCGTCGCGCCGACCTTCACCTGGCAGGACGAGGCGGGCGACGCCGCGCAGTGGGAGATCGTCGTGCGCGACGACTCCGGCGCCGAGATCTTGCGCGGCACGAGCAACGAGCCGCGCTGGCGCCCCGCGGAGGACGCCTGGCGCGAGATCAAGAAGCGCAGCCTCGAGCGCGACGCCGAGGTGACGGTGACGCGCACCGGCCCGGTGCCCGACGCGAGCACGCCGCCGACCGCGCGCGTGCGCATCCGCACCTCGAAGGATCCGGTCGGCGACGCGCTCTTCTACCGCGAGGTGCCGCTGCCGTTCCTCAAGGCGGTGCAGGACCCAGCGCAGATCCGCTGGCGCTTCGGCACGATCGACATGGAGGACGGGCCGCCGATCGTCCTCAAGGACCTGCCGGTTTGCGGCAACTGCCACTCGTTCGCCGACGACGGCAGCGTGCTCGGGCTCGACGTCGACTACGGCAACGACAAGGGCGGCTACGGCATCCTGCCGGTCGCGCGCGAGATGGTGATGAGCGACGACAAGATCATCACCTGGTCCGACTACAAGCGCGAGGACGGCGAGCTCACCTTCGGTCTGCTGTCGCGCGTCTCACCGACCGGACGCTACGTGATCAGCACCGTCAAGGACCGCTCGGTGTTCGTCGCGATGCCGGACCTGATGATCTCGCAGCTCTTCTTCCCGATCAAAGGCATCCTCGTCTACTACGACCGCGAGACCAAGCAGTTCGCGCCGCTGCCGGGCGCCGACGATCCGCAGTACGTGCAGACCAACGCCGCGTGGAGCCCGGACGGCAAGGAGATCGTCTTCGCGCGCGCGAAGGCGCACAAGATGGAGCGCCTCGAGCAGCAGAACGCGGCGCTGCTCGACGCCAAGGACGTGCCCGAGTTCACCGTCGAGCGCAAGCCGTTCCAGTACGACCTGTACCGCATCCCGTTCAACGGCGGGAAGGGCGGCACGCCGGTGCCGCTCGAGGGCGCATCGAACAACGGGATGAGCAACTACTTCCCGAAGTACTCGCCGGACGGGAAGTGGATCGTCTTCACCAAGTCGAAGAGCTACATGCTGCTGCAGCCCGACAGCGAGCTCTGGATCGTGCCGGCGAAGGGCGGCGAGGCGCGGCGTCTCAAGCACAACACGCCGCGCATGAACTCGTGGCACAGCTGGTCGTCGAACAGCCGCTGGCTCGTGTTCTCGTCGAAGGTCAACGGGCCGTACACGCAGCTGTTCTTGACGCACATCGACGAGAACGGGAACGACAGCCCGCCGGTGCTGCTCGAGCGCTTCACGTCACCCGACCGCGCCGCCAACATCCCCGAGTTCGTCAAGCTGCCCGGGGACGCGATCGCGCAGATCCGCGAGCAGTTCCTCGATCCGTACTCCTTCCTGCGCGCCGGCACCGCGAACGAGCGCACGGGCGACCACGCCGGTGCGGAGCGCGCCTTCCGCCGTGGTCTCGAGCTCGCGCCGGACGACCCCGAGCTGCACAACGCGCTCGGCTGGACGCTCTTCCAGTCGGGACGCACGGAGGAAGCGGTCGTCGAGTACGAGCGCGCGCTCGAGTCCAACCCGCGTCACGCGAAGGCGCACAACAACCTCGCGCTCGCGCTGGTCGAGCTCGGCCGGCTCGAGGAGGCGGCGAACCACTTCAAGGCGTCGCTCGAGATCGAGCCGCGTGCGGAGATCTACAGCGACTACGGCTTCACGATGGCGCGCATGAACCGGCCGCGGGAAGCGTTCGCGGCCTACCGCAAGGCGCTCGAGCTCGACCCGAACTGCGCATCGGCGCACTTCAACCTCGCCGCCGCGTACGTCATGGCGAACAAGCTCGCCGAGGCCGAGACGCACTACCGCAAGGCGCTCGAAGGCCGCGACACCGCCGAGACCCACAACGGCCTCGGCTACGTGCTCGCGCGCCAGAACCGCATGGACGAGGCGTTCGCCGAGTTCCGCAAGGCGATCGAGCTCGATCCGAACTACACCTTCGCCTACAACAACCTCGCGGACGCGCTCGCGCGGGCGGGCCAGCTCGAGGAAGCGGAG
Source organism: Candidatus Binatia bacterium (assembly GCA_036563615.1). NCBI lineage: Bacteria > Candidatus Binatota > Binatia (SeqCode) > Binatia bacterium. Next base: position 122,353 of record DATCMB010000006.1, read on the forward strand.
AAGGTCTACAAGCAGTCGCTCGCGGTGAAGGAGAGCGCGTCGGTGTACGCCGCGCTCGGCGTCGTCCAGCGCAGGCTCGGCAAGACCGAGGAGGCCGACGCGCAGTTCGCGCGCGCGCGCAGCCTCAGCGTCGCGCAGTGACGCGCGCCGCGTAGCCGCGTCCGGGCGTCGGTGCGGCGCGGATCCTCGGCGTCGGCGCGGACCAGCGAGGCCGTGACGCGCGCCGCCGTGCACCTGCACGGCGGCACGCGCACCGGCGACCTCCTCACTTCCCGAGCGGGGTGTAGCTGGTGCAGGTGTAGACCGTGGAGAGCGCGCCGCCGTCGTCGAAGGTGGGCACGTAGCAGCCCGCGGCGATGCGCTTGTCCGAGGGGTCGAACTGCGAGATCAGGTAGCCGTAGCGGTTGCGCAGAAAGGACGGCTCGAAGCACAGGCACGGCGTCTTCGCCTTCTGCAGCGACGCGCCGAGCGTCGGCACGCTGTCGAGGTCGACCGCGTACTTGCGGATCAGTCCCTGGAACTTGGCCTGGTTGGCGAGCGCGCTGCTGGCCGTCAGGACGAGCGCGAGGGCGATGGCTACACGAAGCGTCTTCACGTCGATTTCCTCCTTCGCCCGCAACCCGTCACGGGCTCGCAAGAGACGCGTTCAATTCGCCTGAACGACGTTCAACGGGAGGCGCGGCGGGGCCTTCGACCGTCGTGGAAGCGCCGACCCTCCCGCCCGCGGGACGCGCTTTTGCGCGCCCTCCCGGCGACGATTACCCAGACCCCATGGGCAAGAACCTGCTCGACAAGGTCTGGGACCTGCACACGGTCCGCGAGCTCGAATCGGGCCAGACCCAGCTCTTCATCGGGCTTCACCTGGTGCACGAGGTGACGAGCCCCCAGGCGTTCTCGATGATCCGCGAGGCCGGCCTGACGGTGCCGTTCCCCGACCGGACGTTCGCGACCGTCGACCACATCATCCCGACCGACTCGCAGGCGCGGCCGCTCAAGGACGGGCAGGCCGAGGAGATGATGAGCGCGATCGAGCGCAACTGCCGCGAGTTCGGCATCCGGTTCTTCAGCCCGGAGACCGGTCATCAGGGCATCGTGCACGTCATCGGCCCCGAGCTCGGGCTCACCCAGCCCGGCATGACGATCGCGTGCGGCGACAGCCACACCAGCACGCACGGCGCCTTCGGTGCGGTCGCGTTCGGCATCGGCACGAGCCAGGTGCGTGACGTGCTCGCGAGCCAGTGCCTCGCGATCCAGCGCCCGAAGGTGCGGCGCATCGTCGTCACGGGCAAGCTGGCGCCCGGCGTCTACGCCAAGGACGTGATCCTGCACATCATCCGTCGTCTCGGCGTCAAGGGCGGCGTCGGCTACGCCTACGAGTACGCGGGGCCGGTGTTCGAGGCGATGACGATGGAAGAGCGCATGACGGTCTGCAACATGTCGATCGAGGGCGGCGCGCGTCTCGGCTACGTCAACCCCGACCAGACCACGATCGAGTACCTGCGCGGTCGCGAGTTCGCGCCCAAGGGCGAGGCGTTCGAGCGCGCGACGAAGTGGTGGCTGTCGATGGCGTCGGATGCGGACGCGTCCTACGACGACGTCGTCACCATTCCGGGCGAGGAGATCTCGCCGACGGTCACCTGGGGCATCAACCCCGGTCAGGCGATCGGCGTCGGCGAGCCGATCCCGTCGGCCGAGGAGTTCTCGCCCGACGAGCGCTCGACCATCGAGGACGCCTACGAGTACATGGGCTGGTCGAAGGGCGACCGCGTCGCCGGCACCAAGATCGACGTCGCCTTCATCGGCTCGTGCACCAACGGACGCCTCTCGGATCTGCGCGAGGCGGCGCGGGTCGCGAAGCTCGGGCGCGTCAAGCCGGGCGTCAAGGCGCTGGTCGTGCCGGGCTCGCAGGAGGTCGCGCGCGCGGCCGAGGCCGAGGGTCTGCACGAGATCTTCCAGCAGGCGGGCTTCGAGTGGCGTCTGCCGGGCTGCTCGATGTGCCTCGCGATGAACCCGGACAAGCTCGTCGGGCGTCAGGTCTGCGCGTCGTCGAGCAACCGCAACTTCAAGGGCCGCCAGGGCAGCCCGTCGGGACGCACGCTGCTGATGAGCCCGGCGATGGTCGCGGCGGCGGCGATCACCGGCGTGGTGACCGACGTTCGCGAGCTGCTCGCGGGCGCGTCCGCGCAGGAGCAGGGGAGGGAGGCGTGATGAGCACGGGCGACAAGCAGCAGTCGGCGCTGATCCCCGTGCCGCGGGTCGCCGGACGTCCGATCCCGCTGCCCGGCAACGACATCGACACCGACCGCATCATCCCGGCGCGCTTCATGACCGCGATCACGTTCGATGGTCTCGGCGAGCTCGCCTTCCGCGACGTGCGCTTCGGGCCGGACGGCAAGGAGCTGCCGCACCCGATGAACGACCCGCGCTACCAGGCGAAGGGTCCGCGCGTCGCGGTGGTGAACAAGAACTTCGGCTGCGGCTCGTCGCGCGAGCACGCGCCGCAGGCGCTCTACCGCTGGGGCATCAAGGCGCTGGTCGGCGAGTCGTTCGCCGACATCTTCTTCGGCAACTGCGTCGCGATGGGCATTCCGTGCGTCACCGCGAGCGAGGCGGACGTCGCGAAGCTCATGCAGGCGGTCGAGGAGGATCCGGCGCACGACATGGTGGTCGACGTCGAGGCGCGCACCGTGACCTACCGCGGCGTCAGCTACCCGGTGACGATTCCCGAGGGCGCGCGCACGCAGCTCCTGAAGGGCACCTGGGACGCGACCCGCATCCTGGTCGATGCGCTGCCGCTCGTGCGCGAGACCGCGGCGCGACTGCCGTACACGCGGAGCTTCGCGAGCTGAGCGACGCGTAGCTCGCCGCCGTGCGTTCGCGCCGGCGCGCGGCGTCCGCCGATCGCGCCGTCGAACGCGTCGTCAATCAAAGATGACGCGGCGCAGGCTGTTGCCGCGCCGGACGACCCATTGCACGCTGCCGTCGGGACCGAACCGCGGCGGCGACATCACGACCTGCGCGCGCGTCAGGACCCGACCGTTGCGCACCAGGTCGACCCGCTTGCCGTCCGGATCCTGGCTCGCGCCCCACACCACGATCGAGCCGTCGGGCGAGATCTTCGGCGGGAAGACGTGCTGCCACGGCCCGTCGACGCGCTTGCCGTCGACGACGTAGTACCAGGGGTCGGTGAGCGAGTCGGCGGCGGCGTACGCGAAGTGGCTGCCGTCGGGCAGGCGCTCGAGCGCCCAGACGAAGCGGTGCGGGCCGATCTGGCGATCCGGCAGCACGACCCAGAGCTCGCGCGTCTCGGACGGGTCCGCGTCGGGCGGCGCGTCGACCGCGCGCGTGCAGACGTACATCGCGGACTTGCCGTCGGGCGCGACCTGGATCGGGTGCTCCGACGACGGCGCGTCGCACACCTGCGCGTCGATCGGCGCGCCGTTGCACACGACCCGCCAGCGGTCGGCCTCGCCTTCGAGACGCTCCCACCAGCACGCGACCGGCGCCTCCTCGGCGACCACCAGCGAGCCCGCGAGGATCGCCGGGGCCGAGCGCAGCTCCGACTGCGTGACCTCGAAGCCAGCCTTCGGCGGTAGACGCAGGCCCGCGTACTCGGCGAGCGTGCGCTCGCCGTGGAACACCGTCCAGCCGTTCTCGCCGAGCGCGACGCCGACGAGCGAGCCGTCGGGCAGGTAGCGCACGGTGGCCTCGGGCTCGAGGCCGGGGCCGCTCTTGGTCTGCTTGATCGCCGGCAGGAACGACGTCTGCGGCATGCCGAAGGCGCGCACCTGCTTGCCGTCGACGATCAGCACCTGCTGCCCGTCGTCGTCGAGCGCGACGAACGCGACGTGCTTGCCGTCCGGGCTCACGGCCGGATTCGAGGTGTCGCGATACTCGCCGAGGTTGCCGAGCGAGGACTCCACGACCAGCCGCCGGCTGGTGGCGGCGGCGTCGTTCTGCTGCGTGGCGGCGTCGTCGCTCTGCGGCTTCGCGTCGTCGTCCTGCGGCTTCGCGCTCTCGTCGCCCGCCGACGCGTCCTGCGCCGGCTTCGGCTCGACGCGCACGGGCGCGATCGACGCCCAGCCGCCGCCGGTGCGCGAGAATGCGATCGCGCCCTGGTCCGAAACGACGGCCGGCTGCGGCTCGCCGTTGATCACCAGGTGCGCGCGCGGCGGATCCTCGACCGTCTCCGTCGCCCAGTAGGCGACGGTCTCACCGTCCGGGGAGAACAGCGGGTTCGTGCAGCGCGCGAAGCGCGGGCCCTTGCGGCCGTCGACGACCACCCAGCAGGCGTCGCCGACCTGCTTCACCCAGGCGAAGCGGCGGTGGTCGCGGGACACGACCAGGCTGTTGCGCCGATAGCCGGAGCCGATCGAGCCGATCCGCTCGCTGTGGACGCGCGGCTCGTCGGGCGGACGGGTGCACGCGACGGCGGTCACGCTGGCGAGGGCGAGGAGCGGAAGCGCACCGCGGCGCAAACGAGAGCGGCGGCGCGAGGAGATCGGTCGGGAGCGCATCGGGCGGAGAAGGGGTAGCAAGACGACGCCTCGGGACGCGAGCCCCGGCGCTCGACCTGCGCACGTACGCTCTCACGCCGCCGCCGACTCTAGAGATCACCACGTTCCGCCGATGGTCCGCGGAACCCAAGCTGCCGGCGCCTCGCCGGACATTCCATCCTCCATTGCAGAACGATCGGTGAACTCTCGATGACGGTGAGCGAAGCCTTCCTTGCGTCCGAAACCTCGAACGGAACGAACCACCTCGCGGCGCCGACGATCGCCGGCGCGATCACGACCCCGAAGCTGATCCAGGCGATGCTCGACGCCGGCAAGGGCGTCAGCGACCTGCTCTTCGCGCCCGGACGGCCGCCGCAGGTCGAGAAGCACGGCCACCTCGAGCCGGTGGCGATTCCCGAGCTGCCGATCCTGCAGCCCGAGCACACCGCGCGCATCGCGAACGACTTGATCAGCGGCAACGACACTGCGGCGCGCGCGCTCGAGGAGCAGGGCTCGTGCGATCTCTCGTACTCGCTGCCGGACGGCTCGCGCTTCCGCGTCAACGTGTTCAAGCAACGCGGAACGCATGCGATCGTGATGCGCGTCATCGCGAGCAAGATCCCGACGCTCGAGGAGCTCGGTCTGCCGCAGTCGCTCGCCGAGATCGCGACCTACAAGACCGGCATCGTGCTGGTCACGGGTCCGACGGGGTCGGGCAAGTCGTCGACGCTCGCCGCGATCATCGACCTCATCAACTCGACGCGCGCCGAGCACATCCTGACGATCGAGGATCCGATCGAGTTCGTGCACCCGCACAAGAAGGGGACCGTCAACCAGCGCGAGCTGCACAGCGACACGCCGACGTTCGCGGCCGCCCTGCGCGCGGCGCTCCGTCAAGCGCCGAAGGTCATCCTGGTCGGCGAGATGCGCGACCGCGAGACGATCGAGATCGCGCTGACCGCCGCCGAGACGGGGCATCTCGTGCTCTCGACGCTGCACACGATCGACGCGTCGAAGACCGTGGAGCGCATCATCGGCACGTTCGAGTCGGGGGATCAGCAGGCCGTGCGCCAGCGGCTCGCAGCCTCCTTCAAGTGCTTCGTCTCGCAGCGCCTGATCCCGAAGAAGGGCGGCGGTCGCATCGCGATCGTCGAGATCCTGAAGTCGACGATGCGCACGCGCGAGTACCTGGCGCGCGGCGAGGATGGTGCGCACGGCAAGTCCTTGCTCGACGCGATGCGCGACGGCGCCATCGACGGCATGCAGCACTTCGACGGCGAGCTCGAGAAGCTGGTGCGGCAGGGCGTCATCACGCTCGAGACCGCGCTGCTCTACGCGACCAACCCCGGCAACCTGAGGCTGGCGCTCGCCGACTACCGCGAGGTCGACGAGCCATCGGCGTCGGCCGCGAAGGACGAGCCGCAGGCGGCGGAGCGAGAGCCGCAGGTGGCGGAGCAGGCGCCGCCGGCCGCGCCGATGATCCTCACCGGCGCGCAGCAGTACTAGGAGCGTCTGCCGCGCGAGCGACGCCAGCGGATCGGAGCAGCCTGCCGAGCAGCCGCCGATGAACACGCGAGCCGTGCCCACACGGAGTCACGAGTTCTCCCCCTACGCGAGCTCGTCCCTCGCGGGCGCGATCGGGTCGTTGGTGGCGCGGCTCTGGAGCGGCGCTTGAGGACGCGGCCGTGGATCGGAGGAAGCGCTTGACGACGCCGCTCACGACGAACCTGACCGCGCTCCTGCAGATCGTGATCGGCTTCGTTCTGCTCGCGCTCGCCTACGACGGACATCGAAAGGGCTGGATCCGAGCCGGGTCGAAGGGCTTCCGCCCGTACCGACCGTCGCGCGACGACAGCCCGTTCATGTTCCACTTCTACATGCTGGTCTACCTCGCCGGCGGGCTCGCGATGATCGTATGGGGCGTGCTCGTGCTGATCGGCCTCGCCGCACCGCTGCCGATCTCCCGCGGGACGCGGGTCACGTGTCCCGTGCGGAGTAGCGCGCCGTAGAGTCGGTCCCCGGTCGCTGCGACGAGGACGACGCGCTCCGGTGACCCTCGTGGGCTCCGGGGCCGTCGTGCGTCGCGCGCGTTCCGACGGGGCGCCTTGGCCTCCACCGGACCGGAGGGCAGGAGCGTCGGCGCGCTCAGCTCTCGATCGTCAAGCGAAAGACGGCGCGCAGCTGGTCGCCCGGCCCGAGGACGCGCACGCCCGAGTCCGGGTCGCCGAGCGCCGCGAGGTTGAAGCCGTTGTTCGAGTGGCTGACCGGCTCGAGCGCGAAGAACGGCTTGCCCGGCGGCGCGAAGAGGATCAGGTGGTCGAGCGGCGGCTCGCACCGGACGCTCGCGCGGACGCCGCTGCGGGGCCAGCTGATGGTCGCTCGACCGTCCCAGCCGGCGAAGCAGACGTCGAGGTCGCGGTCGCCGAGCGGACGCTTGCGCGAGAAGTCGAGCTCGGGCGGCACCGGCACGGCGGGTCGCGTCGGCACGAGCTCCTCGTAGACGCGCGCGACGCGCGCCTCGATCTCGACCTGCTCCGTGTCGTCGAGCAGCGTGCGCCGGTAGTACGGGTGGAAGCCGAGCCCCGCCGGCATCGGCTCGCGCGCGTGCGAGGAGAGCGTCGCGCTGACGACGAGCGTGCTGTCCTCGAGCGCGTAGACGAGCCGGCACGCGAACGGGAAGGGGAAGTTCACCGGCTCGGCCGCCGTCCCGCCGGCGCGCGCATCGGGGAAGTCGCGTGAATCGAAGATGAACGACGCCTCCGCAGGCGAGACGGCTTCCGTGCGCCACGGACGCTTGCGCACGTCGCCGTGGATCGCGTAGCCCTCCGGCGTGTTCGGCCGCAATTGATGATTGACGCCGCGGAAGACGAAGCGCGCGTCCGCGATGCGGTTCGACCACGGCGCGAGGAGGAAGCAGGCCATCAGCGAGGTGTTGCGCTCCTCGACCGCCTGCGGCGGCGTCTCGCGCAGCACCGGCACCCAGAGATCGCCGACGCGCGCCTCGAGCCCGACCACGCTCGCGCCCGAGTCGGGCGCGACCTCGAGCCGCAGGTGCTCATTCTCGATCCGGATCGTCGCCACGTCGTCCTCCTCGCGCTGCCCGTGTGAAGTTCGCACATTCGCGCTGCAGCAGGAACCGCGGGCGCATGCCTGCGTCGGCGCTGCGCGCCGCGACGGCGCCGCGTGAATCTTTCGCGACGGAATTCCTCGGCTCGTTCGTACAACGAGTGTCCCGAGAATCGTCGGGAGTTGCACGACGGAGACGAAAAAGGAGTCGATGATGAAGAAGCTTCGTAACCTCACCGTTGCTGGTGTGTTGCTCGCGCTGCCGGCGGCGGCGCTCGCCTTCCCGGGCGGCCGCGGTCATGGTGATCCCGCCGAGCGCGAGAAGGTCCGCAACGAGGTGTTCGCCGAGGCGGATGCGAACGGCGACGGCGCGCTCGACCAGAGCGAGTTCGCGACCTTCCACGAGCTGCTGAAGCAGCGCATCGAGCAGAAGCGCTTCGCCAAGCTCGACGCCGACGGCAGCGGCGGCGTGACGCTCTCCGAGCTCGACGCGCACGAGGGCCGTCATCACGGACCGCGCGGTCCCAGGCACTGATCACCGCTCGCGATCCCCTCGAGATCTTCGCTGATCGCCAGCGAGCGGTCGCCCGGAGCCCCGTGATCGCGGGGCTCCGGGCCGTCAAGCTGATTCTACGCTGGTTCTTTGTCGCGCTAGTTCTGCGCGGCGCCGGGCGTCGTGGCTTCCGCCGCCGGCAGCGGGTGCGCGGCGAGGAAGCGCCAGATCCGCTCGGTCGCCGGCGCCGGCCAGCGGTGCGCGAAGTCGCCCTCGCAGTACTCGACGGTGACGTTCGCGCGGCAGCGCTCGGCGCGCTGGCACGTGGTGCCGTTCGCGGAGCTGGTTCCGTCCTCGGCCGGCGAGGTTGCGGGGTCGTCCGGAGCGGCCGATCCAGAGCAGCCGTCGATCGTCTGCCAGGCCGCGAACGCGCGACGCGCCTCGGCGACGTCGATGATCTCGTCGCGCCGTCCGTGGTGGATCAGCACCGGCACCGGACGCGACGGCGCGCAGCGCCACGACAGCCAGCCGCCGCTCACGGGCGCCACCGCGGCGAAGCGGTCGGCGTGCGTGCAGGCGAGGACGTGGCTGAAGAAGCCGCCGTTCGAGAAGCCGGTCGCGAAGACGCGCGCGCGGTCGATGCAGTAGTCCTGCTCGAGGCGGTCGAGCATCGCGAGCGTGAAGGCGACGTCGCGGTTCGGCGCGAGCGTGCGGATCTCCCAGCCGCGCCCCGAGAACGTCCGCCCGTCGCGCGTGAAGGACACCTGGTCGCCGTCCGGGTAGACGGTGATGAAGCGCTCCTTTTCGGCGAGGTCCTTGAAGCCCGAGACGTTCCACACGCCAGCGCCGCTGTGGCCGATGCCGTGGAAGTCGAACAGCAGCGGGACCGGCTCGCCGGCGCGGATCGAGTCGGGGACGTCGAGGACGTAGCTGCGCTCGAGGCCGTCGACCTCGATGGTCTGCTCGATGCGCCGACCGTGCGTGATCTCGCGACGCGCGCAGCCGGCGCTCGGCCGCGGCGCGACGCGCGCCGCCGCCGTCTCTTCCGCGGCGCCGAGCGCGTCGTCCGCGCCTGGCGACGGGAGCGTCGAGACCAGGACGACGAGCGCGGTCAGCAGCAGGGCGAGCCGGGCAGCTCGCTGCACGCGGTGCCGCTGACCACGCAGAGCACGGACCCTCACGCCGGCGGCGTGCCGCGGAACCAGCGCGTCGGGTTCTCGTCGAGCATCGTCCAGATCGCGCTCTCCTCGACTCCGGCGTCGAGCAGCATCGGGATGATGCGCTCGAAGAGGTGGGTCGGCGTCCAGTTCGGCAGCATGGTCGGGATCAGCGCCGGATCGAGCACCTGCCCGGGACCGATGATCGGCCGGCCGAGCCACGACGCGCAGATCGTGTCGTGCGACAGGCAGACCTGCTTGCCGAAGCCGTCGCGCACCAGGCTCGCGATATTCTTGACGCGCACCTCGTCGGGCAAGATGATCGTGATTCCGAGGCGGTCGAAGCCGATGTAGGAGCCGGCGCGCACGATCGCGCGGTGGTAGTCCGGATCGTCGATGCCGTCCGAGTGCCCGACCAGCAGACGATGCGGCGGCACGCCCTCACCGGTCACGATCTCGATCTGGTCGAGGCCGCACGAGCCTTCCTGCGTGTGCGAGATCAGCGGCACGTTGCAGCGCTTCGCGGCGCGCGCCGCCGCGACGAGCAGCTTGCGCTCGTACTCCGAGACGTGGTGGTTGCCGGTCGCGATCTTGATGAGCCCCGCCTTGATGCCGGTGTCGCCGATGCCCTCGGTGATCTCCTTCTCGTAGATCGCCGCGATGTCGTCGAGCGGCAGGTTGGCGAAGGTGTAGGTCAGACCTTGCTCCTCGAAGTACGCGCCGGTCGTGCAGATGATGCGCATGCCCGACGCCTGCGCGACCTCCGCCATGAACTCCGGGTCGCGCCCGAGGTCCATGGGGCACGGATCGATGAACGTCTTGACGCCGAACTCCTGCAGGCGGTGCATGGCCTCGATCGCGCGCTTCTTCGCCTCGTTGCGCTCGAAGCGCGGCGCGAGCGCGTCCATCTGCCAGCCCGGATAGCCGACCAGCAGGTGCTCGTGGACGAGCGTGCGGCCGAGCTCGTCGGGTCGGCAGTTGCCGGTGACGGTGTTGATCGTGTCCATGGCTCGGCAGTAGAGCCCCGGGTCGGGCCGCTTGTCTAGCCCCGCGGGAAAGTGGGAGGACGACGGGCGGAGGGTTGCGCCATGCCGTTACCTCTCGAAGGGATCCGCGTCCTCGACTGGACGATCTGGCAGCAGGGGCCGATCTCCGCGATGATGCTCTCCGACCTCGGCGCGGACGTCATCAAGATCGAGGAGCGCACGAGCGGCGACCCGGGGCGCGGCGTCCTGCGCGCGTCGGGGCTCGACCTCTCGAGCAGCCCGAACTTCTACTTCGAGGCCAACAACCGCGGAAAGCGCAGCATCGCGGTCGATCTCAAGCAGCCCGAGGGCCGCGAGATCGTGCACGAGCTCGCGAAGCGCGCCGACGTCTTCGTGCAGAACTTCCGCCCCGGCGCCGCCGAGCGCGCTGGCCTCGACTACGCGACGCTGCGCGAGCTCAACCCGCGCCTGATCTACGCGAACGGCAGCGGCTTCGGCCGCAAGGGGCCGGACGCCGAGCGTCCGTGCATGGACTACCTCGGGCTCGCGCGCTCCGGGATCATGAACGCGGTCGGCGAGCCGGGCTCGCCGCCGCTCGCGATCCAGGGCGCGATCGCCGATCAGATGGCGGGCACGATGCTCGCGTTCGGCATCGTCACTGCGCTGCTCGCACGCGAGCGCTTCGGCATCGGCCAGGAGGTCGACGTGTCGCTGCTCGGCGCGATGACCTGGCTGCAGGGGCTGTCGATGTCGTCGCGTCTCATGCTGGGCGGCGAGATGCCGCGCTTCTCGCGTCGCTACGCGTTCAACCCGCTGTGGAACCACTACCGCTGCAAGGACGACAAGTGGATCGCCTTCGCGATGGCCCAGGCGGATCGCTGGTGGAAGGACTTCGTGCGCGTGCTCGGCCGTCCCGAGCTCGCCGACGACGAGCGCTTCGCGACCATGATCGGCCGCGGCATGCACGCCGGCGAGCTGATCGGCATCTTCGACGAGGTGTTCGCGACGCGCACGCGCGACGAGTGGATGCGCGCCTTCCGTGAAGGCGGCGACTTCATCTTCACGCAGGTGAACAGCGTGAGCGACCTGCCCGACGATCCGCAGGTGCGCGCCAACGGCATGATCGCCGCCGTGCAGCATCCGGCGCACGGCATGGTCGAGATGCTGAACCTGCCGATCGGGCTGTCGGAGACGCCGCCGCGCATCCAGGGGCCGGCGCCGGAGTTCGGCCAGCACACCGAGCAGGTGCTGGTCGAGGAGCTCGGCTGGTCGTGGGAGCGCGTCGCCGCGCTGAAGGAGCGGCAGGTCGTCTGATCGTGCGCGCTCGTGCTCGCGCCGCGCGGCGGCGCTCCGTGTCACGTCTGAGTTTGCATCTCGCGCACGTCGCGCTCGTGCTCGTCGCGCTGCTCGCGGCGGGCTGCGGCCCGACGATCGCGCGCGTCGCCAACCCCGCGGCGCCGAAGTGCCAGGAGAGCCTGCGCGACGCCTTCGCGCTGATCCTGGTCGGTCAGGACGAGAAGGTCGAGGTCGCGGAGGAGCTCGCCGACACCGCGACGGAGTACCTCACCGAGAACGAGCTCGGCCCACGCCCGTTCATCGTGTCGTCGCCGTCGGGGACGGACTACGCGTTCTTCTTCGACGACGAGCGCAACCCGTCGCGCTGCCTGCTGCGTCTCGTGTCGTGGCGCAAGGGCCTCGTGCAGTACACCAACCACGTCACCTACATCGCGACCCGTCCGCTGCCCGGCTGCAAGTGCGAGCGCTGACGTCGCGCGCGCGACGGCGGCTGATTCCGTAGCGTCAAGCAGCGACGCGATCGACCGCGACGACCAGGAGCGTGGCGCTCGCGGTCGCGACGATCGCATCGTTCGCGTCGCTCAGCGTCGCCTCGAGAAAGACCAGATCGCCGTCGCGGTGCACGATGCGTCCCCGACCGACCAGCCGGCCCGGCGCCGCCTGGCGCCGGAAGCTCGTCTTGAGCTCGATCGTCTGAACTGCTCGGGCTCGAGCGTCGCGAGCAACGCCGGGCCGACGGTGTCGTAGAGCATCGCCGCGAGGAACCCGCCGAGCACGTCACCGAACGGTGTGGTGAACGCGTGCGGCGCCGCGAACGCGAGCTCGATCGTGCCGCGCTCGGGATCGACGTCGAGCACCTCGAGCCCGAGCGTCGCGGCCGCCGGCGGCAGCGGCGCACGTCCCGCGACGGCGTCCCAGAATGGACCGATGCGTTGCTTCATCGTGCGACCTCCTGGTTGCGGCTGCCGACGCGCGGGAGCATGCGCACGTCGGCAGCAAATCCGCTGCCGCGCCGCCGCCCCTTCGTCGCAGGACGCTCGTTCCCACAGCGCGCGCGATGTGGCGTCATGAGCTCGCTGCACGCGGCAGGAGGGAAGCGAGATGCCGGTCTACATCGTCAATAACATGACCATTCACGACCGCGCGGCCTACGACACCTACGTGCGCGGCTTCATGGACGTGTTCCGCAAGTTCAACGGCGAGGTGCTCGCGGTCGCCGATGCGCCGCAGCCGGTCGAGGGCGAGTGGCCGTGGGATCGCACGGCGCTGCTGCGCTTCCCGAGCCGCGAGGACGCCGAGCGCTGGGCGCAGTCGCCGGAGTATCAGGAGATCGCGCAGCACCGTCACCGCGGCACGAAGAGCAACGTCGTCATCCTGGACGGCTTTCCGGCGCCGGCGCGGTGAGCGACGCGGCGCGTTCGCGGGGCGTGCGTGCGCGCCGGCGAGGGCGCGCGGCGTTCGAGGACGGCGTCCGCGCGCGGGAGACGGCACGATGAAGGAGCTGCCGACCTGGCTGCGTGTCGCGCTGCTCGCGACCGCGGTGATGAACGTCGCGGCGGCGCCGGCCTTCCTGCCCGCGGGAGAATCGCTGCGCGTGCGCCTCGGCTTTCCGCCGGGCGGCGAGCCGTTCTACCTCGTGCTCTCCGGGCTGTTCGTGCTGCTGTTCGGCCTCGGCTACCTGTGGAGCGGCGTCACCGGTCGCGCCGACCGGACGTTCCTGCTCGTCGCGGGCGTCGGCAAGTGCGCCTTCTTCCTGCTGCTCGCGGGCTTCTGGCTCGCGGGCGCCTTGCCGTCGCGCGCGCCGCTCCTCGGCGTCGCCGACCTCGTCTTCGGCGTCCTCTTCCTCGGCTGGCTTGCGAGTGGGCGCACGCGTCCCGACGCCGCGGAGCGGGTCGCGCGCGCGGTGGCGGGTCGCCGTTGACGCCGCGAGCGGGTGCCGCCGACGCTGCGCTGCCGCCGAGCTTGCGTCGCCGCGCGACGCCTCGCGGTCGCACGCGGCGCGGGCGCTGCCGAGTGTCGCCCGTCTCACGCTCGTCGTCCTCGCGATGCCGCCGCGGCTTGAACCGGACGACGCGCCGGAGGAAAGTGCCGCCGCCGATGAGCCCGTCTGGCAGCACGACCGACGCCAACGACCCGCGCGTCTACTTCGCGGCCGAGCGCACGCTGCTCGCATGGATCCGTACCGGGTTGACGGTCATCGGGCTCGGCTTCGTGATCGCGCGCTTCGGCGTGTTCCTGCGCATCGCCGCGCGCGAGGGCGTCGTCAACGACCCGCCCGCCACCTCGACGGCGCTCGGCGTGGCGTTCGTCGTCCTGGGCTCGCTCGCGATCGCGGTGGGCGTCGTGCAGTTCGCGCGCTTCGCGCGCGCGTTGCCGGACGACGCGGTGCCGCGTCCCTACGCGACGAGCTGGCCGGTGTGGTTCGCGTGGCTCTTGACGGCGACCGGCGCGGTCCTCGCTGGCTACCTGCTGGTGCGCAGCCAGGTCCTCTGACGTGGCGCGGTACCTCGTCCGTGCTGCACGACCGGAGGGACCCCGCCGGCCGCGGCTCGAGCTCGACCTGCGCCGGGCGTGAGGTCGCACCGGCGCCGGTCGCCGAAGCTGGCGCCGGGATCAAGCGGAAGCCGACGTCAACCTAAAGTGCGGCGGAGCGTCCGCCGGCCGCTTCCGTCGCCTGCGCCGGCGGCGGCGTGAAGCCGCCGAGCGCCGCGACGCGCACGGCGAGATTGCTCGCGCGTACGTCCTGCGGCGCGACCGGCTCTCCGATCACGAGCGTGATGCGCGACCAGAAGCGGCGGAACGGCCGCCGCATCGCCTTGCCGCCCTTGCGGCTGAAGAAGCTGCCCCACATCCCGACCAGCGCCATCGGGATCACCGGCACCGGCGTGCGCGCGACGATCTTCTCGATCCCCGGCTTGAAGGGATTCATCTCGCCGTCCGACGTGATCTTGCCCTCGGGGAAGATGCACACGAGCTCGCCGGCCTCGAGCTCGCGCGCGACCGCGTCGAACGCCGCCCGCATCGTCGACACGCTCTCGTGCGCCGGCGCGATCGGGATCGCCTTCGCGTCGCGGAAGAACCAGCCGAGCAGCGGGTTGCGGAAGAAGCCGTGGTACATGACGAAGCGGATCGGCCGCTTGCACGCGCTCGCGACGATGAGCCAGTCGACGAAGCTCACGTGGTTGCAGACCAGCACCGCGGGACCCCGTTCGGGGATGTGCTCGCGGCCGACCACCCGGAGCCGGTACATGACGCTCGCGACGATCCAGGCGACGAAGCGGAAGAAGAACTCCGGCAGCGTGCGGTAGACGTAGAACGACGCCGCCGCGTTGAGCACGGCGAGCACGAGAAAGATCTGCGGGTGCGACAGCTCGAGCCCGTACAGCGCACCGAGCAGCCCCGCCCCGGCCACCATGAAGCCGGCGCTCACGATGTTGAGACCCGCGATGACGCGCGAGCGCTCCGCGGCGTCGGTGCGCTCCTGGACGAAGGTCATCAGCGGCACGATGAAGAAGCCGCTGAACAGCGCCATCAGCAGCAGGTCGAGCGTGATCCGGACGCCGCCCGGGCGCGCGAGGAACTCGGAGACCGAGAGCAGCTTCTCCGGCGCCGTCGCCGGCGCGCCGACCAGGAACAGGTCGAGCGCGAACAGCGTCATGCCGAGCGAGCCGAGCGGCACCAGCCCGAGCTCGAGCTTGCCGCTCGAGAGCCGCTCGCAGAGCAGCGAGCCGACGCCGATGCCGACGCAGAACGAGGCGAGGAAGAGTGTCGTGACGGGCTCGGCGCCGTGCAGCGCGTTGCGGGTGTAGGTCGGCAGCATCGACAGGACGACCGAGCCGTAGAGCCAGAACCACGACGCGCCGAGCACGGCGAGGAACACCGAGCGAATGCGGCGCGTGTGGCGGATCATCTCGAGCGTCGGCCGAAGCGGGCGCTTCGAGATGCGCAGCGTCGGATTCTGTGCCGCCAGGGCCGGCACGAGCCAGCTCGTGCACACCCCCACGAGCGACGTCGCGAGCATCACCCCGCCGAGCACGTGCAGGCCGACATCGCCCTGCGAGACCGCGACCGTGCCGCCGATCGTGCCGAGCAGGATCGCGAGGAAGGTCCCCATCTCGACGAGCGCGTTGCCGCCGACCAGCTCGTCCTCGCGCAGCAGCTGCGGCAGGATGCTGTACTTGACGGGGCCGAAGAAGCTCGAGTGCGTGCCCATCAGGAACAGCGCCGCGAGCAGCAGCCAGAGGTCCTGCGTCCAGAACCCGGCCAGCGCGACGCACATGATCCCGATCTCGGCCACCTTGACGGCGCGCACGATGCGGTGCTTCGGGAAGCGATCGGCGAGCTCGCCGGCGACCGCCGAGAACAGGAAGAAGGGCAGGATGAAGATCCCGCTGCACAGGGCGACGAGCGTCTCGGGCGGAATCCCGAGCACCGTCATCGCGCGGTAGGTGATCAGGACCGCGAGCGCGTTCTTGAGCAGGTTGTCGTTGAACGCGCCGAGCAGCTGCGTCCAGAAGAGGCCGGCGAAGCGGCGTATGCGCAGCAGCTCGAGCTGGCTCATCGGGGAGGTCGCTCCTGCCGTCGATAGCGGGAATGCGGCGCTAGGTCACGGAGCGCGCGCTCCGCGCCTAGCGCCGCGACCTCTCACGGAGCCTCGCAGTCGATCACGACGTCGGCGCCCACCTGCTTGAACGGCGCCTGCAGCGGGCTCGGACGCGGATCGCCCGACAGGAGGAGACCGCAGTTCGTGCACTCGACGTTGGTCCACAGCGGATCCGGGTTCGCCGGCGTGCTGTTGCGCATGGCGTTCACCCAGTCGACGATGCGCGGCACGCCGCCGGTCGTGTCGGTGTAGACGCGGTTCGTGCCCCACATCGTGTGCCGCGAGCCGGTGCCGATGTAGTAGCGATAGTTGTTCGGGAGCGCGGCCGCCGTGGCGAGCGCCTGCACGCGCATCTGCGCGTTGAAGGGGCAGCTCGCGGTCCACCAGGTCACGCCCGCGATCGGGCTGTCGGCGAGCATCACGGCGTAGAAGCCGGTCTGGCCGCCGGTGCCGCCGTCGAACGCGGTCGTGTAGTGCGCCCACTTCGTCTCGGGGAAGCGCCGCGCGACGATCTCGGTGTAGCCGGGGATGCCGGATCCGTCGAACAGCACGTCGCGCAGACCCGGGATGTTGCGCGGGATGTTCGCCTCGAAGTTCCAGTTCGGGAAGTAGTCGCGCATGAACTGCTGCGTGACGACGCCGTTGCCGGCGTCGGCGAGCACGTTGAACTCGGCGTTCGGCCACACCTCGTGCAGCAACGGCGCATGGAACCACGCGCCGTAGGCGCCGGCGCTCGAGCCGGTGACGAACACCTCCTCGGGATCGAGGAAGTGCTCGCGCGCCCACTTCTCGACGATGCGCGCGTTCTGGTAGCCGCGGTGCTCGACGTGCAGCGGGTAGTCCTGCGCGGCGTCGCCGAAGTGGATGTCGCAGCTGCAGTACGAGACGAACACGATGTGCCAGTCGCGGAACGGGTTCTGCGGGTTGCTGCGGTCGGCGAAGCCGCTGCTCTGGTTGTTCGGGTTGTCGCTGCCGTTTGGATTGACGCTGGTGTCGCACACCGGCACCGAGCACGTGAGCTGCTCCCAGCACGCGCCGCCGCCCTGGTAGTACATCAGGACCTTGTTCACGGAGCCGCGCTTGACGAAGAAGTGGTACGGCGAGCCGTTCATGCAGACCGCTTTGTAGCCGCGTCCGAGGTAGGGCGTCGTGCCGGTCGGCGAGATGGTGGTGAACCGCGCATCGTCGACCTTCGGAGAGATCACCGTGTCGCGACGGATTCCCTGCGCGATGCTCGTCACCAGCTCCGCGAGCTCCGTGCTGGTCGTCGTGCTCGGGCAGCTCGGGCCGGCGAGGAACCGCGACACCGCGCGCCCGAACGCCGTGCTCGCACGTTCCTGCGCCGCAGCGCGCTTCTTGCCGCCCGCGTCGCGCGCCGGACGCGCGATGTACTGGCTCTCGGCGCGAAGCAGCTTGCGGCAGAGCTCGCCGCTCTGCTCGAGAAGCTTGCGCGCGCAGCTCGCCTGCTTGCGGTCGTCGAGGTTCAAGCCCTCCTCGACGGCGGCGACCACTTGATCGACGCCGGCGTCGATCGCCGCCACGGCCGCGGCGACGTCGAGCGTCGTGTCCGCGCAGTCGCTCGCCTGCGACGCCGCGTCGGCGTCCGCTTTCGCCCAGAACGCGCTCAGCTTGTCCGCGGCGGCCGCGATGTCGGCCGCTCGTCGGACGGCGTCGCCGCTCGCCGCGTAGCGGCTCCACGCCTTCAGCACCGCGCGGCAGTACTTGCCTGCCTCGCGTTGCTTGACGCTGACGCAGCGGTTCGCCGGATAGGCTTCGCGCGCATGCGCCGGCTGCGAGAGCGCGCCGGTCGCGCCGGCGACGAGGACGAGCGACAAGCCGAGGACGGTCGTGCGCAGGGTCGACGTCATGGGTCCCTCCTTGGACGGGTCAAAGTGCGGTGCCCGGCGGACTCTACTCGCGTCGCGCCTCGCGGGGCAACACGAGAGTCGTCGCTGCGTGCCGTGTGTCGCTCAGCGCGCGGCGGGCTGCGGGCTCTGATCGGGCAGGCCGCGCTTCTTCCAGAGGGCGAGGAGCAGCGTGACGAGGCCGAGCAGCAGCTCGTCGACCGGCGGGATCGGGTCCGGCAGGACGAGGCTCAAGAGGAACAGCGCCCCGGTCAGCAGCATCAGCGTCGGGAAGCGGAGCCGACCGAGGTAGCGGAGCAGCAGCGCGACGAGCGGCCTGCGGACCATTTCGCGATGCTTGCTGGCCGCGGCTTCTGGTTCAAGGCGGCGGCGCGGGCTATGGTCGGTGCCCGCGAGGAGACCGATGCCGCAGCTCATCGAGAAGCCGACCATCATCCAGGCCGCCGGCAACAAGCCCAAGCAGATCGCCGAGTACGTCGGGCGCGTGAACAGCGGCCACGACGCCGTCAGCGTCGCCCACATGCGCTCGCCGGAGGGCTGGGTCGAGCCCGGGCAGCGTCCCGAGTTCGAGGAGATCACGCTCGTGCTGCGCGGCATGCTGCGCGTCGAGCACGAGGGCGGCGTGCTCGAGGTGCGCGCCGGACAGGCGGTGGTCGCGAAGCCCGGCGAGTGGGTGCGCTACAGCAGTCCCGAGCCCGAGGGCGCGGAGTACGTCGCGATCTGCTTGCCCGCGTTCTCGCCCGACACCGTGCACCGCGACGCCTGAGCAGCGCGACGATCGACGCTCGCCGCGCGCGATTATGACGCGCGCGTCATGGCGCACGCGGACCACGTGGCGTAGCTCGTCCTTACCCCCGACCCCCGCGACGGGAGGTCGACGATGCGACGAGCGTCGAGGACGGCGAGCAAGGTGGCGCTGCTGTGCGCGGCGGTCGTGGCGGCGGCGGTGCTGCTGCTCTTCGCGCAGACGGCCGCGGCCGGGATGATCTGCGGGCGGACGGTCGTCCTGCCCGGCGCCAGCAAGCGCGAGGTGCTCGCGAAGTGTGGTCCGCCGTCGCGCCGGCAGTCGTTCGACGGCAAGCCGCTGCGCGGCAAGGTCAAGAGCAAGGGCGGCAGCCGCGAGGTGTGGGTCTACGACCTCGGCTCGCGCCAGCTCGTGCGCTACTTGACGTTCGACCGCGGCCGGCTGCGCTCGATCGATTTCGGCGGCTACGGCCGCTGACGCGCGCGCTGCGGCTGACGCGCGATCTGCGACACGGTCGATCCGCGCCTCGTGCGCAGGCAGCGGGCGCGGCGGGGCGAGCCCGCACGGCGACACCGCAGCGTGCGACGCGGCGACGCCCTCGCGTGCGCTCGGCGACAGCGCGGCATGCGAAGCGCCCGTTCGCCCGCGGCTTTGGCGCGCGCCCGCGGGCGTGTACGCTCGGCGTGCGTTCCGGCGCCGCATGCTCCCGCCATGCGTCGCGCCGCCCCGCACGCTCCCGCCATGCCGAGCCCGAGCCTCGACCGCGACGCGGCGTCGCGTCGCCGCGTCCTGACGATCGCGCTCGCGTACGTCGGCTTCGTGAGCCTCGGGCTGCCCGATGGCCTGCTCGGCGTCGCGACGCCGTCGATCCTGCGCGACTTCGCGCTGCCGCCGGAGGGCATCGGCGGTCTGCTGGTCGCGTTCACCGCCGGCTACCTGCTGTCGAGCGCCTCGACCGGCTGGGTGCTGTCGCGCATGGGCGTCGGCACGCTGCTCGCGCTGAGCTGCTCGGCGACCTCGCTGAGCCTGTTCGGCTACGCGACGAGTCCGTGGTGGAGCCTGGTGCTCGCCTGCGGCGTGACGTCGGGCCTCGGCGCGGGCGCGATCGACGCCGGGCTCAACGCCTGGGTCGCGTCGCGCCACGGCGCGCGCACCGTCAACTGGCTGCACGGCTTCTACGGCATCGGCGCGACCGCCGGACCGCTGGTGATGACGGCGGTGCTCGCGGAGGGTCGGCCGTGGCGCACGGGCTACGCGCTGGTAGCCGCCGCGCAGCTCGTCCTCGCGGCGGGCTTCGCCGCGACGCGCGCGTCGTGGAACGACGCGCCGACCGCCGCGGAGGCCGTGCGCGGCGACGCGCTCGTCACGACGCCGGACGAGCCGTCGGATCCGACGTCGCAACCGGACGCAGCGCAGCCGACGTCGTTCGCGTCCGCGACCGCCGCCGACACCCTGCGGCGTCCCGTCGTCTGGCTGAGCGTCCTGCTGTTCTTCCTCTACTCCGGCCTCGAAGCGTCGACCGGGCTCTGGACCTACGCGATGCTCACCGAGTCGCGCGGCGTCGCGCCGTCGGTCGCGGGCACCTGGGTCGGCCTCTTCTGGCTCGGGCTCACGGCGGGACGCTTCGGCTTCGGCGTGATCGCCGGACGCGCGCCGCTGGTCACGCTGCTGCGCGCGAGCCTCGCTGCGATCGCGCTCGGTGCGGCGCTGATCGCGCTCGACCTCGGCGACGCCGCGACCTTGGCCGGCCTGGTGATGTGCGGGCTCGCGATGGCGCCGATCTTCCCGACCATGATCGCGACCACGCCGGCGCGGCTCGGCGCCGCGCACACCGGCAACGCCGTCGGTTTCCAGATCGCAGGCGCGACCGTCGGCACGGCGATCGTGCCGACGCTGATCGGCTTCGCGGTCGGCCGCTTCGGGCTCGAGGCGGTGGGCCCGGCCTTGCTCGCCGGCGCGCTGCTGCTGCTCGCGCTGCACGAGCTCGTCGCGCGGCGCGAGGCGGCGACGCGCGGGCTTCAGCCCATCGGGTAGGGGATCTCGCGCGACACCGCGTCGCAGGCCTTCAGCACGTCGTCGGAGAGCACGACGTCGGCCCCGGCAAGCGCGTCGGGGAGCTGCGCGGGGTCGGTCGCGCCGATGATCGTCGAGCCGACGTAGTCGTGCTGGAGCGTCCAGGCGACGGCGAGCGTCACCGGCGACATCCCGGCCTCGCGCGCGATCGCCGCGAAGCGACGCGTCGACTCGAGCGTGCGCTCGTTGACGAAGCGTCGGGTCATCGCCTGCGTGCGCGGGCTGTGCTCGGCGTAGCGCGTGAAGCGCGCGCCCGGCGGCCACGCGCCGTCGAGGTACTTGCCGGACAGCACGCCGCCGCCGATCGGGCTGTATGGCAAGAGGCTCACGCGCTCGCGGCGGCAGACCTCGGCGAGCGCGTCCTCGAAGCGGCGGTTCAGCAGGCTGAAGTGGTTCTGGATCGTCTCGAAGCGCGGCAGCGCACGGACGTCCGAGGTCCACAGGCTCTTCATCAGCCCGTACGCGGTCTCGTTGCTGCAGCCGATCGCGCGCACCTTGCCGGCGTCGATCGCGCGCGACAGCGCCTCGAGGGTCTCCTCGATCGGCAGCTCGGGGTCGGGCCAGTGCGTCTGGTAGAGGTCGATGTAGTCGGTGCGCAGGCGGCGCAGGCTCGCGTCGAGCGCGCGCTGGATCGAGTGCCGGTCGAGCCCGGTGTGCCCGTGGCGCACGACGGCGGGGAACCAGCCGCCGCCCGGCCCCGCGACCTTGGTGGCGATGAACAGCGAGTCGCGCGGTCGGCCCTCGAGCCAGCGGCCGACGATCTCCTCGGTGACGCCCGCGGTGCGCGCGTCGGGCGGCACGGGATAGACCTCGGCGACGTCGAGGAAGTCGACGCCGTGGTCGACCGCGACGTCGAGGATGCGGCGGCTCGTGGCCTCGTCGGCCATCGAGCCGAAGGTCATGGTGCCGAGGCAGATCTCCGACACCTGCAAACCCGAGCGTCCGAGCCGTCTCCGCTTCATGAGCGCTCGTCTACAACGGGGCGCGCGGACGGTCGACCGCCGGACGTGCGCGTGGCGTTGGCCGACGTGCGGCGTCGGTCGAGCGCGCGTCGTCGGCGAGTGCCGAGTGTCGTCAGCGAGCGCTGGGCGTCGGACCGGCGGCGTGCGCGGTCGCGCTCGCGCCGCTGCGCGACGACGGCGCGAGCCCGAGCACGAAGTCGGCGACCGCGCGGTTGAACTCCTCGGGCGCCTCGAGGTTGCTCAGGTGTCCGGCGCGCGGCAGCACGGTGACGCGCGCGTCGCGCAGCCGCGACGCCATGCGCCGCGCCTCCTCGACCGTGGTCACGACGTCGTCCTCGCTCGCGATCACCAGCGTCGGGCAGGAGATCGTCGACAGCATCGGCGTCGAGTCCGGACGCGAGGCCATCGCGCGCAGCGCTCCCGCGACGCCCGCTTCCTTGTTCTCGAGGATGATCGTGCGCACGCGGTCGACGAGGTCGGGACGGTCGTGGAAGGTCGAGGTGCCGATCAGCTTCGGCAGCAGCTCGTCGGCCGCGACCTCGACGCCGTTCGCCTCGACCTCGGCGGCGAGCCGGTGGCGCTGTGTGACGGCCGCATCGTCGTCGGCGGTGGAGCGCGTGTTCGCGAGCACGAGGCCGCGCACGCGACGTCCGAGCCTCGCGACGAGCGGGAAGGCGACGTAGCCGCCCATCGACAGCCCGACGAGCACCATCTCGTCGACCTTCAAGTCGTCGAGCGACAGCTCGACCGCCGCCGCCTGGTCGGCGAGCGAGAAGCTCGCGTCCGGCGTCCAGGAGAGACCGAAGCCCGCGAAGTCGGGCGCGATCACGCGGAAGCGATCGGACAGCCCCTCGAGCTGCGGCTCCCACATGCGGCCGTTCAGCGGAAACGCGTGCAGGAAGACGATCGCCGGGCCGTCGCCGACGTCGCGGACGTAGAGCGGCGCGAGGCGCGCGCGCACCTCGCGGTCGAACTGCGGCGCGTCGTCGGGACCGTCGCTGCGCGCGCCGGCGATGGTCGTGACGTGCTCCGTGGCCGTGGGCGTCGGAGGCTGCGTCGCCTGCGTCTGCGGGGGGTGCGTCTGCGTCAGGTCGCGCTCCCGTGCACGCGGGGTCTCGCGGGCGACGCTCGACGCCGGCTTGCGCGCGCGCGCCGTCTCGCGCGGCTCCCTGCGCGTGACGTGCGGCTCGCCTCCGGCCCCGTCGTGCGCATGGCGTGCGGCTTCCTCGTGCGCGCGTCGCGCGGCTTCGCTGTCGGGCCCGACGTCGAGGAAGATCGACGCGACGTCGAGCGGGATCCGCATCGTGCGCGGCACGAGGGACAGAGGCCACGGGGCTGCGCGCTCCGCCCAGCGCAGCATCCCGCGGCCGGTCTTCGTCGCGAAGGTGATCGTGTCGGTGAGTGCGTCCCAGAGACCCATGGCGCCCCTTCGAGCGACAATCATGCCACGGGTCGGGAGCCCTGTTGAGTGGTCTACCAGCGCCTCAAGAATTCTCGTCGGTCGCGACGTGCGAGGGCAGGGCGTAGCCCGCCCCGACCAGCGCTTGACGCTCCTCGTCGCTCGCCTCGACGAGCTGGAGTCCAGCGTCCGAGGCCTCGAGGACGCCGTACTCCCTTCCTTCGACCAGCAGCTTCGCGTCGGGCGACGTCGGATTCCTGATCGACCCTTCGACGATGCGCGCTTCCCGGGTGTGCAAGAGCTTCACCGCGCCTCCTTTCGCGCCTTCCTCGGCGGCGTCGTGCGCCGCGGCGTGATCAATCCGCGATGGTGGCGAGGATCGCGAGACGGGTCCGGCGATCCTCGACCCAGTCCGCGAAGCGGACCAGCCGCGCGCCGAGCCAGTTTGCGGCCGGCGTGCAACGATCGGCTCCGTTGAGGATGCTCAAGGCGATGCGGCTTGCGACTCTCATGGTGCGGTCCCTCCGCCGGGGTGTCGAGCAAGGCCCTTGCCACCGAGCGACGGCGGGCTCTTGAACGATCGGGTGTGCCGCCGTGACACGTCGCTCTTGTAGGAAGAGCAAAGCGCGGCGGAACGTCTTGCCGATTCGCGTCTGCGCCGTGCTCCGATCGCGCGCAGGCCTACGCGGCGACGGCGGATCGGACGTGCGATCGAGCGTGCGCGCCCTGGCCGCGATGTTGCGGAAGCCTCACCTCAGGAGGTGGTCCATGAAGGCGACCGAGCTCTTGAAGCGTCAGCACCGCGAGGTGAAGAACCTCTTCCGCGAGGCCAAGAAGGCCGAGGATCCGGAGGAGCGCCTGCGCATCCTGGGCGAGATCGAGCAGAAGCTCGACGTCCACATGATGATCGAGGAGGAGATCTTCTACCCGGCGGTGCGCGAGGTCACCGGGAAGAAGACCGAGGACCTGATCCCCGAGGCCTACGAGGAGCACCACGTCGCGAAGCTCGCGATGCTCGATCTCAAGCAGGTCGATCCCGACGACGAGCGCATGAAGGCCAAGATCACCGTCCTCGAGGAGCTCATCGAGCATCACGTCGAGGAGGAGGAGAAGGAGGTCTTCAAGCTCGCCGAGAAGCTCGGCGCCGAGCGTCTGGCGGAGCTCGCCGAGGAGATGGAGGCCGAGGCCGCGTCGAGCGAGGAGCTCGGCCTCGAAGGCGACGAGGACCTCGAGGAAGACGAGGAAGGCGGGGAGTCGGCGCGCACGCGCAGCGACTCGCAGCACCACGAGCGGCCCGCGCACCACGCGCGTCCGCACGGGCGCTGAGCGCGCGTCAAGCAAAAACGCCGACCCCAAGGCCGGCGTCGCACGCAGGAAAACGTTCGGGGGCGGGCCGCATACACGGCCCGCCCCGAGCGATGATGCAGCTCAGTACCGGTAGTGGTCCGGCTTGTACGGACCCTCGACCGGCACGCCGATGTACTGCGCCTGCTTCGGCGTGAGCTTGGTCAGCTTGACGCCGAGCTTGTCGAGGTGCAGCCGCGCCACCTCCTCGTCGAGCTTCTTCGGCAGCATGTAGACCTTCTTCTCGTAGCTCTTGCCGTTCTGCCAGAGCTCGAGCTGCGCGAGCACCTGGTTCGTGAACGACGCGCTCATGACGAACGACGGATGACCCGTCGCGCAGCCGAGGTTCAGCAGGCGTCCCTCGGCGAGCACCAGCACCGAGTGGCCGTCGGGGAAGATCCACTCGTCGTACTGCGGCTTGATGTTGACCTTCTTGATGCCCTTCACCTTGGCGAGGCCGGCCATGTCGATCTCGTTGTCGAAGTGGCCGATGTTGCCGACGATCGCCTTGTCCTTCATCCGCGCCATGTGGTCGGCGGTGATGATGTTGTAGTTGCCGGTCGCGGTGATGAAGATGTCCGCGGTCTCGACGTAGTCCTCGACCGTCGCCACCTCGTAGCCCTGCATCGCCGCCTGCAGCGCGCAGATCGGGTCGATCTCGGTGACGATGACGCGGCAGCCCTGGCCGCGCAGCGCCTCGGCGCAGCCCTTGCCGACCTCGCCGAAGCCGCACACGACGGCGATCTTGCCGCCGAGCATGACGTCGGTTGCGCGGTTCAGGCCGTCGATCAACGAATGACGGCAGCCGTAGATGTTGTCGAACTTCGACTTGGTGACCGAGTCGTTGACGTTGATGGCCGGGAAGAGCAGCTTGCCCTCCTTCGCCATCTGGTAGAGGCGGTGGACGCCGGTCGTGGTCTCCTCGCTGACGCCGCGGATGTTCGCCGCGACCCGCCGCCACTGCCCCGGATCCTCGGCCTGGATCCGACGCAGCAGGTCGAGGATGATGCCCCACTCCTCGGGGTCGTTCTTCGGGTCGAACTTCGGAACCTTGCCCGCCTTCTCGAACTCGAGGCCCTTGTGCACGAGCAGCGTCGCGTCACCGCCGTCGTCGACGATCAGATCGGGACCCGAGCCGTCGGGCCACACGAGCGCCTCGTTGGTGCACCACCAGTACTCCTCGAGCGTCTCGCCCTTCCAGGCGAAGACCGCCGGGCCCTTCGGCTTCTCGGGCGTGCCGTCGCGGCCGACGACGACGGCGGCCGCGGCCTGGTCCTGCGTCGAGAAGATGTTGCACGACACCCAGCGCACGTCGGCGCCGAGGTCGACCAGCGTCTCGATCAGCACCGCGGTCTGCACGGTCATGTGCAGCGAGCCCATGATCTTGGCGCCCTTCAGCGGCTTCTTCTTCGCGTAGCGCTGACGGACCGCCATCAGGCCCGGCATCTCCTGCTCGGCGAGGCGGATCTCCTTGCGGCCGAGCTCGGCGAGCGACAGGTCCTTGACCTTGTACGGCAGCCGCGCCGGCGCCTCGGCCGGCTTCAGCTTGCGGATCGTGCCCATTCGTCTTCCTCCTATGATGGTCTGCTGCTTCGATGACCGTTGATCTGGCGCGCGCGGCGCGCGGTCGCTGCGAACAGAGCCGGCCCCTTGGCTTGGGGGTCGGCGGGTAGGGCGCGCACGCGGACGTCGGAGTAGCCGGCGTCGACCAGCCACTGCTCGATCTGTGCGCGCGAGAAGCCGAGCCAGACGTGCCCCATCTGCTGCTGGTACTCCGCACGCTCGTGCTCGAACATGTCGACGATCAGGAGACGTCCGCCGGGCTTGAGCACGCGACGCGCCTCGAGCAGCACCACCAGCGGCTCGGGCAGGTGGTGCAGGACGAGGAACATCGTCGCCGCGTCGAGCGACTGATCCTCGACGGGTAGGCTCTCGAGCTCGCCCTGGCGCAGCTCGACGTTGTCGAGGTGGGAGAGCCGCTGGCGCGCCGCCTTGAGCATGGCGCGCGAGCTCTCGACCGCGACCACGCGCGCGACGAACGGCGCGAGCGCCTCGGCGATCTGTCCCGTGCCGCAGCCGAGGTCGCCGACCACCCAGGTGTCGTCGAGCAACGCGGCGAGCGCCAGCAGGTCGAAGCGCTCGCCGAACATCTCGCGCCGCAGCCGGTCCCACTGCCCGGCGGCGGAGGTGAAGAAGGCCTGCGAGCGCGTGCGGCGCTCGGCGAGGACGCGCGTCAAGCGATGGTCGTCGCGCTCGGCAGCCGGCATGTGCGACGTCTGCTCGCGCAGCAGCGCCCAGAGCCGGCGCGCCGCCGGATCGATGTCCTCGGTCGCCATCCGGTAGAGCCGGCTCGTGCCGTCGGGGCGCACCTTCACCCAGCCGTCGTCGGCGAGGACCTTGAGGTGGCGGCTGACGGTCGACTGCGGCGCCTGCAGGATGGCGCACAGGTCGGCCACGGTGAGCTCGTGGCGCTCGACCAGACGCAGCAGGCGGGCGCGCGTCGCGTCGGCGAGCGACGCCATCCAGGACAGCATGGCGGGCGCGGCGGGTTCCATCCGTTTATCCGGATGGACCGTTACAGGCGCCGCGCGGGCGAGTCAACGGGGTTTCTGGCTCAGGGCTGGGGGACGTAGATGTAGCGGTCGAGGTCGACGAGCTTGGACTTGGGCGTGGCGGACGTGTCCGAGCCGTCGCCGCCGGACGAGGCGGTCGCGGTGTCGCCGTCGGTGTCGCCATCGTCTCCGGCGCCGGCGACCGGGAAGCCGGCCAGGATCTCGCCGACCGCGCCCTCGAGCTTCGCGATGTCCTGGCCGTCGTCGAGGACGACGGTGCGGGCGCCCGACCAGGCCGGCTTGCGCGAGCGCGCGTCGGTCACCTCGACCACCACCGTGCCCTCCTCGTAGCCGAAGACGAAGGCGCCACCGAGGTTCTGCTGCCCGCCGCGGTCGCGGTAGGCGATGTACTCGCCGAAGGTGTCGGCGGACTTCTCCTCGAGGCGCACGCCGAAGTCGACCAGGAAGTCCGGGCTCGCGCCCGCGGCCGGCCGGTAGCCCTTGGCGGCGAGCGCGCGATCGACCGCTTCGCGGATCGTGATCTCGAGCACCGCCGCGTCGCGCGCGCGCTCCTCGTCGGCGTCGATCACGGGCGCCGCGGTCGCCCAGGCGTAGGTCCGGTAGGTCGATACGTCGACGGCGGGTGCGGCGACGTCGCGGGCCCGCGTCGCGCTCGCGCAGGCCGCGAGCGCGAGCCCGAGGACGACGGGGCTCAGCAGCGCGCGCAGCGGCGGACGGCCGGCGACGCGCGACGGGGAAAGCGTCTCGCGCATGCAGGGCCGTTAGCCGCGCGCACGCTGCTCCTCAACCTACGCGTCCGACGCGCCGGCGGCGTGGGCGGCGGGCTCGCTCGACGCGCGAGCGTCGCCGACGGACCCGCGAGCGGCATCGAAGGACGCGCCGTCGGCGCCGGTCGACACCCGCTCCGCGAGCAGGCGCGCGAGCCGCTCGACCTCGCGCGTCGCCGCCTCGCGCGTGCGCACCAGGTGCTCGTCGTCCCACTCGTCCGACTCGACCGCGACCGTCGCGACGAGCTCCGCGCCGACGAAGCGCAGCACGGTCTCGACGTGCCGGTCGAGGTGGTTCATGTGCGCGAGCGGTCCTCCGGGTCCGAAGCCGCGGTCGCCGCGCGAGGTGACCAGCACCGCGGTCTTGTCGCGCAGCAGCGGCTGGTAGGGATCGGTGGGGTTCGCGGGATCGAAGGCGAACGTGCGTCCGACGCGCACGACCTGATCGACCCACGCCTTGAGCTGGGCCGGCATGCCGAAGTTGTACATCGGCGCGCCGAGCACCAGGACGTCGGCGCGCTCGAGCTCGTCGATCAGCGCGTCGCTGGTCGCGAGCGCGCGGCGCATCTGCTCGGTGCGCTCTTCCGGTGCGCTGAACGCGGCGGCGACCCACTCGGCGTCGACCGGCGGCGGCGGGGTGGCGCCGAGGTCGCGGTACACGATCGTGTCGTGCGGGCGCAGCGCGCGCCAGCGCTCGGCGAAGAGCCGCGTCAAGCGGCGGGTGTGCGAGCGCTCGTGACGGGCGCTCGAGTCGAGGACGAGAAGCGTTGCCATGCTGCGAAGACCTCCTTCGCAGCGAGCAGTAGGCGCGCCGCCGAGCCTTGAGTAGCCGCGTCGGACGGAAAACAGTGTTCACGCCGCGTTGACGATCGGCGGCGCGAGACGATGGACACGATCGAGAGCATGCGCACGTTTGCCGCCGTCGCGCAGGCGGGCAGCTTCTCCGCCGCCGCGCGCCGCCTCGGCATCTCGAAGGCGCTCGCGAGCAAGCAGGTGGGGATGCTCGAGCGTCGCCTCGGCGCATGTCTGTTTCAGCGCACGACGCGCGCCGTGACGCTGACCGACGCCGGCCGCGACGCGCTCGCGCGCTGCCTCGACATCCTCGCCGCGGTCGACGACCTCGAGAACGAGGCCGCGAGCGCGCACGGCGAGGTGTGCGGGACGTTGCGCGTCGCGGGTCCACCGCTGCTCGGCGAGGAGGTGCTCGCGCCGGCGGTGGCGTCGTTCGTGCGACGCCATCCGAGCGTGCGCGTCGAGCTCGCGCTCGAGGAGCGCTTCGTCGACGTCGTCGGCGAGGGCTTCGACCTCGCGATTCGGGTCGGCGACCTCACCGACTCGGGTCTGGTCGCGCGCCGCATCGGCACGCAGCGGTTCGTGCTCTGCGCGGCGCGCGCCTACCTCGCGCGCAAGGGCACGCCGAGGCGCCCCGAGGAGCTCGCGCAGCACGACTGCATCGTCGATCTGGCGCTGAGCCCGACCGCGCGCTGGCACGTCGGCGGCAAGCGGGGAGCGCAGGTCGTGGCGGTCCGTCCGCGCGTGCGCGTCAGCTCGGCGCGCGCGGTCGCGACGCTGGTGCGCGCCGGCGTCGGCGTCGGGCTCGTCGCGACGTCGCTCGTGCGCGACGACCTCGCGAGCGGGCGCGTCGTGCAGCTGCTCGGCGAGGACGCGGTCTACGAGCGCGACGTGTGGGCGATCCACCCGCACCCGCACCGCTCGCAGGTCCCCGCGCGGGTGCGCGCGTTTCTCGAGCACCTGAGCGAGGCGCTGCGCTCGGCGTGCGCGCCGGCGCCGCGGCCGGGCCGCGGCTCCCGCCGTCAAGCACACGTCGAGGGCGGTGTGCGCGCCGCGCGCTCGACCGGCCGCGCGGCGCGCTCGACCGGCTAGGAGCCGATGTCGCAGGGGAACGGCTGCACGCCCGGGAAGTCGGTGATCAGCGTTCCCTCCTCGACCTTGTCGACGACGCTCGCGGGATCGGCCATTGCGCCGCCCACCCAGTCGCGCAACAGGGTCCCGCCGACGACGGTGCTGTTCCAGGTCGAGGTCGTGATCTCGCCGTGCACCGAGCTCGACGTGCCGCGCAGGAAGGCGTGCAGCCCCGGCGTACCGCGCAGCGCGCAGTAGTGCTCGCGCGCGGTGTTGATGAACGCGACCATCGACGGGAACAGCGTCGTGCTGCGCTGCGTGTTGTCGACCTGATTCGAGATCTGCAGGAAGCGCTGGTACGGCGTGCCGAGGAGCCGCGGCGCCGACGCGAGCTCGAGGACGCCGAAGATCTCCATGCACTCCGGCCCGTTGCAGTAGGGCGGCAGGAAGGGCCGCACGTTCCAGCCGGGCGACGCCGGCTGGGTGACGAGCGAGCCGAGCGCGATCACGCCTGCGAAGCCGTTGTCCATCGACAGCGCCGCGTCGGGCACGACCGTCGTGTTCACCCAGCCGAGGTCGTCGAGCACCCAGTGGTAGTTGTACGCGACGCCGAAGCCGCCGGCGGAGGTGCCTGCGAACACCACGATCGGGCGGTCGGCGCGGTAGCCCTCGGGATCCGTCGCCTGCATCTCCGCCCAGATCAGGTCGCGCAAGTAGCGCAGCGCCGCGCGCACGTTCAGCGCGCCGTAGCGGTGCACGGTGATGTCCGGGAAGACGTTCGTCGTGCCGCCGCCGATGTGCAGGTCCTGCGTGCAGTACGGCAGGCTGACCTTCGTCCAGTCGCGGAACGGATTGGTCGCCGCGGTGCTCGACATGATGCCGCCGTTCGGCAGCGAGTCGCCGAGCGCCTCGAAGAGGCCCGGGTTGACGCCCGGGCAATCCGCGGCGCCGAGGCACACGCCGCCGCCCTGCAGGTGCACGACGATCCGCTCGACCGGCGCGCCCACGGGCGCGAGGCGCAGGTCGAATGCGTAGTCGCTGCCGTTGCCGCAGCGCGTGCCCCAGACGTTCGAGGGCAGCACGACCTTGGTCGCGACGCCGCGCGCCGGCACGGGAACGCTCGCGCGCGGACCGCAGTCGAGGCTGAGCGGCGCGGTGTCGCCGTGCGCGCTCGCGACCAGGCAGCGCGCCTGCTCCGCGGCGCGCGCCGTGAAGTCGGTCGGCTCGAGCCCGACGAGCTGCGCGAGCGGGGTGACGCACTTGCGCGCGAGCTTCGCCGCCGTCTTGCTCGCCTTCGTCGCGAGCCTGCTCGCGACCACGCCGGTGTTGCACGACTTGCCGGCCCGCGCGTTCCGCACGCAGGAGCTCTGCTGCTTCAGGTCGTGCACGAGCAGCGACGCGCCCTCGCGCCAGGCGAAATCGAGGCACTTCTGCTCGCTGGGGAAGACTTCCGCACGTACCGCCGCGTGCGGTCCGCCGTAGCTGCGCGCGGCGAGGCTCGCGACCGCCTGCGTGCACGCGTTCTGGATGCGCTGCACGAGGCCGTTCGGCGTCAGCACCGGACCGTAGCCGCCCGCCTGCACGGTCGCCTGATCGGGGCAGCGCTTGAGGATCTGGCTCGCGACCCGGTCGAGCTGCTTGGCGAGCCTCGCGTCGGACGCGGCGCAGGCCGAGCCGGTCTTGCGGTAGCACTGCTGCTGCAGGCGGCTCACCTGGCTGACGCACGCGCGCAGCGCGTCGCTCACCGCGTTCTCGCACCGCTGCCCGGCGGTGAGGGCCGCATCCGCGGACGTCGAGAGGAAGACGGACGCAGCAAGGGCGAGCAGGACGGTTCGGGCAGCGGACATCGGTGGGATCCTCCTTCAGTGGTGGGGGGCGACCATAGCCGCGCAGGGCCGCTGCAGTAAACCCGCGCGTGACGCGCGTCGCCGTCGGACGACGGCCAGCCGCAGGTCGCGCGGGCCCCGCGCGCGGAACGTCTTTCGTGCCCGCGCGGACCGTCCGCTCGCGCGGCTCGTCTAGTGCGCCTCGTCCGGCTGGATGCGCAGCGTGTGGATCGTCGTCGCGAGCATCTCGTAGTGCCCGACCAGCATCACGAGCTCGATGCGCTCCCGCTCGTCGAGCTCGCGCGAAAGCTCCGTCCACAGCGCGCCGGAGAGATCCTGCGTCGCGTGCAGCTCGTCGGTCGCGCGCAGCAGGAGCCGCTCGCGCGGCGACCAGCCGTCGGCGTCGGGGCCTGCCTTGACGCGCTCGACGTCGGCGTCGCGAAGTCCGGCGCGGGCGCCGAGGCGAACGTGGTGCTCGAACTCGTAGGCGCAGCCCCGCAGGTGCGCGACCCGCAGGATCACCAGCTCGGTGTCGCGCCGCGGCAGCCTGCCGAACGGCATCAGGCGCGAGGCGAACGACAGCCAGCCGCGGAACAGCCGACGGTGCCGGCCGAGCGTCAAGAACAGGTTCGGCGGCCTGGTGCCGGCGACCCGGCCGAGCACCTGCACGAGGAGCCAGGTCCTCAGGCCGAGCTCGGCGCGTCCGCCGGGCGCGATCCGGGGCTCGTCCGGGCGCGCGCTCATCCGACCGCGGCGTCGCTCGTCGGCCCGGCCGGACGTCCCTTCTCGGGCTGCGGCGTCGTGAGCGGCGCGTTCTCCGCGCGCGCGATCTCGAGCGCCTCCTGGACGGCGGCGCCGGAGCCCACCCCGAGCTCGACGATCCTCTGCATGAGCATGCGCACCGGCAGGATGGCCGCGACCCACCACGGCGCGACGATGCGGCGCGCACGGCGCGCGATCCCGCGCTCGAGCGCGTCGATGCCGATCGAGAGCGGCGCGACCCGGGTGAAGACGCTGTCGCGGTGGATCTTCGCCGCCGCCTTGGTGCCGAAGCCGCGCTTGGTCATGTCGGTGTCGAGCTCGGCGAAGTACGCGACGCCGACGCGGGCGCCGGTCGCGGCGAGCTCGATCCGCAGGCAGTTCGCCATCGCCTCGACCGCAGCTTTGGACGCGCAGTACGCGCCGAGCAGCGGCGGATGGACCGCCGCGGCGAGCGAGGAGACCGCGAGCGCGTAGCCGTTCGGGTGGCTGACGTGCGGCCCCGCCGCGCGCAGCGTGTAGTACACGCCGAGCACGTTGACCGACATGTGGCGCTCGAAGACCTCGGGGTTGCCGCCGACGAGCGGCAGCTGCGACGCGACGCCGGCGTTCGCCACCACGACGTCGAGGCCGCCGAGCGCGCGGACCATCGCCTCGACGCCGCGGTCGACCTGCTCGCGATCGCTGACGTTGCACTCGGCCCACGGTGCGCCGCCGCACTCGGCGGCGACGGACGCGAGCAGGTCCGGCTCGAGGCCGAGCAGCGCGACGCGGGCGCCGCGCTCGGTCAGACGGCGCGCGAGCGCAGCACCGATGCCACGCGCGGCGCCGGTCACCAGCACGCGCCGTCCCGCGAGCGACTGTTCGGAGGAAGAAGACTGGGTCATGGCTCGATCTCTCTCGTGCCGAGTGCCGTAGCTTCCAGAAGCGCGCGAGGCGAGTGCGCGAAGCGGGACGTGCGGAGTTTCCCGTCGGCGAGCGGGGTGCAGGCTGGGCGCGCGCCTTGAGATTGTCTGCGCACAATCCTAACGTCGCGCGTCGCTCTCCTCTCTGATCATTGTTGCCAGTTCGGTACGCGGTACGCGGGAAGCGGGGGTCGTCATGACGGGTCGGTGGCCGAAAGCATGGCTGGGTGCGCTCACGACGGCGCTCGCGTTGACGCTCGCTGCGTGCTCGGACGCGCCGGACGCAGGGTGTCCGACCGGCGTCGTCGAGACCACGAGCGGCGCGGTGTGCGGCGTCGTCCTGCCGATCGAGGATCTGCCGGGGACGAGCGTCGACGCCTTCCTCGGCGTGCCGTACGCCGAGAGCACGGCGGGCGCGAACCGCTTCCGGCCGCCGGTGCCGAAGGCGCGCATGTCCGGCGTCTTCCAGGCCGACACGCTGAGCCCGGCCTGTCCGCAGACGCTCAATCCGCTCGGCGCGACCTCGATCAGCGAGGATTGCTTGACGATCAACGTCTGGCGGCCGCGCCAGAGCAACCGGCCGGTCGCGCGTCCCGTGCTGGTGTGGATCTACGGCGGCGCGTTCATCTCCGGCGCGAACCAGAACCCGCTGTACCAGGGCGGCTACATGGCGGCTGCGGCCGACGTGGTCGTCGTCGCCCCGAACTACCGCGTCGGCGCCATGGGCTTCCTCGCCGGCACCGACGGCATCGACGGCAACCAGGGCCTCAAGGACCAGCAGCTCGCGCTGCAGTGGGTGCGCGACAACATCGATCGCTTCGGCGGTGATCCGAACAACGTGACGATCTTCGGCGAGAGCGCGGGCGCGATGTCGGTCGGCCTGCACGAGCTCTCGATCCCGTCGAGCGCGGGGCTCTTCCGTGCGGCGATCATGCAGAGCAACCCGTTCGGCGTGCCCTACAAGAGCCTCGCGCAGGCGCGGCCGATCGCGGCGCTCTTCAAGGAGAAGGTCGGCTGCGCCAATCAGGGCATCGAGTGCCTGCAGCAGGTGCCGGTGGACACGGTCCTGAGCGTGCAGGCCGACGTCGAGCTGCAGCTCCGGAGCCTGCTCGGCGCGAGTCTCGCGGGCTTCCTGGTGTTCGCGCCGGTGATCGACGGCTCGTTCGTCGTCGGCGACCCCACGGTGATCGCCGATCAGAGCGGCGTGCCGCTGCCGACGCTGCTCGGCACCAACGAGGCCGACGGCATCATCTTCGTCGAGGAGATCGCGAGCATCCTCGGCGGCACGATCGACGCGAACGCCTACCGGCTGATCATCAGCGTGCTCTTCGGCACCGACCGCCTCGACGAGATCATCGCCCTCTACGGCATCGACGAGACGGGCAACAACGCGCCGAACCTCTCGCGGATCGCGACCGACTACCTGTTCGGCTGCGCGAACCGCTACGTCGCGCGGCGGGCGCGCTCGGACATCTGGACGTACCGCTTCGACGAGACCAGCGTGAACGTCTGGCCCGAGTACCCCGCCTGCGAGAACGAGGCCTGCCACGCCGACGACGTGCCGTTCGTCTTCCACGTCGACCGGCCGCTCGGCTTCGTCTTCACCCCGGCGCAGGACGCGCTGTCGCAGGCGATGATCGGCTACTGGACGGCGTTCGCCGAGACCTTCGACCCGAACGGTCCTGGCCGGCCGACCTGGCCGCGCTTCACGCCGAACGGCCTCGAGTACATCCTCCTCGACACGCCGATCTCGACGGCGGTGAACCCGACCAACAACTGCGACTTCTGGGACGAGGTCGGCTACGAGATCGACAGCCCGATCGGGTTCTTGACCTCGATGGCCGAGGCGGCGCTGAGCGCCGCGCAGTAACCGAGGCTCGGGACGCCGCGCGCCCGGCTCAGGACGGCGCCCGGCGTCCGCACGCCGCGAGCACGGCGTCCGAGAGCCGGGTCATGCGCATGTAGTTGACCATCGAGCTCTGCACGCCGTTGGTGAAGAACGCGACGGCGAGGTCGAGCTCGGGGTCGGCCCACGCGGTCGTGCAGCCGTGGCCCGAGTGCCCGAAGGTCTTCGGGCTCGAGCGCCGTCCGAACGCCGACGCCGGTCCGCCGAGCATGAAGCCGAGCGCCCAGCGCACCGGCACCTGCAGCGTGCGATCCTTCTTCATGTCGACGACGACGCGCGTCGCGCGCGCGATGGTCTCGGGACGGAGCAGCCGCACGCCGTCGAGCTCGCCGCCCGCGAGCAAGCACGCGTAGAAGCGCGTCAGGTCGTCGGTGGTCGAGACGCCGGTCGCGGCGCCGCACTGCACGCTGCGCACCTCGGGGCGGTTGAAGTCGGCGACGAACTCGGACTCGCCCGAGAGGTCGACGTGGTTCGCGACCTCCGGATTCCGCTCGGGCGGCAGGCCGACGTAGGTGTCGCGCAGGCCGAGCGGTCCCGTGATCTCGTCGGCGACGAAGCGGCCGAGCGTGCGGCCGTCGACCCGGCGCACGACCTCGCCCAGCACCCAGCCGAAGTTGAGCGGGTGGTAGCCGACGTCCTCGCCCGGCACCCAGCGCGCCGGACGCTCCTCCATCGCGCGCGCCACCGTGTCGAGGTCGCACCAGCGCTCCCAGGTGAGCCACTTCGGACCGAGCGGCAGCCCGGCCTGGTGGCTCAGGACGTGCGCGATCGTCGCGCGCTCCTTGCCGTGCTGGCCGAACTCCGGCCAGTAGCGCGCGACCGGCGCGTCGAGGTCGAGCACGCCGCGCTCGGCGAGCATGTGGATCGCGGTCGCGGTGAGCGGCTTGGTCGCCGAGAAGATCAGGAACAGCGTGCGCTGCGTGACCGGCGGACCCGCCTCGCCCGGACGCATCGTGCCGCCCGCCGCCTGCACGAGGATCCGACCGGCGCGACGAACGGTGAGCTGCGCACCCGGGTGCGTGCCGCTCGCGAGCAGCTGCTCGAAGGTCTCGAGCACCCGCTCGAGCGCCGCCGGGTCGGTGCCCGTGTCGCGGGACGCCTCCCGGTCGATGTGCGCCTGCATCGCCGGCCCATCGTAGGGGCCGGCGACGCGATGCGAAAGGGTCAGAAGGACTCGAGCGTCCGGATCAGCTCGTGCGCCGACTTCGGCGGCCGCACCTTGCCGGAGAGGATCTCGTCGGCCGTCACCTTGCGGCCGTAGTACTCCTCGTTCGCGTCGTCGCGGGTGACGATCACCGTGCCCTCGAGCGACACGCCGGCGAACAGGCCCTGGCTCCTGCTGTAGCTGTACACCGCCGCGACCGGCATCACGCCGGCGGCGATGTCGCGTCCGACCGGGCCCGCGGCGACGCTCACGTCGGCGCCGAGCTTGATGTTGCCGCCGTGCGAGAACGCCTTCACCGCGTCGTCGGTGTTGAGCACCATGACGAACTCCGTCACCGACGCGCCGATCTGGAAGCCGAAGCCGGCGCCGCCGGTCGCGATCGCCGACGGCCCGCTCCAGCTCGACTTGCCGAGCCGCGCGATCACGAGCCCGGTGCCGCCCTCGCCGCTGAACACGAACCCGGCCTTGAGCACGGTCAGGATCGCGAGCCCCTTCGCGTCGCGCAGCACGGCGCGGGGGATGCCCTCCTCGGGCATGTCCTTGAAGCGCTCGAGGATCGTCGTCGCCTGGCGGACGTCCTCGGCGAGCGTTGCCTGCGCGGGCGCCGCCGACAGCGCGACGACGGTCGCCACGAGCGCGGCGACCGCGGCGGTGTGAGCTCTCTTCATCGGCAATCTCCTTTCGGGCCGTTCGGGCGCCGTGGCGCCATCTCGTCAGCATACAGGGGTCTGCCCCGCGCCCCTAGAGGTCGGCGCGATCGACGCGCGCTGCTCCGCGACGATCGTGATCGGCGCCGGCAGCGCGCCCGCACGCCGCGAGGCGCGCAAACCGCGTCTTGAAATGCGGCAGGGCAACATCCACACTCACGCCTCGTGTCCGACGGAGCCCAGATCATCCGCGGTCCCTGGCCCGCGCTGCGCGGGGCGGGTGATCCACGCGCGAACGGCGCCGCGGCGGAGGACGCGGGCGAGCCGTCGTCGCGCGACGGGCGCCGCGATCTGCTGACGGGCGGCAAGATGATGCTCGGCTTCGTCGTGCGCGAGTGCGCCGTCGAGCTCGGTCACGACCCGACGCCCGCCGAGCTCGCCGAGTGGGCGAACCACCAGCGCGACGAGCGCGGCGAGTTCTGTCTGTTCGGGCGGGCCATCACGCCGGAGGAGGCGCGGGTGATCTTGAAGCACCCGGGACGTCCGGTGTCGGTGCGCGAGAGCCGGCTGCGGGCCCGCGGTCCGGGATCGGGCGACGCCTTCCGCAGCCGTTCCTGAGCCACGGCGCCCGTTCCATTGACCTAATTTTGGGGCGCTGGTACGGCCGAGCGAAGCGATCTGAGCCGCCGCGCGCGCCGCGCGCGGTGATGGAAGCGGACGGGGAGTGGCGTCCCGTGCGCTTCGCCACGGGCGGGTAAACCGCATACACAGGAGAGGGTGATGCAGGTTCTCGAGGCTATCTTCCGGTGGATCCACGTCGTCGCGGGCATCATGTGGATCGGGCACCTGTACTTCTTCAACTTCGTCAACGGCCCGTTCCAGGGGGCGATCGACGGCGACACCAAGAAGAAGGTCAACCCCGAGCTGCTGCCGCGCGCGCTGTTCTGGTTCCGCTGGGGCGCGGCGTGGACGTGGGTCAGCGGCTTGCTGCTGCTCGCGCTCGTCTTCTGGCACGGCTGGCTCGGCGGCAACCTGTTCGACGCGACCGCGAATCCGTCGACGCCGCTCGCGATCCTGATGATCGCCGTCAACCTGCTGGGCTTCCTGGCCTACGACGTGATCGCCAAGCAGGAGTTCGGCAAGAACGGCACGACGATGTTCATCCTCGGCCTGATCCTGGTCGCGGTGATCGTGCTGCTCGACATCCACGTCGGCGGCTTCGGCTACCGCGGCATGGTGATCCACACCGGCGCGATGTTCGGCACCATCATGGCGTTCAACGTCTGGTTCCGGATCTGGCCGGCGCAGCAGAAGATCATCGCCGCGGTGAAGGCCGGCACGCCGCCCGACGCGAACCTGGTCGCGCTCGCCGGCCTGCGCTCGCGCCACAACACCTTCCTGTCGGTGCCGCTGGTCTGGATGATGATCGACACCCACACCGTGCTCTACGACGGCTTCCTCGGCCTGCCGGGCTGGGTGTGGACGGTGATCATGACCGCCATCGGCTGGTGGTTCGTCACCATGTTCTACCGGCAGTCGACGAAGGAGAGCACCAAGGCCTTCTGAGAGGCCGCTGCAGAGAGGCGGATGCCGAGCGGGCCGGACGTCACGTCCGGCCCGCTTTTTTTGTGCCGGCGCGCCGCGGGTCGCGAAAGACGATGTTTTTTTGTCGCGGTTCGCGCTATGGCGCGCGCGATGGCCGCGGCGCCGTCTTTCCTGCAGGGAACAGCGTACGACCAACGTTCGCGTGACCGCGCGCGCGCACCCGAGCGCGCGCCGTTCGCTTCGGCTCTGACCCCGGGCGCCGTCCTCGCGACCGCGGTCCTCTACGCGGCGCTGACGGCGTGGTTCCTCTGGCCGCTGCCGACCGCGGCGTCGTCGCATCTCCTCTACCCGACGAGCTCGTGGGAGCTCATCGACGCCGACGCCGACTTCGCGCTGTGGGCGATGGCGTGGACGGCGCACGCGCTCGTCACCGACCCGCTGCACCTCTTCGACGCCAACGTCTTCTACCCGATGCCGCGCGCGCTGGCGCTCTCCGACCACATGGTCGGACATCAGCCGGTGTTCGCGCCGGTCTTTCTCGCCACCGGCAATCCCGTCCTCGCGGGCAACGTGCTCCTGCTGTTCGACTTCTGGCTCGCCGCGATGGGAACCTTCCTGCTCGCGACGCGCTTCATGCCTGCATCGGCCGCGGTGGTCGCCGGCGCGGCGTTCGGCTTCGTCGCCTCCCGACGCGCGAACACGTTCCACCTGCACGTGCTCGCGGTCGGCTGGATGTCGCTCGCGATGTTCTTCGCCGACCGCTGGCTCGAGCGCGCGCGCTGGCGCGACGGCGCGCCGATGGCGGTCGCGCTCGCGCTCCAGCTCCTGAGCTCGTTCTACCTCGCGTACATGATGCTGGTCGGCGCGCTGTGCGCGCTGGTGCCGCTCCTCTGGCGCTGGCGCGAGCGCCTCGACCGTCGCCGCGTCCTCGGCGGATTCGCGTGCTGCGCCGCGGCCGCGCTCCCGTTCGTCGCGCTCGCGATTCCGTACGTGCTGCTGCGGCGCGACGGCTACCTGCCGGAGTACGGCACGGACGGCGGGCAGGTCGGCGGCCTGCTGCCGGGGGTCGCGCAGTTCGTGGCGTCGCGCATCCTGTTCGCGCAGAGCGCGGGCGTGGTCGCCGCGGCGCTCGCGGTGCTCGGGCTGCTGCCGCCGTGGCGCGGACGGCGAACCGTGCTCGCTCTGGCGCTCGCGCTCGTGCTCGGCGGCTGGCTCGTCGGGCGCGGTCCGGCCGACCTGACGCTCGGCCCGCTCGCCTTCCCGAGCCCGTACCGCTGGCTCATCGAGTGGGTGCCGGGCTTCTCGTCGATGCGCGTCCCGGACCGGATCCTGAACGTCGCGACGCTCGGCCTCGCGCTGCTCGCCGGGCTCGGCGCGGCGCGCGCGCTGCGGGTCGTGGCTTCGCGCCCGCGCCTCGCGTGGCTCGGCGGCGCGGCGCTCGCGGTCGCGATCGTGGCGTTTCCCGCCGAGCGCACCGAGCTCGAGCTGCACCCTCGCGACGTCGGCGAGCGCGCGCCGGCGTCCCCGCGCTGGCTCGCGCAGCACGCCGACGGTCGCGCGCTGCTCGAGCTGCCGCCGAAGACCTTCCGTCCCGCCGCGGCGCGCATGCTCGCGAGCACGACGCACTGGCTGCCGCTGTTCGACGGCTACACGAGCCACCCGCCGCCGGTGCGCAACTACCTCGCGCACCGGATCGCGGACCTGCCCGATCCGCGGGCGCTGACGACGCTGCTGCGCGAGACCGACGTCGGCTGGATCCTGGTCCACGGCGACGAGCTGCCGCCGCCGCTGCGCAAGCGCTGGAGCTCGACCGCGATCCCGCCGGAGCTCGAGCACGTCGCGACCTTCGGCGACGAGCGGCTGTTCCGCGTGCGCGCGCAAGGTCCGATGCGTCCCGACTCGCCGCTCTACGACACCGCGCGCACGCCGGGCGGCGTGCCGCGCGAGCCGCTCGGGGCGAGCTGTCCGGGACGGCTCGAGCTCGTCCCGCGTCCGCCGACCGAGCCGCTCGCGCCGGGCGCCGCCGTCCCCGCGGGCGAGCTGCTGCGCTTCACCGCGCGCATCACCAACGACGGCGACCGCCCGTGGCCGGCGGGCGGGTTGCACCCGTACCGTCAAGTACGTCTGCGCGCCTGCGTCGGGCTGCCCGCCGGTCGAGGCGTCTCGCCCTGTCCGGAGCACGAGATCCTGCTGGTCGAGGACGTTCCCGCGCACGGGACGGTCGAGCTCGAGTGGGCCGTGGTCGCGCCGCGCGTGCCCGCGGACTACGTGCTGTGGGCGGACCTGCTGCAGGTCACGGTCGGCTCGCTCGCCGACTGCGGCGTCGCGCCGGTCGAGGTGCCGCTCCGCGTGGTCGCGGCTCCGGAAGGCGCGCGGCGCTCGCGCAGGCGCTGACGCGGGCTCAGGCGAGGAGCGCGCGCAGCCAGGCGTCGAGGTCGGCGAGGCTCGCGGGGCTCACCTCGTGCGCCATGTCGTACTCGCGGTGCGTGATGCGCTCGACGCCGAGGTCGCGCAGCTTGGCGACGGAGTCGCGTCCGCGGCTCGCGAGGATCACGTCGTCGCGCGTGCCGTGCGACACCCAGGCGTCGAGGTGCGCGCGGTCGACCTGCGGCAGCCTGCGCACGAGGTAGTCGGGCAGCCAGCTGCTGAGCGCGACGATGGCGCGGAAGCGCTCTGGCTCGGTGAGCGCGATCCCGTAGGCGATCACGCCGCCCTGGCTGAAGCCGAGCGCGACGGTGCGCGCCGGATCGACCGCGTAGCGCTCGCTCGCCTCGGCGACGAACGCGCGCGCCACGTCCTCCGCGGCGCGCAGCGAAGCGGGCGTCGGACGCTTGGCGAGCGTGAACGGGAACCACGCGAAGCAGCCGCCCGGATGCTTCGCCGGGATCTCGGGCGGCGCCGGCTCCGGCGCCTGCGGGGCGATGATCAGCGCGCGCTCGTCGAGCAGCGGCGCGGCCAGCTCGAGCACCTCCTGCGCGTTCGAGCCGAAGCCGTGAAAGGCGAAGATCGTCGGGTGCGGTCCGTCCCCGGAAGGCGGCCGCACCCGATGCTCGAGCTGCACGCGCTCACCAGCCCGACAGCGTCGCGACCCGCTCGCGGTGCCAGCTCGGGCTGCCGAACGCGACCTCGTTGCACTTCGCGCGCTTGAACCAGAAGTGGATGTCGTGCTCCCAGGTGAAGCCGATGCCGCCGTGCATCTGCACCGCGGTGTTGGTGGTG
This sequence comes from Candidatus Binatia bacterium, assembly GCA_036563615.1. Lineage (NCBI taxonomy): Bacteria > Candidatus Binatota > Binatia (SeqCode) > Binatia bacterium. The sequence goes on from DATCMB010000006.1 coordinate 164,013, forward strand.
CGCGAGTACACGTCGCCGAGCCGCGCCTTGGCCATCGCCGCGGCGCGCGAGGCGTCGCGCGGGTTGCCCTGCAGCGCCCACGCCGCGTACCAGAGCAGCGAGCGTGACGGCTCGATCTCGCTCGTGCACTCGGCCGCCATGTGCTTGACGGCCTGGAAGCTGCCGACCGGCCGACCGAACTGCTCGCGCACCTTGACGTACTCGACGGCCATCTGGAGCGCGCGCTCGGCGCCGCCCTGGCTCTCGGCCGCGATCGCCACGCAGGCGACGTCGACCAGACGCGCGAGGTGCTTCCAGCCCTTGCCCTCGGTGCCGATCACGCGCTCGGGCGGCACCGTGACGTCGTCGAACACGACCTCGTAGACGCGTCGGGTCGGGTCGATCGTCGGCAGCGGCGTCACCGTCACGCCCGGCGTGTCGCGCGGCACGAGCAGCAGCGTGATGCCGGACTCGCCGTTGCCGGGGCCGGTGCGCGCCGCGACCAGCAGGACGTGCGCGATCGCGGCGTCGAGCACGAAGAGCTTCGAGCCGGCGAGGCGGAAGCCGCCGCGCACGCGCCGCGGACGCAGCGTCACGCCCGCGGGATCGAGACGGTCGCTCTCCTCGAGCCACGCGACCGTCGCCAGCACCTCGCCCGACGCGAGCCGCGGCAGCCACTCCTTCTTCTGCGCGGTCGAGGCCGCGGAGCACAGCAGCGACGTCGCGAGCACGGCGGAGGAAAGGATCGGCACCGGCGTGAGCGCGCGCCCGAGCTCGGTCAAAAGCACGGCGGCGTCGAGCATGGTGAGGCCGAGGCCGCCGTACGCCTCGGGGACGAGCAGGCCCGTCCAGCCCTGCTCGACGACCTTGCGGAACAGCTCCGGCGAGAACGCGTGCGGATCCTCGATGATCCGGCGGATGACGGCCGTGCTCGACTCCTGCTCGAGGAACTCGCGCGCGCTGCGCGCGAGCATCTCCTGGTCTTGCGTCAATCCAAAGTCCATCGCTCAGGCGCCCTTCGGAAGGCCGAGGCCGCGCTCGGCGATGATGTTCTTCTGGATCTGCGACGTGCCGCCGCCGATGATCATGCCCAGCGTGAACATGTGGTCCTTCGGCCAGGAGCCGCGGCGCTCGACGTGCGGCGCGTTCTTGGCGAGCGGCCCGAAGCTGCCGAGGATGTCGAGCGCCGCGGCGCAGATGTCGTGGTTGAGCTCGGTGGTCACGAGCTTGTTGATCGACGCGCCGATGCCCGGCGAGCGGCCGTGGATCGCGTCCGAGAGCTGCTTCAGCGAGTGGTACTTCATCGCCTCGACGCGGATCTGCAGGTCGGCGAGGCGCTGACGCACGACCGGATCGCGCGACGCCTTGACGCCGTTGCGCGTGCGGCGCTGCGCGAGCTCGATCAGATCGTTCATGAGCTGCTGCGTGCGCGTCGTGCTCGCGAGCATGTTGCGCTCGTGGTGCAGCGTCGAGTTCGCGACCAGCCAGCCCTCGTTGAGCTTGCCGACGAGGTTGGTGCGCGGCACGCGCACGTCGTTGAAGAACACCTCGTTGAAGCCCGGCTCGCCCGTCATCTGCACGAGCGGACGCACCGTGATGCCGGGCGTCTTCATGTCGATGAGGACGTACGAGATGCCCTTGTGCTTGGGCGCGTTGGGATCCGTACGCACGAGGCAGAACATCCAGTCCGCGATCTGCGCGGCGCTGGTCCAGACCTTCTGGCCGTTGATGACGAAGTCGTCGCCGTCGATCTCGGCGCGCGTCTTGAGCGACGCGAGGTCGGAGCCGGCGCCCGGCTCCGAGTAGCCCTGGCACCAGATCTCGTCGGCCGTGAGGATCTTCGGCAAGAAGCGCTTCTTCTGCTCCTCGGTGCCGTGCGTGATGAGCGTCGGGCCGACCATCTGGATGCCCATCATGCCGATCAGCGTCGGCGCACGGTGGAGGACCAGCTCCTCGTTGAGGATCGTCTGGCGGACGATGCTCGCGCCCTGGCCGCCGTACTCCTTCGGCCAGCCGATCGCGACGTAGCCGGCCTTGTACAGCGTCCGCTGCCAGGCCTTGGCCGCCTGGACGCGACGCGGATCGGCGTAGCTCAGGTTTTCACCGCCATCGAGCTCGCCGCGCTTGGGCAGATGCTTGCGCAACCACGCCCTGAGCTCGCGCCGAAACTCCTCGTCCTCCTTCGCGTACGAGAGATCCATGCCCGGTCGTATCGCGTCGGCGCCCGCGGTGGTCAAGGGTGATCGCAGACCTCGCTCAAGTCCGAGCCCGCGACGGTCGTACCTCCCAACAGGCGGGTCGAAGGGAGTACCACGATGGGCTTTTGGGGATGGCGCACGCTGCTGGTGTGTGCGGTGGCGGCGCTGCTCGCGGCACCGGCGAGCGCGGCGGCGAAGGAATGTGGCAATGGCGTCGCGTGCGCGTGCGGCGACGCGGTACGTGGCGTCGCAGTGCTCGACGCGGATCTCGTGGATTGTGCGGCGGGCCTGCGCGTCAAGAATCGCGCCGTGCTCGACTGCGCCGGACACGCGATCGTCGGCCGCGGTGACGGCGACGGGATCGTCGTCGACGAAGCGCAGGGCGCCGTCGTTCGCGGCTGCACCGTGAGCGGATTTCGCACCGGAATCCGCCTGCGCGGCGGCAGCCTCAACCGGATCGAGCACAACGACGTCGTCGACAACGCGCGCTACGGCATCGAGCTCGCGGTCGCGACGAAGAGCAACATGCTGATCGGCAACGTCGTCGTCGGAAGCGGCGACGAGGGGATCCACATCGGCACGGCGGCGGACGACAACGTGCTCGTCGGCAACGAGATCGCGGACAGCGGCAAGGAGAACCTCTACCTGCTCGACGCGCGCGGCAACTTCGTGCTGGTGAACCGTCTGCGCGGCGCCGGCTCGGCGGCGATGTACGTCAAGCACTCGAAGGACAATCTGTTCTTCGGCAACGAGGTCGAGGACCGTCCGATCCAGCTCCGTGGCGAGTCCGAGCGCAACGTCTTCGAGGGCAACCTGGTGCGCGGCGCGGGCTACCTGTTCCAGGCGTACGAGGACGCGGAGCGCGGCTGGAAGGGGCCGCGCGAGAACCAGGTGCGGCGCGGCGCGGTGCGCGAGGTGAAGACCTGCTTCCGCTTCGAGGGCGCGGCGCACAACACCGTGACCGGCGTGATCGTCAACGGCTGCAGCCCGGTGTCGGCGCAGAAGAAGTCGGGCGGCATCGCGGCCACCGGCAACGTCGTCGACGTCGTGCGCGAGTAGGGCGGCGGGTGGCCGTCGCTACTTGACGCGGCGGATCTCGCGCCGTCGCCGCATGACCTCGAGCGCCTTCTCGTAGCGCGGGTCGACCGTGACGTCGCCGGCGAGCGCCGCCTGGGCGTGCAGGACCTGGCCCCCGGCGGACTGGTGCGCCTCGCGCGCGCAGGACGCGCAGAGCTGGAAGGCGAAGATCGCGCCGTCCGCGAGCGGGACACGAACCTGCGCCGCGGGCGGCGCCTCCGCGCACCAGTCGCACTTGCCGGCGCGACGGGCGGCGCGCTTCGTGAGCTTCAGCAGCTCCTCGGGCTCGAGCTCGTGGTCCCGGTAGCGCTCGTGGCAGGGGATGCAGAGCCACACCCGGCGGTCCGAGCGCTCGCCGAGGCACGCGACACGCGCGATCAACGACGTCTCGCAGAGCTCGCAGGTGTGCACGACGCAAGGATAACACTGCGGCTGCACGCGTTCAGCGTGCGCGAGCCCTCGACGCGACGGCGAGCGCTGCGCTACGACCGGCTCGTGTCGTCGCACGTACACGCAGGACGCGCGCGCGGTCTCGCGCGCGCCGGGCACCAGGGTTTCCTCCTCGTCGCGCTGGCCGCGGCGCTGCTCGGCGCCGGCGGCACGCACGCTGCGGGCGAGCGGGCCGCGTCGCAGGCCGCGGACGAGCGGGCCGCGCCGCAGGACGCGGACGAGCGGCGCGGGCCGCAGGAGAGCAGCCGCTTCTTCCTCGCCGGCGACGGCGTTCTCGAGCTCGAGAACGCGCACACGCACGAGAAGGTGCGCGTCGTGTTCCGCAATCCGGACGGCACCTACTCGGCCGACGCGCTCAGCAAGATCGACGCGATCTTCCGCTCGCGCGGCGACGACGAGCGGACGCGGGTGTCGCTGCGGCTCATCGAGCTGATCGACTTCCTCGAGGACACGGAGAAGCCGCGCCGGCTGCTCCTGATCTCGGGCTACCGCAGCGAGGGCTACAACAGCGCGGTGATCGCGCGCGGCGGGCAGGCGGCGCGGGCGTCGATGCACACCGAGGGCCTCGCCGCCGACCTGCGCTTCGAGGGCGTCGACCAGCGCGCGCTGTGGAACCGGCTGCGCGCCCGCGAGTGCTGCGGCGCCGGCTACTACGCGAAGAGCGGCTTCGTGCACGTCGACACCGGCAAGCCGCGCTTCTGGGAGGAGTCGACCTCGAAGGTCGGACAGAACCTCTCGAAGGGCAACGCGCGCGTCATCGCCCGCACCGACTACGACCGCTACACGGACCTGGTCGGCGCCGAGACGAGCCTGCACGCGATCACGCTGCGCCCGCTGCGCGTCTCGACGCGCGCGCGTCTCGAGGACGAGCAGAGCCGCACGCTCGCCACGCTGACGCTTGCGAGCGCGAACGGACGCGCGGTCGACGCCGACGGCTGCATCACGTTCGCCGAGGACGAGGGGCCGGGGCGCGACGTCGTGCGCGTCGCGTCGGTCGAGCCGGATGCGACGGCGAGCGCCGGCGACCGCGTGCTGCGTGCGCGCGTCGTGCTCGAGACGTGCGAGCCGCGGCTCGAGGCGACGCCCGCGCGCATCGAGAGCAACCCGATCGAGGTGTCGTCGACGACGCTGCGGCGTACGGCCGTCGGGGGTTGACGACGCCCGCGCGAGCGGAAACTCTGCATTCTCACCGGGGGACCACGCGCACATGACGACGGATGCCGAAGCCAAGGAGCTGGTCGTCCAGATCACCAACGAGATGTTCCAGCTCGGTCTACTCACCGCGACCGGCGGCAACGTGTCGGCGAAGTCGTCCGACGGCGAGACCATCTGGATCACCCCGAGCCGGCTCTACAAGGGCAACCTGCGCGAGGAGGATCTGGTGCGCATCCGCGCGGACGGCTCGGTGGTCGAGGGCGAGCGTCAGCCGTCGGTCGAGTGGCAGATGCACTTCTCGAGCTACCGTGCGCGCCCGGAGTCGACCGGCGCGCTGCACACGCACGCGCCGATCGCGACCGCGATGGGCATCGTCGGTCTGCCGTTCCCGCCGATCAATACCGACGCGATCTTTTTGCGCGACACGCAGCTCGTACCGTGGTTCATGCCGGGCTCGAAGGAGCTCGCCGACGCGGTCGAGGAGGCGATGAAGAAGAGCCGCGGCTGCTTCCTGCAGAACCACGGCCTGATGACCGTCGGCAAGACGCTGCGGGAGGCGGCGACGCGGGCGATGAACCTCGAGGAGACCGCGAAGATCGTCCTCTACTGCAAGCAGTTCGGCGGCGAGCTGACGCTGATTCCCGACGAGTGGGTCGAGAGGCTCGCGCCGCTCGCGGAATTCATCTGATGAACGAAAGGGCCTCGCAGCGCGGGAGGTAGGCGGATGGCAGAGCTCGAGGGCAAGGTTGCGCTCGTCACCGGCGGCGGCAGCGGCATCGGGCTCGCGGCGGCGAAGGCGCTCGCGCGCGCGGGCGCGACCGTCGCGCTCATGGGCCGCGACGGCACGAAGCTCGCGCGTGCGGTGAACGAGATCGGAACGCAGCGCGCCTGGGCGGTCGCGGGCGACGTCGGCAGCGAGGACGACGTGCGGCGCGTCGTGAGCTCCATCGTCGACCGCTTCGGACGCCTCGACATCGGCGTCAACGCGGCCGGCACCGGCTTCATCGCGAGCGTCGTCGAGCAGAGCGCCGAGGACTGGGCGATGACGCTGCGCACGAACCTCGACGGCGCGATGTACTGCGTCAAGCATCAGGCGGCGGCGATGATCCAGGGCGGGCACGGCGGCTCGATCGTCAACGTGTCGTCGATCGCCGGCGCGCTGACGCACCGCCTGATGAGCGCGTACTGCGTCTCGAAGGCGGGCCTCGAGATGCTCACGCGCTGCGCGGCCGACGAGCTCGGTCCGCACCGGATCCGCGTCAACGCGATCCGCCCGGGCCTCGTCCCGACCGACCTGTCGCGCATCCTCGCCGACCACGAGAAGGTGCGGCACGACTACGAGACCAAGATGCCGCTCGGCCGTCTCGGCACCGTCCACGAGGTCGCGGAGGCGATCTTCTTCCTGGCGAGCGACCGCTCGTCGTGGATCACGGGCCAGGTGTTCTCGGTCGACGGCGGGCACACGCTGCGCGGCGGCCCCGACGTCGGCCTGCTCCTCACGTGAGCTCCGGCGTGCGCTACGAGGTCGGCGCGAACGGCGTCGCGACGCTGACGCTCGATCGCCCCGACAAGCGCAACGCCGTCATGCCGCCCGACTGGCGCGCGCTCGAGGAGCACCTGGACGCCGGCGCGGCGGATCCGAACGTGCGCGTCTTCGTCGTCACCGGCGCGAACGGCATCTTCTGCTCGGGCGGCGACCTGAAGACGATGGGCGAGCGCCTCGAGCAGTCGCCGGTGCAGCGCTCGCGCGAGCTGCTGCGCATGACGCGCGCGATCCAGCGCTTCCGCGACACGCCGAAGCCGATCGTCGCCGCGGTCGACGGACCGGCGATTGGCGCCGGCTGCGTGATCGCGCTCGCCTGCGACCTGCGCGTCGCGAGCGCGTCGGCGACGTTCGCGGTGCCGTTCCTGCGCGTCGGCCTCCAGCCGGATTTCGGCGGCGCGTACTTTCTGCCGCGCCTGATCGGCACGGCGCGCGCGCTCGAGCTCTTGTGGACGGGCGACGTGCTGTCGGCGGAGGAAGCGGCGCGGCTCGGGCTCGTGAACCGCGTGTTCCCCGACGACACGTTCGCTCGGCAGGTCGACGACTTCGTCGGGCGCATCGCGCGCAACCCGGCGGGTCCGCTCGCGCTCTCGAAGCTCACCGTCTACCACGGCGCCGAGCAGACGCTGTCCGAGCTGCTCGACCTCGAAGCGCTCGCGCAGACGGTGCTGTCGAAGTCGGCGGACGCGCAGGAGGGCGTGCGCGCCTTCGTCGAGAAGCGCAAGCCGCGCTTCACCGACGCGTGATCCACCGGAAGCAGCAGAGCAGGGGGAAATCTTGACGGCCAACGGAATCGTCGCGACGGGTGCGGTGCTGGGTGCTCTCGGGGTCGCGATCGGCGCGTTCGGCGCGCACGTGCTCGCGGGACGCGTCGCGCCCGAGCAGCTCGCCGTGTTCGAGACCGCGGTGCGCTACCACTTCTACCACGCGCTCGCGCTGGTGCTGACCGGCGTGCTCGCGTGGCGCGCGTCCATGGGAGGCGTCGCGGTGCCGGCGAGCGGCGGGCTCGCGCTCGCGGCGTGGCTGTTCATCGCGGGCGTCGTCGTGTTCAGCGGCAGCCTCTACGTTCTGGTCTTGACGGGGCAACGCTGGCTCGGCGCGATCACGCCGCTCGGCGGACTCGCGTTCATCGCGGGCTGGATCGCGCTCGCGCGCGCGGCGCTCGCCGGGCCGTAGGAGGTGCGCGGGATCGCGCTCCTCGTCGGCGTGTGCCTGGCGATGAGCCTCGTCGCGCGCCCGGCCGCGGCCGCCGACGACACACCTTACGCACGCTTGCTCGCGAAGCACCTGCGGCCGGGGACGGTCGATGGCGTGCGCTCGATGCTGGTCGACTACCGCGCGCTCGCGGCCGATCCGGACTACCAGGCGGCGCTGCGCAACCTCGCGAGCGCCGACCCCGAGGCGCTCGCGACCGACGCCGAGCGCTTCGCGTTCTGGGTCAACGCGTACAACCTGCTCGCGATCGAGACGGTCGTCGATCGCTACCCGATCGCCTCGATCAAGGACGCGGGCAGCTTTCTCTTTCCGGTCTGGAAGCGGAAGGTCGGCACGGTCGGCGGACGCGCGATGTCGCTCGACGAGATCGAGCACGGCATCCTGCGCAAGCGCTTCCGCGAGCCGCGCGTGCACTTCGCGATCGTCTGCGCGTCGCTGTCGTGCCCCGACCTGCGCGCCGAGCCCTACGTCGCCGAGCGCCTCGACGCGCAGCTCGCGGAGCAGACGAGCGCCTTTCTCGGCAATCCGACGAAGGGGCTCGTTCCGGGCGAGGACGGCCGCAGCGCGCGCGTGTCGTCGATCTTCAGGTGGTTCGCGGACGACTTCGCGGATGCGGGCGGGGTCGCGGCCTTCGTGCGCGCGCACGCGCCGAGCGCGGTCGCGGCGCGCATCGCCGGGCTCGACGACGCGGGGCTCACGTACCTCGACTACGACTGGAGCCTGAACGACGCGGCGCGCGCCGCGCCGTGACGCATCGGCTGAACGCGCGAGCGGAGCGACGCGCAGCGCCCCGCGGACGCGCCGACGCGGCGCGCAGCCGCCGCGTCAGACCGCCTCGAACGGGACGCTCTCGAACCCGTGCACGTTGCTCATGTGCACGCGCACGCAGCGCGCCTCGTCGACCCTGTAGCGCGGGAAGCGACGGCTGAACTCCTCGAGCGCGACCCGGCTCTCGAGCCGCGCGAGCGAGGCGCCGAGGCAGAAGTGCACGCCCTGCCCGAAGCCGAGCGCGATCGGGATCTTGCGCTCGATGTCGAAGCGGTCCGGGTCGGGGAACTCGCGCTCGTCGCGGTTCGCCGACCCCGTCAAGAGCAGGATGCGCGCGCCCTGCGGGACGGTCGTACCGTACCACTCGACGTCGCGCGTCGTGACGCGGCCCTGGTACTGCGACGGCGAGGTGTAGCGCAGCACCTCCTCGACCGCATTCGGGATGCGCTGGGGGCTCTCGAGGATCTTCTCGTACTGGTCGCGGTGCCGGGCGAAGAGCACGGCCGCGTTGGCGAGCAGCTTGGTGACGGTCTCGTTGCCCGCCGCGCCGATCAGCGTGCAGAAGCCGACCACCTCGCCGTCGGTGAGCCGCGTGCGCGAGCCGTCGTCGGTCTCGATCTCCGCCTCGAGCAGCGCGCTGATCAGGCCCTCGTTCGGCTTCTTGCGCAGCTCGGCGACCAGACGGTCCCAGTAGTCCTGCATCGCGATCATCGCCTCGATCGCGTGCGGCGGGATGTCCGGCGTGTCGCGCGAGCGCTCGAGCGACGCGTCCATCTGCTTGCGCAGCCAGACGCGGTCGCCCTCGGGCACGCCGAGCATCGTGAAGATCATCGCCATCGGCAGCGGCGCCGACAGATCCTTGACGAAGTCGCCGCCGCCCTGACGGACCAACGGCTCGAGCAAACGGACGACGGTCTCGCGCGCGAACGGCTCGAGCTCCGCGATCCGCCGCGGCGTGAACGCGCGGTTCACGAGCTTGCGCAGACGGTCGTGGCGCGGCGGGTCGGTGAAGATCATCATCGGCCGCTCGCCGAACACCGCGCCGTCGATGCGCTCGACCGTCGTCCCCTGCGCCGAGCTGTAGGTTTGCCAGTCGTGCGACGCGTCGAGCACGTCGCGGAAGCGCGACAGCGCCCAGAAGTCGAGCTTGTCGTTGCGGTAGAGCGGCGCGTGGTCGCGCAGCCAGCGGTAGGTCGGGTACGGGTCCTCGTGGAACTCGTGCGAGAAGGGGTTCAGCTCCATGCGCCGCCTGGACTCGCTCAGCCGAGGAAGCTCGTCACCGCGCGGTGGAACTCGTCCGGCTTCTCGAATGGGATCAGGTGCCCGCACTGCGGGATGATCTCGACCTTCGCGTCGGGGATCAGGCGCGCGAACTCGTGCGCGTAGTCGACCGGCACGAGGCGGTCGCCCTCGCCCCACAGCACGAGCGTCTTTGCCTTGACGCGCGGCAAGAGGCTCGCGAGCCGCGGGTCGTGCAGCAGCGGGTTCCAGCCGATCTTCGCGGTCGCCGCGAAGCCGTTCATGATGTCGACCAGCATCTCGTCCGGCAGCGACATGTCGGCCGGGTTCGGCATCATCTGCGCCGCCGGGCACTCGATGTCCCAGAACAGGACGCGCTTGACGCGCTCGGGGAAGCGGCTGTCGAGCGCGAAGATGTCGGTGATCGGCTTGTGGCGCAGCCAGATGCCGCAGGACGCGGCGAGCACGAGCTTCGAGACCCGCTCGGGGTAGCGCGCCGCGATCTCGGCCGCGATCCAGCCGCCGAGCGAGAGCCCGATCACGTCGACCGAGTCCCAGCCCTGCTGGTCCATGTAGGCGAGGTAGTGGAAGACGAGGTCCTCGATGTCGCGGATCTGCTCGATGCCCTGCGAGGAGAGGAAGCCGGGGTGCGCGGGCGCGTGCAGCTCGCGCGTCTCGGCGAGGCGCTGGAGGTGCGGCATCCACACCGCCTCGCCCATCGCGCTGTGCAGGTAGAGCAGCGGGCGTCCCGTGCCGCCGCGCAGCTCGTGGATCTTTCGTCCGAGAACCTCGATCTGGGTGACCGTCTGCTCCATCGCTCGTTGGTCCTGAATCTCTTGGAGGGGCTCGCGCCCGTCGCCCGGCGCGGGGACGCGCGCCGGGCCGATGTCGTTGCGCGCGACCCGCACGGCCGCGGGCCGCGCGCGCGGATGTTCGTCAAGTGCGGCGCGCCGTCAGGCGGCGCGCGGGAACGGAATCGGAGTGGGCACCGGCTCGGCCGGCGTCGGCAGCTCGCGGTCGAGGATCGGCTTCACCTCGGTCGCGTAGCGGCGCGCGTTCTCGAGCGCCTTCTCGTGCGGCATGTCGCCGAGGTGGAAGAGCCCGAGCAGGTTGCCGCAGCCGATCTCCTTGCACCACTCGGTGAGCTTCTGCGCGACCGTCTTGGCGCTGCCGACCACCGCGAAGCCGCCGCGCTCGACGTCGTCCCAGGTCTCGCAGGAGTTGATGAAGGTCTTGCCGTCCTGCAGCGCCTTGAAGATGCGCAGGGCGGAGCGCACCGAGGTGTAGCCCGGCGGCGACAGCGTCAGACCCGGGATCAGGTTCTTCTGGAAGTACCAGAAGTGCTTCTCGAACTCCTCGCGCGCCTTCGCGTCGGTCTCGCCGACGTAGATCGGCATCAGGAGACCCATCTGCTCGGGGTGGGCCTTGTAGCCCTCCTTCTCGCAGATCTCCTTGAACATCGCGTAGTTCTTGATGAAGAAGTCAATCCTAAAGTAGGGGATGCCCATGTAGGCGTAGCGGCGCTTGGCGACGAACTCCATGGTCTCGATCGAGCCCGCGCCGGGGATCCAGATCGGTGGGTGCGGCTTCTGCAGCGGCTTCGGCCAGACGTTGACGTAGCGCAGCTTGAAGTGCTCGCCGTAGTGCTCGAACGGGCCTGGCTCCGTCCAGGCGCGCATGATGATCTCGTGCGCTTCGGCGAACCGCGTACGCGCCTCGGCGGGGTTGATCGAGAACGAGAAGTACTCCGGACCGCCGCCGATCACCTGCCCCGAGATGATGCGCCCGCCGGAGATGCAGTCGAGCATCGCGATCTCCTCGGCGACGCGCGTCGGCGGGTCGTAGAGCGGCAGCGCGTTGCCGACCACCGCGATGCGGATCTTCTTGGTGCGCATCACGAGCATCGACGCGATGATGTTCGGCGACGGCATCAGCCCGTACGCGTTCTGATGGTGCTCGTTGACGCACACGCCGTCGAAGCCCATGTCTTCGGCGGCGGCGAGCTGGTCGATGTAGTCGTTGTACGCGCCCTGCATCACCTGCGGGTCGAACAGCTCGTTCGGCGCCCACACCCAGGCCGACTCGTGCTTCTGCGCGAAGTCGGCGGGCAGCTTCGGGTAGGGCATGAGGTGAAAGAGAAAGTGCTTCATGCGGATCTCCTTCGCGTCGCTCCCGTGCGGTCGCGGGCGCCGCGCAGGGCGAAGTTGGTGCAGAACGTCGCAGCTTCCTCCGGATCGAGCTTGCCGCGCGCGAGCATCCGGCGCGCGACCATGAGGCCCATGCCGACCATCGCGGTCGCGACCAGGTCGGGGTCGTCGCCGCCGAGCGCGCCTTCTTGCGCGTCGGGCAGCAGGTCCTCGCGCAGCTCCTCGATCGAGAGGCGCAGGTTGCTCGACGCCTGATCGCCGCGCGCCCACAGCAGGCGCTCGAGCACGTCGTACAGCGGGCGCTCGTCGACGACGAACTGGAAGTAGGCGAGGTAGGCGAGGCGGATGCGCTCAGCGAACGGCACGCGCCGGTCGCGACGCACCGCGCGCAGGCGCTCGCGCAGCCCCGCCCACGCCTCGTCGGCGACCGCGGCGAACACCTCCTCCTTGTCGCGGAAGTACTCGTAGAAGGTGCCGACGGAGAGGTCGGTCGTGCGCACGATGTCGCGCACCGTCGCGGCGTCGTAGCCGAGCTCGCCGAACACGCGGCGCGCGGCGGCGAGGATCGCGGCGCGGTTGCGCGCCTTGGTCTGCTCGCGCTTGCCGAGGGGCAGCGCGGCGATGGTGCGGCGGGCCGGCATGACGAAGTCGACGCTAGCGTCGACTTCGACGACGAGTCAATCACGCGACGCGTCGACGCGCCGCGAGCACGACGCCACGCGGCGCAGGGCCGGGAGCAGCTCGGCGCGCTCCGCGCTCAGCGCTCGACGAAGTCGAGATCCTTCGCGAACGTCTCGTCGAGCAGCGCGAGGCTCACGAACGCGACCACGATCGCGAACGTGCCCACCGAGATCCCGCTGCCGATCACGCCGAGCGTCGGCGTCAGCGCCTGGAACGCGGACGTCAGCAGCACGACCGCGCCGCGCACGAAGTTCGGCGCGCTCGTGGTCGCGGTCGCGCGCACGTTGGTGCCGAACTGCTCGGACGCCATCGTGACGAACACCGCCCAGTAGCCGGTCGCGAAGCCGAGCAGGCCGCACACCGCGTAGAACACGACCAGCGAGCTCGCGGCGACGGTGAAGTACACGCCGACGCAGAGCGCGGTCAGCGTCAAGAAGGTGCGCACGATGCGCTTGCGGCTGCGCAGCATCTGGCTCGCGAAGCCGCTCGCGAGGTCGCCCGCCGCAAGCCCGATGTACGCGAACATCACCGCGCGTCCGGCCGACGGCACCTCGTTCATCCCCATCGCGCGACCGAACTCCGGCGAGAAGGTGACGAGGATGCCGACGACGTACCAGATCGGCACGCCGATCAGGATGACGCACAGGTAGCGCCGCGCGCGGTCGCGGGTCGCGAACAGCGACAGGAAGCTGCCGCGGCGCACGTCCTGCCGCTTCACCTGCTCGAACATCCCGGACTCGTAGACGCCGACCCGCAGGAGCAGCAGCAGGATGCCGAGCCCGCCGCCGACGAAGTACGCCGTGCGCCAGTCGAAGAGGTCGCCGACCAGCGCCGCGACCACGGCGCCGAAGATGCCGATCGTGGCGATGAGCGTCGTCCCGTAGCCGCGCGTCTCGCGTCCCATGAGCTCGCTGACGAGCGTCACGCCCGCGCCGAGCTCGCCCGCGAGGCCGATGCCGGCGACGAGACGCAGCACGGCGTAGGTCGGCACGTCGTGCACGAAGCCGTTGGCGATGTTCGCGACGGAATAGAGGAAGATCGAGCCGAACAGCACCGACAGGCGGCCGCGCTTGTCGCCGAGCACGCCCCAGAGGACGCCGCCGACCAGCATGCCGCCCATCTGCATGTTGAGCAGCAGCACGCCGGTGCCGAGCAGATCCTCCTCCGCGACGCCGATGCCGCGCAGGCTCGAGACGCGGACGATGCTGAAGAGGATCAGGTCGTAGATGTCGACGAAGTAGCCGAGCGCGGCCACGAGGACCGCCATGGCGACGGCCCGCGGTCGGTCGTGCTCGGCCGCGAGAGCGGCGTCGCCGTGCGCCGATGCCGCGCTGGTGCTGTGCCTCATCTTTCGCACTTTCGATCGTCCGGGACGCGTCCTTTAGCACGAACCGGCGGCGCCGCTGTGCTAGATCAGCGCGGAGAGCCATGGGACGCGACGATCTCGACCGCCTCGACCGCGCCCACCTGGTGCACGGCTTCGGCTCGCCGGCCGTCACCGAGCGCGACGGCACGCTGCGCCTGGTCAAGGGCCGCGGCGTCTGGGTGTGGGACGCCGCCGGGCGCCGCTACCTCGATGCCGTCGCCTCGCTGTGGAACGTCAACGTCGGCCACGGCCGCGCCGAGATCGGACGCGCGATGGCCAAGCAGGCCTCGACGCTCGAGTACGCGCCGACGCTGCTCGGCTTCTCGAGCGAGCCCGCGATCGCGCTCGCGGCGCGCATCGCGCGCATGACGCCGCCCGGGCTCGAGCACGTCTTCTTCACCTCGGGCGGATCGGAGTCGAACGAGAGCGTCATCCGGCTCGCGCGCCTCTACTGGCGGCTGCGCGGACGTCCCGAGAAGATCGGGATCGTCGCGCTGTCGCGCGCCTACCACGGCTCGTCGACGGGCGCCGCGAGCCTGACCGGGCTCGAGGCCTTCCACCGCGGCTACGAGCCGATGCTGCCCGACGTGCGGCGGATGGCGCGGCCGTACTGCTACCGCTGCGAGCTCGGCAAGACGTACCCGGCGTGCGACCTCGACTGCGCGAGCGAGCTCGAGCGGCTCGTCGCGCGCGAGGGCGCCGAGCGCATCGGCGCCTGCATCGTCGAGCCGGTGCAGGGCGTCGGCGGCGTGATCGTGCCGCCGCCGGGCTGGCTCGAGCGGCTGCGCGCGATCTGCGACCGGCACGAGATCCTGCTGGTCGCGGACGAGGTCATCACCGGCTTCGGCCGCACCGGCAAGGCGTTCGCCGTGCAGCACGGCGCGGCGGTGCCCGACATGCTGGTGTTCGCGAAGGGCGTCACCAGCGGCTACGCGCCGCTCGGCGGCGTCGTGCTGCACGAGCGGGTCTACCGCACGCTGGTCGAGGCGGGGCCCGACTTCACGCTGCACCACGGCTTCACCTACTCGGGCCATCCCGTCGCCTGCGCCGCCGGGCTCGCGAACCTCGACATCATCGAGCGCGAGAAGCTGATCCCGGCGGTGCGACGTCTCGGCACGTACCTGCGTCGGCGGCTCGCGCGCCTCGAGCGTCACGACATCGTCGGCGAGGTGCGCTCGATCGGCCTCATGGCGGCGATCGACCTGGTGCGCGACCGCACGACGCGCGCGCCGTTCCCCGAGGCGGAGAAGGTGCCGTGGCGGATCCGTCGAGCAGCGCTCGAGCGCGGCGTCATCGTGCGCGCCGGCGGCGACACGATCGCGCTCTGCCCGCCGTTCGTCGTCACCGCGGAACAGATCGACCAGATCGTCGACGTCCTGGACCAGGCGATCGCGAGCGTCGCGACGTCGCTCGCGGCCGCAGCGTAGGAAGCCATGCTGCCGATCCTCGGTGTTCTTCTGCTCCTCTACTGCGTGTGGCGCGAGGGCAATCCGTACGGGATCGCGCTGCTCGCGGCCGGCGTCATGCTGCAGGTGATGCTCGCGCTGCGCTTCGCGCGCGCCACCCGCGGCGGCGTCGGCGGACACGCGGAGTGGGTGCGCGACGTCTCGCAGCGTCCGCGTCTCGAGCGCAATCCGGGCTGGCTGCTCGGCTCCGCGCTGGTCGCGATCGGCGCCGCGATCGCGCTGTTCACGCGCTGAGCGGGCGACGCGATGAACGACCTGCTCCGGCTGCAACCGTACTCGCTGCGGATCCTCTACCGCGTGGACGGCGTGCCGCGGGTCGCGGCGACGGCGATCGACCCCGTCGGACGCGGCGTCGGCGTGGTGCAGGGCGCGAACGACGACCTCGAGTGGACGGTGCGCCTCGAGCGCGACGACGCGAGCTTGGTCGTCGAGCCGCGCGTCACCTCGCTGCGGCTCGGCGTCCGTCTCGACGCGATCGAGCCGCTGCGCGCGGTCGGCTCGCTCGACGCGCGTGAGGCGCGCGCGCTGCACAACGGCTGGCAGAGCTGGTCGGCGTTCCTCGGCGTCGAGGCGGACGCCGTCGTGCCGCGGCCGCGCTGGCGTCTGATCGATCGCATCACGTCGAGCCCGAGCACGGCGCCGAGTGCGCGCGGCGAGATCTGGTCGGAGCTCGTTACCGCGCTCGTCGCCGCGAACGGCGGCGCCGCGGTCGTCGCGGGCTACCTGCGTGCGGCGTCGCAGTTCGGCGGCTTCGAAGTCGTGCTGCGTCGGGGCGAGCCGCCGGCGCTGATCGCGCGCCTGCCGTTCGACGGCGTGCCGCTGCCGCCGGGCGAGACGCGCGCGGGCGAGCCGCTGCTCGTCCTCGCCGGCGACGAGCCGACCGCGTTGCTCGAGGACTGGGCCGCGCGTCTCGCGCGCGCGAGCGGCGCGCGCGTCCCTGGCGCGTCGGTCGTCGGCTGGTGCTCGTGGTACGAGCACTTCGAGCGCATCTCCGAGCCGGTGATCGCGCGCAACCTCGAGCAGGCGGCGGCGCTGCGCGAGCGCCTCGACCTCGAGCTCTTCCAGATCGACGACGGCTACCAGGCGGCGATCGGCGACTGGCTCACGCCGGCGCGCAAGCGCTTCGCGCGCGGCGTCAAGCACTTCGTGCCGCGCATCGTCGAGCGCGGGCTCACGCCGGGCCTGTGGCTCGCGCCGTTTCTCGCCGCGCGCCGCGCGCAGGTCGCGCGCGAGCATCCCGACTGGCTGCTGCGCGACCTCTACGGACGCGTCGTGCCGGCGATCTACAACCCGCGCTGGTCGCGCGTCTCGACCGCGGCGGCGCTCGACCCGACGCACCCCGGGGTGCAGGAGCACGTCGCGTCGGTGTGCGCGACGCTGACGCGTGAGTGGGGCTTCCGCTTCCTGAAGCTCGACTTCCTCTACGCCGCGTCGCTGCCCGGCGCGCGTCACGACCCGCGCGCGACCAACGCCGAGGCGCTGCGCACCGGGCTCGAGGCGATCCGTCGCGCGGTCGGCGACGAGGTGCGGCTGCTCGGCTGCGGCTGCCCGCTCGGGCCCGCGATCGGCGTCGTCGATCTCATGCGGATCGGGCCGGACGTGGCGCCGACGTGGAGCGACTGGCTCGCGCGCAACCTCGGGCGCGACGTCGGCCTGCCCGCGACGCGCAACGCGGTGCGCAACTCGATCGGGCGCGCGTTCCTGCACGGCGTCGCGTGGGGCAACGACCCGGACTGCCTGCTGGTGCGCAAGCGGCGCTCGCGCCTCAGCGACGACGAGGTGCTGACGCTCGCGACGACGGTCGCGCTCGCCGGCGGCAGCGTGCTGCTGTCGGACGATCTCGCGGCGCTGCCCGAGGAGCGCGTCGCGATCGCGCAGCGCGTGCTCGAGATCCATCGCGAACTCGCGCCGGGCGGGCGTCGCGCGCTCGATCCGGCGACGCCCGGCTTCCCGCGCCTGCTGCTCGCGCCGCGGCGCGACGGCGGCGTCTACCTCGCGGTCGTGAACCCCGACGATGCGCCGCGCGCCACGACCGTGCGGCTCGACGAGCTGCCGCTGCCGCCCGCCGCGTGGCGCGCGGCGCGCGTGCGCGACGTCTGGAGCGGCGCCGAGCTGCCGGCCGTGGACGGCACGATCGATCTCGGCGTGCTGCCTCCGCACGCGAGCCGGCTCCTGCAGGTCGCTTGAGGCGCGCGTCGGACGATCCGCGCTGCGCGCCTCGTGCGAATCCGGAGGCACGCGGCGCTTGCTCTGCCGCGCCCGGCGTGGTCGGTGGCGACATGCAGCTTCGCTCCGGCGCGCCCGCGCCGCTCGGTGCCACCTGGGACGGCGAGGGCGTGAACTTTGCAATTTACTCCGAGAACGCGACCGCGGTGGAGCTCTGCCTGTTCGACGAGGCGTCGAACGAGACCCGGATCGCGCTGCGCGAGCGCACCGGCTTCGTCTGGCACGGCTACGTCCCGGGGCTGCGCCCAGGGCAGCGCTACGGCTACCGCGTGCACGGACCGTACGACCCGGCGCGCGGCCACCGCTTCAACCCGGCGAAGCTGCTGATCGATCCCTACGCGCGCGCGCTCGACGGCTCGTTCACCTGGCACGACTCGCAGCTCGGCTACGCGGTGCTCGACGGCGGCCTCGAGCACCCGCAGCCGAGCACCGACGACAGCGCGCCCTGGGTGCCGAAGTCGATCGTCCACGCCGACGCGTTCGTCTGGGACGACGACCGTCCGCCGCGTACGCCGTGGAGCCGCACGGTGATCTACGAGTGCCACGTCAAGGGCATGACGGCGCAGCACTCCGACGTGCCCGAGGAGCTGCGCGGCACCTACCTCGGTCTCGCGTCGGATCCGGTGATCGAGCACCTGCTGTCGCTCGGCGTGACGGCGGTCGAGCTGCTGCCGATCCACCAGATCGCGGCCGAGCGCCACCTCGCCGAGCTCGGGCTCACGAACTACTGGGGCTACTCGCCGACCGCGTACTTCGCGCCCGACCCGCGCTTCGCGACCGGCGCGCGCGGCGAGCAGGTGCTCGAGTTCAAGGCGATGGTGAAGCGCCTGCACCGCGCGGGCCTCGAGGTCATCCTCGACGTGGTCTACAACCACACCGCCGAGGGCAGCCACCTCGGTCCGACGCTGTCGTTTCGCGGCATCGACAACGCCGTCTACTACCGCCTCGGCTCGCCGGACGCCTCGACCTACGTCGACTGCACGGGCTGCGGCAACACGCTCGACTTGACGCACCCGCGCGTCCTGCAGCTCGTCGTCGACAGCCTGCGCTACTGGGTGCTGGAGATGCACGTCGACGGCTTCCGCTTCGACCTCGCGCCGAGCCTCGCGCGCACCGCGCGCGGCTTCGAGCGCGACGCGCCGTTCCTGCAGGTGGTCGCGCAGGATCCGGTGCTGTCGCGCGTCAAGCTCATCGCCGAGCCCTGGGACCTCGGGCTCGACGGCTGGCAGACCGGCAACTTTCCCGCCGGCTGGGCCGAGTGGAACGACCGCTACCGCGACACCGTGCGCCGCTTCTGGCGCGGCGACGCGGGCGTCGTGCCGGAGCTCGCGTCACGCTTGTCGGGCAGCAGCGACCTCTTCGCGGCGCGCGACCGCAGCCCGCTCGCGAGCGTCAACTACGTCACCTGCCACGACGGCTTCACGCTGCGCGACCTCACGTCCTACGAGCGCAAGCACAACGAGGCGAACGGAGAGGACAACCGCGACGGCTCCGACAACAACCTGAGCCGCAACTGGGGCGTCGAGGGACCGACCACGCAGTCGTCGATCGCGCGGTTGCGCGCGCGCACGGCGCGCAACCTGCTCGCGACGCTGCTCTTCTCGCAAGGGGTGCCGATGCTGTCGCACGGCGACGAGATCGGACGCACGCAGCAGGGCAACAACAACGCCTACTGCCAGGACAACCCGCTCACCTGGGTCGACTGGCGGCTCGACGACGAGCGCCGCGAGCTGCTCGAGCTCGTGCGCCACGCGGTGGCGCTGCGCCAGGCGCACCCGGCGCTGCGACGCAAGCGCTTCTTCACCGGCCAGCCGATCGGGCCCGACGGACGCAAGGACATCGTCTGGCTGCGCCCGGACGGCGCCGAGATGGGCGACGCCGACTGGCAGGATCCCGAGAACCATTTCCTCGGCATGCTGATCAACGGCGCGACCGCGGACGCGCCGGGGCACGACCTCCTGCTGCTGATGAACGCCGGGACGCGCTCGCGGAGCTGCACGCTGCCCGAGATGCCGGTGCCGGGGCGCTGGCGCGAGCTGCTCAACACCGCGCACGGCGGCGAGCGCCTGCTGCGCGGCGCGACGACGCTGGTGCTCGCGCACGCCCTGGTGCTGCTGCGCTTCGAGCCGCGCTGACGCGCGCGGCGTTGACCGCGGCCCCGTCGCGCGACAGTCCTTGTGCATGCGGCTCGTGCCGATGCTCGTGCTCTGCCTCGTCGCCGCCTGCACCCGCGGACCTGCGCCGCTGACGCTCGCCGTCGGCCTGCTGCCCGGCGAGCTCGCGCCCTACCGCGCGGTGATCGCCGACTTCGAGCGCGAGACCGGCGAGCGCGTCGTCGTCGTGCCGCAGCAGTACGCCGACATCCGACGCGCGCTCGCCGCCGAGAGCGCGGCGGAGCGCGGCACGCTCGACCTCGTCGAGCTCGACGTCTACTCGCTCGCGCCCGCGGCGAACGACGTGCGCGTGCTCGACGAAGCCGCGCTCGGCGACGTCCTCGAGGCGCTCGAGCCCGCCACCGTGCGCGCCGGCACCATCGACGGGCTGCGCTTCCTGCCGCACCGCGTGTCGTGGCAGGCGCTGCTCTACGATCACGCGCGTCTGGGCGCGCCGCCCGCGACCTGGGACGAGCTGCTCGCGGTGGCGCGCGCGCACCCGGGCAAGATCGGCTTCAAGGCGTCGCGCTACGAGGGCCTCACCTGCGACGTGCTGCCGTTCGTCTGGTCGGCGGGCGGCGACGGGACGTCGTTCGACGACGCCGGCGCGCGCGCCGCGTTCGCGCTGTTCGAGCAGCTCGCGCCCTACGTCAACCCGCAGAGCGCGACCTTCAAGGAGGCGACCATCGTCGAGGCGATGGCGCGCGGCGAGCTCGTGCTGCACCTCAACTGGCCGTTCGCGATCTCGGTGCTCGCGGACCAGGGTCTCGCGCCCGAGCCGATCCGCGCGGCGCCGCTGCCCGCCGGACCGCAGGGACGCGCGACCGTGCTCGGCGGCGGCTACCTCGCGCTCGCGCGCAACACGGCGCGTCCGGACGCCGCGCTGCGGCTCGCACGTTACCTCCTGTCACGCGAGGTGCAGGAGCGGCTCGGGCGCGAGCTCGGCTGGTTCTCGGCGCGGCGCGACGTGCCGCCGGGCGAGGGCAGCCCGCTGCTCGCCGGCTTCGCGGCGATGCGCGGCGCCCTGCGCTCGCGCCCGGAGCGCCCGGACTACCCGGCGCTGAGCCGCGCCTGGCAGGAGGCGTTTCGCGCCGTGGTGTTCGACGGCGTGGCGCCGGACGCAGCGCTCGCCGCGGCGCGCGAGCGGACGCGCGCGGCGCGGACGCCGGCTCCCGCAGCAGCCGCTGCAGCTCGCCGCGCAGACGCGCTCGGGAGCGGCGACGCGTGAGCAGCGGGCTTGCGCGCCTCGCGACGCGGCGCCTGCTCGGTCTGCCGCTCGCGCTCTACCTGCTCGCGTTCCTCGCCTATCCGAGCGCGTACGCCGTCAAGCTCGCCCTCACCGACGGCGCGACCGGCGCCTTCCCGACGCTCGAGCCGCTGCGCGCGCTCGCGGGCGATCGTCTCTTTTGGCAGGCGATCGCGGGCAACCTCGTCGTGCCGCTCGCGAGCGTCGCGCTCGAGCTCGTCGCGGGGCTCGGGCTCGCGCTGCTGCTCGCGGCGCGCATCCCCGGACGGCGGCTCCTGCGCGCGTCGATCGTGATCCCGTTCGCGCTGCCGGAGATCGTATTCTTGACGATCGTGCGGACGCTGCTCGCGCCGCGCGGCTACGTGAACGGCGCGCTGGATGCGGCCGGTGTGGGCACCGTGCACTTCCTGCTGCCCGGCGACTGGCTCGCGTACGCGACCGTGATCGTGGTCGACGCCTGGCGCACCACGCCGGTCGTGTTCCTGATCCTGCTCGGCGCGCTCGGCGCGCTGCCGCGCGAGGTCGGCGAGGCGGCGCGTCTCGACGGCGCGGGCGCGCTGCGCCGGCTGTGGTTCGTCACGCTGCCGCTGCTCGCGCCGGCGATCGTCGCCGCGGTGCTGCTGCGCGGGCTCGACGCGCTGCGCATCTTCGCAGCACCCCTCGTGCTCGCCGGCGTCGAGGGCGTGCCGGTGCTGTCGACGTACGCCTACCACCAGTGGTCGGACTACGGCGACGACGGCGCCGCCGCCGCGGCGTCGCTCGTGCTCGCCGTGCTGTGCGTCGTCGCGAGCGTGCCGCTGCTGCGGCGTCGCGCGGAGGCCGCATGAGCGCTGCTCGCTCCCGCCGCCACGGCCGCGGACGCCTCGTGCGCTTCCTGCTCGCGAGCGCAGCCGCGCTGGTGTCGCTGCTGCCGCTCGCGGTCATCGTCAAGCAAGCGTTCACGCCCGACCGCGAGAGCTTCGCCTGGCCGCCGACGTACCTTCCGCGCACGCTGACGCTCGAGAACTTCGCCGCGATCGCGGACGCGGTCGAGGTCGCGAGCGGCTTCGTGATGAGCGTGTCGGTCGCGCTGGTCTCGGTCGTGCTGGCGCTCGCGCTCGCGCTGCCGGCGGCGTGGCTCGCGGCGCGCGACGTGCCGGCCGGACGCGGGCTCGATCTACTCGTCGTGCTGGCGCGCATCTTTCCCGCGATCGCGGTCGCGGTGCCGCTCGCGGTGCTGCTCGTGCGCGCGGGGCTGTACAACAGCCCGATCGGCGCCGGCCTCTGGTTCGCGCACGCGCTGCTCGGGCTGCCGATCGCGTTCCTCGTGCTGCGCGCCGGCTTCCGCGCTGTGCCGCGCGAGCTCGAGGAGGCGGCGCGGCTCGACGGCGCGCGTCCGCTCGCGGTGTTCTGGCGCGTGACGCTGCCGCTCGTGCGTCCGCAGCTCGCCACCGCGGCGCTGCTCGTCTTCCTCGCCTCGTGGGACGAGCTCACCTACGCGCTGCTCCTGCAGGTGACGAACCGCACGCTGCCGCCGCTCCTCTACTATCTCTCGGCGTTCGGCTTCCCCGGGCTGTCGAGCGCGGTCGGGGTGATCATGCTGCTGCCGGCGCTGGCGCTGGTCGTCGTGCTCGAGCGCGCGTTCCGCTCGGGCCTGCTCTCGGGGAGCGGACGCTGATGGCGCGCGCCACGATCGAGGGGCTCGAGAAGCGCTTCGGCGACGTCGCCGTGCTGCACGCCTTCTCGCTCACCGCCGAGGACGGCGAGCTGGTGACGGTGCTCGGGCCTTCGGGCTGCGGCAAGTCGACGCTGCTGCGCCTGATCGCGGGGCTCGAGGAGCCGAGCGCCGGCACGATCGCGCTCGACGGACGGCGGATCGACCATCTGCCGCCGCACGAGCGCGACGTCGCGATGGTGTTCCAGAGCTACGCGCTCTATCCGCACATGACGGTGCGCGCGAACATCGAGTTCCCGCTGCGCATGCGCGGCGTCGGACGCGACGAGCGGCGCAAGCAGGCGGAGGAGGTCGCCGAGCTGCTCGAGCTCGGCGCGCTGCTCGACCGCAAGCCGGGCGCGCTGTCCGGCGGCCAGCGTCAGCGGGTCGCGCTGGCGCGCGCGCTGGTCCGCCGTCCGGCGCTGTTCCTGCTCGACGAGCCGCTCTCCAACCTCGACGCGCGCCTGCGCGAGAGCGTGCGGCGCTACATCCGCGACGTGCAGCGGCGCCTGGGCGTGACGACGCTCTACGTGACGCACGACCAGACCGAGGCGATGACGCTCGGCGACCGCGTCGTCGTGCTCGAGCGTGGGCGCGTCCAGCAGTGCGACACGCCGGTCGAGGTCTACGAGCGTCCGGCGAACGCCTTCGTCGCGGGCTTCGTCGGCACGCCGCCGATGAACCTGCTGCGCGCACGCTACGAGGACGGCGTGCTCACGCTCGGCGACTTGCGCTTGACGCTCGACGAGGCGACGCGCCGCGCGCTCGCCCGTGCGGGCGAGCGCGAGCTGCTGGTCGGCGTGCGCCCCGAGGCCTTCGTCGCCTGCGACGACGCGTCGACGCGGGAAGGCGCGGACGGCGCGATGCTGGTCGCGACCGTCGACCCGGCGTCGCGCGAGTGGCTCGGCGGCGAGACGCTGCTGCGCGCCTCGCTCGGCGGCGAGACCGTCACCGCGCGCCTTTTCGGCGCGCTGCCCGCGGCGCCCGCGCGCGTCGCGGCGCCGCTGGGCGCGCTGCACTTCTTCGCTGCCCTCGACGGCCGGCGACTCGCGCCGCAATGAGCGCACCGAGCGCACCGCGCACGCCGAGCACGCTCGACGAGCGCAACGACGCCGACGAGCACGCCTTCGTCCGCCACCCGCACCGGACGATGCTCGCGCTGTCCTTTCCGGTGCTGCTGTCGCTGATCGCCGAGCCGCTCACCGGACTCGCCGACACCGCGTTCGTCGCGCGCCTCGGCGCAACCCCGCTCGCCGCGCTCGGCGTGGCGACGGTGCTGCTGTCGAGCATCTTCTGGGTGTTCAACTTCCTCGGCATCGGCACGCAGACGGCGGTCGCGCGCGCGCACGGCGGACGGCAGCCGCGCGACGCGGCGGAGGCGATCGCGACCGCGCTGCTCACGGCGCTCGTGCTCGGCACGACGCTCGCGATCGTCGCCTGGCCGTTTCTCGATGCGCTCGTGCAGTTCATGGGCGCGGGCGGCGAGCTGCGCGCCGACGCGATCGCGTACCTGCGCATCCGCTTTCTCGGCGCGCCGGCGGTGCTGGTCACGATCGTCGCGTTCGGCGCGCTGCGCGGCGTGCAGGACATGCGCACGCCGCTGCGGATCGCGGTCGCGGTGAACGTGGCGAACGTCATCCTGGACGCGCTGCTGATCTTCGGCGCGGGTCCGGTGCCCGCGCTCGGCGTCGCGGGCGCGGCGTGGGCGACGACGGTGAGCCAGGTGGCCGGAGCGGTGTGGGCCGTCCTCGCCGCGCGGCGCGTGCTCGGGCCGCTCGCGCGCGTCCGCCTCCGCGGCGTGCTCGCGCTGCTCGTCGTCGGGCGCGACCTCGTCCTGCGCACCGGCCTGCTGCTGCTTTTCGTGCTGCTCGCGACGCGCGCGGCGACGCTCGCCGGGCCGGACTCCGGCGCCGCGCACCAGGCGATCCGCCAGGTGTGGATGCTGACCGCGCTCGTGCTCGACGCCTACGCCGCGACCGCGCAGACGCTCGTCGGCTACTTCCTCGGCGCGCGGCGGACGGCCCTCGCACGGCGCGTCGCCGCCGTCGGCTGCCGCTGGGGCGTCGCGACGGGCGTGCTGCTCGCGGTGGCGATGCTCGCGTCGCGCGAGCAGGTCGCGTGGCTGCTCGTCCCGACCGCGGCGCAGGCGGCGTTCGCGTCGGCGTGGACGGTCGCGGCGCTCGCGCAGCCGCTCAACGCGCTGTCGTTCGTCACCGACGGCGTGCACTGGGGGACGGGCGACTTCCGCTGGCTGCGCAACGCGATGCTGCTCGCGACCGCGAGCGGCGCCGTGGCGCTCGCCATGATCGACGTGCACGGCGCGCGCGCGCTGCTCGACGTGTGGCTCGTGACCGCGGCGTGGATCGCGATCCGCGCCGCGTTCGGCATCGTGCGCGTGTGGCCGGGTGTCGGCAGCGCGCCGCTCGCTCGATTCTGATTTGCGCCGCCGCCGCCTTTCCGTCCTCACCGGCCGCGGGTACAATGCAGTGTCCCGCCCCTTGCGCGTGTCTCGCGCCGGACCGGATCCGGGCGGAGCGACCTGCGATGTCCCGCTTGTTGATCGTGTCGAATCGCCTGCCCTTGACGCTCAAGACCGAGGGCGAGGTGACGCGCGTCGAGCGCAGCGCGGGCGGACTTGCGACCGGGCTCGCCGGACCGCACGCGCGCTCCGACGGGCTGTGGATCGGCTGGCCGGGCGACGTCGGCGAGCTCACCGAGGGACAGCGCGAGCAGCTCCAGTCCGAGCTCGCCGACCAGCGCTTCGTGCCGGTGTGGCTCGAGGCGGAGGACGTGCGGCAGTTCTACGCCGGCTTCTCGAACAGCGTCCTGTGGCCGCTGTTCCACTACCTGCTCGATCAGCTGCCGCTGCACCCTGGCGGGTGGGAGGCGTACGAGCGCGTCAACGAGCGCTTCGCCGAGGAGGTCGCGCAGCGCTACAAGCCGGGCGACGTCATCTGGGTGCACGACTACCAGCTCATGCTCGTGCCGCAGATGCTGCGTCGCCGCATTCCGGAAGCGCGCATCGGCTTCTTCCTGCACATTCCGTTTCCCGCTTCGGAGATCTTCCGCACGCTGCCGCACCGCGAGCGCATCCTCGAAGGTCTGCTCGGCGCCGATCTGGTCGGCTTCCACACGGCGTCGTACATGCGCGCGTTCGCGTCGTCGCTGCTGCTCGTGCTCGGGCTCGCGGCGAACGTCGACCGCGTGCGCACGGGGCAGCGCGAGGTGCGGCTCGGCGTCTTCCCGATGGGCGTCGACGCCGAGAACTTCGGCGACCTCGCGAGCCGTCCGGAGGTCGCGGCCGAGGTCGCGGCGCTGCGCGGTTCGGACGGCTGCTCGCTGCTCGTCGGCATCGATCGCCTCGACTACACCAAGGGCATCCCGCGCCGCCTGCTCGCCTTCGAGCAGCTGCTGCGCGACCACCCGAGCCTGATCGAGCGCGTCCGCATGATCCAGGTCGCGGTGCCGTCGCGCGAGCAGGTGGGCGCCTACCAGGAGTTCCGCGGTCAAGTCGAGGCGCTGATCGGCCGCATCAACGGCGCCTTCGGCACGCCGCGCTGGGTGCCGATCCACTACATCTACCGCGGTCTCGCCGAGCACGAGGTGGTGGCGCTCTACCGCGCCGCCGACGTGCTCGTCGTGACGCCGCTGCGCGACGGCATGAACCTCGTCGCGAAGGAGTTCATCGCCTCGCGCACCGACGAGGAGGGCGTGCTCGTGCTGAGCGAGCTCGCGGGCGCCGCGTCCGAGCTCGCCGAGGCGATCATCGTCAATCCGTACGACGTCGAGGGCACGGCGGACGCGCTGCGCCGCGCGCTGACCATGCCGGGCGCCGAGCGTCGCGCGCGCATGCGCGCCCTGCGTCGCCGCGTGCGCACCTACGACGTGCACTCCTGGGTGCGCTCGTTCCTGCGCGCGCTCGACGAGTCCGGGTCGCCGGTCGAGCTCAGCGCGCTCGCGATGACGCCGTCGTGGCAGCTCGAGCGCGTCATCGACCGCATCCGTCGGGCGGAGAAGCTGCTCCTGCTGCTCGACTACGACGGCACGCTCGTGCCGTACGCCAGCGTGCCGGAGCTCGCGATGCCCGACGAGAACCTGCTCGCGCTGCTCGCCGCGCTCGCGGCGCGGCCGGGGACGGAGGTTCATCTCGTGAGCGGCAGCTCGCGCGAGGTGGTGGAGACCTGGTTCGGCGACCTGCCGGTGAGCCTGTACGCCGAGCACGGCTTCTGGTCGCGGCCGCCGCGCTCGCTCGAGTGGACGCGTCACCCGATGCCGCCGCAGGAGTGGCGCGAGCAGGTGCGGCCGATCCTCGAGAACTTCAGCGCTCGCACGCCGGGCTCGCTGATCGAGGAGAAGACGGCGTCGATCGCGTGGCACTACCGCATGGCCGAGCCGGTGTTCGGCGCCTTCCAGGCGAACGAGCTGCGCATCCACCTGACGCAGCTTCTCAGCAACGTGCCGATCGAGGTGCTGAACGACGACGAGGACAAGGTCATCGAGCTGCGTCCGTTCGGCATCAACAAGCGCTCGCTGCTCGCGCCGCTGCTCGCGCGCGTCACCGACGACACGCTGGTGGTTGCGATGGGCGACGACCGCACGGACGAGGAGCTGTTCGCGGCGCTGCCCGCGGGCGCGCTGACCGTGCACGTCGGGCCCGGGCCGAGCCGCGCCGAGGTCCGCTTGCCGAACGTCGACGCCGCGCGCCGCATGCTCGAGGCGCTGCTCGAGACGCAGGCGGCGGTCGCGGTCTGACCTCGGCCCGTGGACGGCCTGCTGCGCCTCGCTGGCGCGTTCACGGCGTCGGCCACGTGGTGGGTGTTCCTGCTCGCCTCGGCGGTCGGATGCGTGGTGCTCGTGCTGCGCCTTGCGTCCTTCGTCCGCCGGCTCGCGACGGGCGACGCGGACGCGCGTCGTCGAGCATTCGTTTCCTGCGCGCTGTTCGCGATCGCGTTCGCCGTGCGCTGGCTGCTGCCCGAGCGCACGCACTACACGTTCAACGACGAGTACGAGTACGTCGCCTACGCCCGCACGCTGCTCGCGACGCACGTCTACGGTCTGCCGAGCGGTCCGCCGGCGGGCGTCTTCCTGTGGGCGCTCGCGTTCGTGCCGCTCGGGGTGTCGACGCACGCGGTGTTCACCACGACGATCGTGCTCGGGAGCCTGACGCCGCCGGCGCTCGCCTGGATGCTGCGCGTGCTGCGCGTCGAGCGCGCGGTCGCGCTGACCGCCGCCGTGCTGCTGGCGCTCGCGCCGCTGCACGTCAAGCACTCGGCGTCGGCGTCGCTCGAGGTGCTGTCGCTACTGTGCGTGGTGCTCGCGGTCGGGACGTTCGTCGAGCTGCTGCGGACGCCGGGCCTGCTGCGCTCGGTGTGCTTCGCAGTCAGCCTGTTCTTCGCGCTCACGATGCGCGTCGAGAACTGGGCGCTGCTCGCGCTGCTGCCGCTCGTCTGGTGGCTGTGGCGTGACGAGGCGCGGCTGCGCTCGCCGGTGTCGGCGCTCTTCGTGCCGCCCGCGCTCGCCGTGGCGGTCGCGGCGGTGTACGTGCCCGGGATCCTCGCGGCGCCGATCCGCTGGGAGCCGGCGTGGAAGAGCCGTCTGCCGGCGGCGAAGCTGCTGCTCACGAACCTCGCGTTCTTCGTCGGCGGCGATCCGTGGACGGGCAAGGTGCCGCTCGTGCTCGGTGCGGTCGGGCTCGTCGCCGGGCTGCGCACGCGGGCGCGCGCGGTCGCGCTCTGGCTCGCGTTCCTGTTGCTCTACTCGGTGATCTACGTCTTCTACGGGCTCAACGTCGGCTGGCTCGAGGAGCCGCACCAGCCGCCGCCGTGGGGCGCGCGCGGCGCGGGACACGACATGTTCCGCTTCAACGTCGTGCTGCTCGCGCCGGTCGTGCTGCTGCTCGCGTACGGGCTCGTCGCGCTGGCGCGCGGCGCGTGGGCGGCGCTGCGGGTCGACGTCGACGGCCGGCGGCGTCCGCTGCGCGTCGCCGCGCTCGCGGGCGGCGTCGTGCTGGTTGCGGTGCTGCTCGCGTGGCGAGGAGAATACGCCACGTACCGACCGCTCGAGCTGATCGCGTCCCGCTACAACCGCGGCTACGAGATCGCGGAGCTGCGCTTTCTGCTTGACGCGACCGCGAGCGTCGCGGCGGGCGCGCGGCTCTACCTGCCACCACCCGCACAGGGCATCGTCCTCGGGGAGATCGAGACCCGGCCGCTCGCGGCGCTGCACGTCGACCTCGCACGCGGCAACACGGGCGGCGAGGCGCTGCTCTACGTGAGCGGACGCCACCTCGGCGTCTCCGGGGTGCGGACGCGCATCGCGACGCTGCAGCGACGCTTCGAGCTGCACGAGATCGCGCGCCGGCGCGAGGGGCCCGACACCTTCCAGCTCTTCGCCCTCCGCCCGCGAAAGCGCGCGGCGGCGGCGCAGTGAGCGCGCTGCCAAGCGAAAACTGTCTGCGCATGCTTGCTACCTTCGTCGACAACGGCGACGGCACGATCACGGACGCCCGCACCGGCCTGATGTGGGAGAAGCTGTCCGACGACGACAGCATCCACGACCGCGACAACCTCTTCACCCATGCCGACGCGACCGCCGTCAAGATCGCGACGCTCAACGCGAGCCACTTCGCCGGCTACGACGACTGGCGGCTGCCGACCGTCCGCGAGCTGATGACGCTGGTTTCGTGACGGGGCGCCGCTCGGGGTTCCGTCGGCCTTCAACTCCGGCTGCACGCCCGGCTGCGACGTCCTGACCTGCAGCTGCGCCACGGGGGGCGCGTACGCGACCTCGTCGCAGGGACCCAAGAACACCTTGGTGGGCCTCATCTTCACCGGAACGGGGGCGGCCTACTCTGCGGGCAGCCCGATCGGCGGCATGATCCGGGTGCGCGCGGTGCGCGGCGGCTCGTGACGACTGCGCTGCGTCGCTGGTCATCGCTGCGTTTCCGCGGTTGACCGCGCTCGCGAGCGCGCGCTAGCGGGAAGGGGCCGCCCGCGTCGCTGGCGGCTTCGCGATGCGCCTTCCTGCGGCACCGCTCCTCGTCCTTGCCGTCCTTCTCGCCGTCGTTCTCGCGGTCGACGCCGTCGACGCCGTGGACGCTCGGACCGCGGGCGCCGAGCGCGCAGCCGACGGCGCGCGGCTCGCAGCCGAGCTCGGCTGCGCGGCCTGCCACGCAGGGCTCGACGTCGAGAGCCCGCTGCGCGAGCGCGCACCCGACCTGAGCTACGCGGGTCTGCGCTGGCGCCGCGCGTACCTCTTCGACTACCTGCAGCGGCCGCGCGCCGTGCGTCGGCACATCGGCGCCTCGCGCATGCCGGATTTCGCGCTCGACGAGCGCGAGGCGCTCGCCCTGACGCTCTTCCTCGCCGAGCAGCGCGCCGAGCCGCCGCTGCCGCACGCCGCGCTCGAAGACCCGGCGCGTCCGCGGGCGACCGGCGAGGACGCGCAGATCTCCGATGCCTCCGAGGAGCAGCTCGTGGGCGACCTGCGCGAGCACTCGTGCCTCGCCTGCCACACCTGGCGCGGCGCGGGCGGCGTGCGCGGCCCCGAGCTCGCCGACGCGGGCGCGCGGCTCGATCCCGCCTGGCTGCGCCGCTTCCTGGTCGCGCCGGACGCGTACGGCGTCGCGGACGGCGTGATGCCGGCGCTGCTGTGGCGTGCGGGTCCGGACGGGCGCGCGGCCGAGACCGTGCCCGGCGCCGGGCGCGCGCTCGAGCGCATCGTCGCCGCGACCGACGCGCTCGCGCGCGAGCAGCGCGCGGCGCTCGAGGCGCGCTTCCGGGAAGCGCGCGACCGCCATCCCGAGATCGACGCCGCGGCGGGCGAGCGCGTGTTTCGCGCGCTCGGCTGCGCGGCCTGCCACCCGATCGGCGACGTCGACGCGAATCCCGATGCGCCCGACCTCGCGAGCGAGGGCATCCGCGTCAAGCCCGAGTGGCTGCGCGCGTACCTGCGCGCGCCGTCTCCCGTGCGTCCTTCGGGCGGGCAGCCGGGCAGCGGCAGTCGGATGCCGGATTTTCGCTTGACGGAGGACGAGGTCGAGGCGCTCGCCGCGTTCCTCGGCACGCGTCGGCGCGGCGCCGAGCACTTGCGCGCGGATGGCGCGCCGGCACCGCTCGGCGCCGTGGCGCGCCGCAAGGTCGAGACGCTGCTCGATACGCGCCTCGCGTGCCTCGGCTGCCACGCGCTCGGCGAGCGCGGCGGTCGGATCGGGCCGAACCTCGCGGCAGCGAGCGAGCGGCTCGAGCCCGCGTTCGTCGAGGCGATGGTGCGCGATCCGCAGCTCGTCGTGCCGCACGCGGCGATGCCGAAGCTGCCGCTCCCCGCGCGCACGCGCGAGCTCGTCGTCCGCTACCTCGTGCACCACGCGGGCGAGGCGGGACGCGCGCCGCGCGAGCGCCTGTCGCCGCTCGACCTCGCGACGTCCGCCGGGACGGACGCAACGGCGGGCGATGCGGGCGACACGGGCGCGGCGCTCTACGGGCGGCTGTGCGCCGCGTGTCACGGCGCGCGCGGCGACGGCGACGGCTTCAACGCGCGCTTCCTGCCCGTCCGCCCGACCGCGCACGCCGACGCGAGCTACCTCGCGACGCGCGCCGACGACACGCTGTTCGACGGCATCGCCGCCGGCGCCGCGATCCTCGGGCGCAGCCACCTGATGCCGGCCTGGGGCGAGACGCTCAGCACGGCGCAGATCCGCGACCTGGTCGCGCACCTGCGCGAGCTGTGCCGCTGCGAGGCGCCGGCGTGGACGCGCGACGGCGACCCCGACGCGCCGACGCTCGCGCGCTCGCTCGTCGCGCCGCTGCCGGCGTCGACGGTGTCGGCCGCGCCGAGCGCGAGCGCTCCTGCAGCCGGTCCCGCGCAGGACGAGAGCAAGAGCGCTCCCGCCGCCAAGCCCGCACGCCTCGAGCTGCCGCTGCCCGCGCCGACGCCGCTGCCGACGATCACCTTCGACGATTTCGTCGGCGCCGAGGCGTGCCGCGAATGTCACGCCCGGCAGTACGACCTCTGGGCGGCGTCGACGCACGGCAAGGCGGGCGGCGCGCCGCGCGACGTGCGGCTGATCGCGCCCTTCGACGGCACGCCGCTGCGCTTCGCCGACGCGGTCGTGACGCCGCAGCTCGGCGAGCGCGGCGAGCCGTTCTTCGTCGTCGAGCACGAAGACGGGCGCAGCGAGCGCTTGGACGTCGTCGCGGTGGTCGGCGGCGGTCACCTGATCGGCGGCGGCACGCAGACCTTCTTCGCGCGCTTCCCCGACGGCACCCTGCGCTTCCTGCCGTTCGACTTCATCCGCGGCGAGGGCGTGTGGTTCGGGCAGCGCCGCGACGACGGCTCGTGGCAGCCGGTCGACGAGACGCTCGCGCTCACCGACCTCGCCAACTGGCCGCCGCAGCGCATCCTCGGCAACGGACCGTTCGCGAACTGCGACGTCTGCCACGGCAGCCAGATCCAGGTGCTGCCGCTCAAGGGCGAGCGTGTCTTGACGCGCATGAAGTCGCTGAAGATCGACTGCGAAGCGTGCCACGGACCGGGACGGCAGCACGTCGCGTGGGCGCGCTCGCCCGATCGCGACGCCGCGAGCGACGACTTCATGGCGTCTCTCGACACGCTCGACAAGGACGGCTCGCTGCGCGTCTGCTTCCAGTGCCACGCGAGCCGTCCCGTGCTCGATCCCGACTACCTCTCGGGTCGTCCCTTCGAGAACTCCTTCGCGCTCAAGTACCTGCTGTTCGAGGACAACCCGTACTTCGCCGACGGCCGCATCCGGACGTTCAGCTACCAGGACAACCACCAGTTCAGCGACTGCTACGTGAACGGCTCGATGACCTGCGTCGACTGCCACGACCCGCACGCGCAGACCTACCGCGACGTGAACGGTCGCGCGCTCGCGGGACGCTTCGACGACGGGCAGTGCACCGGCTGCCACGCGAGCAAGGCCGAGCGCTCGGAGCTGCACACGCACCACCCGGACGGCTCGCCCGGCGACGCCTGCACCGCGTGCCACATGCCGTTCCTGCAGCAGCCGACGGTCGGACGAAAGCTGCGCTTTACGCGCTCGGACCACACGATCGCGATCCCGCGCCCCGCGTTCGACGCGTCGCTGCCGATCGAGGGCGCGTGCCGGCAGTGCCATCCGGAGCGCAGCGTCGAGGAGCTGCAGCGCCAGACCGAGGCGTGGTGGGGACCGCTCAAGCCGCACCCGCCCGCGGTCGCGGCCGTGCTCGAGGCGGAGCGTACGACCGACGTGCGCGACGCGGCGCGCCTGCTGCTGCGCCCCGGCGACAAGCACGTCATCGGGCAGTTCGCGGCGCTCGCGCGCTTCACGCGCCGCTTCCTGGCACCGGACCGCGTGCCGGAAGACGAAGTGCTCGAGCGCCTGCGAGCGCTCGCCGCGAGCGAAGACCTCGACGTGTCGTCGCTCGCGCTCGCGAGCCTGCACTACGCCGCCGGCGAGCGCGACGACGTGCGGACCTTCCTCGTCGAAGCGCTCGAGGACGCAGGGCCGCGCGATCGCGCGCTGCGCCTACGCTGGGGATCGGCGCTGCGCACGCTCGCGCAGGCGCACGAAGCGGCGGGCGACGCGCGCGGCGCGAGCGCCACCCGCCGAAAGCTCGGCGAGGTGCTGCCGTTCGGGGTGCAGAGCCGGCCCTGGATTCGCGCTCACTTCAGGTAGGAGAGGTCGTACACCGACTCCGGCGATATCGGCTTCTCCATCACGTTGCGCTCGACGAAGAAGTCGATCAGGTCCTTGGTCGCAGCGATCACCGGACCGGGCTTCTCCGGCGTGCCGACCTCGGCGAAGTTCTCCTCCTTGGTGAAGAACTTGACCTTGCTGAGCATCGCGGACGTCTCCTCCGGGGTCTGCTCGAAGGCCTTGGCGGCGATCTCCGCCGCTTCCTTCGGATTCGCGAGGATGAAGTCGTGCGCCTTCGCGAACGCGCGCAGGAACTTCTCGCTGAGCTCGCGCTTCGCGTGCTTCGGGCTCAGCACGGCGACGTCGAGGATGACGTACGCCGCGTCCTTCGTGCTGTAGACGACGTGGCCCTGGCCGGCGCTGGTCGCCTTGGTGATCCACGGCTCCCAGGTGACCGCGCCGTCGAGGCCGCCCGACGCGAACGCGGTGCCGGCGTCGTCGGGGTTCATGTTGACGAGCTGGATGTCGGACTCCTTCATGCCGTTGGCTTCGAGCGCCTTGAGCAGCAGCAGGTGGTTGCACTCACCGAGCGTCGCCGCGACCTTCTTGCCCTTCAGGTCCGCGACGCTGGCGTACTCCGTCTTGGCGAGGAACGCGTCGGCGCCGCGCGAGGCGTCGATCAGGAAGGGTACGACCACCGATCCGGGATCCTTCTCGTCGGCCTTCACCACGGTGTCGAGCGTGGTGAGGTGGATGTCGAGGTCGCCGTTCATGACCGGCGGCACGCCGTCGCTGGGCGCGCTGAACAGCTTGGTCTCGACGTCGAGCCCTTCCTCGGTGAAGTAGCCCTTGTCCTTGGCGACGAACAGGCCCGTGTAGCCGATCCAGTTCACGTACCCGACGGTGAACTTCTGCAGCTTCGCGTCGGCGCCCGCGGCGGTTGTGGTCGTCGCCGCGGCGAGCGCGGCGAGCGTCAGGGTGAGCACGGTGCGCAGGAACGCGTTCATCGTGGTGGTCCTCCCATTCCCTCCGTCGTCTCGTCCGTAGGTCGGTTGGCGTGCGCGAGCGGACGTCGGTCGCGTGCCCACGTCGCGAGCAGTGCCGCGCCCGGAAAGGCAGCAGCCGCCGTCAAGATACGAAGCGACGGACACGGCTCGCCCGGCAGCGCGACGTCACGGTGCGCGCGCATGCAGGGACGATGCCGTGCGCGTCAGTGCTCGGCGCTGATCGCTTCGAGCTCGCGCCCGCTGGTCTCGGGCAGCAGGAGGAGCGACGCGCCCGCGAGCACGGTCAGCGTCGCCATCAAGCTCACCATGAAGGGCAGCGTCGCGCCCTGCGCGAGCCCGTAGCCGACCGCGCCGAGCCCGCCCGCGGTGCCGAGCGTCTGCACGAGGGTGAGCCAGCCGCCCGACGTGCCGCGGTGCGAGGTCGGGAAGACCTCGGTCGCGAGCGCGCGGATCGTGACGTTGCACGACACCGAGCAGACCGTGAGCAGCGCCCACAGGAAGGGCAGGGCGACGCCGGGGAGGTGGTAGAAGAGGTAGGCGAGCACCGGAAACGAGGTCGCGACGACGAAGCCGACCGGACGCCGCCCGAACAGGTCGCCGAGCCGACCGGCGAGCACGTTGCCCAGCATGCCGATCGCGCCCGCGCCGACAACCATCACCGAGAACTGCCACGGCGCCCAGCCGTGCGTCGTCAGCGTGAAGTAGCCGCAGAACTGGAACACCGCGATCTCGCCCGCCGCGTAGAGCCCGCCCGCGAGCGTGACGGCGATCACGCGACCGGGGTACGTCGAGGCGAGCGCGCGCATCGGCTCGAGCCAGCCCTCGAGGCCGCCGATGCCCTCCGCAGTGGCGAGGCGCGCGCGACGGTGGGCGTCGAAGCGGCGCGTCTCGGGGATGCCGCGCGCGAGCGGCCGCAGGAAGAGGAGCGGCGTCACGCCGACGACGTAGAGTGCGCGCCAGGTCCACGGCAGGTGGTCGACGAAGCCGAACAGGATCGCGCCGAAGCCGAAGCCGCAGGCGCCGAGCGCGCCGACCATGCCCACACCCCAGCCGCGGTGCGCCGCCGGAAACTCCTCGGCGATGATGACGAACGCCATCGTCGCCGCGGACAGCATGAAGGCGCGCACCGCCATCTGCAGCCCGACGAACCAGAACACCGACGGCGCGAACGCGGTCGCGAGCGTCAGCACGCTGATGCCGGCGACCGACACCAGGAACACCGTGCGCCGTCCGAGCCGGTCGGCGAGCGGCACGAAGAGGAAGGCGGGCAGGGCGCCGAGCCGGATCAGGCCCGTGTAGCCCGCGAGCTCCGACTCCGGGATGCCGAGGTCGTCCGCGATGTAGCTCAGCGCCGACATCAGCATCGACATGTCGTAGTTCTCGAAGAAGTAGGCGAGCGAGACGAGTCCGAGCAGCGTCAAGGAACGCTGCTCGATCGCCGGCACCGGGCCGAAGATCGGCAGCAGCCACCACGGCCGGCGCGGCTTCACGAGGCGCGCATCCTGGACGCTCACGCGTGCGCCTTCGCGCGCGACCGCTTGCCGCCGCGGTAGACGATCAGATGATCTTGACGCTGGACCAGCGGACGTCCGCGGCTCCAGAGCTCGCGGTAGACGTACTCGGTGATCTCGATGCGCTGCTCGGGGCCGTAGCGGTGCACGTTCGGGTAGAGAAGGATCATCCACACGACCGCCATGAAGAGCGCGAAGTCGTCGACGAAGAAGTCGACGACCGTCGACCGCACCTCCACCTGCGCGTCGGCGAACGTCGGGTCGCGACGTAGCTCGCCGGCGAACGCGCGCAAGTCCTGGTCGTTGACGACGCCGAAGTAGCGCCCCGCGAAGGACTCGTAGAGCCAGCTCGTGCTCGCCCGGTCGTCGCTGCGCGGCGACATCAGAACGGCGTGGATCGTGGCGGTCGGTCCCGGACCGGGGCGGGTCGCGAGCAGGTGCTGGTAGATGCGGCGGAAGAGCCCCGGCCACGCGCTGCGCGGCGCGTAGTAGAGCGAGTGGTGCAGCGTGACGAGCGTCACGCGGCGTCCGCCGAGCGCGCGCTTGCGGAAGCGCAGCGTCGCCGCGTCGCTACCGAGGAGCTTGCCGTAGTCGCCGCGCACGAGGCGCACGTGCTTCGTGCTCTGCCGGCGGATGCGCTCGGCGACGACGTCGTTCCGCCGCCGACACCCTTCCCGCCATCGCCGCGCCTTGTTGCGCGTCGGCAGGGGGTTCGACAAGGGAAGCGAATGAAGCTCGCCTTTCTCGGACTCGGCGTCATGGGCTACCCGATGGCGCGCCACCTTGCGGCCGCGGGTCACGAGCTCGCGGTGTTCAACCGTACCCGCGCGAAGGCCGAGCGCTGGGTCGCGGAGCACGGCGGTCGGGTCGCGACCTCCGCCGCCGACGCGGCGCGCGACGCGGAGGTCGTGTTCGCCTGCGTCGGCAACGACGACGACGTGCGCGCGGTGACGCTCGGCGACGACGGCGCGCTCGCGACCATGGCGCGTGGCACGGTGTTCGTCGACCACACGACGACGTCCGCGCGGCTCGCGCGCGAGGTCGCGGCCGCGGCGGCCGAGCGCGGCGTCGCGTTCCTCGATGCGCCCGTGTCGGGCGGACAGGTCGGCGCCGAGAGCGGCGCGCTCACCATCATGGTCGGCGGCGACGCGGACGCGCTCGAGCGCGTGCGGCCGCTGCTCGACTGCTACGCGCGCCGGGTCGCGCGCCTCGGTCCCTCGGGCTCGGGCCAGCTCGCGAAGATGGTCAACCAGATCTGCCTCGCCGGGCTGATCCAGGGGCTCGCGGAAGGGCTGCACTTCGCGCGCGCCGTCGGTCTCGACCCGCAGGCGGTGGTCGACGTGATCTCGCACGGGGCGGCGCAGTCCTGGCAGATGGACCATCGTCACAAGACGATGCTCGCCGGCGAGTACGAGCACGGCTTCGCCGTCGACTGGATGCGCAAGGACCTCGGCTTCGCGCTCGACGAGGCGCGCCGGCACGGCGCGCACCTGCCGGTCACGGCGCTCGTCGACCAGCTCTACGGCGAGGTGCAGGCGATGGGCGGCGGACGGTGGGACACGTCGAGCCTGCTCGCGCGGCTCGAGCGCCTGCGCGGCAGCTGAGCGCGTCGTTTCCGCGCGCGGTCACCGTGAGCGTCCGCGAGGGCGCGCGGGGCGCGTCGGTCAGCGTCGCGGCGAGCGCTTCGGGCGCGGCACCGTCGCGTCGATCTCGACGCCCAGGCTGTTCAGCGCGCCCGCGAGCATCGCGTACTGCCCGACGGTGAAGATCAGATCGAGGATCTGCTCGGTCGAGTAGCGCTCGCGCAGCGCCGCCCAGGTGGCGTCGGAGAGGCACGAGTCGCGCTTCAGCTCGTCGGCCGCACGCAGCAGCGTCGCGTCCTCCTTGCTCCAGCCGGGCGCGTCGGGACCGTCCGCGACGCGGTCGATCTCCTCCTCGGTGAGCCCGGCCATCTTGCCGATCACCACGTGCTGCGCCCACTCGTACTCCGAGCCGCACAGCCAGCCGGCGCGCAGGATGAGCAGCTCGCGGTCGCGCGCCGAGAGCGTGCTCTTCGCCAGGATGTGGTTCGCGAACACCATCCAGTGCTTGAGGAGCTTCGGATGGTGCGCGAGCGTCGAGAAGACGTTGAACACCTGGCCGCCCGAGAGCGCCTTGGTCGGCTCGATCACCGTGCGTGCTTCGTCCGTCCACTCGCTCTCCGGCAAGGGCGCGATCCGTGGCGTGCTGGGCATCATGTCCGCTCTCCTTCGGGGCGAGCCTGTCGGAGGCGGGTCGCGCGCGCAAGCGCTTGCGCGCTTCGGGTCGGGGGGTAAGGTGCGAGCCCTGCGCGGCGCCGCCGCAGACGGCTGCGGGACGAGGAGCACATGGAACGACGGACGCGGTTTTCCCTCCTCTACTACCTGTGGGTGTTGAGCCTCATCCTGCTCGTCGACACGTTCCTGTTCGGCGGGCCGTCGGTGCCGGAGATCCCGTACAGCGAGTTCCTCGACCGCGTGACGAAGAACCAGGTCGCGACGGTCGTGCTCACGCCGGAGCAGATCTGGGGGGAGATGAAGGCCACGTCCGGCGCGGCGCCGACCGATGTGGCGAAGACGTCGGATGCGACGAAGGCGTCGGACGCGGCGACGGCGTCGGCCGACGCTGCGCACGCGCCGACGTCCGACGCGGCGAAGCAGGCGTCCGACACCGCGAAGGCGGACGCGGACGCCACGAAGAAGACCATCACCCCGCCCGCGCGCGAGACGCCGTGGCGCCTCGACCGCATCCGCGCCTGGTTCGCCGGCGCCGAGGAGCAGGCGAAGCGCGCGCAGCAGGAGCGTGAGGCGGCGCTGCGCCGTCAGTTCACGGTCACGCCCGTCGACGATCCGAACCTCGTCGCGACGCTGCAGGCGCACGGCGTCGACTTCCGCGCCGAGATCGAGTCGCACTGGCTGCGCGACCTGTTCCTCAACTGGATCGTGCCCTTCGGCATCCTGTTCCTGCTCTGGGGCGTGGTCATGCAGCGCATGGGGCAGGGGCCCGGCGTGCTCAACGTCGGCAAGAGCAAGGCAAAAATCTACGCCGCGGACGAGCAGAGCCGCACGCGCTTCTCCGACGTCGCGGGCGTCGACGAGGCGGTCGAGGAGACGCGCGAGATCGTCGCGTTCCTGAAGGAGCCCGCGAAGTACACGCGGCTCGGCGCGAAGCTGCCGACCGGCGTGCTGCTCGTCGGACCGCCCGGCACCGGCAAGACGCTGCTCGCGCGCGCGGTCGCCGGCGAGGCCGGCGTGCCGTTCTTCAGCCTCTCGGGCTCGGACTTCGTCGAGATGTTCGTCGGCGTCGGCGCGGCGCGCGTCCGCGACCTGTTCCAGGAGGCGAAGAAGAAGGCGCCGTGCATCATCTTCATCGACGAGCTCGACGCGATCGGGAAGTCGCGCGGCCAGACCGCGGCGCCGGTCGGCGGCTACGACGAGCGCGAGAATACGCTCAACCAGATCCTGGTCGAGATGGACGGCTTCGACGGCAAGTCGGGCGTCGTGCTGATGGCGGCGACCAACCGTCCCGAGGTGCTCGACCCGGCGCTGCTGCGTCCCGGGCGCTTCGACCGCCAGATCCTCGTCGACCGCCCCGACCGCGAGGGACGGCTCGCGATCTTCCGCATCCACTCGCGCAACCTCACGCTGGGCGACGACGTCGACCTCGCGCAGATGGCGGCGCAGACCGTCGGCTTCGTCGGCGCGGACATCGCGAACCTGTGCAACGAGGCGGCGCTGCTCGCCGCGCGCCGCGGCCGCGACCGCGTCGTGATGGCCGACTTCCAGGACGCGATGGAGCGCGTGATCGGCGGGCTCGAGAAGAAGAATCGCGTGCTCAACGAGCGCGAGCGGCGTACCGTCGCCTACCACGAGTCCGGCCACACGCTGGTCGGATACTTGACGCCCGGCGCGGACCCCGTGCAGAAGGTGTCGATCGTGCCGCGCGGACGCGGCGCGCTGGGCTACACGCTGCAGGCGCCGCTCGAGGACCGCTACCTGATGTCGCGCGCCGAGCTGCTCGGCCGCATCCGCACGCTGCTCGGCGGCCGCGCCGCGGAGGAGATCGTGTTCGGCGAGATCTCGACCGGCGCGTCCGACGACCTCGAGAAGGCGAGCAAGATCGCGCGCGACATGCTCACCGTCTACGGCATGAGCAAGCGCCTGCCGAACCTGTCGCTGTCGCGCGGCCAGGCGGGCTTCCTCGGCCAGGGCCCGCAGACCGCGCCGCACTCGGGCGAGATCGAGCAGGCGATCGGCGAGGAGCAGCTCGAGATCCTGCGCGACTGCTACGCCGAGGCGAAGCGCATCCTCACCGAGCACCGCGCGCAGCTCGAGGCGCTCGCGCAGCGCCTGCTCGCGCAGGAGAAGCTCGAGGCGTCCGACCTGCTCGAGATCCTCGGCCCGCGTCCCGGCGAGGCGGGCGGCGAGCGCTCGCCGACGGCCGCGGCCTGACGGCGGCGCGCCCTCGTCGCCCTGGCCGCCGTCGCCCGGTGACCGCCCCCGTGGGTGCGGGCGCGGCCGTTTCGCTAAGACTCCCCGCACCATGAGCGAGCGAGACACCGGCGCCGCGGCCGAGGCCGCGGCACGCGCCCCCGGACAGGACTTCATCCGTCAGCGCATCAGCGCCGACGTCGCGGCCGGCAAGAACGGCGGCCGCGTGCACACCCGCTTCCCTCCCGAGCCGAACGGCTACCTGCACGTCGGGCACGCGAAGTCGATCTGCCTGAACTTCGGCGTCGCGCAGGAGTACGGCGGGCTCTGCAACCTGCGCTTCGACGACACCAACCCCGTCAAGGAGGACGTCGAGTACGTCGAGGCGATCAAGCGCGACGTCCGCTGGCTCGGCTTCGACTGGCAGGACCGCGAGTACTACGCGTCCGACTACTTCGAGCAGCTCTACGAGTACGCGGTGCAGCTCATCCGCAAGGGGCTCGCCTACGTCGACAGCCTGTCCGCCGACGAGATCCGCGAGTACCGCGGCACGCTCACCGAGCCGGGGCGCAACAGCCCGTACCGCGATCGCTCCGTCGAGGAGAACCTCGATCTCTTCGCGCGCATGCGCGCCGGCGAGTTCGAGGACGGCGCGCACGTGCTGCGCGCCAAGATCGACATGGCGTCGCCGAACCTGAACCTGCGCGACCCGACGCTCTACCGGATCCGCAAGGCGAGCCACCACCGCACCGGCGACAAGTGGTGCATCTACCCGATGTACGACTTCGCGCACGCGCTGTCGGACGCGATCGAGGGCATCACGCACTCGCTCTGCACGCTCGAGTTCGAGGATCATCGCCCGCTCTACGACTGGTTCATCGAGAACCTCGACGTGCCGAGCCGGCCCGTGCAGATCGAGTTCGCGCGCCTGAACCTCACCTACACGGTGATGAGCAAGCGCAAGCTCCTGCAGCTCGTGCGCGAGGGGCACGTCAAGGGCTGGGACGATCCGCGCATGCCGACGCTCGCCGGCATGCGTCGGCGCGGCGTGCCGCCCGAAGCGCTGCGCGACTTCTGCGCGCGCATCGGGCTCGCGAAGAAGGACGCGACGATCGACATCGGCCAGCTCGAGTTCTCGATCCGCGACGAGCTGAACCGCACCGCGCCGCGCGTGATGGCGGTGCTGCGTCCGCTGCGTCTCGTGATCGAGAACTGGGAGGAGGGCCGCGTCGAGGAGGTCGAGGCGGTGAACAACCCGGAGGATCCGTCCGCCGGGACGCGCCTCGTGCCGTTCTCGAAGGTGCTGTGGATCGAGCGCGACGACTTCATGGAGAACCCGCCGAAGAAGTTCTTCCGCCTGTCGCCCGGCGCCGAGGTGCGGCTGCGCTACGCCTACATCGTCAAGTGCACGGGCGTCGTGAAGGACCCCGCGACCGGCGAGGTCACCGAGGTGCGCTGCACGATCGATCCCGAGACCAGGAGCGGTCTGCCGGGCGCTTCACGCAAGGTGAAGGGCACGATCCACTGGCTGTCGGCGGCGCACGCGGTGCCGGTCGAGGTGCGGCTCTACGACCGCCTGTTCCGCAGCGAGAAGCCGGAGGAGGCGGGCTCGTTCCTCGACGATCTGAACCCGAACTCGCTCGAGGTCGTCGAGAGCGCGTTTGCCGAGCCGTCGGCTGCGGCGGCGCCCGTCGGCAGCCGCTTCCAGTTCGAGCGTCTCGGCTACTTCGCGGTCGACCCCGACACGACGCCCGAGCGGACGGTGTTCAACCGCATCGTCACGCTGCGCGATACGTGGGCCAAGATCGCACAGTCCGCACAGTCGCAGTGAAACGTTGCGCTTGACGCGCTGACCGCAGCGGGCGCCTCCAGCGCGGGGCGCCCGCTGCAGCCCACGCGGAACGTGGCGCGGGCCGTCGGATCCGTTGGGCTGCGACAGGCCTCCGGCGACCCACTGCCCGTCGTGCTCGGCCACGCGGTCGACGCCGCCGCTCACCACGGAGACGCCGGCCATTGCCATGTTCCCGAAGCCTCCCCCGATCGAGGAGTCTGCGCCGTACGCGTCGTCGTGCTTGCCGCCGCACACCGTCGATCCCTGGCCGGCGGCATGGTTGTCCTCCCCTCCGACGACCACGGCCCAGCGGCCGGGCACGCGGTTGTCCTCAACGCCGACGATCGCCGCGCCTTCGCCGCGCGCGTCGTTGTTGGTGCCGCCGACGACGACCGAGTGCGCTCCACGCACGTCGCTTCCCCACGAGCCGATCGCCGCGGCGTGTGGGGCGGTCACCTCGTTGAAGCGCCCCGACACGATCGCGCCGTAGCTCGTGTACTCGTCGTACGAGCCGAGGACGAGGTTGTGCGAACCGTTGGGCAGCTCGTCGCTCTGCTCGTTGTAGCCGATGATCACGTTGCCGGTGCCGTTGGTCGGGCCGGCGTGGAGCCGCTGCCGCTCACCACCTGCAGGTTGACGCTGCTCAGGCGCAGGGTCTTGCCCTCGTCCGCGAGCTCGAGGGCGGCGAGCAGCTTCTGCAGCGCGGTGAAGGAGCCGAGCTGGATCTCGGTCGGGCGACAGCGGTCGGCGCGCACGACGAGGTTGCGTGCCTTGCCGCGCTGCCGGATGCAGACGAGATCCTCCGCGGCCGACGCTGCCGTCGCGAGCGACACCACTGCGCCCAGGGCAGCCACGGGACGAATTCGAAGAGACGCCATCCGTCTGTCCTGCAAGCGACAAGCAACTCTTTGGGGACGGCCTTGCAGAGCCCGGTCGCGCGCGACGCGCGTGCCCGGGAACGCAGCTTCAGCCTTTGCGCGGCGCTCGCGCCGCGAGCGCCGCGCGGATCTCTTCGTGCCGCTCGCGCGACAGCGGGAACTTCCGCACGACGAGCAGCGTCGCGACGAAGAACAGCGCCGGCAGCGGACCCCACGCGAGCTTGAGCAGCAGCACGGTCTCCGCGGACTGCTGCTCCTGGCCGGGCACGTAGCCGAGGTAGGGCAGCAGCACGCCGGCGAGCGCGATGCCCACCGCACCGGCGAGCTTCATGGTGAGCGTCCACACGCCGAAGAACGCTCCCTCGCGGCGGCGTCCCGAGTCGAGCTCGTCCTCGTCGAACACGTCGGCGACGATCGCGAGCGGCAGCACGTAGCCGCCGACGCCGAGC
Source organism: Candidatus Binatia bacterium (assembly GCA_036563615.1). NCBI lineage: Bacteria > Candidatus Binatota > Binatia (SeqCode) > Binatia bacterium. The sequence continues at coordinate 207,375 of DATCMB010000006.1, forward strand.
CCGGCGAGGACGATGAACGCGAACATCGCCGCGATCGGCCAGCTCGGGTTGACCAGCGGCGAGACGCACAGGCTCAGCACGCTCCACACGAGGCACGCCGCGAACGACAGGTTCTTGCCGAAGCGCGCGGCCGCGGCACCCCAGAACGGGAAGCTCACCGTCGCCGCGAGCAGGTAGAGGGCCACGACGAGCCCGGCCTCGCGCGGCATGCCGAACGCGTCGCGGAAGACGTAGAGCGAGAACGCCTGGTTGATCGACGAGCCGCAGACCGCGAGCGCGGTTCCGGCGAGCACGATGCGGAACGAGCGCAAGCGCAGCGTCGCACGCAGGTCGGCGAGCAGCGCGCGCAGGCTCGCGCTCTCCAGCTGCGCGGGCGGCGGCGGCTCGCGCGTGCCGAGAAACGCGACCACGCCCGCGACGAGCATCAGCGCGGCGAGCGCGATGCCGGCCGTCGCGTAGCCTTCGCGTCCGCTGCCGAGCGCGGCCGCGAGCGCGAGGAAGCCGCCGCCCCCGAGCAGCAGACCGAGGTTGTGGAACACGGCGCGCACCGTCACGACGCGCGCGCGCTCGCCGTAGTCGGTGCTGAGCTCCGCGCCGAGCGCGAGGTAGGGCGTGGTGTAGAAGCCGAAGAAGATGTCGAACAGGAAGAGCGCGCCGACCAGGTAGACGAACACCTCGCGCGGCGTGCCCGCGGGCGGCATCCACAGCGCCGCGAAGCAGATCGCGAGCGGCACGATCATCGCCGCCATGTACGGTCGGCGCCGGCCGAAGCGCGTGCGCGTGCGGTCCGACAGCCAGCCGGTGATCGGGTCGTTGATGCCGTCCCACACGCGACCGAGCGCGAGCGCGGCACCGACCATCGCGGGCGGCAGCAGCGCGACGTCGGTGTAGAACGGAAACAGCACCACGCTGAGCGACGCGAGGCGCGCGCCGACCGGCAGCTCGCCCGCGCCGTAGAGCAGCTTGCGCGCGACCGACAGGCGCTCCGGCGCGGCGGCGGAGCCGGCGCGGGCGGCGGTCGTGGCCGGCGCGCTCTCGCGCGCGCCACGGACGAGGGTGGCGGGCTCGCTGGTCACGGCCCTCCACGCTGGCGTGCGGACCGAGCCGCGGCAAGGAGATCGGGGCGAAAGGTCGAAAGCCCGCCCGGTCCGGATCTTCGTCGCGACGCGCAGGGGGCAGGGCGCGGTACGGCGTTGGGGGCGCGGCCTCCAAGGTGAGAGCGTCCGTGGCGCCGCGTCCGAGGCACGAGCGCCGGTGGCGCGAGCGTCCGCCGCAGGAGCGTCCATGCGACCGCCGTCTGCGGTCGCGTCATCCGTTCCGCGGCAGCGCGACCGGCTCGGCGGGTCGCCGCCGTCAGCGGCCGTCGCCGCGTCCGCAGTGCTCCGCGAGCCAGCGCACGACCAGCTCCTCGGCCCAGTAGCCCGGCCGCCGCGGGTGGCGCCCGGCGACGAACCCGCAGTGCCCGCCGCGCGGCGTCACCACCAGCTCGACCGCCGGCGACGCCGCGTCGCGAACGTCGTCGAGCACGCGGCTCGGCAGGAACGGATCGTCCTGCGCGCTGATGCACAGGGTCGGCGTCGTGATGCGGTCGAGGTAGCGCAGCGAGCTCGAGCGCCCGTAGTAATCGGCGGCGCCGGCAAAGCCGTGCAGCGGCGCCGTCGCCGCGTCGTCGAAGGGCTCGAAGTCGCGCGCGCGGCGCGCGCGCTCGAGGTCGACGCGCTCCGCGACCTCGGGGAAGCGGCGCGCGAGCCCGGCGATCTTGGCATACAGCGTCGGCAGGAAGTGCCGCGTGTAGAGCCGTCCGATCCGGCACGCCAGGTGGCGCGCGCCGGCCGAGAGGTCGTACGGCACGGACACGGTCGCCGCGGCGCACACCAGACGCTGCTCCGGATTCTCGCCGAGCCACTTGAGCAGCACGTTGCCGCCGAGCGACACGCCGGCCGCGACGATCGGCGTCTCGGGCTCGCGGCGCGCGAGCTCGCGCACGACGTGGTCGAAGTCGCTGGTCTCGCCCGAGTGGTAGAGCCGCGGACGATCGTTCGGCAGCCAGCGCGTGACGTCACGCGGGTCGCGCGCGCACGACCGGAAGTTCAGCACGGTGCCGCGCAGCCCGGCCGCGCGCGCGAGCATCATCATCCCCTGCGCGTAGACCGAGTACGAGCTGCCCTCGAGGCCGTGCAGCAGGACGAAGCGCGGCGACCCGGGCGGGCCGTCGACGTGGTCGAGCACGAGCTGATCGCCGTCGGGAGCGGCGAGGATCTCGCGCTCGAACGACACCAGCGTGCGCGGGCGCGTGAACTGCCCCCACACCGTCTGCAGGTGCGGTCCGGGCAGCCACCACGCGCCGCGGAAGGTGGTGTGGAGCGCGCGCGCCTGGCGGACTAGTCCTGATTCTGGAGCGCCGCCCGCAGGTACTCGCGCCGCAGCGCCGCGATGTTCTCGATCGAGATCGACTTGGGACACGCCGCCTCGCACTCGCCGTGGTTCGAGCAGTCGCCGAAGCCTTCCTCGTCCATCTGCTGCACCATGGCAAGGACGCGCTGGGTCCGCTCGGGGTGGCCCTGCGGCAGCAGCGCGAGGTGACGCACCTTGGCGCCGACGAACAGGTGCGCCGCCGCGTTCGGGCAGGCCGCGACGCAGGCGCCGCAGGCGATGCAGGCGGCCGAGTCCATCGCGGCCTCCTGCACGTGGCGCGGCACCGGGATCGAGTTCGCCTCGGGCGCCGAGCCGGCGTTCACCGAGACGTAGCCGCCGCGCTGGATGATGCGGTCGAACGCCGAGCGGTCGACGATCAGGTCCTTGATGACCGGGAACGAGCGCGCGCGGAACGGCTCGACCACGATGGTCGCCCCGTCCGGGAACTCACGCATGCGCAGCGAGCAGGTGGTGATGTTCGGCACCGGCCCGTGCGCGCGACCGTCGATGACCACGCCGCAGGTGCCGCAGATGCCCTCGCGGCAGTCGCTCTCGATCGCGATCGGCTCCTGGCCCTTCTTGAGCAGGTGCTCGTTGAGCTGATCCATCATCTCGAGGAACGACATGTTCGGATCGATCCCCGAGATCTCGTAGTCGACGAGCTTGCCGGCGGCGGAGCCGTTCGGCTGCCGCCAGATCTTGAGCTTGTACGACCGCGTTCCCTGTCCGTTCTGCGCGCTCATTTGTAGTTCCGTACAGCCAGGTGGACGTTCTCGAATTTGAGCGGCTCACGGTGCAGCCGCGGCTTGCCGAGGTCGCCCGTGTACTCCCAGGCCGCGACGTACGCGTAGCGCTCGTCGTCGCGGATCGGCTCGCCCTCCGGGGACTGGTGCTCGACGCGCAGGTGGCAGCCGCAGCTCTCGTCGCGCGCCAGCGCGTCGATCGCGATGAGCTCGGCGAGCTCGAAGTAGTCGGCGACGCGGCCCGCCTGCTCGAGCACCTGGTTGATGTCCTCGCCCCCTTCGAGCTGGACGTTCTCCCAGAACTCCTCGCGCAGCTCGCGGACCTTCTCGATCGTCGTGGCGAGGCCGCTCGCGCTGCGCTCCATGCCGACGTGGTCCCAGAGGAGGCGTCCGAGCTGCCAGTGGAGCTCGCGCGCCGTCTTCTTGCCCTTGAGGGAGAGGAGCTTCTTCACCCGCGCGCGCACGCCCTCCTCGGCCTCGGCGAACGCCGGGTGGTCGGTGCTGACCTTCCCGGGCTGCTGACCCGCGAGGTAGTTGCCGATCGTGTAGGGCAGGATGAAGTAGCCGTCGGCGAGGCCCTGCATGAGCGCCGACGCGCCGAGCCGGTTCGCGCCGTGATCGGAGAAGTTCGCCTCGCCGATCGCGTGCAGACCGGGGATCGTGGTCATCAGGTTGTAGTCCACCCAGAGGCCGCCCATCGTGTAGTGCGGCGCCGGGTAGATGCGCATCGGGACCTCGTACGGATCCTCGTTGGTGATCTCGTGGTACATCGCGAACAGGTTGCCGTAGCGGTCCGCGATGCCCTCGCGACCGAGCCGCTGCAGCGCCTCCGCGAAGTCGAGGTAGACGGCGCGACCGGTGGGACCGACGCCGTAGCCCTCGTCGCACATGCGCTTCGCCGCGCGTGAGGCGACGTCGCGCGGCACGAGGTTGCCGAACGCCGGGTACTGCCGCTCGAGGAAGTAGTCGCGCTCCGACTCCGGGATCTGGTTGGGCGGCCGCGTGTCGCCCTTCTTCTTCGGCACCCAGATGCGGCCGTCGTTGCGCAGGCTCTCGCTCATCAGCGTGAGCTTCGACTGCCACTCCGCGACCTGCGGGATGCAGGTCGGGTGGATCTGCATGAACGACGGATTCGCGAAGTACGCGCCGCGCTTGTGGCAGCGCCAGATCGCGGTCGCGTTGGAGTTCACCGCGTTGGTCGACAGGTAGTAGACCGTCGAGTAGCCGCCGGTCGCGACCACCACCGCGTCCGCGGCCCAGCGCTCGATCTTCCCGTCGACCAGGTTGCGCGTGATGATGCCGCGCGCGTGGCCGTCGACCAGGACGAGGTCGAGCATCTCGCGGCGCGGGAAGAGCTTGACGCGTCCCGCGTTCACCTGGCGCATCAGCGCGCCGTAGCAGCCGAGCAGGAGCTGCTGACCCGTCTGGCCGCGCGCGTAGAACGTACGCGACACCTGCGCGCCGCCGAACGAGCGGTTGTCGAGCAGACCGCCGTACTCGCGCGCGAACGGTACGCCCTGCGCGACGCACTGGTCGATGATGTTCACCGACAGCTGCGCGAGGCGGTAGACGTTGGCCTCGCGCGCGCGGAAGTCGCCGCCCTTGACGGTGTCGTAGAACAGGCGCCAGACGCTGTCGCCGTCGTTCTTGTAGTTCTTCGCGGCGTTGATGCCGCCCTGCGCGGCGACCGAGTGCGCGCGGCGCGGGCTGTCGTGGATGCAGAAGTTGAGGACGTTGTAGCCGAGCTCCGCGAGCGACGCGGCGGCGGAGCTGCCGGCGAGGCCCGTCCCGACGACGATGATGGTGTACTTCCGCTTGTTCGCCGGGTTGACGAGCTTCATCTCGAAGCGGTGGCGATCCCACTTCGTCTGGATGTCGCCACCCGGGACCTTCGAGTCGAGCGTCCCGTCACGAACTTCGATTTGACCGATCGCGGGAGCGTTCATGGCTGCACCGACGCGACGCCCGCCGTCGGGAGGGGCGTGAAGAGGTAAACGTAGAGCGGCAGGACGAAGAAGCCCACCGCGATCACGATCGCGAACACCAGGCCGACCGAGAACGCGAGCGGACGCACGCGCGGGCCGAGCGCGCCGATCGACTGGAACGCGCTCCAGAAGCCGTGCCGCAGGTGAAAGCCGAGCAGCGCCATCACGGCCATGTAGAACGCGACCCAGAACGGCTGCTTGAAGGTCTCGACCACGATGCGGTGTAGGTCCCAGACCCGCTGCCCGTTCAGATCGGCGACGTAGCCCTGCGCCTCGCCCGGACCGAAGCGGAACTGCCAGAGGTGGATGATCAGGAAGACGAGCAGCACGAGGCCCGTCCAGATCATGGTCCGCGACGCGATGGTCTGCTTGCTCGCCGCGCCCTTGCTGCGCGACACGGTATAGCGGGTGTCGCGGGCGCGCTGGTTGTCGCGCCACACGGTGATCGCGCTCACCGCGTGCAGGATGAACACCGCGGCGAGCCCGAGCTCGATGACGATCAGCAGACCGCCGAGGCTGTGGGTCGTTGCGGCGTAGGCGTTGAGCGCGTCCTTACCGGCGAAGATCGTCAAGTTGCCGGCCAGGTGCGCGACGATGAAGAGCAACAGCAGGACGCCGGTCAGCCCGTTGAGCAGCTTTTTTCCGACCGACGACCAAGGACGAAAGCGCGGCGTTTGCATGAGGGAATCTCCCCACTAGCGATTGCGATCATAATTGCAATTCATCGCCGGGAAGTCATCCCACGACGCCGCGTGGTGACGTGTAGTTGTCTAACGTTGCCCATAAGCGCGGATACGAGTCGGCGCGGGGCGAGCCCGCGCGGGCCGTCCGTGGCCCGCGCTCTCGCACCCGCGCCGACGTGCCCCGCGCGTCAAGCAGCGTTGACGGCGATCTTCTTCCGCTGGCTCGCCGCCGTCTTGGGCAGCGTGACGGTGAGGACGCCACGCTTGAACGACGCCTGCACCTTGTCCGGGTCGATGCCCCGCGGCAGCGGGATGGAGCGGTGGAAGGAGCCGTAGGACTGCTCGCGACGGTAGTAGTCCTTCTCCTTCTCCTCCTTCTCCTCGCGACGCTCACCCTTGATGGTCAGGACGTCGTCGCTCAGCGACACCTCGATGTCCTTCTCGTCCACGCCCGGAAGCTCGGCGGAAACCTGGATCTCGGTGTCGGTCTCCGACACGTCGAGACGCGGCCGGAAGCTACCGAGGTCGTGCGTCCAGTCGAACGGCTCGAGCCCGAAGCCGTCGAAGAACCGTTCGAAGAGCTCGTTGATGTCGCGCTGAAGCGCTGCGAACGGCGAGTCGACGTCGCGACGGACCGGCACGTTCTTGCGTCCCGGACGCCAGTGCACGAGATCCCTGATTGCCATCACCCTCTCTCCTTTCCGGGGATAGCCCCCTCTTCGCTTCGTTCGTTCGTTTCGCTTTCGAGATAAGTCCGCTCGGAGGTCCTTCAAGGGTGGGCGAGCGGGCTTTCGTCCAGGTTTCGCGCGGGTTCGCGCGACAAGCACACGGTTGGGATCACGCCCCGCGCGGACGCGTCGGCACGCGCATCGGCAGGCGCAAAGGGCGAGCGGCGGGACGCGTCCGCCGGACGCCGGCGGCGCGCGAGAGCGTCCGGCCGCGCGCGTCAGGCGAGGGTGGCGAGCGCGATCGTCCCGGCCGCGCGCGTCAGACGACGGTCGCGCCGCCGTCGGCGGCGATCACCTGACCGTTCACGTACGACGCGTCATCGCTCAGCAGGTGGCAGGCGAGGTCGCCGATCTCGTGCGGCTCGGCGATGCGCCGCAGCGGGATGCCGCGCGTCGCCCGGCGGGCGCTCTCCGGGTCGTCGTAGGCGCCGCCCACCATCGGCGTCCGCGTGAGCCCCGGGCAGACGCAGTTCGCGCGCACGCCTTGCTCGCCGTACTGGAAGGCGACGAGGCGGGTCAGCGCGACGACGCCGCCCTTGCTCGCCGTGTAGCCGGAGCCGAAGCCGTGCCCGCGGAGCCCGGCGGTCGACGCGACGGTGACGATCGCGCCGCGCGTCCCGTGCGGACCTCGCGGGGCGCGTAGAAGGTGCGGCAGCGCATGCTTGACGAAGAGGAAGGTCCCGATGAGGTTCACCGCGAGCGTCTGCTGGAAGGTCTCGAGGGCGACCTCGGCGACCGGCCGCAGGTCGTCCGGCAGGAAGACGCCCGCGCTGGTGACGAGCCCGCCGACGCCGCCGAGCTCCGCCGCCGTGCGCTCGATCGCGGCGCGCACCTCGTCCTCGCGGCTCACGTCGGCGGCGATCGCGAGCGCACGCGCGCCGCTCGCGCGCAACACCCGCTCCACCTCGCGCGCGAGCTCGAGGTTGCGGTCGACGATCGCGACCGCGGCCCCCTCGCTCGCGAGGCGCTCGGCGGCGGCGCGGCCGATGCCGCTCGCGCCCCCGGTGACGATCACCGTGCGTCCTGCGAGTCCCTTCATGCCGACGAGCCTCCTCGCGGCTCCGCGGCCGCGTCGCCGCGCGCCCGCGCGAGTACGGCGCACATCGCGTCGCCCGCGCGCCGCGCCACCTCGAGCGGTGGCCGCGCCGCGAGCTCCTTCGACCACACCTCGACGCTGATCGGCGCCGCGCAGCCCGCCGCGTCGAGCTCGCGCAGGAGACCGACCAGGTCGAGCTCGCCCTCGCCCGGCAGCAGCCGGCGCTCGAGCGTCGCGCTCATGTAGTCCGGCTCCGGGCCGTCGACGAGCGGCGAGTCGCAGAGCTGCAGCGCGAGGATCCGACCTCCGGGGACGGTGCGCAGCAGCTCGCGGCCGCCGGCGGTGCGCGCGAGGTGCCAGGCGTCGACCAGAATGCCGCCGTTCGGGCGGTCGGCGGCTTCGACGATCCGCGCCGCGGTCGCGAGGTCGACGCGCGAGCCCGGCCAGAACTCGAGGTGGAGCAGGAGATCGAGCGCCGCCGCGCGGTCGCAGAGCGCGGCGAACGCTGCCGCCGCCGCCTCGACGGGCAGCGGCTCACCGGGGCCATCGACGACGCTGATCGAGCGCGCGCCGAGCGCCTGCGCGAGGGCGAGCATCTCGTCAGCGCGCACCTGACGCCGTCCGAGCTGCGCGCCCGGTCGCCAGTCGCCGAGCGCCTCCATCTCGGCGACCACGAGCCCGTGCTCGTCGAGCAGCGCGCGCAGGTCGTCGTCCGTAAGCCCTTCCTGCTCGCGGGCGCGGACGACGTCGCGGACGCGCACCGAGATGGCGGCGAAGCCGCCCGCGCGCGCCGCCGCGACGCGCTCGCGGAAGGTCGCGTTCGGGATCGTGCCGGCGGACAGCACCAGGTCGTCGCGACCCAGCGTGCGGCGCGGCGGTCGCTGCATCGCCGCACCGTCCCGCGGCGGCGCGGTCGCTGTCAAGGCGCGTGCCGGCGCGTGCGGGGCGCGGTCCGTGGGCGCGTCTCGCGCCTCGCGGCGCGCCGGAGCTTTGTTGCAAAGGCCCCCGCCAAGCCGTATGACCACAGACCGCGGCGGGAAACGGGCCAACCGTCGACGCCCGGTCAGACGTCGCTTCCAAATTCAAAGTTTGGGTGCTCGATTGGCCGGGGAGAAGCCGCTGCGGATTTGTCTGCTCACCTACCGAGGCAACCCGCGCTCGGGTGGGCAAGGCGTCTACGTCAAGCTCCTCAGCCGCGAGCTCGCCGCGCTCGGTCACCAGGTCGACGTGTGGAGCGGACCCCCGTACCCCGAGGTCCCCGACGGCGTCCGCCTGGTCAAGGTGCCGAGCCTCGACCTCTGGAACGAGGCGGCGCTGCTGCGACGCCCGTCGCTGCGCGAGCTGCGTGACCCGATCAACCTCTCGGAGTACGCGCGCACCGCGCTCGGCGGCTTCCCGGAGCCGCTGACCTTCTCGCGCCGCGTGGCGCGCCGCTTCCGGCGCGAGTCGCTCGAGCGGCACTACGACATCGTGCACGACAACCAGTCGCTCGGACCGGGCCTGCTGCGCGTGAAGAACTGCCTGCCGGTGGTCGCGACCATCCACCACCCGGTGACGATGGACTTCCGCATCGCGCTGCGCGCCGCGAAGACGCCGCTCAAGCGCTACGGGCTCAAGCGCTGGTACAGCTTCCTGCCCGTGCAGCAGCGCGTGTCGCGACGGCTCGACCGCGTGCTCACGGTGTCCGAGGCGTCGGCGCGCGACCTGCAGACCGAGTACGGCATCCGCGCCGACCGGCTGCGCGTCGTCGGCAACGGCATCAACCTCGACGTCTTCCAGCCGCTGCCCGGCATCGAGCGCCGTCCCGACCGCCTGATCACGACGCTCTCCGCCGACTCGCCGCTCAAGGGCTTCTCATTCCTGCTCGATGCGCTCGCCGAGCTGCGCAAGACGCGTCCGACGCTCGAGCTGACGGTCATCGGGCAACCCGGCGTGCGCTCGCAGACCAGCGCCCAGGTCGAGCGGCTCGGCCTCAAGGAGGTCGTGCACTTCACCGGGCGGGTCGAGGCGGAGGACATCGCGCGCAGGTACGCCGAGTCGACGATCGCCGTCGTGCCCTCGCTCTACGAGGGCTTCGGCTTCCCGGCGGGCGAGGCGATGGCGTGCGAGGTTCCGGTCGTGTCGACGACCGCCGGCGCGCTGCCCGAGGTGATCGGCCGCGACGGCCGCGCCGGCGTGCTCGTCGAGCCGGGCTCGGCGGAGGCGCTCGCGCGCGCGATCGGCGAGCTGCTCGACGCCGCGCCGGAGCGCCGCCGCGCGATGGGCGAGGCGGGGCGCGCCCGGGTCACGTCGTTGTTCACCTGGCGCCGTGCGGCGGAGCGCACGGTCGAGTCGTATCGCGAGGCGATGCAGGAGCGAGCGGCCGCTCGATGCTGACCGTCGAGCTCGAACGCTTGCCGCTCCGGCCGGGCAGCCGGGTTCTCGACGTCGGCTGCGGCGGCGGGCGTCACATCCGGGCGACGCGTGCGCTCGACGGCGTCGCCGCGATCGCGCTCGACCGCGGCCGCAAGGAGGTCGACGAGACCGCGGCCTCGCTGCGCGAGCTCGATGCGCTGCCGCCGGAGGCCGGCGGGTCGTCGCCCAGCGCGGGCCCGTGGGCGGCGATGCAGGGCACGATCTACGACCTGCCGTTCGCCAATGGCGCGTTCGACTGCGTGATCCTCTCCGAGGTGCTCGAGCACCTCGAGGACGACGAGCGCGCGCTGCGCGAGGTGACGCGCGTGCTGCGTCCGGGCGGCGTGCTCGCCGTGTCGGTGCCGCGCACGCTGCCCGAGGCGGTGTGCTGGGCGCTGTCGCGCCGCTACCGCAACACGCCGGGCGGACACGTCCGCATCTACCTGCGCTCGACGCTCGAGCGCCTTCTCGAGCGCTGCGGCTACCGAGTCGTCGCGCGCCACTTTGCCCACGCGCTGCACTCGCCGTTCTGGTGGCTCAAGTGCCTCGTGGGCGTCGATCGGCAGGATGCGCTGCCGGTCGCGCTGTACCACCGCTTCCTCGTCTGGGACCTGATGCAGCGTCCGCGCATCACGCGGCTTCTGGAAGCGGCCCTCAACCCGCTGATCGGCAAGAGCCTCGTGCTCTACGCCGTCAAAGGATGACGCGCATGCGCCGAGCCGTGAAGCGTAGGTCGAGCCGGGGTCCGCTGACGCAAGCCGAGATCGAGCAGACCGGCGCGTGGATCGCATCGCAGCAGCGGCCGAGCGGCGAGATCCCCTGGTGCCGCGACGGCAAGACCGATCCGTGGGACCTCGTGCACGCGGCGATGGGCTTGACGGTCGCCGGCCGGTACGAGGAGGCGATCGCCGCGTTCCGCTTCCTCGCGCGCACGCAGAACGAGGACGGCTCGTGGCCCGCCGAGTGGCGGGGCGAGATGGTGAGCAACGCGACGCGTGAGACCAACCACGCGGCGTACCTCGCGACCGGCCTCTGGCACCTCTACCTCGCGCGGCAGGACGTCGACTTCCTCGCCGAGATGTGGCCGACGCTCGACGGCGCGATCGACTTCGTCGTCCGCATGCAGGAGCCGTGCGGCGGCATCGCGTGGGCGCTCGATCCGCAGGGACGTCCGTGGCGCGCGCCGCTGCTCACCGGCACGTCGTCGATCCACGGTAGCCTGGTGTGCGCGGTGCGCATCGCCGAGCGTCTGCAGCACGACCGTCCGGCGTGGCGTCGCGCGCGCGAAGCGGTCGCGCGTCTGTTGCGCTGGAACCGCGAGCGCTTCGAGCGTCCGGATCTGCCCGAGCCGCAGGGACGGCACTCGATGGACTGGTACTACCCGGTCCTCGGCGGCGCGCTGCGCGGGCGCGCGGGCCGCGAGCACCTGCTGAACGCCGAGCAGAACGCGGCCTTCATCGAGGAGGGCGTCGGCTGCCGCTGCGTCAAGGACCGTCCCTGGTACACGGTCGCCGAGAGCTGCGAGCTGGCGCTCGCGCTCGACGCCGTTGGCTTGACGGTGCGCGCGCGCCAGATCGTCTCCTGGATGAGCGCGCTGCGCACGGAGGAGGGCGGCTACTGGACGGGCACGACGCACCCCGACCGCATCCTCTACCCCGAGGGCGAGCAGACGACGTGGACCGCGGCGACCGTGCTGCTCGCGCACGACGCGCTCGCCGGCGAGGGCGCGACGCGCACCTTTTTCCGCGACCTCGCGGGCGACGACCTGGGCGTGGTCGAGCCGCTGCCCGCGCCGCGTCCGAGCGTCGAGCGTCCGCGCGTCGATCGCCCGGGCGTCGAGCGGCCGGGCGTCGGCGAGCACGCGGAGGTCGCGAGCGCCGTGCACGGCGACGACGGCGATCCGGCGTTCGGCTGACGCGCGAGCTGGCCTTCGCTCCGCCCGCCCGGGTGGCGCCGCCGCGCGCGCTCGAAATCCCGCGGCGATTCTGCTTCCGATGAGCCAGCGTGCTGACCCGGCTGCGGCTCAGGAACTTCAAGGCGTGGCGTGACTCGGGCGACATCCGCTTCGCGCCGCTGACCGTCCTGTTCGGCACCAACAGCGCCGGCAAGACGAGCATCCCGCAGCTCCTGCTGCTGCTGAAGCAGACCGCCGAGTCCGCGGATCGCCAGCGCGCGCTGCACTTGGGCGACGCGCGCTCGCTGGTCGACGTCGGAACGTTCGAGGAGGCGGTGCACGGGCGCGACGTCGAGCAGCCGCTCGAGCTTGCCCTCGACTGGACGCTCGCGTCGTTGCTCGAGGTGCGCGATCCGCTGTCGGATCGGGTGTACGCGGGCAATCAGCTTTCCTTTCGCGCGCGCATCGGCGCCGACGAGCGACGTCAGCCGCGCGTCGAGTCGTTCGCCTACGAGCTGCGCCGCGATGGCCTGCTCGAGCTGGATCTCTCGCTCGAGCGGCGGCGCGAGGCCGGTGGAGGCGGTTCGCGCGAGCGTCCGGAGTACGAGCTCGGCTCGCCGTCGTCGCGCTACCCGCTCGCGCGCCGTCGAGGACGCGAGGGCGCGCTGCCGGCGCCGCTTCGCTTCTACGGCTTCCCCGACGAGGTCGCGGCGTACTTCCAGAACGCGACCTTCGCCGCGGACTTCGTGCTCGAGCTCGAGCGCCTTCTGAAGAGCATCTTCTACGTCGGGCCGCTGCGCGAGTACCCGAAGCGGCTCTACCTGTGGTCGGGCGAGGCGCCCGAGCACGTCGGCACGCGCGGCGAGCGGGCGATCGAGGCGATCCTCGCGGCGAGCGAGCGCTCCTTCACCTGGAAGGACGGGCAGGAGGCGAAGAGGCTTCCCGTGCTGGTCGCCGAGCGGCTGCGCGCGATGGGGCTGATCCACGACTTCCGCATCGAGCCGCTCGGCGAGCGGCGCAACGAGTACGACGTGCTCGTGCAGACGAGCCCGGGGCTGCCGCACGTCAAGCTCACCGACGTCGGCTTCGGCGTGAGCCAGATCCTGCCGGTGATCGTCGAGTGCTTCTACGTGCCGCGTCGCTCGATCGTGCTCTTCGAGCAGCCGGAGGTGCACCTGCACCCGCGCGTGCAGGCCGACCTCGCGGACCTGTTCGTCGACGCGATCCGCGCGCGCGAGAGCGGCGCCCGCCGCGACTGCCAGTTCGTGATCGAGAGCCACTCGGAGCACTTCCTGCGCCGGCTGCAGCGTCGCATCGCCGAGCAGGAGATCGCGCACGACGACGCCGCGCTCTACTTCATCCACGGCGACGTGTCGGGCGCGCGGCTCGAGGAGCTCGACGTCGACCCGTACGGCAACATCCGCAACTGGCCGCCGGGCTTCTTCGGCGACGAGATGGCCGACCTGGTCGCGCGCAGCGAGGCGCAGGCGCGGCGGATGTCGGAAGCGACCGAGTGAACGAGCTGCCGCTTCGCTGCGTCGTCGACACCAACGTGCTCATGACGGCGAACGGCGCGAATCCCGCCGTGTCGGCGGAGTGCGCGGCGCGCAGCGCGAGCGCGCTCGCCGCGGTGATGGCCTCGGGGCACGTGTTCCTCGACAGCGGACGACGGATCCTCCGCGAGTACGGCGCGAACCTCGACGGCGCCGCACCCGGACCCGGCACCGCCTTTTACAAGTGGCTCTTGACGCACGAGTGGAACGAGCGGGCGGTGACGCGCGTGCGGATCACCAGGCTCGCCGGCGACGAGGAGCGCTACCTCGAGCTTCCCGAGCCCGACGACGGCACGGTCTACGATCCTTCCGACCGCAAGTTCCTCGCCGTCGCCGCGGCCGATCCCGAGCACCCGCCGATCCTGCAGTCCTTCGACAGCAAGTGGTGGGGCTGGCGCGACGCGCTCGCGAAGCTCGGCGTCGTGATCCACTTCCTGTGCGCGGACGAGATCGCGCGGAAGTACGCGGAGAAGCACTCGGAGAGCCATCCGGAGGACGGCGGATGAGCGAGCCGTTCTTCCGCTTCCCGCGCACGCCGCACCTCGCCTGGCTCGGCTCCGGTCAGCCGCGCGACGACAAGGTGCTGTCGTCCGAGGAGGCCCGTGAGTTGCTCGACGGCGAGGTCGTGGTCGAGGAGAAGATCGACGGCGCGAACCTCGGCCTCTCCGTCGATGCACACGGACGCCTGCGCGCGCAGAACCGCGGCTCGTACGTGGCGCGCGAGCGTTCGGCGCCCCAGTTCAAGCACCTGTTCGCGTGGCTCGACCAGCGCGCGAGCGAGCTGGTGGACGCGCTCGCGCCGGACCTCATCCTGTTCGGCGAGTGGTGCTACGCGGTGCACGCGATCCGCTACACGCGGCTGCCGGACTGGTTCATCGCCTTCGACGTCTACGACCGCGCGCGCGGCGAGTTCTGGAGCGTGCCGCGGCGCGACGCGCTGATCGAGCGGCTCGGGCTCGCGCTCGTGCCGCGCATCGCGAGCGGACGGTTCGACCTCGAGGGCTTACGTCGCCTGCTCGGACCGTCGCGCTTCACCGACGGTCCCGCCGAGGGGATCTACGTGCGACGCGACGAGGGCGACCATCTGCGCGCGCGCGCGAAGCTCGTGCGCCCCGAGTTCACGGCGGCGATCGGCGAGCACTGGTCGCGCCGGACGCTCGAGCGCAACCGGCTCGCCGTCGAGGCGCCGAGCGCGCCGCCGCGCACGCGCTGAGCGAGCCCAGTCGGACGGACGCGTCAGACGTCGGTGCGCCGGCGCAGGACGCCGAGCGTCTTCGTGCCGGGCAGCTCCTCGAACAGCCCCGAGGCGAGCGCGCGGCGGTAGATCGTGATCGGCGCCTGCCCGCCCTGCGTCGGGTCGGGGAAGAGATCGTGGATCGCGAGGATGCCGCCCGGCGCGACCTTCCCCGACCACGACTCGTAGTCGGCCTGCGCCGCGGCGTCGCTGTGGCCGCCGTCGATGAACACCATGCCGAGCGGCGGCGCGACGAGGCTCGCGGCGACCGGGCTCGACGCGACGATCAGCACCGCGACGTCCTCGAGCCCCGCCGCGTGCAGCGTGCGGCGCAGCTCCGGCAGGCTGTCCATGCGTCCGGTGTGCGGATCGAGCAGCTCGGGATCGTGGTACTCCTCGCCGGGCTGGTGCTCCTCGGAGCCGCGGTGGTGGTCGACGCACACCAGCCTGCCGCCCGCGGCGCGCACGCCGGCGCCGAGATAGACCGACGACTTGCCGCAGTAGCTGCCGATCTCGACCACGGGGCCGAGCTTCGCGTGCTCGCGCGCGAGGTCGTGCAGGCGCAGACCCTCCTCGTCGTCGAGGAAGCCCTTCGCGGCGAGCGCGATGCGGTGTGCGTGTTCGTCCATCGGGCGAGCGGTGTAACGGACGCGGGCGCGACGCACGACCTCGCCGCGGTCCGCGTCGTCGCGTTCGATCGGCGCGGAGCGCTCAGCCCTCGTCGTCCCCGCGCGTCATGAAGTGCGCGATGCCGACCACCTTCTCGACCGGGACGACGAAGGCGATGCCCTTGCCGACCGCGTTCAGGTCGGCGGCGCGCACGATCTCCTCGAGGACGGTCTCGACCTGGTGCTGGTAGACCACCGTCAAGATGATCTCCTTCTCCGGCTCGATCGACATGCCGAAGATGCGCTGCTGCTCGTTGATCCCCGCCCCGCGGCCGAACAGCACCGTGCCGCCGCGGGCGCCGGCCTTCACCGACGCCTCGAGCACCGTGCTGCCCCAGCCCTTCTGCACGATGGTGATGATCAGCGACATCGCCGACATGCTCACGACTCCTTCCGAGGCTCTTTTCTGCGCACCAGCAGCCCGAGCGCCATCACCGACACCAGCGGTGCGACCGCGATCAGCGCCACCAGGCCGAGCCCGTGCACGAGAGGATTGCTGTGGTCCGACGTCGACGCTGCGCCGAGCGCCAGCGCGAGCAGGAACGTGTTGGCGAGCGGACCGGTCGCGACGCCGCCCGCGTCGATCGAGATCGAGACGAAGCTCGGATGGCTCCAGCGTATCATCGCGACCACGAGACCGTAGCTCGGGACGAGGATGTACAGCAGCGTGATGCCGTAGGCGATGCGCAGCATCCCGAGGCACACCGCAACGGCGACGCCGATGCAGATCGCCGCGAGGACGAGCGAGCTGCGGATCGAGCCCGCCGAGGCCTCCTCGACCTGATCGGCGAGGATGCGCACCGCGGGCTCTCCCCACGTGGTGACGAAGCCGAGCACGAGCCCGAACGCGCCCATCATCCACTTCGAGGGGAGCGTGCCCACCGCCTCGCCGATCGCGCGCCCGAACGGCAGGAAGCCGAGGTTGACGCCGAACAGGAAGAGAAACAGCCCCACGGCCGCGATCGCCGTTCCGGTGAGGATGCGCCGCACCTCGCGGCCGGGCAGCTTCAGGAAGAACACCTGGAAGGTCGCGAACAGCACGACGAGCGGCAGCACCGCGAGGACGACGTCCCACGCCAGCCGGCCGATCTGGCTCAGTGTCAGCGCCCCGCTCATCCGATCAGCAAGCCGGCCAGCAAGACGACCACGATCGCCCCGGCCGACGCGAGCCCGAGGAGACCGAAGCCGTCGGAGATCGCCGAGCGCCCGGACAGCACCGTGCTGACGCCGATCGCCACCGCGAGGACCACCGGTGCGGTGAGGACGCCGGTCGTGACGCTGCCCGCGTCGTAGGCGAGCGGCACGAACTCCGCGGGCGCGACGAACGACAGCGCGATCATGACCACGTAGATCACGGTCAGCAGCGTCACCATCGAGAAGCCCCAGACGACGCGCAGCAGACCGAACGCGGTGAAGAGCCCGACGCCGAGCGCGATCAGGTAGATCAGCGGCTGCGCGCGCAGCGCGCCCTCGGACGCTTGCTCGGCCTGCAGCGCGAGGACGAGGACGTCCGGCTCCGCGACCGTGACCGCGAAGCCGAGCGCGCCGCCGACGCCGGCGATCAGCGCGATCGATCCGCGTCGCGGCATGTCCGCGCCGATGAAGCGGCCCATCGGCAGCACGCCGAGGTCGATGCCGGCGAAGAGCAGCACCATGCCGACGATCACCAGCACCGATCCCGCGAGGAAGCGCAGGAAGACCGCGGCCGACGCCCCGACCAGGACGACCTGCAGCACGCACGCCACGACGACCAGCGGGCCGACCGCGCGCAAGACCTCCCCGAGCCTCCCTCGCAGCAGTGTGAGCATCGTCCTCCGCGTTTCGGATCGGGGGCCAAGCGCCCCGCGACCGTGCCGAGAGAGTGACGTGCGCGAAGCGTTCGGGCAAACGGACGGCGACGTCGAGGCCCACGAGCGTCGTCCACGTCGCTCCAAACGTCGCTGCGCCGTTCCTGCAGCGTCGCGCCGCGAGGCGTGCTAGGAGCGCGACATGCCGATCGAGCAGGATCTCGATGCCCGCCTCAAGCAGGCGCTGCGCGACAAGGACCAGGCGACGCTCGACGTCGTCCGCATGATCAAGTCCAAGGTGCAGGAACGGCGCACCGCGAAGGGCTTCTCCGGCGAGGTCGACGACGCGCTGCTGCTCGACGTCATGGCGGCGTACCGCAAGCAGCTGCAGAAGGCGGCCGAGGAGTACGAGAAGGCCGGCGAGCGCGGCCGCGAAGCGCTCGAGAAGCTGCGCTTCGAGATCGACTTCGTCTCGCAGTACCTGCCCAAGACGATGAGCGAGGACGAGCTGCGCGCGCTGGTGCGCGAGCGCATCGCCGCGCTCGGCGTGAGCGATCCGAAGCAGGTCGGTCGTCTCGTCGGCGACGTGATGAAGACGCACAAGGGCAAGGTCGAGGCGGCCGACGTCAAGCGCGTCGCAGAGGAGATCCTCGCCGGCGGCTGAAGCCGCCGCGACGGCAGCGCGTCGCGTGGTCCCGCGACCGTACGCCGAAGCCACACGCCGCGCGCCGCGAGCGCGCGCGCTGGGCGCGAGCCTCGTCGCGCTGCTCGTCGTCGCGGCCGCTCTCTTCGGCTGCACGCGACCCGCGGCGAGCGAGGCGCCGGCGCCGGTCGTCCTCGACGGCCGCTTCGACGACTGGCCGCCGGGCGTCACGCTGCGCGCGGACGACGACTACCTCTACGTGCGCTTGACGCTGCCCGAGGAGCGCACGCTGCAGGCTGCCGACGCGCCGCTCGTGCTCGCGATCGAGCCCGCGCTCGAGGTCGTGTTCTCGCCGCGCGAGAGCGAAGGGCAGGGCGTCGCGGTGCGCGCGCTCGCGGGCCCGTCGGACGCGGCCGAGGCAAACGCGAACGCACGACGCCTCGGGCACGCGGCGCTCGACCTGGTGGTCGCGCCGACGTTCGCGTCGCGCGACTTCGAGCTGCGCATCGCGCGCGAGGTGCGCGGACGTCCCGAGCTGAGCTCGGCGCTCGCGAGCGGAACGGTGCGGGCGCAGGCGCGCATCGAGGGCGAGGACGGTGCGCCCGCCTGGCGGAGCGAGGTCGCCGAGCTGACGCTGCCGCCGCGCGCGGCGTCGAGCGTGGCACCGAACGCGGCGTCGAGTACGCCGTCGAGCGCGTCGCCCAACGCATCTGCGAGCACGGCGTCGCCGGTCGCGATCCCGAGCGCCGCGGACGGCGAGCTGCGCGTCGTGTCGTGGAACGTCCACCTCGCGAAGCCGCGCAACGAGCCCGAGCCGTTCGCGCGCGTGCTGCGCGCGCTGCGACCCGACGTCGTGCTGCTGCAGGAGTGGGACGGTGCGAGCGCCGAGGAGATCGCGGCCTGGTTCGACACGCACGTGCCCGGAGAAGCGCGGTGGCAGGCGCTGACGTCGGCCGGCTGGGGCGTCGCGCTCGCGGCGCGCGCGCCCTGGCAAAGGCTCCTCGCGGAGCGCGTCGCGCGTCCCGGCGACGCGCCCGCCGACGCGTACCGCGGCGACGAGTACCTGCGCGTCGTCGCCGGCGTCGCCGAGACGCGGAAGGGCCGGGTGTGCGCGACGTCGCTGCACCTCAAGTGCTGCGGCTCCTCGACCGACGCGCGCGACGCCGCGCGCCGCGCCGAGGCGCGGGCGGTGAACGAGCTGCTCGCCGCCGCCTTGCCGGGAGCGGGCGACTGCGTGCGCGTCGTCGGCGGGGATCTCAACCTCGTCGGCTCGTCGCAGCCGCTCGAGATCCTGCGCGCCGCGCTCGCGGCCGACGGCGGCGCGCTCGCCGTCGCCGACACCATGGTCCTCGGTGACCGCGCGGCCTACACGTGGATCCAGCCGTGGTCGCGCTTCTCGCCCGGACGGCTCGACTGGCTGCTCTACGACGGCTCGCAAGCGACCGCGGCGCGCGCCTTCGCGCTCGACGTGCCCAGGCTCGACGACGCCGCGCGTACCGCCGCAGGACTCGAGCGCGACGACGGCGCGGCGAGCGACCACCTACCGCTCGTGCTCGATCTCCGTCCCGGACGCGACGTGCCGCGCGCGGCCGCGCATGGCTCAGTCGGATTCGTCGGACGCGCCGAAGAGCAGGTTCAGGAACGCGCTGTGCTCCTTGGTCGAGAACACGCAGACGTGGTCGTCGGGCTGCAGGCAGGTCATGCCGCGCGGGGCGAGCACCTCGTGGCCGCGGAGGATCAGCGTCAAGACACAATCCGTCGGTAGCGGCAGGTCGCGCACGTGCGCGCCGCAGACCGCGGACGGCGGCGCGACGTAGTACCAGTGGAACTCGCCGGCGTAGTCGCTCAGCGACACCAGCTCGACGCTCGCCGGCGGTGCCGTGATCGCGGGCGCGGTGAGCTGCCAGCGGCGCGCGAGCCACGCGAGCGTCGCGCCCGGCACGAGGCCGTTCAGCAGCACGATGAAGAAGACGACGTGGAAGATCTCGTCGCCACTCGGCACGCCGCGCAGCACCGGATAGGTCGCGAGGATGATCGGGACCGCCCCGCGCATCCCGACCCAGGCGGTGAACAGCCGCTCCTTGAGCTCCATCCGGAACGGCGCGAGCAGCAGCAGCACCGCGATCGGACGCGCGACGAACACCAGCACGATGGCGACGGCGAAGCCCTCGTCGGCGAACGACACGAGGTGCTGCGGCATCACCAGCAGCCCGAGCATGAGGAACATCACGAGCTGCGCGAGCCAGGCGAGCGCGTCGTGCACGCGCAGCGTCCCGGCGCGGTACGGCATTCCACCGGAGCCGATCACCAGACCCGCGAGGTACACCGACAGGAGGCCGCTGCCCTCGAAGAGGCTCGGCAGCCCGAACGCGATCAGCGCGATCGCCACGCTGAGCACCGGGTAGAGGCCGGCGGCCGGCAGGTGCGCCCGGTGCAGGACGAAGCGCCCGAGCCAGCCGATCGCGAGGCCGCCGATCGCGCCGACCACGAGCTGGCGCGCGAGGAAGATCAGCGTCCCTTCCCCCGCCTGCGGGCCGCCGACGAAGTACTCCGTGCCGACGACGGTCAGCATCATCGCCATCGGGTCGTTGATGCCGGACTCGACCTCGAGCAGCGCTCCGGTCTTGCCGCGCAGGCGGATGCCGCCGCCGCGCAGCACGTTGAACACCGCCGCCGCATCCGTCGACGACACGACGCAGCCGACCAGCACCGCGACCGGCAGCGACAGGCCGAGCAGCAGCCCGGCTCCCGCCGTGATCGCCGCGGTCAAAACGACGCCGAGCGTCGCCAGCACGAGCGCCGGGGCGGCCACGCTGCGCAGCGTGCTGACTTTTGTATTGAGAGCGCCGTCGAAGAGGATCAGGACGAGCGCGAGCGAGCCCAGGCGGAACGCCGTCTCGTAGTTGTCGAACGGGATGCCCCCGATCCCGTCCTCGCCGGCGAGCATGCCGACGAGCAGGAAGACGAGCAGCATCGGCACGCCGAGCTTGCGCGACATCGGGCTCATCAGCGCGCCCGCGAGCAAGAGGAAGCCGGCGGCGGTGAGGAAGATCGAGGTGGCGAGCGGCTCCATGCGGAGGAACGACGAAACCGGCACGCGGGGACGGCGGCCGTGACGGCAGTATAGGCGACCCGGGGAGCAGCGCCACCGCGTCGCGGCGCGTCCACCGCGCGCTGGCGACGCGCTCGGCGGACGAGGGTGGGACGAGCTCAGTCCGCGACGATCGTCGACGGCACGCACACCTCGGCCAGTGACACCGCGTCGAGCGCGCCGCCGCCGAGCACGTTGCCGAACAGCAGGCCGTTGCGCCGCGTGAAGCGCGGCGTCCGCGAGCTGGTCTTCGCCTGGTAGCAGAGGAGCTGCAGCGCGTGTCCGGGCGCGCTCGGATCGTGGCCGGCGACGCTCGCCGGTGTGCACAGACGCACCGGCCTGCGCAGGTCGACGGTCAGCGTGCCGAAGGCGTCGCGCACGGACACTTCGCGCACCGGCACGAACTTCGGCGCGCCGGGCGTCGGCGCGACCTTGTAGCAGGCGAGGTGGTCCGGATCGGGCGGCGTCGGTCCGCTCGGCGGGGTCTCCGTCGTGACGGCGGTCGGCACCGCGAGCCGGTCCGCCTTCTTGAGATTGACGTGCACCGCGCCGAAGCGGTTCACCACCTCGACGCCGACGCGCGGCTCGGCGCTGGGCGTCGCCGAGCGCAGCCGTAGCTGGTGGCCGGCGAGGACGTCCGGCTGCGACGGCGCTTCGGGCGCGTCGCCCGCGACGTCCGCGGGCATGCACAGCACCTGCGGCTTGCGGACGTCGACCAGCCCGGCGCCGAAGCGGTCGACGACCGGCACGCCGGGCAGCGATCCGAACGGCGCGCTGCCCTTGCTCGGCCTGCTCCGGTAGCAGACGAACGGCTCGAGCGGCCCCGGCGGCGCCGTGCAGAGCGGGTGCTCGAGCGGCGGATGGGCGGATCGGCAGCCGAGCACCGCGACGCAGTAGTCCTCGCCGGTGCACGGGTCGCCGTCGCCGCAGGCGATGGGGACGCTCACGCAGCTCCCCGCCTGGCAGGTGCCGGTGGTGCACGCGGAGCCGTCGCTGCACGGCGTGCCGTCGGCGAGGAAGGTGCAATCGATGGCGCACTGGTTGTCCATCGAGAGGCACAGCTCGACGCCGTTGCCCGCGATGCAGCTCTCCATCGTGCAGGCGTCGCCGTCGTCCGGGCACGACGGTCCGGGCGTGCACACGCCGCTGCCGTCACAGACGTCGCCGCGCGTGCAGTCGTTGCCGTCGACGCACGGCGTGCCGGGCGGCGCGCCCGCGCAGCCGCAGACGAGCGGGTCCTCCTGGTTCAGGCAGCCGAGCGCGGGATGGCACGAGTCCTCGGTGCAGACGTCGCCGTCGTTGCACTCGAGCGGCGGCCCCTGCGGCACGCACGAGCCGTCCACGCACGCGTCGCCGGTCGTGCAGACGTCGCCGTCGCTGCACGACGTTCCGTTCGGTGCGTTCTGGTATTGACAGCCGGTGCCCGGCACGCAGATCTCGCTCGTGCAGGACTCGCCGTCGTCGCAGCGCTCGTCGTCGGGCGTCGCGACGCAGCCGACGCCGGGCTGGCACGTGTCGACGGTGCACGCGATGCCGTCGTTGCACTGGCGGGGCGGGTGCACGCACGCGCCGGTCCCGCTGCAGACGTCGTTGGTGCACGCGTTGCCGTCGTCGCTGCAGCTCTCGCCGGTGCGTGGCGCGTAGACGCAGCCGAGGTGCGGCACGCAATCCGCGGTACACTCGTTGCCGTCGCTCGGGCACGCGGGCGTCGGCTCGAGGCGGCAGAGGTGCGAGCAGCCGTCGCAACCGACGCCGTTGCCGTCGTCGCAGGTCTCGCCGGGCTCGATGGTCGAGTTGCCGCAGCAGATGGCGAGCTGCGCATCGACCCGGACCTCGGCGAGCGGGCTCACCACCGCGAGCGGGTCGATCGTCGGCGTGCCGCCGCTCGTGACGAAGAGGTTGCACGGCGCGCCGTTCGGCGCGTCGCACGGCGTCGCGAGCAGGCGCGCGCTCGCCGTCACGTCGACCACGCCCGCGGTGACCGCGTTGCCGCCGGCGCGCCCGCCGCTGCCGGCGGTGACGTCGAGCGGTCCGGCGATCGACACGCGGCAGCTCTCCAAGGTGATGAAGCCACCGTTGCCGCCCGAGGCGCCGCGCGCCTCGACGGTGCCGGCGCTGACGATGCTCGAGGCGTCGCGCACCGTGATCGAGCCGCCGCCGAAGAAGCCGCCGCTCGCCTGCACCGTCTTGCCGGCCGCGATCGTCACCGTGCCGTCGCTGCGCACGTCGATCTCGCCGCCGCCCGCCGCGCTGCCGCCGGTCGCGCGCACGTTGCCGCCGAGCGTGACGTCGCCCGCCGCGTCGATCTCGATCGAGCCGCCGTTCGAGCCGCCGCCGTTGCCCTGCGCGGTGAGCAGCGCGGTCGTCTGCACGGTTCCGCCGGCGACGATCACGATGCTGCCCGCCTCGCCCTCGGGGCTCGCGCCGTCGGTCTCGACGTTGCCGGCGAGCGTGACGTTCCCGCTCTCCGCGACGAGCGCGATCGGGCCGCCGTCGCCGCCGTCCTCGAAGTCGATCTGCTCGCCGTTGGCGCGCACCGAAGCGGTGCTGGCGAGCACGAGATCGCCGGTCTCCGCGGTCAGCGTCACGCCGCCCGGGAAGTCGCCGCCGCTGACGTTCAGCGCCGAGCGGATCTCGACGCCCTGTCCGGCGAGCTCGACGTAGCCGCCGGCGCACAGGAAGTGGCCGGTCGCGCGCACCGGCGCCGCGACCAGCAGCGGACCGCTCGCGGCGCGCATGCCGACGACGCCGCCGCAGGACTCGGTGCCGGTGCCGTCCGCCTCGACGCTGCCGGAGAGGATCTCGATCGAGCCGGCGTCGAGGCGCAGGACGCCGCCGCCGGCGGCGCCGCTCACGTCGAGGGACGGGCCGGAGCCGTGCATCCGGAATGCGCCCGCGACGGTCACGGTGACGTTGCCGCCCGCGCGGCCGCTCGGTCCGACCGAGCGGATGCGGCCGCCCGACAGGGTGAGCTCGCCGGCGCTCACCGAGAACGAGCCGCCCGGCGTCTCCGCCTGCAGCGTCCCGGTCAAGACCACGCTGCGCGCGCCGAAGTCCAGGTGGCAGCCGGCGGCGACGTCGCGCGTGACCGACACCGTGCACGGGTTCGCCGCGGGCGCGCACAGCTCGGCGGCCGAGCACACCGTGACCGCGCGTGCGTCGCGCGCCGTGAGCAGCGCGATCGCCAGCGAGACGCACACGGCCCCGAGACTGCGGATCGTGGGTGGCGCGGCGCTCAGAAAGACTCCGTGGTCGACGTTGCCGAGGCTCGGACGGACTCGAGCCGGCCGCACGATAGGGCTTGCGTTGCGCGCAAGGCAACACGGTTTCGCGGTCCGACCTGCCTTTCGCGCCGCGCGCGGCCCGCATCGTCGACCCGTGCGCGGCGCGCTCGCGGCCGGCGCACCTCGCCGCGGTGGCTCGTGGCGCAGCTCGTGGAGACTGACGCGTTGCCTGCGCGCGCGACCTCGGATAGGAGCGGCGCCATGTCGCAAGCCCGCTTCGCCGGCCGCGTCTGCGTCGTCACCGGCGCCGCCTCGGGTCTCGGGCGCGCGACCGTGCTGCGCTTCGCGCGCGAGGGGGCGCGCGTCGCGGCGCTCGACGTGAACCGCGAGGGCGCGGAGCGCACCGCGAGCGACGCGGTCGCGGCGGGCGGCACGGCCCAGGCGTTCGCGGTCGACGTCGCGGATCCCGCCTCCGTGCGCGCGGCGGTCGACGCGCTGGTCGCGGCGCTCGGACGCCCGCAGGTGCTGGTGAACTGCGCCGGCATCGGCAAGTTCGCCAACACGCACGAGATGCCGTTCGAGGAGTGGTCGCGGATCATCGCCGTCAATCTCAGCGGCACCTTCCTGATGGCGCAGGCCGTGCTGCCGCACCTGCTCGAGGGCGGCGGCGTGATCGTCAACGTGGCGTCGAACGCGGGCGTGCGCGGCGCGCCGTACAGCGCCGCGTACTGCGCGTCGAAGGGCGGGGTGGTGAACCTGACGCGCGCGCTCGCCGACGAGTACGTCAAGCGCGGCGTGCGCGTGAACGCGGTGGCGCCGGGCGGCATCACGACGCCGCTGCAGGATCACTTCCGCGTCTTGCCGCCGGGCGCCGATCCGGTGCTGCTCGCGAAGCTGCGCTCGCCGCTCGGCAACGCCGAGCCCGACGAGATCGCGTCGCTGATCGCCTACGTCGCCTCGGACGACGCGCGCTACATGACGGGCTCGATCGTCTCGATCGACGGCGGCATCACGACGTAGCGGGTCGCATGCGCCCAGTCGGCGCTGGGCGTGTGGCTCTCCGCGCGCGGTGAGGACGCGCGCGTTCGACATGGCTTCGCGGAGCATCTAAGGACGTCGCTCCGGAGAAGCCTGCTTGCGTCGTCAACGATCCTTCCTCGCGCGTACGCTCGTCACGGCGGCGCTCGTCCTGCTCTGCGTCGGGGGCGCGCGTGCGGGCGACCGCAGCGGCGTGCAGGAGTTCGGCTTCTCCACCGGCTTCGGCCAGTCCGAGCGCGAGAACGTCCAGATCGTCCCGCTCTACGGGCACGTCGGCTGGCTTCTCTGGGACGCGATCGACGAGCCGCTCGCGCGCCACCACCTCGACCTCAAGATCGTCGTCGAGGGCTGGGTCGCGGGCGTGCACAACTCGCAGGACGCGATCGAGTTCGGCATCAACCCCGTGACGTTCAAGCTGTCGTACGACCGCGGGCAGACGGTGGTGCCGTACTTCCACGGCGGCGCCGGCGTCATGTACACCGGGCTGCAGGGCATCGGCCTCGGCGGACCGTTCGAGTTCAACGAGGTGGTCGGCGTCGGCGTGAACGTCTTCCTGCGGCGCGACCTGGCGCTGAGCCTCGGCTACCGCTTCCGCCACGTGTCGAACGCGGACCTGGGCTCGGAGAACTTCGGGCTCGACACGCACTTCGTGCTCGTCGGGCTCGACTGGTTTCCGAAGCGCTGACGCGTCGTCGCGCGCGCCGTCTACCGTGGTGCGCGCGGCCGTCGCGTGGCGCGACGTCGGGCGTACGGAACGTTCGCTTGTCTGCGCTCGGCGTGCGGCCTATGCACGACCGGTGACCACCGCACGCTACGTCGAGCTCGACCCGCTCCTCCCGGAGCACGAGGTCGAGCAGGTTCTGCAGATCGTCGAGCGGCACGCCCCATACCCGACCTACGGCGAGGGCCGGCGTCAGGAAGGCTTCGGCGCCGGCATCCCGCAGCGCTACGACGCGCTCCGCAACTTCCTCGAGCGCCGCGCGGGGCAAGATCCGGTGTGGAAGCTCGCGTCGCGCACCAACTACTTCCGCGACACCTTCGCCTACGAGCAGCCGCTGTTCCCGGAGATCACCTTCTTCCAGCAGCTGCCCGCGTTCGTCGAGGCGGCGCGCTACGTGACCGGACGCAACGTCGTGCGTCCGGCGATCGTCTACCTGAACGTCCTCGTGCCGGGGCAGGAGCTCGCGATGCACACCGACGTGCCCGAGTTCCGCGGCGCGAACCGCACGCGCGAGCCCGAGTGGCTGCTGGTCGCGATGCACCACTCGGGCCTGTTCGAGCGCTGGCGACGCCACATCGCGACCGGCGTGAGCTGGTACCACGACTGCGAGGGCGGCGAGTTCACCTTCCATCCGGACGGTCCGGACGCGCCGCCGCGGCGCCTCGCCGTACGCCGGAACACGGCGATTGTGCTTGACACGGACTCCGTGTTCCACGGCATCGATCCGCTCGCGCTGCGCGACGTCGAGCTGCCGAAGATCGAGCCCGGCGCGCGTCTGCACCGCGATCCCGACGGCCGCTGGAGCGTGCGCGCCGGCGACGAGGTGCGTGCGCGCTACGCGTGGGACGAGCTCCGGCTGTCGATCTCGTGGAAGGCCTGGTGCTTCGCCGACGAAGAAGAGGCGCGCATCAACGACGAGCACACCGACGACCTCGACCTCGCGACCATCCTCGACACCTTCGTCGCGGATCTGAAAAAGCGCGGCCGCATCGTCGCCCGACCGGACGACGAGCGGCTCGCGCGCCTCATCCTCGACGAGTACATCCGCTTCCCCGCGGAGCCGGTGCGCGCCAGCGCCTGACGCGACGGCGGCGCAGCACGCGACGCGGGAGCAGCCCGCCGGACCCGCAGCCGTCGTGCGGGTCCGGCGAGCCTTCGGTCAAGGCAGCACCAGCGACGGCACGCAGAGGTGGTCGCGGGTCAGGAGCGCCACCACGTCCTGGCCGAAGTGGTTGGCGACGGTCACCGTGCGCGGCTGGAAGTGCTTGTGGCGGCCGTGATGGTGCTTGTCGTCGATGCGGTAGCAGACCAGGTGGGCCGAGGGGTGCAGCACGCCGCTCTCCTCGATGCTCGCCGGGTTGCACAGCATCTCCACGCGGTCGACGCGGACCTGCACCGTGCCGAGCTCGTCGGTCAGCGTCACGACCAGCGGATCGGGTCGCTCGTGGTGCTTCTTCGGCTTCTTGTGCTTCGCGTGGTGCTTCTTCTTCGGGTCGTGCCGGCCGTGGTGGTGCTTCGCGTGCTGCGCGCTCGCCAGGCCCCACGCGTGCGCCTTGCCGTGGTCCTTGCCGCCCTTCTCCGACGCCTCGTAGCACTTGAAGCTGTCGAGCCCGGGCTCGAGCGGCGGGTTCGGCGCGCCGGTCGGCATGCAGAGCTGCACGGGCTTGCCGATCTTGAGCACCTCGGTCTCGAACGCGTTCTCGATCTCGACGGTCTTCGGCTTCTCGTTGCGCCAGGTCTTGGCGTGCTTCATCCGCACGCACACCATGCGCGACGCGTCCTGACCGTCGGCCGCGCCGAGCGCCGTGCACATCTGGCCGGTCGAGCCGAGGTGGTAGAGCGCCTCCTCGAAGAGGTCCTCGACCAGCACCTTGCCGGACGCGTGCCACGACTTCGACTTCTTCTTGCTCTCCGCGCCGTAGCACTGGAACGGCGTCAGGCAGGCCGACGGGTCGAGGTCGCCGGGCTCGCACACGCCGTCGAGGCACGAGTCCTCGACGGTGCAATCGTCGCCGTCGTCGCACGGGCTGCCGTCGGGCAGCGCGCCGCCGACGCACTCGCCGGTCGCCGGATCGCAGGTCGCGGCGGAGCCGCATTGGCCGGATCCGTCGGTGCCGCCGGCGCCGCAGACGACCGGATCCGAGCCAACGCAGGCTCCGGCCGCGTCGCACGCGTCGCTGCGCGTGCAGAGGTTGCCGTCGTCACACGCGCTGCCCTCGGGCTCGAGCGTGCAGCTCGACGAGCAGCAGTCGCCGTCCTCGAGGTTGCCGTCGTCGCAGGTCTCGCCGACGTCGAGCGTACCGTTGCCGCACGTGTCGACCCAGACGAAGATGTCCTGCAGGAAGTTCGTGTCGTCGGGCACGAGGTTGGTCGCGAGGCTCGCGAACGCGACGACCCGCGCATCCGCCGACACGCTCGGCCACAGCGTCGACGGGCCGTCCGCCTCGCTGCCGTCGGCCGCGACGTTGACGCGGATCGTCTCGCCGGTCACGCGATCGTGCAGCATCACGTCGACGACGTTGTTGGTGTCGTCGGGCACGAGGTTGTCCGCGCCGCTGGTGAACGCGACGTAACGTCCGTCGGCGGACAGCGCCGGCGGATCGACGAAGCCGCTGCGGTTGTTGCCCTCGACACCGTCCGGCCCGACGCTGACGCGCTCGGTGATGCCGCTCGCGAGCTCGTGCACGAACACGTCCGTGCGCCCGTTGAAGTCGTTCGGGACGAGCGTCGAGGCGTCGCTGTCGAAGGCGACGAAGCGACCGTCGGCCGACACCGCGGCGCCGACGCTCTGCTGGTTGCCTTGCGTGCCGTCGGTCGCGACGCTGACGCGCACGGTCTCGCCGGTCGCCATCAGACGCGCGAACACGTCGGCGACGTTGTTCGTGTCGCCCGGGACGAGGTTCGACGCGAAGCTGTGGAACGCGACCACCGAGCCGTCGCCCGAGATGCGCGGCGACAGGCTCAGGCTGTTGCCCTCGGTGCCGTCCGACGCGACGCTCACGCGCACCGTCGTCTGCGCGAGACGGTCGCGCACGAAGATGTCGAACGAGCCGTTGGTGTCGCCGGGGACGAGGTTCGACGCGGCGCTGGCGAACGCGACGTAGCGCCCGTCCTCCGAGATCGAGGGCGAGATGCTGTCGAAGTTGCCCTCGCTGCCGTCCGACGCGACGCTGACGCGCTCGATCGTGCCGGCGACGCGGTCGCGCACGAAGACGTCGAAGGCTCCGTTCGAGTCGCCGGGCACGAGGTTCGTCGCTGCGCTCGCGAAGGCGACGTAGCGGCCGTCGGCCGAGAGCGACGGCGTCGCGCTCTGACCGTCCGCTTCGGTGCCGTCGGCGGCGACGCTGACGCGCTCCGTCGTGCCGGTCAGGCGATCGTGCACGAAGACATCGAGCATGAAGTTGGTGTCGTCGGGCACGAGGTTGGTCGCGCTGCTCACGAAGGCGACGAAGCGACCGCCTGCGGAGAGCGCCGATGCGGTGCTGCTCATGTCGCCCTCCGCGCCGTCCGAGGCGACGCTGACGCGCTCGATCGCGGCGGCGTGAGCATGGGGCGCGGCCATGGCGAGCAAGACGAGAACCGCGGTGAGCGTCGCCGCCAGGCGGACGAGCCAGGCGACGTGTGCGTGGGAGACGAGCCGAGGAAGCGCTTCGGCGGACCACATGACGTGCATGGTGAGGTCCTCCCTGCTCGGTCGCGGAACGAAGGTGCCGGATGAAGCTTCGACCGGTCCCCCCGGACCGCGGTCGAACGGTCTGCGGGGCGAGCGCGATGCAAGTCGAGGACCGGCACGTCGCGATGACGCGAAACGCGGGCGAAGCGCGGGCAGAGCGGCCGCGTCGCCGCGTCCCGCGCGGACTGCGCAGCAAGATTTGGCTTGGCGCGTGGGAGGTCCCGAGGCGACCGAACGTTCGGCAGCGGCGTCCGTGCGACGGCCTGCGACGCCGGAGTGACGCTCGCACCGCAACGCGGCCCGAGTTGCACGCGGCCGCCGCATGCACGACGATGCTGCACTCGCCCGTTCGACCGCACGGCGAAGGGCGCGGCCAGGAGAAACGCAGATGGCGAAAGTGGCAGTCGTCGGATCCGGCGCATGGGGCACGGCGCTCGCAGCGCATGCCTCGCGCCTCGAGCACACGGTGCGTCTGTGGGCGCGCGAGCCGCAGGTGGTTGCGGACGTCAACGAGCGTCACGAGAACCTCCTCTTCCTGCCTGGCATCGAGCTGCCGGCCGACCTGCGCGCATCGAACGATCTCGAGGAGGTCGTGCTGGGCGCCGATCTCGTGATCCTCGTGCCGCCGTCGCAGTACCTGCGCTCGGTGTCGAGCGAGGTCGCGCCCTACGTCGGCGAGGACGCGGTCGTCGTCGTCGCGTCGAAGGGCATCGAGGAAGAGCAGCTCGAGCTGATGAGCGAGGTGCTCGGCGACACGATGCCCGACGTCGGCGAGGAGCGGGTCGTGTTCCTCTCCGGACCGACCTTCGCGCGCGAGGTCGCGAGCGGGCTACCGACCGACGTCGTCGCGGCGTCGAAGGGCATGCACGCGGCACGGCGTCTGCAGCCGTGGCTGCACTCGCCGACCTTCCGCGTCTACACGAGCGGCGATCCGATCGGCGTCGAGGTCGGCGGCGCGCTGAAGAACGTGATCGCGGTCGCCGCCGGAGCGAGCGACGGTCTCGGCCTCGGCGCGAACGCGCGCGCCGCGCTGATCACGCGCGGGCTCGCGGAGATGACGCGCCTCGGGGTCGCGCTCGGCGCCGATCCGCTGACGTTCCTCGGCATGGCGGGCGTTGGCGACCTCGTGCTCACCTGCACGGGCGACCTGTCGCGCAACCGCCAGCTCGGCATGAAGGTCGCTGCGGGCTTCGATCCGGAAGCCTACCTGGCGAGCCAGCGGACGGTCGCCGAGGGCTACTACACCGCCGCGGCGGCGTGGGCGCTCGCGCAGAAGCACGGCGTCGACATGCCGATCACCGAGCAGGTGTACCACGTCCTGCACCGTCGCCGGCCGCTGCTCGAGGCGCTGCGCATCCTGCTGACGCGCGAGTACAAGGAAGAGCTCGTCGGCATCAAGTAGCGCGCGTGAAGCGGAGCGCGCGCGGGCTCACCGGCGCGCGCTCTGCGCGTTGCGCGGCTCGATCGGCGTGACCTCGGACTCGGTGGTGAACGGACCCGCGGTGACGTGGATCACGTCGCCCTTCTTCACCAGCGAGTCGATGTCGATGCAGCCGAGCAGCGTCACCTCGGCGCACAGGCCGTCGATGTTCTCGAGGCGTCCGTGTGCCGGGGTCGCGAGCGCGATGCGCGACGCGAGCTGGAAGTCGCGCTCCTCCTTCTCGTTGCGGTAGACGATGGCGTCGCGGTCGTAGACCGCGAGCAGACGCCCGTTGCCGGCGAGCATCGCGATCATCGCGAAGTCGCGGCCGTGCTGGTCCTGACCCTGCACGCGGGTGACGAGGTCGAGCTCGAAGCGGTCGTCGACGCTGCGCAGCACGTCCTGCGAGAGGTAGACCGTGCACGGCTCGCGGAAGGCGTCGCCGGTGAGGAACTGCACGCTGCCCCAGCCGGCGTCGGAGGCGCGCTGGAAAAGCTCGAGCGCGGTGTCCTCGGGCAGGACGTGCAGCGCGCCGTCGCCGAGATTGGGATCGAGCTGCGCGACCCAGTCCCGCAGCTCCGGGGTCGCCTTCGGAAGCTCGGCGCAGAACGACTCCGGGAAGACCGGCGGCGTCGCGGCGAGCACCGCGAGGACGAGTAATTCGTGGATCATCGTTGCAAGAACCGCTGCGGGCCGCGGCGCGGCGAGCGCCGCCCGCCGTCGATGTTGGGGCTCATCGACGGCTCGAAGCGGTACGTCTCACGACGCAGCAAGCCGCATACCCGAGGGCGACGGGGAAAGCGACCGTCGTTGCGACGCCGCACCCGCGCATCTATCGTGCCCGCGTCCAGACACCGGGGAGAAACGCCATGAACGTCGCGATGTGGGGCAAGGCCGTGCGGGTGATCCCGCGCGTCAGCAAGGACGAGTGGGACGCGCTCGACGTCGTCTCGCGCTGGCTGATCGCGACGCGCTCGGCCGTGCTGGTGATGACGTTCAACTCGGCGGCGATCGCGGGTCTGCTGGCGCTGCGCGACGGCGCCTTCCACCTGCTGCCGTGGCTGATGGTCACCGTCGGTCTGCTGTTCGCGCACGCGACCAACAACCTGATCAACGACTTCACCGACCACCTGAAGGGCGTCGACAAGGACAACTACTTCCGCTCGCAGTACGGCCCGCAGCCGCTCGAGCACGGGCTCATGACGCGCGGCCAGCTGCTCGCGTACATCGCGGTGACCGGCGCGATCGCGCTCGCCGCCGGGCTCTACCTCGTCTCGGTGCGCGGTGAGGCGACGCTCGCGCTGCTCGCGATCGGCGCGTTCTTCGTCCTCTTCTATACCTGGCCGCTCAAGTACATCGGCATGGGCGAGGTGGCGGTGATCCTGGTGTGGGGACCGCTGATGGTCGGCGGCGGCTACTACGTCGTCACCGGCGCGGTGAGCTGGGACGTCATCCTCGCGAGCCTGCCGTGCGCGCTCGCCGCGACCACGGTGCTGTTCGGCAAGCACACCGACAAGCTCGAAGCCGACCGTGCGAAGGGCATCCGGACGATGCCGGTGCTGCTCGGTGAGCGCAACTCGCGCATCGCGACGATCGGCATGATCGTGCTGCAGTACGTGCTGGTCTTCTACCTGATCGCGATCGGGTACCTCTCGTGGCTGATGCTGGTCGTGCTGTTCGCGGGCCAGTGGGCGTGGCGCGCGATCCGCGCGTACTCGCACCCGCGTCCGGCCGCGCCGCCGCCCGAGCTGCCGCCGGGCGTGTGGCCGCTCTGGTACGCGGCGTTCAGCTTCCAGCACACGCGTCGCTTCGGGCTGCTGTTCCTGCTCGGGCTCGTGCTCGACGTCGTCGCGCGGAGCATCGGCCTCGTCGGCTAGCGGTGGCGCACCCCGTCAAGCTGCCGAAGAGCGCGGCCGAAGCGCGCGCCATCGAGCGGCTGCGCCGCATCTGCCTCGCGCTGCCCGACGCGACCGAGAAGATCGCCTGGGGCGAGCCGACGTGGCGCGCGGGGAAGATGTTCGCGCTGATGGACACGCACCATCACGGCGCCGAGCACCTCGCGGTTTGGCTACCGATGCCGTTCGGCATGCAGGAGGCGCTGGTCGAGGAGCACCCCGACCGCTGCTTCGTGCCGCCCTACCTGGGCGGCAAGGGCTGGGTCGGCGTGCGCATCGACGGCAAGGCGGACTGGAAGATGATCGCAGGGTTGGTGGAGGAAGCGTATCGGATGGTGGCGCCGCCGAAGTCGGTGGCGAAGCTCGACGCGGGCGCGTCGGCTGCGGCGCCTGCGTCGCGGGCGTCGCGGCGTTCGGGCGCTGCTGCGGCGACGACGACGTCGCCGTCGGCGGAGGCGCGCAAGGCCGCGTCGCGCCGGAGCGCGAAGCCCGGGGGACGCGCGCGATGAGCCAGACCACGCTCGCGATCCTCGTCACGATGCTGTTCAGCGCGATTGGCGTCGTCGGCGACTCGTTCCTCAAGATGGCGAGCGAGCAGGCCGTGCCCTGGCGCAGCCGCTGGTTCGCGATCGGCTTCGCGATCTACGCCTCGACCGCGTTCGGCTGGGTCTTCGTGATGAAGCACCTGAAGCTCGCCACGATCGGCGTCTTCTACAGCGTCGCGATGATCGTGCTGCTGACGCTGGTCGGCGCGCTCTTCTTCGGCGAGCGCGTGTCGGCGTGGGAGGCGCTCGGCATCCTGATGGGCATCGGCTCGCTGGTGATTCTGGCGCGCTTCGCCTGACCGCGTCGCTTGACGCGCCTCGCCGGACGCGTGCTTGACGGGCGGGGCCGCGGCGCGTCGAGCGTCACCGCACGCACCTGAGCCCGCGCGGCGTCGGGGTGCAGCGCGCGAGGTTGCCCGTACGGTCGATCTGCGCGCCGTGCGTGATGGTCGCCTCGAGCGGACCCGTGAACGGCCCCGTCAGCGCGCGCCCTGCGAGCTTGACGCGGAAGAAGAGGCGCGGCAGCCCCGTCGCGTCGCGCCCGGCAGGGCGGAAGCGGACGACGGCATCCTTGCCGGCGTTGCGGCAGTGGATGACGCCCGCCTTCGTCGTCCGACAGGACGCGGCGTCCCAGGTCGCGGCCTCGGCGAGCCCCGCGGCGTCGCGCACCGTGACCGTGATGCCGTCGGCCGGGTCGAGCACGTCGCCGCGCGCCGGGTCGAAGCTCAGGTGACCGTCAAGCACAATCGTCCCGTCGACGCGCGGCGTCGGCGCGTCGGCGCGCACCTGTGCTCGGCGGAGGTCGAGCGTCGCGTCGACGGGGTCGCAGCGGTCGCCGATGCCGTCGCCGTCGAGGTCGTCCCGATGGAGCGTGCAGAGCGCCGTGCAGCAGCTCGTCGGCGTGCCGTTCAGCGCGCCCTCGTCGCACTCCTCGCTCTCGTCGAGGAGGCCGTCGCCGCAGCTCAGCGCCCAGAGCTCGGTGCCGTGCACGCCGTCGTCGGCGACGAAGAACAGGCGCCCCGCCGCGTTCGTCAGCGCCCACGGTTCCGCGTCGCCGGTCGGGTTGAGGTCGTCGACGAGCCGCGTTCCTTCCTCGGTGCCGTCGGTCACCCACAGCTCCTCGCCGTGCTCGTCGGTGGTCGCGACGAAGTAGAACGCGTCGCCGACCGCGACGCCGCTGCGCGGCCGCGAGGATGCCTTCCCGGGGTTGATGTCCTTGACGAGCACGGTGCCGGCCTCCGTCCCGTCGGTGCGCCAGAGCTCCTGGCCGTGCTCGCCGTCGTCCGCGGACAGGTACATCCAGCGACCCGCGATCCCGAGCAGCACCGGGCGGGACTCGGACGGGCCGGGCCGGATGTCCTTGACGCGGACGGTCCCGGCCGCGCTACCGTCGGAGCGCCAGAGCTCGAGGCCGCTCGCGCCGTCGTCGGCGGCGAACAGCACCAGGTCGCCGAAGGCCCGCGGACGGAAGTTGACCGGCAGCGCGCCGAGCTGGCCGGGACGGATGTCGCGCACGCGGAACGTGCCCTCGGGCGTGCCGTCGCTGCGCCACAGCTCGCGGCCGGTGCTGGCGTCGTCGGCGACGAAGTAGACGACGTCGCCGACGGGGGTCAGGTACGCCGTCGCCTCGCCGAGCCCGGAGGCGAGGAAGCCGGGACGGATGTCCTTCACGAGCCGCGTTCCTTCCTCGGTGCCGTCGCTCACCCAGAGCTCGCGGCCGTTCGCGGTGGCGGCGGAGAAGAACGCGCGCTCGCCTGCGACGACCAGCTCGCGCGGCTCCGAGCCGGCCGCGCCGGGGACGATGTCGCGCACGAGGCGCGTACCGCTCGGCGTGCCGTCGGTGAACCAGAGCTCGGCTCCGGTCGACGACGTCTCGCCGGCGAAGAAGAAGCCGTCGCCCGCGACGGCGTACTCCTGGTCGAAGCCGAGCGGGGGAGCGGGCGTGACGGCGAGCTGCGTGCCGGCGTCCGTGCCGTCCGTGCGCCACAGCGCGTTGCCGGCGAAGAAGTAGGTCCGCGTCGCGGCCTCGATGAAGAGATAGCTGCCGACGTACCAGTCCTCCGTGCCGGGCACCGGCGCCGTTCCGGCCTCGGTGCCGTCGCTGCGCCAGAGGCCCTTCGCGAGCTGGCTCGGGTGCTCGCCGCTTCCGCGGCCGAACAGCACCACCGAGCCCGCGGGCGACAGCCGCGGGAAGGTCTCGTCGAACGCGCCGATGCTGCCCGGGTACACGTCGGCCACGATCTCCGTTCCCTCGGGCGTGCCGTCGGACTTCCACAGCTCACGCCCGTGCAGGCCGTCGCTCGCGCGGAAGAACAGCGTCGAGCCGACCGCCGTCAGGCTCGCCGGACGCGAGCCGCCGTTGCCGGGAAAGATGTCCTTGACGAGCTGCGTGCCCTCGGCGGTGCCGTCGCTCGTCCACAGCTCGCCGCGGTCCTTGCCCTGGTTGGCGCGGAAGAACAGGCGGTCGCCGACGACGATCGGAGGGCCGAACTCGGCGCTGCACGGAAAGACGTTCAGGTCGGCGATGATCTCGGTGCCGGCTGCGGTGCCGTCGGTGCGCAGCAGCACCGCGCCGCCGATCGGATCGAAGCCGACGAAGTACGCGTTGCCGCCCATCGCGACGGCCTCGCGCGGAACGTACGGATCGAAGTGCGGCACGAAGCTGACGACGAGCTGCTCGTCGCCGGGCTCCTCGCCGGTGCGCCAGACCTCGCTGCCGAGCGAGGGGTGCGACACGCGGAACAGGATGCCGTCCTCGAGCGCGACCAGCGGCTCGAGCTCCGCGTCGAGCCCTTCGAGGTCGACGTCGGCGACCAGCGTCACGCCGTCGAGGTCGGCGCGCCACAGCGCCCATTCCCCGGCGTCGTCCACGGCGCCGAAGTAGACGGCGTCGCCGACCGCCAGCATCCGACCGGGCTGCGAGCCCTCCGGGCCTTGGCGCAGGTCCGCGAGCAGGAAGGTGCCTTCGTCCGTGCCGTCCGTGAGCCACGGCTCGGGGCCGTGGACGCCGTCGTCGGCGACGAAGAAGACGAGCCCGCCGGCCGCGGTGAGCCGCGACGGCGAGGACGACTCGGGCCCGGGGTTCAGGTCGGCGACGCGGCGCGTGCCCTCGGGCGTGCCGTCGCTCGCCCACAGCTCGACGCCGCCCTCGTCGTCGCGCGCGGCGAACAGCAGCTCGTCGCCCAGCGCGACCAGCTCGTGCGGCAGCGAGCCCGTGGGTCCCGGGACGACGTCGAGGACGTGCGTGCCCTCGGGCGTGCCGTCGCTCACCCACGGCTCGATGCCGTGCACGCCGTCGTCGGCGACGAAGAACACGCGCTCCCCGACCGCGGTGAGCGAGTGGAGCCGCGAGCTCTGCGGTCCGGGACGGACGTCGGCGACGAGCACCGTGCCGTCCGCCGTGCCGTCGCTGCGCCAGAGCTCCGGACCGTGCTCGCCGTCGTCGCCGGCGAAGTAGAGCCGGTCGCCGACGGCCACGAGGTGGTCGACGCCGCTGCGCTCCAACGGGTCGCGCACGAGGTCCGCGACCATCCGCGGCCGTCCCTGCGCGGCGGCGAACGACGGTGCGAAGGCGAGCGTCGCGGCGAGCGCGACCATCCAAGCAACCCTGGCGCGTGGCATGATGACGACTCCTGGTCTCGACGATCGGGAGTCAGCGGGAGGGATGCTGCGGGAGGCGGTACCGATCGATTCGCCGGGGCGATCTGCCAGGTGCGTCGCGGCGTACGCAAGCGAGAAATTTGGGTGACGCGACTTTCTACTTCGCGGGGTCGAGGAACTCCGTGAAGCCGTAGCGCGGGTACGCGCCGAGGGCGAACTGCTCGAGCACGCCGATCCCCTGCTCGCCGTCCATCGTCGCGCGCACGACCTGCTGGATGTGCTGGTTCTCGAACGCCATCTCGTCGAGGTCGGCGGTCTTCCAGCTCTCGCCGTGGATCGCGAGCTCGTCGTGCCAGTGGCCGTGGCCCCAGGTCGGGTGCGTGTAGCCGATCCCCTTCATGCGGAAGGCGAGGAGCGGCTCGAGCTCGATCGTCTTGCGCGATCCATCGACGGCGACGAGCGCCAGCTCGGCGCGCTTCGCGCGCCGCGTGCCGGGCACGTACTCGAGTTTGTGCTCGACGCGCGGGAAGCGCTCGGTGCGGGGATCCTCGGGGCAGGGGATCTTCTCCGGATCCGCGTAGCAGGGGACGATCATCGCCTCCTGGTGCTGCGGCCAGCCGCGCGAGTCCTCGAAGGTGAGCGCGTGCGTGCAGCGGTCCGCGAACTGCAGCGGCGCCCACAGGAAGAAGAGCTGCGGCAGCTCGGTCCCCGGAGCGCCGGCCGGATCCGCCGGTCCGACCGGACGCACGCCCCACGAGCGGTCCTTCGTGCCGTAGACGCGCGCGGGGTCGACCTCGACGAGCTTGCCCGCGTAGCGGATGCGGCCCTGCCAGCGTCCCATCTGCGTGAAGCGCGTCGCGTCCATCAGGATGCGGCCTTCGCGGCGCAGCGTCTGGCGTCCCTCCTCGATGCACGCCGTGCGCGCCGTGAACTCGAGGTCGGCCGTGACGCCGGTCTCGTTGTCGTCGAGGCGCACGCGCAGGCGCTGCATCGGCTTCACGATCTCGATGCGGAACGGCCCGACCTGCGTCTCGCTCGGATCGCGCGGCGCGCGTCGCGACGCGAAGAAGCAGTGCTGCTCGCCGTCGCGCACGATCGAGAAGGCGCCGTCGAGGATGCGCAGGTTCGGGTAGAGCGCCATCGCGACCCCGAAGTAGAACTCGCCGTCCGCCGCGTAGCCGTTGAACCAGTAGCGGTCGTACGCGTTGCGGTCGCTGGTCGCGACCTGCGCGATCGGCTCGGGCGTCTGGTGAATGGGATAGTCGTCGAAGCGCGACAGCATTCGTCGTTCCTCCTCAGGGCTCGAGCACGCCGAGCGCGTCGGGGAAGTCGAGCCCGGAAGCCATGATCTCCGGCGAGAGCGGCACGCCGTCGGCGGTGAAGCGGATGCGGCGCACGGTGCCGAGCCCCGGCCCCGGCCCGATCGTCCCGCCGCGGACGACGAGCCCGAGGTCCGCGTAGTACAGCGTGCCGCTCGCGTCGACCGCGATGCCGAGCGGCGTGCCGGTCGAGATCGGCTCGGGGCCGAGCGTCTCGCCGGCGGGCGGCGCGAGCACGTGGCGCACGAAGCTTCCGCTCGCGTCGAACTCCGCGATGACGCCGGCGACGACGCTCGAGACGTAGAAGCCGCCGCCCGGCGCGCCGGCGACGCCGTTCGCGGTCGGCAGGTTCGCGTCGGTGCGGATCAGCAGCTCGCGCACGACGTCGGTCGCGAGCGGCGCCCCGGTGACGTCGCGCGCGCCGCAGCCGCCTGCGGCATCGTCCGACGTCGGCAGGTTCGTGTAGCGCAGCACGCCCGGCGTGACGCGCGAGCTCGCGACGTGCACGCGGTCTTCCGCATCGACGTACACCGTCCCCGCCGTACCGACCGCGACGTCGAGCTTGCAGTAACTCGGCCCTGCGACGTCGAGCGGCGGAAACCAGAGGATCACCTGACCGTTCGCGGGCCCGGTCGCGTTGTCGCCGATGTCGGTGGTGACGAGCCGGCCGTCGGACAGAAAGCCGCAGCCGAACGGGTCGGGCGCATCCGAGCTCGGCTGGTAGGTCGGCACGAGCTTGCCGATCTGCGTCGCGGAGAGCTCGCCGACCGCGTCGCCGGTGAGCCGGAAGACGCCGAAGCCCGCGGGCGAGGTCGGCTGCCCGGTGTCGTCGCCGGCGACGAAGGTGCGCGAGCCGTCGGGCGCGAAGCAGACCTGGCCGTTGATGTCGCGGCCGCGCGGGGCGTCCTTCGCGTTGCGGATGACGGTCTGCGCGACGACCGTGTCGCCGGTCGAGTAGGCGTCGAGGTCGTTGCCGGCGGGGGCGAAGAGGATCGCCTCGCGCGCGCCCGGATCGGCGTCGGAGCACGCCGCGCAGCACGCGAGCGCGTAGCCGACGACGGCCGCGAGGCGACGATCCGAGCGCAGCCGCACGGCGCGACCGTCAGCCGGGCATCACCGGACCGGCCGACATGCCGCCGTCGACGGCGATCGCCTGGCCGGTGATGAACGAGGCGTCGTCGCTCGCCAGGAACAGCACCAGGCGCGCGACCTCGATCGGCTCGCCGATGCGCTTGAGCGCGTGCGCGCGGCCGAACTGCTCGATCGCCTCGGGCGTCACCTCGAAGCCTTGCATCAGCATCGGCGTGCGGATGATCCCCGGGCAGACGGCGTTCACCCGGATGCCGAGCGGGCCGTACTCGAGCGCCGCGTCGCGCGTCAAGCCAACGACCGCGTGCTTCGACGAGCAGTACGAGCCCAGCATCGGCGTGCCCATGATCCCGGCGACGCTCGCGGTGTTGATGATGCTGCCGCGCGCGGGGCCGGGGTTCTGCGACATCGCGACGATCCCGTGCTTGAGCCCGTAGAAGACGCCGTTCACGTTGACGTCGATGATGTTGCGGTGGATCTCGTCCTCGGTCGCGGCGAGCGGCGCGTGCGCCTCGATGCCGGCGTTGTTGAACAGGACGTCGAGCCGGCCGAACTCGCGCACGGCGCGGTCGATCAGCGCTTTCACGTCCTCGGAGCGCCGCACGTCGGTGCGCTGGTAGATGCCGCCGATCTCGCTTGCGATCGCGCTGCCGTCCTGCAGGTCGCCGATCACCACGCGGGCGCCGGCCTCGGCGAACAGCCGCGCGGTCGCGGCTCCGATCCCGGACGCGCCGCCGGTCACGACGGCGATCTTGTTGGCAAGCGAGCTCATCGAAGGTCCTCCTCGTGCTGCGACGGCCGGACGAGGGCCCGGCAGGACGCCGACACTACGCGACCGTGCCGGCGCACGCCAAGAGCCGACGCCGAAAGGCTCGCGCTGGCATTCCAGCGGGCCATCGGCCATCCTCGAAGGACTTGCGGCCCCGTCGCGCCGCGACCGAGACCCGCATGGCGTATCAACCGATCGAAAACTACGCGATCATCGGTGACCTGCACACGGTCGCGCTGGTCGGCATGGACGGCTCGATCGACTTCCTGCCGTTCCCGCGCTTCGACTCGCCGACCGTGTTCGCGGCCCTCCTCGACCACCGCAAGGGCGGACGCTTCAAGATCGCGCCCGCCTTCGCCGACGCGCGGCAGAAGCAGCTCTACCTGCCGGACACCAACGTCCTGCTGACGCGCTCGCTGTCCTCGGAGGGCGTCGCCGAGGTCACGGACTTCATGCCGATCGAGGAGGAAGGGCACCCGCACGCGCTGATCCGCCACGTGACGACCGTGCGCGGCGACGTCCGCTTCCGCATGCGCTTCGAGCCGCGCTTCGACTACGCGCGGGCGGGGCACCGCTTCGAGGTCAACCCGGGCGAGGTGCTGTTCCTCTCCTCGGGGAGCGATCGCACGGCGCTGCGTCTGCGCACGCCCGTACCGGTGCGCATGGAGCACGGCGCGGCGATCGCGGAGTTCGAGCTGCGCGCCGGCGAGTCGCTCGACTTCGTGCTCGAGGAAGCGCGTCCGGGCTGCGAGAGCGGGGCCGCGTCGCCCGAGTGGTGCATGCGGATGCTCGAGGAGACCACGCAGTACTGGCGTCGCTGGGTGGGGCGCTCGACGTACCGCGGCCGCTGGCGCGAGATGGTGCACCGCTCCGCCCTGACGCTGAAGGTGATGACGTCGCGCACCTTCGGCTCGATGGTCGCCGCGCCGACGCTCGGTCTGCCGGAGGAGATCGGCGGCGTCCGCAACTGGGACTACCGCTACACCTGGATCCGCGACAGCGCGTTCATGGTCTACGCGCTGATCCGCCTCGGCTACACCGACGAGGCCGCGGCGTTCATGCGCTGGATCGAGCAGCGCTGCACCGAGCTCGGCCCCGACGGCTCGCTGCAGGTGATGTACGGCATCGACGGCCGGCACAAGCTCGACGAGGAGATCCTCGACCACCTCGAGGGCTACCGCGGCTCGAAGCCGGTCCGCGTCGGCAACGGCGCCTACGACCAGCTGCAGCTCGACATCTACGGCGAGCTGATGGACGCCGTCTACCTGTACGACAAGTACGGCGAGACCATCTCGTACGAGATGTGGCGCAACCTGACGCGCCTCGTCGAGTGGGTCTGCAACCACTGGCAGCTCCCCGACGAGGGCATCTGGGAGGTGCGCGGCGGGCGTCAAGAGTTCCTCTACTCGCGCCTGATGTGCTGGGTGGCGATCGACCGCGCGATCCGGCTCGCGTGGAAGCGCTCGCTGCCGGCGCCGTTCGACCGCTGGATCGCGACGCGTAGCGCGATCCACCGCGAGATCCACCACGAGTTCTGGAACCAGGAGCGCGGCTGCTTCGCGCAGGTCAAGCACGGCAGCGCGGTCGACGCGTCGTGCCTGCTGATGCCGCTCGTGCGCTTCATCGGTCCGACGGATCCGCGCTGGCTGTCGACGCTCGCCTGCGTCGAGCGCGAGCTGGTGTCGGACTCGCTGGTCTACCGCTACCAGGGCGACATGGCCGCGCCCGACGGCCTCACCGGCAAGGAAGGCACGTTCACGATGTGCTCGTTCTGGTACGTCGAGTGCCTGGCGCGCGCCGGCATGCTGCGCAAGGCGCGGCTCGCGTTCGAGAAGATGCTCGGCTTCGCGAACCACGTGGGTCTCTACGCCGAGGAGCTGGGCCCCGAGGGCGAGCACCTGGGCAACTTCCCGCAGGGCTTCACGCACCTCGGCTTGATCAGCGCCGCGCACTTCCTCGACCGTGCGCTCTCCGGCGCCGGCATGGACGGGTGACGCAGCCGTGGAGATGACCGCGACGCGTGGCGCGCAAGCGCGCGCCGGACGGACCCTACGCCAGACCGCGGACGGCTTGACGCTGATCCGCACCGCGATCGGCGGGCCGCGCGAGATCGGCGGCAAGCTCGTGCGCCTGGTGCGGACGCTGCGTCTCTACTTGAACCCCGCGGAGATCGACCGTCGGCTGAGCACCCTCGAGCGCAAGGGCTACATCAAGGAGCGTCCGACGCGCCTGCAGATCTTCTTCGGCGGGCTCGACATGCTGCGCTTCGTCATCGAGCCCGCGGCGCGCGACTACTACGCGCAGAAGGGCATCTCGTTCGGCTTCCACCAGCTCCTGCGCGTGCTCGACGACCCGGTGTCGATGATCGACCCGACCGGCTTTCTCTCCGACCGCGACACGATCGTCGGACACGTCATGCAGGTCGTGCACCTGAACCCGGTCTACGACCTGCAGCTCATCCAGATGTTCGACGACGGGCTCGAGGACTTCGAGCGCCAGGTCGAGCAGATGGTCGCGGGGACGCATCCGCGCGCGCGCACGATCGGCGCGATCATCGAGGATCCGACGTACCACGCGCGGCTGCTCGACTACGTGCGCCGCTTCCGCCAGGACCCGCACACGCCGCCGCCGGTGCGCGAGGAGCAGACGCTGCGCGCAGATCCCCACTTCGCCGCCGCCGAGCGCACCTTCGCCGCGCTGCCGGGCTACATCGAGTACTGCAACAAGCTGCCGCGCGACCTGCCGACGCTCGTCCGCCGGCTGCTGACCGTCAAGCGCTTCCCGCTCGAGCTCGCGATCCGCGACGCGGCCTGAGC
Source organism: Candidatus Binatia bacterium (assembly GCA_036563615.1). Lineage (NCBI taxonomy): Bacteria > Candidatus Binatota > Binatia (SeqCode) > Binatia bacterium. Next base: position 250,338 of record DATCMB010000006.1, read on the forward strand.
GGACGCGGAACCGAGCGGACGCGACCCGAGCGAACGCGGCGCGAGCGCGGACGTCACTCCGGCTTGACGGCGAACGGCCCCGAGCCGCGCGCCGCGATGTACAGGAACACGAACGCGAACAGCGCGGCGAGCTCGCCCTGGTTCTGGATGGGCAGCAGCCCCTGCGGCTGGTGCGCCATGAAGTACGCGACCGCCATCATGCCGCTGCAGAGGAACGCGACCAGGCTCGTGAAGAGCCCGATCATGATCAGAATCCCTCCCCCGAGCTCGAGGACCATCGCGGTCCACAGCATCGCCGGCGGCATCGGGATGTCCGCGCCCGAGACGATGCCGATCAGCTTCTGCGCACCGTGGCAGGCGAAGAGAAAGCCTGCCACGATGCGCAGCAGCGCATAGATGGTGTCCGCGTACTTGCCGAGAACGCCTTTCATCTCTCCACCTCCCCGACGGCGTCGGCCGCCGCATGCCAAGGCGGGAATTCCTTAGCACGGACGCCGCGCCAACCCTCGCCCCGCGCGTCGCTCGCGCGGGCAGCGCTCCCGGCGCGAGCTCAGTCTTCGTACTTGAACGAGACGTGCACCTTCGCGCGGTACGCCCGCACGTGGCCGTCCTCGATCTGCAGGTCGAGCTCCTTCACCTCGGCGATGCGGAGGTCGCGCAGCGACTTGGACGCCTTCTCGACGGCCGCCGCGGCGGCGCGCTCCCACGACTCGGTGCTGGTGCCGACCAGCTCGATCACCTTGTAGACGCTCTCGGCCATCGTTCTCTCCTTTCGCCTACGGACTCGATCGCAGCGGACCTGGAGAAGAAGCGTGCGGAAGCGGTGGCGATGCCGTGGCTCGACGATACTCCGGTCGCGGTGGGGAGCCAATACGGCGCGTGCGCTACCAGCGCTCGTCGTGCACGACGTCCGCGACCTTGCGCCGCTTCTGCGGACCGGGCGTCTCGGCGGGATGGCCGACCGGCACGACGGCGAGCGGGTGCACGTCGGCGGGCAGCGCGAGGATGCGCTTCACCTCGGCGTCGTCGAAGGCGCCGACGAAGCACGCGCCGAGCCCCTCCTCGACGACCGCGAGCAGGATCAGCAGCGAGGCGAACGAGGTGTCGATCGTTGCGTAGCGCTCGGCGCGCTCGCCGTAGCGCTCGCGCGCACGCGCCGGCACCGCGCATGGCACGATCACGACCGGGGCCTCGGCGACGAACGTCTGCCCGAGCGCCGCGCGGGCGAGAGCCATGCGGCGCTCGGCGTCGCGCACGACGACGAAGGCCCACGGCTGCAGGTTGCCGGCGCTCGGCGCGCGCGTACCGGCGTCGATCAGCCGACGGACGACCGCGTCGTCGACCGGCTCGTCCGTGAAGCGCCGCACCATGCGGCGGCGGTCGAGGAGCGCGTCGAGCGAGCACGCGAGCCGCGCTTCGCCCGGGCCCGCGCTCGCGCGGCGCGCGACGTTCGTGCTCGAGCCGGGCGCATCGCTCGCGTGCGCGGCGCCGCCCTCGAGCGCGAGCGCGCGTCCCGCGCCGGCGGCGCCCGCGACCGTCAAGCCCGCCGCGGCCGCCCGTGCGAGGATCGCTCGCCGTGTCGTCGACCGCGCCATGCGGCGCTACGCCGCCTCGCGCGCCTCGAACTCCTCGAGCAAGCGCGCCCCGTCGGGGTGCTCGAGGATGCGCCGGTGCAGCACCGCGCGCTGCGCCTCGCGCGTCAAGCGCGGATTCTCGACTGCGTGCCAGTGGACGAGCGTCGCCCACATCGGATCGATCACCTCGGCGCCGGGAACGAGCCCGCCGTCGACCGCGCGGAAGGTGAAGCCACGCATCTCCGACAGCACGAGCTGCAGGTAGGCGACGTGGATCGCCTCGTCGGCGCGGATCCGGTCGACGAGCTCGTGGGCGAGACGCGCCTCGGCGCGCCGGTCGGTGAACAGCTCGGGGTCGGCGAGGAGCTGCTGCACGAAGTCGAAGGCGAGCTCGGCGCGCACCTCGATCATCAGGACGTTCATCAGCAGCGACAGCAGCTGCTCGTAGGGCAGGGGCAGCGCCGGCGCGAGGCGCTCGGAATCCGGGCGCGCGATGCTCGCCGGCACCTCGGGCAGCGGGTAGGCGTTCTTGCCGAACAGCAGGTCGCGGATCGCGAACCACATCGCGTCGTGCGCGCCGAGACGGCTCCGCGGGTCGCCGCCCTCGTCCATGCCGTGCGCGGCGAGCAGGCCGCGCTCGAGGTGTCCGGTCGCGGTCTCGGTCAGATCGTCGACCACGACGTGGCGGAAGTCCGGAATCGGCAGATCGATCAGCAACCTTCCGCGCGCCTCGATGACGCCGGTGATGGTGAGCATGTTCCACAGCGTCTGGCCGAGGCCGTGGCGCAGGAGCAGCTTCTGCTGCGCGAAGCTGGGATAGGGGCCGCTCGAGAGCAGGCGCGTCGTCGCCTCGATCAGCGGCAGCCCGCGCGCGCGCAGCGCGTCCTGCCAGGCGCGCACCGCGGGCCAGCGGTGCAGCGTGCGCGGCGAGAGGTACGCGCCCTGCGCGTCGAAGCCGCCGTGCAGCGCGTAGCCGGCGGCCTCGTGCGGACGCGCGTACGCGTGCTCGGCGAGGAGCTCGTCGCGCGAGTAGACGAGTTGCGGCATGCGGCGACTCTCCGCGACCGGCCGCACCACGTCAAGCGTGACGCGACTCGCTCAGAACGCGGCCGGAGCGGGCTCGGCGAGGCGCGGCGCGCGCAGCGGCTCGTCGGTGCCGAACACCACGTCGCCGCGCGTGAGCCAGCGCTGCAGGACGCGGTCGAGCGCGGCGGGCTGCACGGGCTTCGCGATGTAGTCGTCCATCCCGACGACGAAGCAGTGCTCGCGGTCGCCCTGCATCGCGCTCGCCGTCATCGCGATGATCGGATGGTGCGCGCGCACGCCCTCGCGCCGGCGGATCTCCGCGGTCGCCTCGAAGCCGTCCATGCCGGGCATCTGGCAGTCCATCAGGATCAGGTCGTAGGGCTCGCGCTCGAGCGCTTCGAGCGCCTCGGCGCCGTTCGCGACGACGTGCACCTGGTAGCCGAGGCGCTCGAGCGTGAGCACCGTCACTTTCTGATTGACGACGTTGTCCTCGGCGACCAGGATGCGCGAGCCCTGGCGACGCACGCTGGCGAGCGAGCTGCCGCCCGCGACCTGCGTCGTCGTCTCGGGCGCGCCGTCGCGCGGCAGCACGCGTCGCAGGCAGTCGCGCAGCGCGGCGGCGCCGACCGGCTTCGTCAGGTAGCCCGCGATGCCGGCCGCGCGCGCCTCCTCCTCGTGGCAGCGCTCGGCGAAGCCGGTGACCATCACGAGCGGCAGCGTGCGCAAGCACGGCTCCTTTCGGATCGCGCGCGCGAGCTCGAGGCCGCTCATCCCCGGCATCTGCAGGTCGAGGAGCACGACGTCGATCTTCTCGCCGCGCGCGTGCGCGGCGCGCAGCCACTCGAGCGCCGCCGCGCCGCCGGCGACGGCGTGCGCGTCGACGTTCAGGGCCTTCAGCTTGAACACCAGGTCGGTGCGCACCGTGAGGCTGTCGCCGACCACGAGCCCTGCAGCACGCGCGGGGTGTCGGCCACGGCGGGGACGGCGATCTTCTGGGCGCGGATCGTGAACCAGAACGTGCTGCCCCCGCCGGGCGTGCTCTCGACGCCGATCTGCCCGCCCATCAGCTCGGTGAGCTGCTTCGAGATCGCGAGCCCGAGGCCCGTGCCGCCGTAGCGACGGCTCATCGAGCCGTCCGCCTGGCTGAAGGGCTGGAACAGGTGGCGGCGCGCCTCCTGCGAGATGCCGATGCCGGTGTCGGCGATCTCGAAGCGCAGCACGATCTCGTCCTCGGTCTCCGACGAGGTCGCGACGCGCAGCGTGACGCCCCCCTGCTCGGTGAACTTGATCGCGTTGCCGACGAGATTGAGCAGCACCTGGCGCAGCCGCACCGGATCGCCGCGCACCATCTCGGGAACCGCGGGGTCGACGCGCGATTCGAGCGCGAGACCCTTGTCCCGCGCGCGCGGTCCGAGGAGCTGCAGCACGCCGTCGACCGTCTGCCGCACGCCGAGGTCGATCACCTCGAGGTCGAGCTTGCCCGCCTCGATCTTCGAGAAGTCGAGGATGTCGTCGATGATCCGCAGCAGCGACTTGGCGGACTCCTGCACGGTCTCGGCGAACTCGCGCTGCTCGGGCGTCAAGTCGGTTTCGAGCAGCAGCGTGTTCATGCCGATCACGCCGTTCATCGGCGTGCGGATCTCGTGGCTCATGTTGGCGACGAACTCGGACTTGAGCCGGGAAGCGCGCAGCGCCTCGTCGCGCGCCCAGCGCAGCTCGCTCTCGGCGCGCCGGCGGGCGGTCATGTCCTGCACCTGCGACACGAAGTAGAGCGGCTCGCCGCGCGCGTCGCGCACCAGCGAGACCGAGAGCAGCGCCCACACGACGTGCCCGTCCTTGTGAATGTAGCGCTTCTCCATCTGGTACGACGCGGCCTCGCCGGACAGCACGCGGTGCAGCTGCTCGACGTCGGCGGCGAGGTCGTCCGGATGGGTGAGCGACTGGAAGTCGCTCTGCAGCAGCTCCTCCGGCGTGCGTCCGAGCAGCGCGCCGAGCGCGCGGTTCACCTTGAGGAAGCGTCCGGTCGGCGACACCAGCGCCATGCCGATCGCGGCGAAGTCGAACGCGCTGCGGAAGCGCTCCTCGCTCTCGCGCATCACCGCTTCGCTGTGCTGGCGCTCGGTCGCGTCCTCGAAGCCGACCAGCAGTAGCGTCGCGTCGGCCGCGCGCCGCAGCGTGCGTCCCTCGACCAGGAACGTGCGCGTGCTCCCGGGCAGCGGCAGCTCGAGCTCGAGGTCCTCGAACTCGCGACCGGTGCGCGCGAGCTCGTCGAGGGCGCGCAGCAGCGTGGGGTCGGCGAGCTTGCCTTGCTGCACGTCGACGAGCGCCATGCCGCGGAGGTCTCTCGGCGGGAGCAGCAGCGCGCGGTGGAACGCGCGGTTCGCCGCCTGCACGCGCAGCGCGCCGTCGAGCACCAGCAACGGCTGTCGCATGGCTTCGAGCAGACACGCGCCCGTTGCCGGGTGATCGAACGCCCCCATCCCCTCTCCTCGTGTTGCATCGGCCGTGTCGGGTGGGGGCTTGAGGTCACGAGCCGCGGCGCATATCGCTGACCACAAGGAGGACGCCTGCATGGAGGGCCAGCGCAACTACGTCGTCTTCACCGCCGTGGGCCCGGATCGCCCGGGATTGGTGAACGAGCTGTCGGCGCTGATTCGCGAGGCCGGCGCCAATCTCGAGGACAGCCGCATGGCGATCCTCGGCGGCGAGTTCGCGATGATCATGCTGATCTCGGGCTCGGAGGAGGTCGTCGAGCGCGTCAAGCAGATCGGCGCGCGCGTCGAGAACGACCTCAAGCTGCGCTGCATCCTGAAGGAGACGAGACGCGTCGCGCCGCCGTCCGACTACCTGCCGTACCGCATCGACGTCCGCGGCGCGGACCGTCCGGGGATCGTGCAGGCGGTCGCCTCGATCCTCGCGAGCCGCGGCATCAACGTCGCGTCGCTCGAGTCGCGCGTCACCTATGCGCCGGAGAGCGGCACGCCGCTGTTCGACCTCGAGGCCGTCCTCCACGTGCCCTCGAAGATCGTGCTGTCCGAGCTGCGCAGCGAGCTCGCCGCGACCTGCGAGAAGGAAGGGCTCGACTTCACGCTCGAGCCCGCCGCCTGAGGAAACGGAGAGCGCATGTCGTCACGCAGTCCCCTCACCGAGCTCCCGACGCACAGCGTGCACAACCAGGTGCCGCCGCTCGAGAACTTCAACCTCTACGACGCCGATCCTGCGCTCGGCGAGGCGCTGCGCCGTGAAGGCGCCGCCTGGGCGGAGGAGCACGTGCGCGCCTTCGGCGCGCTGCTCGGCAGCGAGCGCGTGATGGCGCTCGGCGTCGCGGCCAACCGCTTTCCGCCCGAGCTGCGCAGCTTCGACCGCTACGGCCAGCGCATCGACGAGGTCGAGTACCATCCGGCCTACCACGAGCTGATGCGGCTCGCCGTCGAGCACGGCATGCCGTCGCTGCCGTGGACCGAGAAGCGTCCCGGCGCGCACGTCGCGCACACGGCGATGCTCTACCTGCTGTCGCAGGTCGAGGCCGGCGTGTGCTGTCCGCTGACCATGACCTACGCCGTCGTGCCCGCGCTGCGTCGCCAGCCCGAGGTCGCGGCGGAGTGGGAGCCCAAGGTGGTGGCGCGCGTCTACGACCCGCGCTGCGTGCCGGCGTCGGAGAAGCAGGGCGTCACCTTCGGCATGGCGATGACCGAGAAGCAGGGCGGCTCCGACGTCCGCACCAACACGACGCGCGCGGTCCCGCTCGGCGCCGGCGGTCCGGGCGGCGAGTACGAGCTCACCGGGCACAAGTGGTTCTGCTCGGCGCCGATGTCGGACGCCTTCTTGACGCTCGCGCAGACCGAGCGCGGCCTGTCGTGCTTCCTGGTGCCGCGCTGGCGACCCGACGGCACGCGCAACCCGTTCTTCGTGCAGCGGCTCAAGGACAAGCTCGGCAACAAGTCGAACGCTTCGTCGGAGATCGAGTACCTCGGGACCTGGGCGCGCATGGTCGGTGAAGAGGGCCGCGGCGTGCGCACCATCATCGACATGGTGCACCACACCCGGAACGACACCGTCGCGGCGCCGGCGTCGTTCATGCGTCAAGCAGTGATGCAGGCGGTGCACCACGCGAAGCACCGCCACGCGTTCGGCAAGCGGCTCGTCGAGCAGGACCTGATGCGCAACGTGCTCGCCGACCTCGCGCTCGAGGCCGAGGCGGCGACGGCGCTCGCGATGCGCATCTCGCGCGGCTTCGACGACGCGGTGAACGGCGGCGACGAGGCGCGCGCCTTCTCGCGCATCGCGACCGCGGTCGCGAAGTACTGGCTCAACAAGCGCGCGCCGGGGCACGTCGTCGAGGCGCTCGAGTGCCTCGGCGGCGCGGGCTACGTCGAGGAGACGATCATGCCGCGCCTCTACCGCGAGGCGCCGCTCAACGGCATCTGGGAGGGCTCGGGCAACGTGATCTGCCTCGACGTGCTGCGCGCGATGGGGCGCGAGCCGGAGTCGCTCGAAGCGTTCCTGCACGAGATCGACCAGGCGCGCGGCGGCGACCGTCGCCTCGACGCCGCCGCGGCGAAGCTGCGCGACGAGCTCGCGGACCACGGCGACATCGAGCTGCGCGCCCGGCGGGTGACCGAGCGCATGGCGCTGGTCCTGCAGGCGTCGCTGCTCGTGCGCCACGCGCAGCCGGCGATCGCGGACGCCTTCTGCGCGACCCGGCTCGACGGCGAGCACGGCCAAGCCTACGGCACGCTGCCGCGGGGCACCGACCTCGAGGCGCTGATCGCCCGGGCGGATCCGCTGCGCGGCGCCTGACGGCCGCCGCCGGCGGCGCGGATTTTCGCCGCCGTCGCCCTGCTCTCAAAGCCGCCGTCCGCCGATAAGATGTCAACTATGAGGTCTCAGGCAGACGCGCGGCTCGGCGACCGCGACGGCGTCGCCGCCGAGACCGACGACCGCGACGTCCTCGCGCGTCGCTTCTGGACGGGCGGCGTCGTGATGCTCGGCGCGTCGCTGCTCTTTCTCCTCATCGACCTGCTGTACGTGAAGGAGCACCTCGCGGCGCTGGTCGCGGTGAAGGTGATCCAGTGCGCGATCCTCGCGGTCGCCGTGCTCGCGGCGCGGCGCGCGAAGGACCTCGACGCGCTCCTGCGGCTCGGCGCCTACACGGTGTGCGGGCTCTACGTGACTACCGCCGCGCTCGCCGTGCTGCGCGGCGAGTTCGTCGCCAGCAGCTTCATCTTCATCGCGACGGCGATGGCCACCGCGAGCTTCGTCCCCTGGGGACCCTGGATGCAAGCGCTCACCGTCGTGGCCGCGAGCGTGGCGATCTTCGTCGCCCGCATGCTGCAGCCGCAGCCGGTGGACGCCAGCATGGCCTACCGCGCGCTCGCCGTCGGGTTTGCGCTGTTCGGCTCGGTGTGGGTCGCGCGCGAGCACGACGTCCAGCGCCGCAAGCGGCGGCTCGCCGAAGCGCAGGTCGCGGAGGAGTCTCGGATCTCGGCGGCGCTCGCCCGCGCGGGCGAGGAGATGATCCGCTGCGAGAGCACGCCGGTGATCCTCGACCGCGCCTGCCCGCTGGTCGTCGAGCTGCTGCGCTGCGACGCCTGCTCGCTCGTGCTGAAGGACGCGGGCGAGAACGTCTTCATCCCGCACAACGCGTTCAGCCACCGCGATCAGGACTGGCAGGCCATGCGCGAGATGCGCGTGCCCGCCCGGATGGTGGAGCCGCTGATCGCGCACCTCGCGTCGTCCGGCGTGGCCCGGCTCAAGACGAGCAAGATGCAGAACGCGCGGGCGCGCGAGCTGCACCAGCGCTACCACATCGGCACGAGCCTCTACGTCCCGCTACGGCGCGGCGGCGAGATCATGGGCGTCATCTCCGCGCACTACAAGGACGAGGCGCGCCGCTTCGACCGCGTGCAGGAGCGCATCGCCGTCGGCATCGCGCACCTCGCGTCGCTCGCGCTCGAGAACACGCGCCTGCTCGAGGAGCTGCGCGAGGCGAACCGCATCAAGGCGGAGTTCGTCTCGACCATGTCGCACGAGCTGCGCACGCCGGTGAGCGTGATCCTCGGCTACACCGAGATGCTCGACGACGACACCATCTCGCGCGACGAGCGCTCGCGCATCCTGCAGCGCGTGCGCCGCTCGGGCATCGAGCTGCTCGAGCTGATCGAGGAGACGCTCAACCTGAGCCGGCTCGAGGCGGGACGCGATCCGCCGCGCTACGAGCGCGTGCGTCCACGCGAGCTGTTCACCGATCTCGTCGCGGAGTTCGCGGCGATGGTGCCGCTCGAGGACGTCGAGCTGCGCTGGGTCGGTCCGGACGACGTCGAGCTCGTGACCGACCCGCGCAAGCTGCGCATCATCCTGAAGAACCTGATCGGCAACGCGCTCAAGTTCACGCCGCGCGGCGAGGTGGTGCTCGCCTGCCGCGACGAGGGCGACGTCGTGCGCTGCACGGTGCGCGACACCGGCATCGGCATCGCGCCCGAGCACCTGCCGATCATCTTCGACATGTTCCGTCAGGTGGACAGCTCGGACGCGCGCGCCTACCGCGGGGCGGGGCTCGGCCTGCACATCGTGCAGCGCCTCGTGCACCAGCTCGGCGGCGAGATCAGCGTGACGAGCGAGCTCGGACGCGGCAGCGCCTTCGAGCTCACGCTGCCGCGGGGAACCAGCGCGCAAGAGTCCCCGACGCAACCGTCGGCAGATCCGCTTTCCTGAGCCCTCGCGCGCGAGCCGTCAATCGATGCTTCGGAAGCGCTGCGGATCGCCGCGGTGGTGCGGCGCTCCGAGGTCCTGCTCCGGTCCGAGCGGCACGATGCCGGTCGGATTGATGGTCTTGTGGCTCTGGTAGTAGTGCCGCTTGATGTGCGTGAAGTTGACGGTCTCGGCGACGCCCGGCACCTGGTAGAGGTCGCGCAGGTAGCCGCTCAGGTTCGGGTAGTCGGCGATGCGGCGCAGGTTGCATTTGAAGTGCCCGTAGTAGACCGCGTCGAAGCGCACGAGCGTCGTGAACAGACGCCAGTCGGCCTCCGTGATGCGATCGCCGAGCAGGTAGCGGCCGCGCGCGAGGCGCACGTCGAGCATGCCGAGCGTCTCGAACAGCTCGACGAAGGCTTCCTCGTAGGCCTCCTGTGAGGTCGCGAAGCCGCAGCGGTAGACGCCGTTGTTGACCTTGGCGTAGACCACCGCGTTGAGCTCGTCGATCTCGCGCCGCAGATCCTCCGGGTAGAAGTCGAGCGTGTCGTCGCCGAACGCGTCGAACTCGGAGTTCAGCATGCGGATGATCTCCGCCGACTCGTTGTTGACGATCGTCCGCCGCTGCTTGTCCCACAGGACGGGCACGGTGACGCGTCCGGAGTACTTCGGCGACGCCGCGAGATAGACCTCGTACAGGTAGCGCGCGCCGTTGACGGTGTCGGGGATGGTGCCCGGCACCTCGCCGTCGACGTCGAACTCCCAGCCGTTCTCGCCCATGAACGGGTGCACGACCGACAGCGAGATCACGTCCTCGAGGCGCTTCAGCTTGCGGAAGATCAGCGTGCGGTGCGCCCACGGACAGGCGAGCGACACGTAGAGGTGGTAGCGGCCCGGCTCGGCGGGGAAGCCGGACGAGCCGTCCGCGGTGACGCGGTCGCGGAACGCGCTCTCCTGACGCACGAAGCGTCCGCCGGTGGATTTGGTGTCGTACCAGTCGTTGCGCCAGACGCCGTCGACGAGCAGCCCCATTGCCCGATCTTGCGCGCTCACGCGCGCTGCGGCAACGGAGGTCATCCGCGGCGAGCGCGGCAGCGGCGACGGAGGCAGGCGTGGCACGAACGAGCGATGCAGTGCAGGACGGACGCAAGCGCTGCCCGTGGGCTGAGCGCTCGCCGCACGAGCTCGCCTACCACGACGAGGAGTGGGGGGTGCCGGTGCGCGACGACCGGCGCCTGTTCGAGTTCCTGATCCTCGAGGGCGCGCAGGCGGGGCTGAGCTGGTCGACGATCCTCGGACGTCGCGACGGCTACCGGCGCGCGTTCGCGGGCTTCGATCCCGCGCGCGTCGCGCGCTTCGGCTCAAAGGACGTCGAGCGGCTGCTCGCCGACCCCGGCATCATCCGCAACCGCCTCAAGGTCGAGGCGGCGATCGTCAACGCGCGCGCCTTCCTCGAGGTGCAGGGCGAGCACGGCTCGTTCGCGCGCTACCTGTGGGGCTTCGTCGACGGCAAGCCGATCGTGAACCGCTTCCGCGCGATGTCCGAGGTGCCGGCGTCGACCGAGGTGTCCGACGCGCTGAGCCGCGACCTGCGACGGCGCGGCTTCAAGTTCGTCGGCACGACGATCTGCTACGCGATGATGCAGGCGGTCGGGATGGTCAACGACCACCTCGTGAGCTGCTTCCGCCATCGCGAGCTCTCCGGCGTGAAGCGCTGACCAAGCGCGCGTCGCCTCGGGACGTCGCGACGCTCGGTTGCTAAGAAGCGGCGATGGCCAGAAGAGAGGAGTCTCGCGTGCTGCGCCGCACGACCGGCAAGCGCGCCCTGTCACGACGTGGAGCGACGCCGTTGCGCGTCGCGCGGCGCCGTCCGACGCGCGCCGAGCGCGCCGATCCGTTCAAGCTCTACGAGCGCTCGGTGCAGATCCCCGAGGACGACGTCGCGTTCTTCTCCGACACCTTCCGCAAGCTGCGCGGCCGCCAGGCGAAGATCCTGCGCGAGGACTTCTGCGGCACGGCGAAGCTGTCGCTCGTCTGGTGCACGAGCGCGCCCGGACGGCGCGCGATCGGCGTCGATCTCGACGGTCCGACGCTCGAGTGGGCGCGGGAGCACAACGTCGCGCCGCACGCGCGCAAGCTTCGCGGCCGGCTCGAACTCGTGCAGGGCGACGTCCGCGACGTGCGCACGCAGCCCGTCGACATCACGTGCGCGATGAACTTCAGCTTCTGCGTGTTCAAGGAGCGCGCCGAGCTCGCGCGCTACCTCTCCGCGGCGCGCGACAACCTCAAGGACGACGGGCTGCTCTTCCTCGAGCTCTACGGCGGCACCGGCGCGATCGAGCCCACCAAGGAGAAGCGCGAGCTCGGGACCTTCACCTACGTCTGGGAGCAGAAGCGCTTCAATCCGGTGACCAACGAGACGCTCTGCTACATCCACTTCCACTTCCCCGACGGCTCGCGTCTCGAGCGCGCCTTCACCTACGACTGGCGGCTGTGGTCGATCCCCGAGCTGCGCGACCTGCTGCTCGAGGTCGGCTTCCGCGGCGTGCGCGTCTTCTGGGCGACGCTCGACGAGGACGAGGTCGACGACGACGGCATGATCTACGGCAACGGCGAGTACGTCGAGGTGACCGAGGCCGAGCAGCAGTACAGCTGGCTGGTCTACGTGGTCGGCGAGAAGTAGTCAGCGGGCGAGCATCGCGCGCACGAGGTCGCGCACGGAGTCGAGCCCCTTGTAGCGGGCGACGTGCTCCGGCATGAGCTCGAGCGCGCGCGCCAGGATCTCGCGCTGCTCGGCCGTCAAGCTCGAAAACGGATAGAGGTAGACGCGGATCAGGAACAGCGCCGCCTCGTGCTCGCGGAACGGCACCGTGGTCTGCCGCTCGACGCGCAGGAAGCCCGGACCGTCCGCGCGCCACGGCTCGCGCCGGCCTTCCTCCGGGTGGTGGTCGAGGTGATCGTCGGCGCTCACCGTCCAGACGAAGCGCACGTACGGCCCGCGCTCGACCATCGCGTCGACCATCGAGCGCTCGGCCTCGGCGCGCTTCGCGAAGTCCGGCACCGGCGCGTGGATCCCGCCGAAGCTCACGCCGTGGATGCGCTCGGGACGCCAGCCGCTCGGGGACGAGACGTGCACCCCGATCGCGGCGCTGCCGCCGTCGGGGAGCCGCCGGATGACCACCAGGTCCTCCTGCACGACGCGCGCGACGTCGAACAGCCCGGCGCGCTCCGGAGCGACGCCGAGCTCGGCGACGGCGGCAAGGCGCTCGGGGTGCTCGCGTCCGAGCGTGTCGCGCAGCCAGGCGTCGACCGCGGCGTGGATCGCGCGCTCGGCGTCGTCGCGCGCGAGCAGAGCATGCCGGCCCGGCGGGACGCGGCGCTTCGCTTCGAGGTAGCGCGGCAGCTCGTCGTCGACCTGGAAGAAGAGCTCGTCCGCAGGGCCGTTGCCGAGGTCGGTGCCGTGGCGGATCAGCCCGGCCTCCATGCGCAGCGGGATCGGCTTCACCGGGAAGTAGCGCGCGGGGCGGGGCAGCGACGCCATGCCGCCTGTGTAGCGGGCGGCCGCGCGGCCTGCAGCGGCGCTCGCGGCGTCGGCGCGCGCGGTCGCGGCGGCATGGCTCGGCCGCAGACGCTGCGCGCGAATCCGCTGCTCGGGCGAACGCGCCGCTGCGCGCGAGCCGCCGCGCTCTAGGCGCGCGCGCGGCCCGTCGTGCGCGCGCGCAGCAGCACGACCATCTGCCGCAGCAGCTGCTTGACCTCGTCCGGGTTGCGCAGGCGGAAGCGCGCCGCGGTCTCGCGGTCGTCCTCGCCGACGAAGATGCCGACCCCGCGCTCCGCGAGCACGGCGAAGACCGTCTCGTCGGTGATGTCGTCGCCGACGTGGAACGCGAGGCCGTCCTCGAGCCCGAGCGCCTCGAGCAGCCAGAGCACCGCCTTGCCCTTGTCCCAGGCGACGTTCGGCTGCACCTCGATCACTTCCTTGCCGGGCTCGCGACGCAGGTTGGGGAAGCCCGAGAGCACCTCGTCGACGAGGGCGTGGATCCGCGGCACCTCGTCGCGCGCGACCATGCGGTAGTGCATCGCGACCGTGAAGCGCTTGCGCTCGACGAGCGCGCCCTCGATCCCCGCGCTGCGCTGACGCAGCAGCGCCTCGACGGCGTCGAGCGCGGGCAGGTAGGGCTCGCCGAGCTGCAGCGAGACGTCGCTGCCCTCCGGCCCGACGATGTCGAAGCCGTGGCTGCCGACGTAGTACGCCTCCGGCACGGCGACCAGGCGCGCGACGTCCTCTCGGTCGCGCCCGCTGACGATCGCGGTCGGAACGAGCTCGGCGAGCTCGCGCACGACGTGACGCACGTCCTGCGAGAGCAGCGCGATCTCCGGACGCACGACGATCGGCGTCAGCGTGCCGTCGTAGTCGAGCGAGACCAGGACGCGCCGCGCCGAGGCCAGCAGCGGCTCGACGACGTCGAGCGCCGAGGGCAGCTCGGTGGTGCGGCTCTTCGCCGTGGTCATCTCGCGCCGCGTCGCTCCGCGAGCACCTCCACCAGGATCGCGGGCTCGTCCGTGATGATCGCGGTCGAGCCCTTGTCGATGCTCTCGTTCATCGCCTCGGGGGTGTTGACGGTCCAGAAGTTCGCCTGCAGCCCGGCCGCGAGCGCGCTCTGGGTCGACTCCTGGTCGATGATGAAGAAGGGGTGGATCGCGTCGAGGCCGAGCTCGAGCGCGAGCGCGATCTTCTCCGCGGGATTCAGGCTCGACGCGACGTCGATCAGCAGCGCCGAGTACGCGGTCGGCTCGATCTGCTTGACCGCTGCGGCGGCGTGCTCGTCGAACGAGGAGAAGAAGCTCCGGTCGAGCACGCCGAGCGCGCGCACCTCCGTGACCGCGGCCTGCGCGAGCGCCTCGGCGCCGGTGGTCGGGGTCAGGCAGTCGCGGCCGTAGACTTTGAGCTCGACGTTGACGAGCGCGTTCGGCGGCAGCGCGGCGTAGGTCTCGGCGAGCGTCGGCGGGTGCTCGTCGGTCGGCTGGCCGTCGCCGTCGAGCAGCAGGCAGGCGCGCACCTCGTCGAGCGTGTAGGCGCTGACGCAGCCGGTGCACGTGGTCGTGCGGTCGAGCGTGTCGTCGTGCATGACGATCAGCCCGCCGTCCGCGGTGATCTCGACGTCGAGCTCGATGCCGTCCGCGCCCTGGCGCATCGCTTCGAGGAACGACGAGATCGAGTTCTCGGGGAAGGGATGTCCCGGACGCGTGTGGCCGGTGCCGCGGTGGCCGATGTTGGCGGAGGGAGCGAGCGCCGCGATGCGCTCGCGCACGATCCCGGCGCTGAGGGAGTCGGAGTCGCTGCAGCCGCCGGCGAGCACGGCGAGCGCCGCCAGCGCGAGCACGGTCCCTGCGAGCCTGGTGCGCGGACGCCGGGCGCCCGGCACGGCCGCGGGGCTCAGGGCTGCACCTCGACGCCGCGCCAGAACGCGACGTGGTCCTTGATGTTGCTCGCCGCCGGCTTCGGGTCCGGGTAGTACCAGGCGGCGTCGCGATTGACGTCGTCTCCGACCACGACGTCGTAGTAGCGCGCGGTGCCCTTCCACGGGCAGACGCTGGTCGTCGCGCTGTCGCGCAGGTGCTCGCGTCGCACCCGATCCGGCGGGAAGTAGACGTTTCCCTCGACGGTCTCGAAGACCTCGCTGTCGGCGATCACGGCGCCGTTCCACGATGCGCGTGCCATGTCTCCTCCTGCTCGCTGATCTGAAACGCGTTCGGCCTCGCAGGGCAAGGGGCCGCGGCGCGCGGACACGGGAAAACCCGCTCGCCCTGCGCGCGGCGTCACGCTTTCGCCAGGTTGAGCGCGGGCAGCCGGTCGCGCGGAACGCCCGTGACCTGGGTGACGAGCGCGCGAAACGACTCGGTCGAGAGCTCGATGCGCTCGCTCGCGAGCGCGCGCAGGACGTCGTCGAGGCTCTTGCGGTCGTCGCTGTTCGCGCGGATCTCGTCGTCGAGCTGCGCGAGCACGCCCACCGCGCGCGCCGTGACCTCGCCGCTCGCGCGCGCGGTCCGCAGCCTCTCCGCCTTGCGGCCGCGCTTCTCGAGCCGCGCGAGCGACGTCCGGTAGCGCTCCTCGCTGATCGTGCCCGAGCGCAGCAGGAGCTGTAGCGCGTAGTACTCGGCGAGGCCCTCGACGACCCAGTCGCCGTCCTCGACCGAGCGCGCGTTGGTCGCGACGTGCACGACCTCGTGCAGCAGCGTGCTCGTGCCGTCGGACGAGATCAGCGGTAGCGCGGAGTGCAGGAACAGCGATTCCGGACCCGACAGCCCGCCGCGCCACATCGGGTCGTTGGCGCCGACGATCAGGAGGCGCGGCGGCAGCTTGCCGACGATCTGCGCGAGCGTCGGCAGCGTCCAGCGCAGCATCGCGAGGATGTCGAAGCGCCGCAGCCCCTGTCCGGCGGGTCCGGCGATCGTGACGTCGGTGCCGACGATGCGCTCGCGCGTCACGTCGAGCTTGCCGACCAGGATCCAGCCCGTCGGCCGGTCGAGGAAGCGGTGCGCCTGGTCGACGGAGTAGGTTCCGTCGTCGCGCTTCGGAAAGCGCGTCTCGATCTCCCAGCCGACCGGCACGCGCAGACGCAGCGTCGCGAGCGAGCGTGCGCCGGGTCGCGTCTCGGAGCTGATCGGCGGCACCAGGTCCTCGCCGCGGAACAGCGCCCACTTGTCGGTGCAGCGCGCGTCGTAGCCGACCGAGTCGTGCAGGTGGTCGAGGCGCACGCTGTAGCGGAGCTGCGACGTGCCGTTCGCCGGACGCCAGGTGACGCGCTCGTCCTCGAGCTCGATCGTGCCGTCGCCCTCGAAGCGGAACTGCCGCTGCGGGTCGATGCGCATCCGTAAGAAGTCGAGGAGCCCGTTGTTGCGCGCGACCTCGATGGTGACGCGCGCGACGCGCTCGGTCGGCACGATGCGCGCGTCGTAGCGCAGGTCGTAGGTCGGAGCGGGGGAGGGCGCCGGGCTCGCGGTCGCGGCGTGCGCGCGCGGCGCGCGGACGAGCGCGAGCGGGTCGGCGGCGAGGCCGAGCGCCGTCACGACGGCGCCGCGCACGAACCTTCTTCGGGTCGTCACGCGAGCGCTTCCTCGCGCACCTCGCGCGCGATCCGCATGCCGAGGGCGACGCGCTCCTCGACCGACATGCCGGCGCGCACGCAGCGCTCGATCGCTTCGAGACGCGGGACGAGGCCCGCGCGGTTCGCGAGCTGGATCGCGAGACCCGGTCGCGCGTTCGCTTCGAGCACGACCGGTCCGCGGCGCGGATCGACGACCACGTCGACGCCGACGTAGCCGAGGCCGGTCAGGGTGCCGAGCTCGACCGCGATGCGCAGCACGGTCGCGAAGTCGGGGATCGCGAGACCGACCACCGGGCGCTCGGTGTCGGGGTGCAGCTCGACCGGACGTCCGCCGTGGATCGCGTGCACCGTGCGTCCGCTGTCGAGGTCGATGCCCGCTCCGACCGCTCCCTGGTGCAGGTTGGCGCGGCCCGCGGACGCTCGCGTCGGCAGGCGCACCATCGACATCACGGGGACGCCTCTGTAGACGACCACGCGCACGTCGGGAACGCCGCCGCTCGCAGCGCTGGCGAGCATCGGGTGCACCTCGAGGCGCTCCTCGATGATCACGCGGTCGAGGTGGCCGGCGAGCGCGTAGAGCCCGGACAGGATCTCGGCCGCGTGGAAGCGGACGTCGTCGAACGTCACCCGGCGGCCGCCCGAGCGCAGCAGCATGTCGCCGTCGCGCCCTTCCACCACGATGATGCCGTTGCCCATCGCGCCGCGCGCCGGCTTGACGACGAACGAGTCGTGCCGTGCCGCGATCTCGGCGAGCCGGTCGAGCTCGAAGTGGTGCTCGATCGCTCCGAGCAGCCTCGGCACCGGGACGCCCGCCGCGGCGCACATCCGCTTGGTGAGGAGCTTGTCGTCGACCTTCGGATAGAGGCGACGCGGGTTGGTGCGCTGGATGAGCTTGACGTTGCGCCCGTTGATGCCGAGCACGCCGGCACGGCGCAGCGCCGCAGCGAGGCCGATCAACGCGCGACCTCCCGGCGCTCCGGCTCCTCGCTCGGCGGCAGCGACGCGGCGATCTCGTCGCCGATCGCGAGCGACGACGGCGCGGCGAGCAAGCGGAAGCGCACGAGCTCGGCGAGCCGGTAGCCGGTGTAGCCGCCCATCAGGACGAGCAGGCCCATCACCACGAACACCAGCTCCGGGAAGCTGAACATCAGGTGCTCCGCCGTCGCGCTGCGGAACACCGGGTAGACCGCCATCGCCATCAGCGTCGACGAGCCGGCCTTCCACAGCGCTTGCCCGATGCCTTCCTCCGCCATGGTGATCGAGAAGCGCTCGATGAGCATCGTCAAGATCACGATTGGAAACAGGATGCCCGTGTACAGGTCGCGCTGCTCCAGGCCGTGGCCGAGGAGCGCGAGCCCGGCGACGGCGAGCACGACCACGCAGAGCAGCAGGGCGAGCCGCGGCACGACGAGCAGCCGCAGCCGCTCGAGCAGCAGGCGCGTCACGATCCCGACGGCGAGCACCATCGCGACCAGCGCGAGTCCGCGCGCGAGCCCGGTGCCGCGCAGCGCGAGCGCGATCAGCACCGGCATGAAGGTGCCGTAGCTCGGCATGCCGACCACGTTGCGCAGCAGCGCCACCGCGAGCGCGCCGAGCGGCAGCAGGAGGAGCAGACGCAGCGCCGCCTGCTGCGGCACCGAGAGCTGGTAGAGCGAGAAGCGCGCGAGCCCGGGGCTCGGGGGCACCATGAGCGTGCCGAGCTCCTCGGGCGAGAGCTGCTCCTCGCGTGCGGTCAGCGTGTAGCCGGACGCGGCGAGGCCGGTGCCCTCGACGAGGTCGCGGTCGTCCGAGCGCAGCGTCAGCAGCTCGGGCGGCAGCTCGCCGAAGAAGCCGGCGGTGGTCGACATCGGCACCCAGCGTCCGCCGAGCCACGCCTCGGTCCAGACGCGCGGCCGCGGCGTGCCGGCGCCGAGCTGCAGACCTTGCACGATGCGCGCCGGAACCCCGCTCGCGCGCAGCAGCGTCACGAGCAGCCGCTCCTTGCCGCGCGGGTTGCCCTCGCGCTCGGCGAGCGTCAGGAGCGCGTCCGAGCTCGCCGTGTCGACGGTGTCGATCTCGTGCGTGACCGCGGAGTAGACCGCGCGCACGCGGGCGTCGGTGTCCTCGAGCGGCGGCAGGTCGAGCTGTGCGAGGTGCGCGCGGATCTCGTCGGCGCCGACGGGAAGATCGGTGGTTGCGCGCAGCGCGGCCTCGCGGACCTCCTTGTCGAGGGTCGCCGCGCCGTTGTCGCCGGGGCGCGCCGGCTTGCCGGACGCGCCGGACGTGCTGGAGGCGCCGGACGCGGTCGCGCTGTTCGCGGACGCCGGCGCCGGGAACAGGTCGACGCGGAACTCGTAGACGATCCGGTGCACGCCCTTCATGCGACCGCTCCAGATCCCGGTGCGGCCCTCGGGGCCCGAGCGGATCGAGAAGCGCAGCCCGTCGCTCGTCCAGCGCTCGCCGAACACCCGCTGCCCCGGACCGGACGAGGGCAGGGCGGCGCGGATGCTGCCCTCGCCGCCGTTGCCGCGCGCCGTGATCTGCATCTCGACCTGCCAGAGGCCGCCGGGCTGCGTCGGCGTGAGCGGCAGGTCGAGGACGAACGCCTTCCAGGCGAAGACGGCCAGCCCGAAGGCGATCAACAGCGAGCCGGCGACGGCGACACGGCGATTCATGGGGGTGCTCGGGCGCCCCCGGTTTCTATCGGATCCTCAAGCGCAGCGCAGCTTGTTGCGTGCGTTGAAGGCGGCGACTTTGTAGCACTCGGCGAGCGTCGGGTAGTTGAACACCGTGTCGATGAAGTACTCGACGCTGCCCTTGAGGCCCATCACGGCCTGGCCGATGTGCACCAGCTCGGTCGCCCCGGTGCCGATGATGTGCACCCCGAGGATCGCCTCGGTCTGCTGGTGGACGAGCAGCTTCAGCATGCCGCTCTCGTCGCCCAGGAGCTGGCCGCGCGCCGTTTCCCGGTAGTGCGCGATGCCGGTCTCGTAGGGCACCGCGGCGGCGGTGAGCTGCTCCTCGTTGCGGCCGACCATCGAGATCTCCGGGATCGAGTAGATGCCGAACGGCAGCAGCTCCTCGACCGACTCCGTGGGCACGCCGAAGATGTGGCACGCGGCGAGCCGACCCTGCTCCATGGCCGCCGAGGCGAGCGCCGGGAAGCCGATCACGTCGCCGCACGCGTAGACGTTCGGCACCGCGGTGCGGAACTGCGCGTCGACCTGGATGCGGCCGCGCTCGTCCGCCCGGAGCCCGATCCGGTCGAGCTGCAGCGCCTCGGTCGCGCCCTGACGGCCGCCGCAGTACAGCAGGCAGTCGGCGTGCAGCGTCTTGCCGCTCGCGAGCGTCGCCTCGACGCACTCGCCGGGCCGTCCGGTGGGCGTGGTCTGCACGCGCCGGATGCCGACCACCTTCTCGCCGAGGCGCAGCGTCATGCCGGCCTGGCGAAGGTGGTACTGCAGCGCCTCGATGATCTCGCCGTCGGCGAACTCGAGCAGGCGCTCGCGGCTGTCGACCAGCGTCACGTGCACGCCGAGCGCCGACAGCATCGACGCGTACTCGGTGCCGATCACGCCGCCGCCGACGACGATCAAGGACGACGGCAGGTACCTGAGCCGCAGCAGCTCGTCCGTGGTGACGACCTTCTCGTCGTCGAAGGGGACGTCCGAGGGGCGGGCCGGCGTCGTGCCGGGCGCGAGCAGGAAGGCGCCGGCGCGGATCGTCTCGGTGGTGTACGCGCCCTCGACGACGATCGTGTCGGGGCCGGTGAACGACGCCTGGCCGTGCACGAGCACGATGTCGTTGTCGGCGAGCTGCCGGCGCACGACCTCGGTCTCGGCGTGGATCACGCGCTGGCAGTACTCGACGAGCAGCGACAGCTCGCGCGTGCGGTCGGGCGTCGCGCCGACGTTCTCGGCGTGACGGCGCGCCGCGAGGATCGCCAGCACCGCTTCGCGCAGCGCCTTCGACGGGATCGTCCCGGTGTGGATCGCGACCCCGCCGACCGTCTCTCTCTGCTCGACCACGCACACCGAGCGGCCGAGCTTCGCCGCCTGGATGGCGGCTTTCTGCCCGGCTGGGCCGCTACCGATGACGCAGAGGTCGAAGTTCCGGCTCTGCACGCTCACCCCACGTCACCTCGAGACGGTCACCTCGACGTGGTCACCGGGTCCGACGGTCGTCTCCGCCCAGAGGATCCGCTCGCGCGTGAGGCCGTCAGGTTCCTTCCACGCCACCGGGCATGTCAAGTAGTAGCTCCCGGCCGGAAGCGCCTCGAAGCGGAAGCGGCCCTGCGCGTCGGCCTCCTCGAGCCACCACACCGCCTCGGGGTCGGGCGACCAGTTGTCGGTGCTGCCACCCATGACCTTCTGCATGTACGCGGTCGATTCGGTGGTGACCGGGAGCAGCGCCACCTGACACCCGGCGCCGACGAGCGTCTGGCCGGTCGACAGCACGTGCGTCACCTGGCCCGTGATCACCGCGTTGCCGGGCAAGCGGTACGGCGCGTACTCGCGCAGGTTCATGATCTCCTGCTTCTTGTGCGAGCAGGCGACGAGCGCCGTGCACAGTCCGACAACCAGACCGACGGCGATGGTCGCAGCTCGCCGCTTCGCGTCCGCCATCGCAGCTACCTCCTCTCGCTTCCGCGCACCGCGCATGCCGACGCGTGGCGCTCCTTCCGGTGCGCTCTGGGAGAGCGCCGTCTCGATGTCAACCATCGGCCGAGGTCGCAAGGACGTTTGGCCGGTCGTCATCGATCGACATGGCGCGCGGCCGATTGCAAGCCTCGTGCCGCGAGCCTTGCTAGTGGCCGTGCACGCACGCGTCGCGCGACGCCATGGCGGCTGCGCGAGGACGCGCCACCCGCGAACGGGAGTTTGACACCGTTGCCACGTCGTTGTCGTCTCGCTCCGTGCCGGTTCCGGTCGCCGCAGGCTGCCTCGTGCGCGCCCGCTTCGACGGCGAGTGGCGCTACCTCGTCGTGCACCCGAGCGGCGGCTACAACCGCCGCGCGCCGTACTCGATCCCGAAGGGGCTGGTCGAGGCGGGCGAGACGCCGGAGGAGACGGCGCTCCGCGAGACGAAGGAAGAGACCGGTCTCGCGTGCCGCATCCTCGCGCCGCTCGGCGAGATCTCGTATACCCGGTCGCGCAAGCGGGTGATCGCCTTTCTCGCCGAACCCCTCGAGCCGCCGACCGCGACCGTCCTCGAGCCCGCCGACTGGGAGATCGACCGCGCCGAGTTCCACCCCGCCGACCAGGCGCGCGCGCTCCTGCACCCCGACCAGGCGCCGTTCATCGACCGCGCACGCGCCCTCGAGGATGCTTGACGCCGGCGGTTGGCGTCGCGACGCGGCCGGCGTCGCGGCGCTGGCGCCGTCCGCGGGCGAAGCTACACTGCGCCGCGCCATGACCGACCCGATCGTTCGCTTCCGGCGCTGGTTCCGCGAGGCGGAGCGCGCCGGCGCCCCGCAGCCGGAAGCGATGGCCCTCGCGACCTCCACCCGCAACGGCGTGCCGTCGCTGCGCTTCGTGCTGCTCAAGCAGGTCGACCCGCGCGGCTTCGTCTTCTTCACCGACGCGCGCAGCCGCAAGGGACGCGAGCTGCGCTCGAACCCGCGCGCCGCCGCGACGTTCTACTGGAACGCGCTCGGACGCCAGGTGCGGATCGAGGGCAAGGTGGTCGAGCTCGGCGACGCCGAGGCCGACGCCTACTGGGTGACGCGCCCGCGCGGCAGCCAGCTCTCCGGCGCGACCTCGTACCAGAGCCGGGCGCTCGCGAGCCGCGCGCTGCTCGTCGCGCGGCGCAGCGCGCTCGCGCGCCGCTACGAGGGGCGCGACGTGCCGCGTCCCGCCGAGTGGCGCGGCTTCCGCATCGAGCCGGACGCGATCGAGTTCTGGACGCACAAGGACGACCGGCTGCACCACCGCCAGCTCTTCCGCCGCACGGGGCGCGGCTGGCGCGCGACGCTGCTCGAGCCGTAGCGGCGGTCGCGCCGTTCGCGGACGCGTCTCATCTGCTTCGGATGCGCGCCGCGAGCCTCGGCAGAGACGGCGCGCGACGTCCTCGCCGCGCGCGCCTCGCTGGTCGCGTCTCGCTGCGCGAAGCAGCAGGCAGCGTCCGCGTCAGCCGACCGTCTTGCTGATCCAGCGGCTCACGCCCGGGATCGTCGGCAGGTACGACTGCGCCTTCTGCACGAAGCTGCTGACGCTCGAGCTCGGGCTCTTGCCCGTGCTCTTCTTGGCCGGCTTCGCCGGCTTGGTGCCCTTGGCGGTCGCGACGAGGCCCTTCTTCTTCGGCTTGAGCTCGCTCGTCGTGCGCGCACCGCCGCGCGCTTGGGTGCTCTTGCGATTCGACGTGGCGCTCTTCTTCGCCACGGTCGACTTGGTGCTTGACGTTTTCTTCTTGCTCGCTCCGCGTGGAGCCATAGATTTCCTCTCCGGCGCCGACTGCTTCGTCTTGCGCCCGCGTGCGAGCGATACCATGAAGGATTGCATGTGGAAACGCCGCCGGCGCCGCGCGACGCACGTGAGCGCGCTCGTGCTCGGCGTCGTCGTCGCGAGCGTCGCGAGCGTGGACGCGCGCGAGGTGAGCTTTCCCATCAAGCTCGACGAGCGCTTCCTCACGAGCGAGCTCGTGCGCAACGTGTACACCGACTCCGGCAACACCGCGCGCGTGTTCGACGACGGCTCCGGCTGCAACTCGCTCGTGCTGTTCGATCCGACCGTGCTCGCCGAAGACGGCGTGCTGCGCGTGCGCACCGCCGCCGAGGCGCGGATCGGCGTCGCGGCGGGCGAGCGCTGCCTGCTGCCGATCTCGTGGAACGGTCTCGTCGAGCTGATCGAGGAGCCGCGTCTCCATCCGCGCGCGCCGATCGTCCGCTTCGTCGTGGTCGACTCGCGGCTGCTCGATCGCGACGGCGAGCCGGCGACGGTGTCGTCGACGGTGTGGAGCTGGGTGAAGGACCACGTCCAGCCGCGCCTCGAGACGCGCATCGACCTGCAGCGGCCGGTCGACGAGCTGCGCGCGCTGCTGCCGGCGTTCGGCGTCTCCGCGCGCGGCGACACCGTCGATCGGGCGCTCGCCTCGCTGTCGCTCGCGGGGGTCGCGGTGCGGCCGGGGACGGTCGAGGTGCGGGTGCGCATCGAGGTCCCCGAGCCGCCGCGGCCGACGCAGGTCGCGCTCGCGCCCGACGCGAGCGCCGCTCCGGCGACGCCGACGCCGGCTGCGGCGCCAGCGTCGCCTGCGGACGAGGCACCTGCGGACGAGTCCCCCGCGGAAGAGTCGTCCACGGACGAGGCGACGGCGGACGCGGCGAGCGCGTCACCCGAGGATGTGTCGCCCGAGACCGCGGCGCCCGACGCGGGCGCGACGCCCGACGCCGTGGCGCAGGCGCCCGACGCGTCGCCGCCGCCCGAGCCCGAGCCGCCGCTCACCCCGGAGGAGCTGCTGCGCTGGCAGACGGCGCTGCAGCAGTGGGACGCGTTCCTCACCTTCGTGATCAAGGTCACCGGACGCGACGCCAAGGCGGTCGAGCTGCGCAAGACGCTGCTCGAGATCCTGCTCGACGAGCGCTACGCGCTGCTCGACGCGCTCGCCAACCCCGAGCCCGCGCAGCAGGATCCGGTGCGGCCGATGTTCCTCCGCACGTGGACGCGGCTCGCGCCCGTGCTGCGTCAGGTGAGCGACCGCCTGCCGGCGGACGAGGCGCTGCGCTACCTGGCGTTCGTCTCCGCCGGCGACGCGCTGCAGGCGCTCGACCAGCTCGGTCCGGACTACGGCATCGAGATCTCCGCCGACGGTCTGCGTCGCTTCGCGCGTCTGGTCGCGCCGACCACGATCGAGGACCCGCTGACGTACGGCATGGAGGTCGACCCGCAGCTCCGCGAGCTCTTCGGCTTCGGTCCGCCGATCGCGCCGCCGGAGGAGAACCCCGAGGTCGAGCCGACGAGCTGGTGGTTCGGCTTCGGCTCGACGGCGTGGGCCGCCGAGCCGCCGGATCGCGAGCTGCTGCGCCGCCTCAACTCCTGGGCGCCGACGCGCAAGGACATCGAGGAGTACGTGCCGCTCGCCTACCGCCTGCTGCAGAGCGTGACCGACGGCCTGATCGAGAAGCACCACGTCCCGACGGAGCACGAGGAGGTGTTCCGCGCGCTGGTGCCGGCGACGGCGTGGAAGGAGAGCTGCTGGCGGCAGTTCGTCAAGCGCAACGGCAAGCTCGTGCCGCTCACCTCGCCGGTCGGGTCGATCGGCATCATGCAGGTGAACGTCAGCGTGTGGCGTGGCTTCTACGACGTGCAGGGTCTGCGCCGCGACATCGGCTACAACGCGCGCGCCGGCGGCGAGATCTTGACGCGCTACTTCCTCGACTACGCGGTCGCGCGCGGCGAGGACCGCAAGGGCGGCGGTCCGGACGCGCTCGCGCGCGCGACCTACGCCGCGTACAACGGCGGGCCGAGCCAGCTCACCCGCTACCGCCAGAAGGGACGCTCGCAGCGCGAGCGGCGCGTCGATCGGGAGTTCTTCGCGCAGTACCAGCGGATGAAGACGGGCGACGTGCGGGGCGTCGTCGAGTGCTTCACGGAGTGACGCCCCGCACGCGTCGCGTGCGCGCGCCGGGTCAGTCGATGTAGCCGAGCGCGCGCAGGCGCCCGGCGTGCTCCTCGTCGAGCTGCACGGGCTTGGCGAGCATCGCCTGGTCGCGCCAGTGCGCGTGCCACGCCGCGTGCGCCTGCTCGAGGCGCGCGAGTCCCTCCGGCACCGGCGAAGCGCCGACCAGGTTCCGCGTCTCGCCGGGATCGGCCGCGAGGTCGTAGCGCGCGTGCGCGACGCGCTGGCGTCCGATCGCGATCGTCTTGAGCTGCGGCGTGCGCGCCGAGTAGAGCGGACGGCCGCGCAGGCTGAGCTCGCTGAACGCGATCAGCTCCGGCAGCTCCGTCTGCGCCGTCGACGGCGCGAGCCACGCGCGCAGGTCGCGCTCGCGGTGCTCGACGTCGCCGGCGCCGAAGCCCGGCGGCGCCGCAACCCCGGTGAAGCCCAGGATGGTCGGCGCGACGTCCATCAAGCGGACCTGCTCGTCGACCACCGTGCCCGCGGCGATCCCGCGCGGGTAGCGCATCACGAGCGGGATGCGGATCGTCTCGTCGTAGAGCGCCTTGCCGTGTCCCTTCTGGCCGTGCTCGAAGAACTCCTCGCCGTGGTCGCTGGTGACGATCACCAGCGTGTCGTCGAGCACGCCGAGTTCGCGCAGCTCCTCGAGGACCCGGCCGAGGTGCTCGTCGGTGTAGCGGATCTCGCCGTCGTAGAGCGCGATCACGTGCTGGAGATCGCGCGGGTCCATGTCGCGGTGCACCTGGTTCCCGAGCTCGAAGTTCCGCCCGTTGACGCTGCCGCGGTAGCCGGGGTCGAACATCGCGTCGTAGGGCGGCGGCGGGTCGAAGTCGTAGTGCACGTCCCACATGTGCAGGAAGACGAAGAACGGCCGGTCCGCGCTCTCGTCGTGCCAGCGGCGGATCCAGCCGTTCACCGCCTCGACCAGCGTCGGCGAGGTGACGCCGCGGTGCGAGTCGAGGTTGCCCTTCGCGGCGAGCC
The DNA here is from genome assembly GCA_036563615.1 of Candidatus Binatia bacterium. NCBI lineage: Bacteria > Candidatus Binatota > Binatia (SeqCode) > Binatia bacterium. Next base: position 276,310 of record DATCMB010000006.1, read on the forward strand.
GCTCGTCGTAGACCTCGAAGCCGTCGGCGTAGCCGTAGAGCGAGCGCAGGAACGGCGCGGCGACGAACGCCGCCGTTCGGTAGCCGGCGTCGTGCAGCGCGCGCGCCAGCGTCGGCGTGCCTGCGGCGAGACGCGTGTTCGCGCGAACGACGCCGTGCTGCTCGGGCGGCTTCGCGGTGAGCAGCGTGACGTGCGACGGCAGGGTCCACGACGACGGCGCGATCGCCTGACGAAAGAGCGCGCCCTCACGCGCGAGCGTGTCGATCGTGGGGCTTGTGTCGCGCTCGTAGCCGTAGCACCCGAGATGGTCGTGGCGCAGAGAGTCGATCGAGACCAGCAGCACGTTCGGCTGGCGCGGGGCGCGCCTCCACGATGACACGACGAGCAGCAGCGCGCCGACGAGCCCGATCGCGCCCGCGATGCCCAGCAGCACCTTGCGCGTGTTCGTTCCCTGCCGATCGCTCATCGTGGGCATCAGGCAAGAAATGCTCGCCCGTGGCACAAGCATTCGATACTAGGCGCGACCGTTCGCGGCGCACAAGCGTCCGTGCGTCGAAGCTTGCGAGCCGGAGCGACGCACCACGACCGTCCATCTCGTCGAGGCTCGGCCGTCATCCGTGCAACCCTCTCGAACGATCGTGACCGCTGACGCGGCGCCGTCGCGCGAGCCGGAAGCGACACGCGGAGCGCGCGGCGTCGGGCTCTCGAGCGCGGTCTGGTCCTTTCTCGTCTACACGGCGCTGTTCGCCGTCTTCGCGGCGCCGTGGCTGCTGAACGCGCACCGCGGCGCGCCGCAAGGCTACATCGGCAACGCGGCCGACGAGCGCCTCGTGGTGTGGATCCTGGCGTGGGTGGCGCACGCGCTCGCGACGGATCCGACGAGCGTCTTCGATGCGAACATCAATCACCCCGCACCGGCGCAGCTCACCGGCAGCGAGCACCTCGCGAGCGCGCAGATCCTGTTCGCGCCGCTCTACGCGCTGACGGACAACGCGCTGCTCGCCGCCAACTTGACGGTCTTCCTGACCTATCCGCTGGCGGCGCTCGCGATGCAGCGGCTGCTGCTCGCGCTGGGCTGCGGCTTCTCCGTCGCTTCCGTCGTCGGGCTCGTGTTCGCGCTCGGCCCGTACCGCCTGCCGGGGCACCTCCACCTCCTGCAGTACACGAACCTCTTCCTGCCCTGGGTGGCGCTCGCCGTGACCCGGCTGCGCGGCGCTCCGGACGCTCGTCATGCGCTGCTCCTCGCTCTCGCGCTCGGGGCCGCCGCGCTGAGCTCGTACTACATGGCGGTGTTTGCCGCCGTCGTCGCTCTCCTCTGGTTCTCGTTCGAGGTGGCGCGGCCCGGCGAGCGGCGCGCGCGCTTCGTCGTGCTCGCCGTGGTCACGGCGGCCGCGGTGGCGCTCGTCGTCGTGCTGGTGTCGCTGCCGTACCTGGCTCGAGCCGAGGCGGAGGTGGCGGATGGCATCGCGCCCTACAACCGGACGCGAGAGCTCATGCTCGGGACGTTCGCGAGCCGGGCGATCCAGTCGAGCGGCAGGCTCGCGCTCGTCCTGGCGGGCGTCGGCTTGGTCGGCTTGCTCGTGCGCGACGTCGCGGCACGGACGTGCGCGCTGCGCGGGCTCGTCCTCACCGTGCTCGCGCAGGCGACTGCGGTCGGCGCCTACTTGACGCTCGACGGCGTCGCAATCCCGACGCCGTTTGCGCTGATCGCGGCCTCCCCGCTCAAGTTCTTCCGCTACCCGTTCCGCTTCGCGGTGGTCGTCGGATTCGGCGTCGCGCTGCTCTGCGCCGCGTTGCTGCAAGCGATCGCCGCGCGGCTCGGTCGGCGCGTCGGCCGTCTCGCCGCGCTCGCGCTCGGCGTCGTCGTGCTCGCGACGGGAGCGGTGCGTCTTTCCGGGACCGGCATCGCCGAGTTCAGCGGCCAGACGGATCCGATCTACGACGAGGTGGACCGCATCACCCGCATCCGCGGACGGGGACCGCTGCTCGAGCTTCCCATCGTCGATCCGCTCGCCGACGCGCGCGGCGGCGTGCTCGGCACCGAGGTCGAGTCGATGCTGGGCAGCACGCGCCACTGGCTGCCGCTCGTCGCCGGCTTCACCGGCTATCCGTCGTCGCACCGCAAGCTGGTGCTCCGCCAGGCGCAGGATCTGCCCGACGAGAACGCGCTGCAGAACCTGGTCGACATGACGCACGTGAGCTGGGTCCTCCTGCAGCCGAAGGAGCGCTGGCCGGAGAGGATGCGGGCGCAGCGCCGCCAGATCCTCAAGTCGCCGTCGTTCGAGCGCGTCAAGGTCGCCGACGGCTGGGCTCTGCTTCGCGTCAAGACCAAACCGCGGCACGGGAAGTGGTACCGCGCGCTCGCGGCGGGCGAGCGCCCCGGGCAGACGCTGCTCGGAACGCCGCTCGCGCCGATTTCGGAGGAGGCGGCGGTCGCGCGCGTGACGGGCGACGTCCCGTCGCCGGTCTTTGCCGGCAGGGCCATTCCCGCGAGGCTCGAGGTCGCCAATCGTGGCCTGGCGGCGTGGCCCGTGAGCGCGCCGCGCGGCGACGATCGCGGCACGCACCTCGTCGGCCTGGTCTCCGAGTGGTGGCCCGCCGGCGGCGACCGCAAGGGCGTCCCCGTTGCGACCCGAGCGTACGCGCTGCCCCTCGACGTCGAGCCGGGAGCGACGGTGAAGGTCGCCCGCTGGCTTCGCGCCCCCGAGACCCCCGGCGAGTACGACTTGACGGTCCGCGTCCGGCAGTGGGGCGGCGCGCGCTTCACCGCGCCGGGAAACGAGCCGCTCACGCGCCGCGTCCGCGTCGATCGCGCGCCTCCGGACGCGGACCAGAAGACGGAGGCGAAGGCGGCGAAAGCGAAGGGCGTGTCCAAGCTGCGGCGCGCGCGTCAAGCACGCCGCGGCGCGAGCACGAAGTAGAGCAGCGCCGCGAGCACGAGCACGCCGGCCATCCGCGCGTACGCCGCAAGCGGGAAGCGCACGCCGAGCACGACGCACAGCACGAGCCCCGCGACCGGCGTCCACGCGGGCGCGGTGAAGATCTCCGGATCGTCGACCGGCGCGCTGCGCTTCAGGCGCAGCAGTCCGACGTGCAGCACGGCGAACACCGTGACCAGCAGCAGGCTCGTCGTCTGCGCGAGCACCTGCACGCCGCCCGAGACCGCGAGCCCCAGCGCGAGCGCGAACGCGACCAGCACCGCGACCCACGGCGTCGCCCGCACCGGGTGGACGCGCGCGAGCGCCGACGGCAGCAGGCCCTCGTTCGCCATGCCGTAGCCGAGGCGCGACGCCATGATCAGGTTCAGCAGCCCGGTGTTGCAGATCGCGAGCAGCGCGACCACCGAGAACGCGCCGCCGGGCGGCTCGAAGCCCGCCGCGCGCAGCACGTCGAGCAGCGGCGCCTCGGAGCGCGCGAGCACGTCGGCGGGCAGCGTCAGCAGCGCCGCCACCGTCACGCCGACGTAGATCAAGCACGAGGCGCCGATCGCGCCGAGGATCGCGCGCGGCATGACGCGCCGCGGATCGCGCACCTCCTCGGCGACGTTCGCCGTGTCCTCGAAGCCGATGTACGAGTAGAACGCGACCGTCGCGCCGCCGAGCACCGCGGCGACGCTCGCGTCGGGCAGGATGCGCTCGAGCTTGACGCTCGCCTCGAGCCCGCTCGCGAACCAGAAGCCCACCGCCAGCACCAGGAGGAGACCCGACACCTCGGCGATCGTCAGCACGATGTTGACGTTCGAGGACGTCTCCATGCCGCGGTAGCTGATGAAGGTCATCAGGCCGAGCAGCACGACGCTGCCGAGGAGCGGCGGCACGGTGACGAACGGCGCGAGGTAGCCGGAGAAGGCGAGCGACACCGTCGCCGCCGAGGTGATGCCGCTCGCGAGCACGAGCATGCCGACGACGAATGCGATCGCCGGGTGGGCGAACGCGCGCTTGCAGTATGCTGCGGCGCCCGCCGCGACCGGAAAGCGTGAGCTGAGCTCGGCGTAGGTGAAGCCGGTCAGCACGGCGAGCAGGGCGGCGACGCCGAACGACAGCCACGCCGCCGTTCCTGCTTCGCCAGCGACCTTGCCGACCAGCGCGTAGATGCCGGCGCCGAGGATGTCGCCGACCGCGTAGAGCGTGAGCGCGGCCGGGCCGAGAACGCGCTTCAATGCGGGCGGGTTGCTTTCGGGCACGCTGCGCGTTGCCACGCGGTGCGCCGAGCGGTCAAGGGATGCGGCGCGCGCGCGAGGCGGGCATCACACGGGTTCGGCCGACGGTCGAGCGGCGCGCGAGGTGCGATCGGGCCGCGTTTGACAGGGCGCTGCTCGGAGCACGACAATCCGCCGGCCGATGACGATCGACGACGACGACCGGACCGTGCTCGCCACGGTGCCGGGCTGGCAGGAGGCCGAGAGCCACCGCCTGCCGGTCCTCGTCGTCCTGCGCGGCGCGCAGCTCGGACGTCGCTACCTGCTGAACGAGAACCGCTTCGTCCTCGGGCGTCGCGACACCGTGTCGACGCTGATCATCCGCGGCGACTCCAAGGTCAGCAGCCGGCACTGCGAGATCGTGTACGACGCCGAGCGCGACACGTGGGTCGTGCGCGACGTCGGCTCGACCAACGGCACGCGTCTCAACGGCAAGCCGATCGAGAGCGCCGACCTCGCCGAGGGCGACAAGCTCCTGCTCGGCGACACGGTGCTCAAGTTCACCTTCCACGACGAGATCGAGAGCGAGTTCCACCACGAGGTGGACCGCCTGATGAACATCGACGAGCTGACCGGGCTCGTCGTGCTGCGCGTCTTCCGCGAGCGCTTCCACGCTGCGTTCGACGCTTGCACGCGCGGTCGCCGCCCGCTCGCGCTGCTGATGATGGACCTCGATGGTCTGAAGAAGATCAACGACACGCACGGCCACCAGGCGGGCGCGATGACCATCTCGACGGTCGGGCACATGCTCGGCGATCTGATCGGCAACACGGGGCTCGTCGCGCGCTTCGGCGGCGACGAGTTCATGGCGGCGTTCCCCGACCACGACCGCGCGGCGGGCGTCGCGCAAGGCGAGCGCATCCGCAGCGCGCTCGCCGCGCAGAAGTTCGTCTTCGGGGACACCGAGCTGCGGCCGACGATCAGCATCGGCGTCGCCGCCGTGCCCGAGGACGCGACCACCCCGGAGCGCCTGACGCGCGTCGCCGACGAGGCGCTGTACCGCGCCAAGGCGGCGGGGCGCGACCGCGTCAGCATCTGAGCGTCGTCTACGTCCGCCGCGTCGCGTCGCGCGGCGCTAAAGCACTCGCGCAGAGAGTCCGCTGTCCATACCGCAAGCGGCGTGGTAATCCGCTCGCGTCACGGTCTCGCGTGCGTGGGGGCTCGGCCGGCATCGCGTCCGGACGTGGGCTACGATGCACGCAGCACCCGGAATGAGCATGGTCGAAGAGGTGGACAGCGGGCGGTCGGCGGCGGAGCCGGCGTCCGCGAGCGGCGCCGCAGCGCGCGCCAAGCGCAACGACGAGCAGGGCATCGTCCGCGAGCTGAGCAAGACCGTCCGCAAGCGCGTCCGCGTCACGCCGCGCAAGGCGGTCGCGGCGATCGCCGCGGGCGCGAAGGGCCACAAGGACGCGAAGGGGAAGGAGAAGGCGCCGCCGCTGCCCGACTTCCCGCCCGAGCTCTACCTCAACCGCGAGCTCACCTGGCTCGAGTTCAACTGGCGGGTGCTGCACGAGGCGGAGGACAAGCGCGTGCCGCTGCTCGAGCGCGTCAAGTTCCTCGCCATCGTCAGCTCGAACCTCGACGAGTTCTTCATGAAGCGCATCGGCGGCCTGAAGCAGCAGGTCGCCGCGGGCGTGCGCGAGCCGACCGTCGACGGACGCACGCCGCAGCAGCAGATCCACGACTGCCTGAAGGTGGTCGCGGCGCTCGACGAGCGGCGCCAGGAGCTGTTCGTCGAGCTGATCCACAAGCTGCGCCAGCACGGCATCGTCCTGACCCACGTCCACAAGCTCGACGACAAGGACCGCGCGCAGCTGCGCGAGTGGTACGTCAAGAACGTCTACCCGCTGGTCACGCCGCAGGCGATGGACCCCGCGCACCCGTTCCCGTTCGTCTCGAACCTGTCGCTCAACCTGCTGGTGACGGTGCGCTACCCGAAGGACCCGCAGATCTCGCTCGCGCGGGTCAAGGTGCCGGTCGGCGCCGGCATCCCGCGGCTCGTGCGGGTCGGCGACCGCGACGTCTTCGTCACGCTCGAGGACGTCATGGCGGACAACCTCGACCTGCTGTTCCCGGGCATGGAGGTCGTCTCCACCGAGCTCTTCCGCGTGACGCGCAACGCCAACACCGAGCGCGACGAGGAGGACGCGGACGACCTCGTCGAGCTGATCGAGAACGAGCTGCGCGACCGCAAGTTCGCGCCCATCGTGCGCCTCGAGGTGGGCAAGGGGATGTCGCGCATGCACCGCGGCATGCTCGCCGCGGAGCTCGGTCTGCAGGAGGAGGGCGACGTCGTCGAGCGCTCGGGTCGGCTCGGGCTCGGCGACATGATGGAGCTCGCGACGCTCGACGTGCCGGCGCTGCGCGACCCCAAGCACCACCCGATCGACAACCCCGAGCTGACGCGCGGGCGCAACATCTTCCACGTCATCCGCGACGCGGGCTCGATCCTGCTGCAGCACCCCTACGAGTCGTTCACCTCGTCGGTCGAGCGCTTCCTCGCCGAGGCGAGCGAGGACCCGAAGGTGCGCGCGATCAAAATGACGCTCTACCGCACGTCGTCGGAGTCGCAGGTCATCGAGCACCTGATCAACGCGGCGTCGAACGGCAAGCAGGTCGCGGTGGTGGTCGAGCTCAAGGCGCGCTTCGACGAGGGCGCCAACATCCAGTGGGCGAACCGGCTCGAGGAGGTCGGCATCCACGTCACCTACGGCGTCGTCGGGCTGAAGACGCACTGCAAGGTGATCCTGGTCGTGCGTCAAGACTACGACGGGCTGCGGCGCTACAGCCACATCGGCACCGGCAACTACCACGCCGGCACCGCGCGCATCTATTCCGACCTGGGCCTCCTCACCTGCAACGACGAGATCGGCCAGGACCTGACCGAGCTCTTCAACTACTTGACGACGGGCTACAAGCCGCGGCGGAGCTACAAGAAGCTCCTCGTCGCCCCGACCGGCGTCAAGCAAGGACTGCTCGAGAGGATCCAGCGCGAGATCGCGCACCAGGCGGCCGGTCAGCAGGGGCTGATCCAGCTCAAGATGAACGCGCTCGAGGACGTCGACATCACGCGCGCGCTCTACCTGGCGTCGCAGGCGGGCGTGAAGGTCGACCTGATCGTGCGCGACACCTGCCGGCTGCGGCCCGGCATCCCGGGCGTGAGCGACAACGTCCGGGTGATCAGCATCGTCGGACGCTTCCTCGAGCACTCGCGGATCTTCTACTTCCGCAACGGAGGCGCGCCGGAGTACTACATCGGCTCCGCCGACGCGATGAAGCGCAACCTCGAGAGCCGCGTCGAGGTGCTCGCTCCGGTCGAGGACCCGCGTCTGCAGAAGGAGCTGCGCGCCATTCTCGATCTGCATCTCAACGATCAGCGCAACGCGTGGGAGATGCTGCCGGACGGGACGTACAAGCAGCGGCGCAAGCCGGGCAAGGAGCTCGGCTCGCACGAGCTGCTCATCGAGCGCGCGGAGCGCCGTCAGCGCGAGGCGACGCGGCTCAAGAAGCGCAAGCCCAAGGGCATCGCGCGCCGCCTCGCCGCCGCCGATTCGACGCAGGACATCTTCATCCTGCGGTAACGGCGACGCCGTTCGCGGTTCATCGCGGACGGCTACGACCCGGGCATGCGCTCGGGCCGCGAGCAGTGCTGCTCGCTGCGCCGGCAGAGCAACGGGCGCGCGCGCCGAAAAGCGACCGCGCCGCTTGACGCTCTTCCCGGGGCACGACCCTTGCTGTGCGTCGCGTCGACGCCGGACGCGACGCGCGCATCGCGGCCGTCGCGCCTCCGGCGTTCGGGGTGAATTTTATGATGGTACTCGACATGACCGAGCAGCTCGCGCCCGCGGTCTGGGCGCTGCTCGCGCTGTTCGCGCTCTCGGTCGTGGTGATCGCGTTCGCGGTCGCCGCGGCGCGTGGTCCGCGGATCGTGTGGCGGAGTGGGCAGGGGCAGGTGCCGCGCAGGCGCACGCGCCGTAGCGAGCGCGTGCGCCTGCGCGACGTGTCGTTGTCGCGCGCTTGAGCGTCAGCCAGGCGTGTTGCTGACCTCCTCGTACGGCCGGCAGGGCTGCGCCCGCAGCGACGGACACTGCGGCAGCGGCCCGATCGCCTCGAGGCCGGGCAGCACCGGCAGCACCACGCGCGAGGGCATCGCGCCGCCGCGCGCGATCGTGTTGATCACCTCGCCTTCTGCGGGCAGCGCGCGGAACTTCCAGAGCGCGCGGTCGCCGCCCGGCGCGCTGATCGAGATGCGGATGCGCGATCCGGCGCGGAAGGCGTGCGCGAAGGGGAAGAGCTCGACGCGCGCGAGCACGAACTCGCCCGGCACGAGCGGCGCCTCGTCCTCCTCGCGGTGCGTGTGCACCGGCCGCAGCTCGGTCGACTCCGGCGACTCGACGCGACGGCTCGCCCGCAGCCAGCCGCTCTGCACGTAGGTCTCGAAGCCGTCGGGGCGGATCTCGCTCAGCGTCACCTGCACGTCGGTGTCGATGGCGGTCGACGTCAACCACAGATCGATGCTGCCCGAGCCCGCCATGAGGACGTCCTCCTCGAGCGGCTCGGTCGCGTACGCGAGCGCGCGGCCGTCCGGCAGCGGCTGCCAGTGCCAGTCGGGGAGCGTGGTCCACTCGGTGCCCGGCGTGCGCAGCGACGTGCGCTGCGACGACGACGGATCGTAGATCCACGAGTCGGTGCCTTCCTGCGCGGGCGGCTCGGACACCAGGCGACCGCCCTCGTCGAAGTACCACGCGGTCGGCACGAGCTCCGGGATCGGCCAGGCGTCGAACTTCGCCTCGAACTGCGGAACCGGCGCGCCCGGCTCGTCGCCGCCGGCGCCGTTGTCGAACACGATGCGCACGCGCGGCTCGCTCTCGAACAGCGCCAGCGCCTCCTCGTAGCTCGACACGCCGGCGAAGCGGTCGGGCTCGAGCTCGAGCTCGCCCTCGGCGCGGAAGACCGAGTCGTTGATCGCGTCGAGGATCACCGGCAGCGCCGGCGAGCGCTGCGGCACGCGGCGCGCGACGTAGAGGTCGAGGAACTCCATCCAGCGGGAGAAGATGAACGGCGCGAGCGGCTCGGTGTGTCCGCCGTTGGTGATCGTGATGAACACCTTGTCGCTGCCGAAGCGGTCGAGCATGTTCGCGAAGTAGGAGCCGGTCTGCTCGTCCTGCCAGGCGCCGGCGAGGAACACCGGCACCTCGATGCGGTCGACGAACAGCGCCGGCGTCACCGGGTCGGCGACCTCCGGATGGTAGAACGAGTTGTCCTCGATCATCTGGATGATGTCGGGGGACTGATCGCGCAGCCGCTGGTTCGCGATGCAGATCTCGTCGCCCTCGTCCATGCGGCGCTGCGCCCAGCGCTGACCGCCCGGACGCGCTTCACGCTGACGCTCCTCGGCCCACGACGTCGCGAAGCCGTTGTTCAGGATGCCGCCCGGGTAGAGCACGCCGCGCCCGGTGTCGGAGATCACCGACAGCGGCGCGATCGCGGCGAGCCCCGGCGGCTGGAGCCGCGAGACGAAGAGCTGGCTGATGCCCGGGTACGAGATCCCGATCATGCCGACCTTGCCGTGCGCGACCCACGGCTGCGACGCGATGATCTCGACGACGTCGTAGCCGTCGGTCGACTGCAGCGTCTCGAAGAACTGGAACGCGCCGCCCGAGCAGCCGGTGCCGCGCATGTTGACGCCGACCACGGCGTAGCCGAGCGCGTACGCGATCAGGCTGCTCGGCTGCGGGGTGTCGGGATCGGCCGGCGAGTAGCCGGAGTACTCGATGAGCGTCGGGTACGGCCCGCCGTCGATCGGTCCCGGCAGGAGCACGTTGATCGCGAGCAGCGTCCCGTCGCGCGTCTCGATGTACTGGTAGCCCGGGCCCACCATCTGCGAGCTGTAGAAGGACGGGTCGGGGACCTCCTCGGGCGTGGTGATGGAGAACGGCTCGCTCACCATCGTCTGGCCGCCGACCGACGCGGTCACGCGGTAGCCCGGACCCGCCGGGACGTCGCGGAAGATCAGCGAGCCCTGCGCGTCCGCGGTGCCGGTCGCGACCACCGCACCCGAGCCGTCGACGAGCCGCAGCTCCATGCCGGGCTCGGCGTCGACCACGTACGCCTGCTCGACGCTGCCGCGCGCCGTGTAGGTCGCTGGGATGCTGCCCGGCGGCGTCGGCGCCGGGGTCGGGGTCGGGATCGGCCCGGCCGAGCTGCTCGAGTCGCCGCAGCCGGTGATGGCGAGCTGGTGCAGCGCCAGCACGGCGACCAGGGCGAGGGTCCGCAGATGGCGCAGGTGCAGGAGGGATCGCTGTGTCATCGAGAAAGGCTCCTTGCCGAAAAAGGCGCCAAACGTAAGGCGTTGCGTCGACGCTTGTCAACGCGGGAAAGACGCTGGCAGCGCGCGCACGATCCCTGATAAGGGACTCAAGCGAGCGCCCGACCGAGCCCTGTATCACGGAGTGGACCGCGTGACGAAGAACGGCCTGCTCGTCGCCGACAGCGACATGCACGTTTTCGAGCCGCCCGACCTGTGGCAGCGCTACATCGACCCCGCCTGGCGGCACGCGGCGCCGATCGGCCTCACCGAGCTGCGGCGCGACATGCGGGTCAAGGTGAAGTCGCACGTCCTGCTGCGGCTCGGCGCGGTGCGGCCGCTCGCCGTCGAGGGCGGCGCCGGGGCCTGGAAGGCCGAGCACGACGACGCCTACGCCGCGGCCGAGAAGCGTGGCTGGGATCCGACCTCGCAGCGCGAGGCGATGGACACGGAGGGCGTCGATCGCGCGGTGCTGTTCCCGACGCGCGGGCTCTTCGTGCTCGGGCTCGACAGCCCCGAGATGATGGGTCCGGACGGCCTCGAGGGGCCGCTCGCCGCGGCCATCGCGCGCGCCTACAACGACTGGCTCCACGACTTCCTGCGCGAGCTGCCGGGACGCGCCTACGGCGCGGCGATGATCGCGCCGCACGACGTGCCGGCGGCGGTCGCGGAGACCCGGCGCGCGGTCGAGAAGCTCGGCTTCAAGGCGATCTTCCTCTCCCCCGGCGCGGTCGGCCGCCGTCCCTGGCACCACCCGGCGTACGACCCGCTGTGGGCCGAGTGCGAGGCGCTCGGCGTCGCGGTCGCCTTCCACGGCGGCGGCCAGAACCACCTGAAGCCCGACTTCTCGCTCGAGATCTTCGACAAGCTGATGATGTGGCACACCTTCAGCCAGCCGCTCGGGGTCATGGCGGCCGCCGTGAGCCTGACGGCGGGCGGCGTGCTCGAGCGCTTCCCGCGGCTGCGGGTCGCGCTGCTCGAGGGTAACTGCTCGTGGGCGCCGTGGCTGTTCTACCGTCTCGACGAGCACTGGGAGTGGCTCGGCAAGACGGAGGCGCCGGAGCTGCGCATGAAGCCGTCGGAGTACTTCCTGCGCAACTGCTGGCTGTCGGTCGAGGCCGACGAGGAGCCCGTCAAGCAATACATCGAGCGCTTCGGCGACGACAACCTGGTGTTCTCGACCGACTACCCGCACGCCGATTCCAAGTACCCGCACGCGGTCGAGACCTTCCTGAAGCTGCCGCTGTCGGAATCCTCGCAGCGCAAGATCCTGTGGGACAACTGGAGCCGGCTCTACGACGTCCCGGCGTCCTGAGATAGGTTCGAGGGAGCGGAGGAAACGCCATGCGAGCGGAAGACCTGATCCTGGTGAGCGTCGACGATCACGTCGTCGAGCCGCCGGACATGTTCGAGCAGCACCTGCCCGTGCAGTACAAGGACAAGGCGCCGCGCGTGGTTCGCAAGAAGGACGGCAGCGACGTCTGGTGGTTCAACGGCCAGCAGGTGCCGAACATCGCGCTCAACGCCGTCGTCGGACGTCCGCCGGAGGAGTACGGCATGGAGCCGACGTCGTACGATCAGCTCCGCCCCGGCTGCTACGACGTGCACGAGCGCATCCGCGACATGAACGCGAACGGCGTGCTCGCGTCGCTGTGCTTCCCCTCGTTCCCGGGCTTCACCGGCATGAAGTTCGCGGAGCTCGCCGACAAGAACCTCGCTCGCGTCATGATCCAGGCGTACAACGACTGGCACATCGACGAGTGGTGCGGATCGTACCCCGGCCGCTTCATCCCGATGGCGCTGCCCATCATGTGGGATCCGACGCTGATGGCGGAGGAGGTGCGGCGCGTCGCGAAGAAGGGCTGTCACGCGCTCAGCTTCACCGAGAACCCCGAGCGTCTGAAGCTGCCGAGCTTCCACTCCGAGCACTGGGACCCGTTGTGGGAGGCGCTGTGCGACGAAGGCACGGTGCTGTGCGTGCACATCGGCTCGGGCGCCGGCATGCAGTTCAACTCGATGGAGGCGCCGGTCGACGTGATGATCACGACGACGCCGATGAAGATCGTCGACTTCGCGGCGGACGTGCTGTGGTCGCGCGTCCTGAAGACCTACCCGAAGCTGCGCATCGCGCTCTCCGAGGGCGGCATCGGCTGGATCCCGTACTTCCTCGAGCGCGCCGACTACGTGCACGAGCACCACCACGCGTGGACGCACCAGGACTTCGGCGGCAAGAAGCCGAGCCAGGTGTGGCGCGAGCACATGGTGACCTGCTTCATCGACGACCCGATCGGCGTCAAGAACAGACACGCCGTCGGCATCGACACCATCACCTGGGAGTGCGACTACCCGCACTCGGACACCACGTGGCCGCGCTCGCCGGAGATCCTGATGAAGAGCCTCGAGGGCGTGCCGGACGACGAGGTGAACAAGATCACGCACGAGAACGCGCTGCGCATCTTCCGCCTCGACGCCTTCAAGTACCGGCCGAAGGAGAAGTGCACGGCTGGCGCGCTGCGCGCCGAGTCGCCGGACGTCGATCTGTCGGTCCGCAGCGTCCGCGGCGGCAAGCCGCCCGCGACCGATCCGTCGCGACCGGTCACGACGGCCGACGTGATGCAGCAGCTCGCGGGCGCGTTCGCGGTGCCGGTCGAGGCCTAGCGTCGGGACGGCCGGAGCGTCAAAACAGAACGAGGCCGTACTCGCCGACGACGCGGTAGCCGAGCGCGTGGTAGGCGCGGCGCGCCGCCGCGTTCTCCTTCCCGGTGAAGAGGACCGAGCGCGTCGCGCCGGCGGCGCGGGCGTGCAGCAGCGAGCCCGCGACCACCGCCCGCGCGTAGCCGCGACCGCGCAGCGCGGGCGGCGTGAACACGCCGCCGATCTGCACGCAGTCGGGGAGCCGCGCGTTGAAGGCGCTGAACGCGACCGGGTCGCCGTCGCGCTCGAGCAGGAAGCAGCTCTCCTGTCGCAGCAGCGGCTCGATCTCGGCGGCGCTGCTCGCGTCGAGCTCGGGATCGTCCGCGGGGTGGCCGAGCAGCTCGACGCGGTACGCGCTGCGCCAGCGGACGACCAGCGCGCGGTCGTCTTCGCGCGCGACGCGCACGCGCAGCTCGCCGCGCGCGAGCGACGAGGGCACGACGAGCTCCGCGAGGTCGAGCGCGAAGAGGTCGTCGTGGCTCGTGCAGATCGCGGGCCGCTCCGTGACGCCGAGCGCTTCGCGCGCGGCGAGCACCTGGTCCCACTCGCCGACGATGCCGCCGAGCGGCCGTCCGGAGGACGCGACCGCGAAGCGCACGACGTCCGCGAGCGCGCGCGGCGCCTGCACGACGACGCTGCCGTTCCAGGCGTGCGCCGCGACCGCGACCAGCTCCGCGCCCTCGAACGCGCCGGCCCACGTCGCCTGGAACGGCTCGCTGCGGTCGACGAGCCCGCCCGCGCGCAGGTTCGAGCGCAGGAACAGCGACGCGTCCGCGTGGCGGGCGAGGAAGGCTTCGATCGTCGGCTCGTCGCCGGGCTCGAGCACGCGGACGCGAATCATCGCGCGAGTCTTCCTCGATCGAGCGCCCTGGTCTAGGAAGGACGTTTCCACGCTCGCGAGACGGCGGAGGGACGACGATGGCGACGCCCAGCAGAGCCGAGGTCGAGAGCGCGTTCCAGCGCTACCTGCAGCTCGGCGCGTTCGAGCGCAACTGGAACGCCTGGGCCGACCTCTTCACCGAGGACGCGTACTACTACGAGGTGCAGTACGGCACGTTCCGCGGCCGCGAGGCGATCCGCAAGTGGATCACCACGACGATGGCCGGCGTGCCCGACATGTACTTCCCGCCGCCCAAGTGGGTGATGATCGACGGCGACCGCGTCGCCTTCTGCATCGAGAACGTCTATCCGAACCCGAAGGACCCGAACGGGCCGCCGATCGGCTTCCCGACGTTCACCGTGCTGCAGTACCGCGACGGCCTGTGGTGCTCGGAAGAGGACTACTACGACGTGAAGGCGAGCGTCGCCGCGCGCGAGGCGTTCCGCGCTGCGGGCGGCAAGGCAGCGCCGCCGCTCGCGCGCTGACGGGAAGCAGCGCGACGGCTCGCGCGCCGACCTGCAGCGGGCGCCGACGCGCGAGCGCCCAGCCATGACGTCGCCGGCACGTCTGCTGCGGCGACGAGCGCGCCGAACGCACCGAGCGTCGCGGGCCGCGGATCCGGCGCGCGCACCCACTGACCGCGCGCTCTCTCGTTGAGCTCCCGCCACACCTCGTTCGGGTTGCCGTCGAACACTGGCCGCGCGTCGCCCGGGACGACGCTCCAGTCGCCGCGCGCGATCTCGTCGTCGAGCTGGCGCGGCGCCCAGCCGGCGAAGCCGACGAAGGCCCGGAAGCGGTCGCGCGGCCCCGGGTCGCGGATCACGCGGCGCAGGACGTCGAGGCTCGCGGTGACGAAGACGTCGTCGAAGATGCGCTGCGACTCCTCGGGCGCGTCGCCGCCGGTGCGCACCAGGAGCAGCATGCGGTCACGCCCGACCGGACCTCCGAGGAACACGGTCTCCGAGCGCTCGCGCAGCTCCTCGACGTCCGGCAGCAGGAGCGCGAGCTTGACGTCGGTCGGCCGGTTGATGACGACGCCGAGCGCGCCGTCGGCGTCGTACTCGAGCAGCAGAACGACCGTCTCGCGAAAATTCGGATCGACGAGGCGCTCGTTCGCGACCAGCAGCTTGCCGCGCGCGAGCGTCGGTCGCGGCTCGACCTCCGGTGCGGCGGCGGCGAGCGACGCCGCGAGCAGCGCCGTCACGGCGGCCGCGATCCCGAGCGGCGTCGCACGCGGCGTGGTCGCGCCCAGCTTCACGGTGGCCTCCGTCGTCGAAGCTACGCCGGCTCCGATGGTGCAGCAAGCGGCGCCCTTGTCAGCCTGCGTTGCGATCGCGACAATCGGCGCCGTGGCGAGCAAGGTCGGCAAGGTCCCGAGCAAGCGCATCTATCGCGTGCGCTTCATGAACGAGGGGCGGATCTTCGAGCTCTACGCGCGCGAGGTCGCGCAGGGGTCGCTGTTCGGCTTCATCGAGGTCGCGGACATCGTCTGGGGCAGCAAGTCCGACGTCATCATCGACCCTTCGGAGCAGGAGCTGCGCAACGAGTTCACCGGGGTGAGCCGCCTCTACGTGCCGCTGCACGCCGTGGTCCGCATCGACGAGGTCGAGAAGGGCGGCACCGCGAAGATCATCTCGCTGCCCGGGACGCAGACCAAGGCGACCGCGCCAACGGTGCCGATCTACACCCCGAGCGGCACCGGGCCGATCAAGCCGAAGTGACGAAGCGCTCTCGCGCCACCGCATAGCACGCGACCTTGCCGGCGCCGTCGGCGGCGCCCGGCGTCAAGCCGAGCCTCTCGCGCGCGCCGCAGGCCGCAGACGCCCGCCAAGCCGCCGCCGTCAGCTCGACGATCCGGAGCCCGAAGCCGGCGCGCGCGAAGTCGATCTCCTCGCGATCTCCTCCGCGCGTCGCTGCCGCGCACCGTGTTCCGGGCGTCCGGACGCCGCGATCGCCTCGCGGAGCGAAATCTCCCGACCCTGTTGTCCCGAATCCGGAATCGGGCTTAGGATGCCGCCCGTCTCGTTCTCGGCGCAACGGAAGCCACGGTGTCCAGGTCCTCGAGCCCGCACGACGGCGCACACACGACAGCGAGCTGCATGGTGCTCCGGCATGCCTTCTGACGCCATCGTTTACGTCGTCGACGACGACGCCTCCGTTCGCGACGCGCTCCGCTTTCTGGTCGAGTCGGTCGATCTCCGGGTCGAAGCTTGCGCGAGCGCGCAGGCGTTCCTCGAAGCGTACGACGGGAGCGCGCCCGGCTGTCTCGTGCTCGACGTCCGCCTGCGCGGCATGAGCGGTCTCGACCTGCAGGCCGAGCTCGGCCGGCGCGGCATCCAGATCCCGACCATCATCGTCACCGGACACGGCGACGTGCCGATGGCGGTGCGCGCGATGAAGATGGGCGCGATCGACTTCGTCGAGAAGCCGTTCAACGAGCAGCAGCTCCTCGACCGCATCCAGCAGGCGATCGACGTCGACCGCGAGCGTCGTCGCAACGGCGAGGAGCGCGCGCACCTGCAGTCGCTGCTCACGACGCTCAGCCCGCGCGAGCGCGAGGTGATGGACCTGCTGGTGCTCGGCAAGGCGAACAAGGAGGTCGCGGAGCACCTCGGGCTCAGCACGCGGACCGTCGAAGGCCATCGCGCGCGGCTCATGGAGAAGCTCGGCTGCGAGTCGCTCGCCGAGCTGGTGCGCATCAGCCTCGTCTGCTCGCAGCAGGCCCACACGTAGTAGTACGGCGTGCCGCGAGTACGTTTTCGTACTTGACCGTCGGCGCGCGATCCACGATTCGTGGACGTGCCCGGTCGGGCACCGCTTCCGACGTCCGCCGCTACGCACCCGCGGGGCGCTGCGCACTCGCGGGGTGAGAGCCGAAGCGGCAGATCGGAAGCCGATGCGCCGCTCCGGGGTCGGTCACGCGCGGGTCGCCTCTGACGGTGGGGAGGCGACCCGCGCCGGCCGCTTCCCGAGCCGACGCCGACCGTCGAGCTGGTGCTCGACGTGATCGCGCGCGCGCTCGAGCTCGCTCGACGTCGCCCGGCACCCTGGCGCGCAGTTGTTCCCTCGCGGGGACGACGCTAAGCAGGCGCGGGGAGGGTGTCGAGATGACGAGGAAGATCGTGGGCGCGCTCGCCGCCGTGCTGCTGCTCGTGGGCAGCGCGAGCGCGGAGGATGCCGCCAGCAAGGGCGGCAAGAAGGAGCGCGTCTCCTGCAAGGACATCCGGCAGGCGATGTCGAGCGGCAAGACCGCCGACCAGGTGGCCTCGGAGCTCGGGACGCGCACCAAGCGCGTCGAGCGGTGCATGGGCCGCGAGCCGCGGACCAAGAAGAAGGGAACGCAGGCCGGGCAGGCAGACGGTAGCGCCACCCCCGCCAAGGAGAAGTCGACGACGCCCTGAGGTTTCGTCCTCGGGTGCTTTCCCGCTCCGGCGCTCGCGACGCGGGCGCGACCGACGATGGTACGGTCGTTGCTGCGTCGCGACCGCCGTGAGCACGCAATCGAGTTTGCAAAGAGCCGCGCGTCGCGGCGCGATCGCGCTGGCGCTGGTCGTCGGCGCGTCCGTCGGCGTCGCAGCCGCCGGCCAGGGCGACGGCTGGTACGAGGCGACCGCCTACACCATCGAAGGCAAGACCGCCTCGGGCGCGAAGTCCAAGGAGGGCGTCGTCGCCGCCGATCCCGACCTGTTGCCGCTCGGATCGCGCATCCGCCTGCACGACGCCGGCCCGTACTCCGGCGAGTACGTCGTCAAGGACAAGGGTCGCAAGATCCAAGGTCGCGAGATCGACATCTTCGTCGAGGACGAACGGCAGGCGAAGGAGTTCGGCGAGCGGCGCGTGCGCGTCGAGGTGCTCGAGCGCGGCGAGGGACGGGCGGACGCGCGCCAGAAGCCGGCTCCCGAGGCCCACGAGCGCGCGCCGGCGGTCCGCTGAAGAGCGCACCGTACGCCGGAAAGTTCTGGTCTTCTTTGTAAGCTTGACCAGGTGAGCGGAGCCGCGCCTTGAACCCCGGCCTCGCGTACGAGATTCTGGCCGACGGTGCTCGACATGAGGCAGGGGGTTGGGATGGCGTGCGCGAGCCGCACCGGTCGGGTGCGGGGTGTTCGGCGTTGGGTTTCGGGTGGAGTGCTCGCGGCGGTGGCCGTGCTGACGCTCGCGAGCTC
Organism: Candidatus Binatia bacterium; assembly: GCA_036563615.1. Lineage (NCBI taxonomy): Bacteria > Candidatus Binatota > Binatia (SeqCode) > Binatia bacterium. The sequence continues at coordinate 294,552 of DATCMB010000006.1, forward strand.
GGCGCCGGGCGCGACGTTCGGCTTCGAGGACGTCGCCAAGCGCGCGCAGGAGCTCGCGGCCGCGCCCTACAAGGACACGCGCGGCCCCGTGCCGGACTGGCTGCTCCAGATCAGCTACGATGAGTGGCGGGACATTCGCTTCCGCACCGATCTCGCGCTGTGGCGCGATCGTCCCGGCTTCCAGATCCAGCTCTTCCACCTCGGGCTGTTCTACGACCGACCGGTGCAGATCAACGTCGTCGAGGGCGGGCAGGTGAAGCCCGTCGAGTTCTCGCCGAGCATGTTCGACTACGGGCGCAACAAGTTCGCGAGCCAGGTGCCGCAGGACCTCGGCTTCGCGGGCTTCCGCATCCACTATCCGATCAAGACGCCCAAGTACCACGACGAGGTCGCGGTGTTCCTCGGCGCGTCGTACTTCCGCGCGCTCGGCAAGAAGGAGGTCTTCGGGCTCTCGGCGCGCGGGCTTGCGATTGACACGGCGGAGTCCACGGGCGAGGAGTTCCCGTACTTCCGCGAGTTCTGGCTGGTGAAGCCAAAGCCCGGCGCGAAGGAGATGGTGGTGTACGCGCTGCTCGACAGCCCGAGCGTCGCGGGCGCCTACCGCTTCACCATCAAGCCCGGCGAGACCACGGCGATGGACGTCCAGGTGCGGCTCTTCCTGCGTCGGGAGATCAAGAAACTTGGTCTTGCGCCGCTGACCAGCATGTTCTTCCACGGCGAGAACACGAACAAGGCGCTGCGCGACATCGTCGACTTCCGGCCGGAGGTCCACGACTCCGACGGGCTGCTGGTGCACACCGGCACCGGCGAGTGGATCTGGCGTCCGCTCGAGAACCCGCGGACGCTGCACGTTTCGAGCTTCCTGACCGAGCACCCGAAGGGCTTCGGGCTCATCCAGCGCGACCGCGACTTCGCCAACTACCAGGACCTCGAGGCGCGCTCCGAGCTGCGGCCGAGCGCGTTCGTCGCGCCGAAGGGCGACTGGGGCAAGGGACGCGTCGAGCTGGTCGAGATCCCGACCAAGTCCGACGTCAATGACAACATCGTCGCGTACTGGGTGCCCGCCGATCCGCCGCAGCCGGGCAAGCCGTTCGACTACTCGTACACGCTCGACTGGTACGGCGACGACGCGAAGCGTCCGCCGGGCGGTCGCGTGGTCGCGACGCGGCACGACTTCGGCACCGTCGAGAACGCGCACCGCTTCGTGATCGACTTCGGTGGCAAGACGCTCGAGAAGATTCCCGCCGATCGCGTGCTCCGTGGCGTCGTCACGGTCGCGGGCGGCGACGAGTCGGCGACCATCCTCGAGCAGCAGGTGATCAAGAACGAGGTGACCGGCGGCTGGCGGCTCACCTTCATGCTGCGTCCGCAACGCCGCGGTCCGATCGACGTGCGCGCCTTCCTCGACAGTGGCGGCGACACGCTGACCGAAACGTGGTCTTACGTGATTCTGCCTTGAGCGACGGCGGTAACCAGGCGGCGGCCGATCTCGCGGCCGAGCGGGCGAAACGAGCGGCGGAGCGACGCACGGCGCTGTTCGAGGTCCCCGCCGACCGTCTCTTCCAGGACTGGCAGGGAGCGCACTCGCGCGCGCTGGCCTACCTCGGCGCGCTCGGCATCCCGAGCGAGGAGCGTCCCACGCTCGCGCAGGAGGCGGTGCAGCGCGCGCTGCAGGTGCAGCCGTGGGGCCCGGACAGCGACGCGGTCACCGAGACGCTGCGCGCGCTCGAGGAGATCCTCGAGAAGCGCGGCGCGGCGCTGCGCGCGCCGTGGGACCCGGCGACCGATCCGTTCCTTCCCTGGCGCGTCGAGTCGGCGTTCGGACCGGAGCCCGGCGTCACGGATCCCGGCGCCGAGCTGCCGGTGCGCGACGGCGTGCTGTGGTCGGGTCCGCCGCTCGCGCGCGGCGCGATGGTGCCCGAGAAGATCGAGCGGCGCTTCTTCCGCCGTCTGCTGCGCCGCCGGCGCACGACCGCCGAAGGCACGCAGGCGCGCTTCGGCGCCGAGCTGCGCCGTCAGCGCCGCCAGCTGCCGTGGACGCGCGTCGCCGCGCGCCGCCGCCTGCTGCTGCTCGTGCTCGTCCTGATCCCGAGCATCATCGCGAGCGGCTTCATGGTGAACGTGCTGCCCGATCAGGGCGGCACCTGGATCGAGGTCGCGATCGTCGTCCTGTTCGGCGCGCTCTTCGGCTGGATCTCGATCGGCTTCTGGACGGCGACGCTCGGCTTCTTCACGCTGGTCGGGCGCCGCGACCGCTTCGCGATCACCAACCTCGCCGACGCGCCGGCGGACGAGCCGATCTCGCCGGAGGCGCGCACCGCGATCGTCATGCCGATCGCGGAGGAGCCGGTCGAGCGCGTGTTCGCGGGGCTCAAGGCGATCCACGCCTCGCTCGAGCGCGCGGGCGTGCGCCAGCACTTCGACTTCTTCATCCTGAGCGACTCGTCGTCGCCCGACACCGCGGCGCGCGAGGAGGTCGCGTGGGCGACCTGGTGCCGCGAGATCCGCGGCTTCGACCACATCTTCTACCGGCGGCGACGCGTCCGGCAGAAGCGCAAGAGCGGCAACGTCGCCGACTTTTGCCGCCGCTGGGGACGCCGCTACCGCTACATGGTGATGCTCGACGCGGACAGCATCATGACCGGCGAGTCGCTGGTGAAGCTCGTCCGCATGATGGAGCGCAGCCCCGAGGTCGGGCTGATCCAGACGGTGCCGGTCGCGGTCAACCGACGCTCGCTGCTCGCGCGCGTGCAGCAGTTCGCGAGCCAGGTGTCGGGTCCGATGTTCGCCGCCGGTCTGCACTACTGGCAGCTCGGCGACGGCCAGTACTGGGGCCACAACGCGATCATCCGCGTCGAGCCGTTCATGAAGCACTGCGGCCTGCCGCGGCTCTCCGGCAAGCCGCCGCTCGGCGGCGAGATCCTGAGCCACGACTTCGTCGAGGCGGCGCTGCTCGGACGCGCGGGCTGGACGCTGTGGCTCGCGTTCGATTTGCCGGGCTCGTACGAGGAGGTCCCCTCGACGCTGCTCGAGGAGATGAAGCGCGACCGGCGCTGGTGTCAGGGCAACCTGCAGCACCTGCGTCTGCTGTTCAGCGAAGGGCTGTTCGGCGCGCACCGCGTGCTCTTCCTGAACGGCGTGCTGTCCTACGTGTCGGCGATGCTGTGGTTCGCGTTCCTCCTGCTCAGCACCGTCGAGGCGGTGATCATGGCGCTGCGCGAGCCGGACTACTTCCCGAACGGCCCGAGCTTGTTCCCCGACTGGCCGATCTGGCGACCCGACTGGGCGCTGGCGCTGCTCGCGGTGACGGCCGCGATCCTCTTCCTGCCCAAGGTGCTGAGCATCCTGCTGGTCGTGCTGCGCGGGCGGACGCGCGCGCACGGCGGCATCGTGCGGCTGTGCGCGAGCGTGCTCGTCGAGCTCCTGCTCTCGACGCTGCTCGCGCCGATCCGCATGGTGTTCCACACGCGCTTCGTCGTGCAGAACCTGCTCGGCCGCACCGTGACCTGGAAGTCGCAAGGTCGCGACGACGCCGAGACGAGCTGGGGCGAGGCGCTGCGCCACCACGGGCTCGACACGCTGTTCGCCACCGCCTGGGGCGTCACGCTGTACTGGCTCAATCCCGACTACTTCTGGTGGGTGACGCCGATCATCGCGGCGCTGCTGCTCTCCGTGCCGACGTCGGTGTACTCGAGCCGCGTCAGCCTCGGCGACCGCGCCCGGCGCCTCGGTTTGTTCTTGACGGAGGAGGAGACCTCGCCGCCGCAGGAGCTGCGCGACCTGTGGGAGAACGAGCGCATCGCGGCCGAGGCCAGCGCCAAGCTGCCGCCCGAGCAGCGCGACGGCTTCATGCGGGCGCTGATCGATCCCTACGTGAACGCGCTGCACCGCGCGCTGCTGCGCCGGCCGCGCAAGCTGCGCCCGTCGATCCGCGAGGCGCGCGAGCAGCTCGCCGAGCGCCTGCTGCGCGACGGCGTGAGCGCGCTCTCGCCGCGCGAGCAGCGCATCGTCTTCCACGACCCGGACCTCGTCGACCGACTCCACGCCGAGATCTGGCAGCTGCCCGGCGCTGGCGCTTCGCACGCGCGGATCGGCGGCGCATGAGCCGGCGGCGCCCCGCCGGGGCCCGCGGCGAGCGATCGTCCGCGTACTGGAACGACGTTGCGAGCGGCAGCGAGCAGGGCGCGCCGCCGCTCTGGCGTTTGCACGCGGACCGCGCGACGCTCGCGCTGCTCGAGGGCTGGTGGCCCGCCGGTCGCTGCGCGCGCGTCCTGAAGACGGACCTCTACGACGAGAGCCGCACGCGTGGGCTCGTGCCGGCGCTCGCCGAGCGCGCCGACGTCGTGGTCGGCATCGACGTCTCGACCGTGGTCGCGCGTCGCGCCGCGGCGGGCGGTCCCGTGCTCGTCGTGACGTCCGACGTGCGCGCGCTGCCGTTCGGTGCGGGCGCGTTCGACGTCGTGATGTCGAACTCGACGCTCGATCACTTCCGGGCGAAGGGCGAGATCGGGCGCGCCCTGCGCGAGCTCGAGCGCGTGCTGGCCGCCGACGGCAGCCTGCTGCTCACGCTCGACAACCCGCGCCACCCGCTGCTCGCGCTGCGCACGATGCTAGCGCCGATCTGGCGCCGGCTCGGGCTCGTGCCGTACCCGCTCGGCGCCACCTACGGCGCGCGGGAGCTACGCGAGGCGCTCGTCGCGAGCGGCTTCACCGTCGAGGCGCTCACCGCGGTGCACCACTTCCCGCGGATCGCGCTGGTCGCGGCGCAGCGCCTGCTGCCGGTGGCGCTGGGCGAGCGGTTGCTGCGCATCGCGGATCGCGCCGAGCGCTGCGGCGCCTGGCCGACCCGCTTCGTCACCGGGCAGTACGTCGCCGCGCTCGCGCGCCCGACGCGCGGGTGCGCGAGCCAGCAGGCGACGGATCGTCACGCGGCGGCCTGAGCGGCGCGCGCAGTCGCGATCCGAGCGCCGCGCGAAGCGGCACGTCCGATCTCAGCGTGAGGTCGGGCCGGAGCGCCGCGGGAAGGGACGGGCCCGAGCGCTGCGTGAGGTCGCTGCGGAGCGCGGCGTGAGGTGGCGCGGGAGCGCCGTGTGAGGTGGCGGCAGGAGCGCCGCGCGAGGCGCGCGTGCCGGCGACGCCACGTGGACGCCGCCGGCACGCACGGTTGGATCAGTGGTTGTGACCGGTGTGCGCGACCTGGCTCACGCCCATCGAGTGACCGGCGTGACCCGTGCCGCGGGTCGGGGCCATGCAGCCCTGGAAGTGCGGGAAGATCGGGTTGGTCGCGAGCGAGCGTCCGTGCGCGTCGTAACCCGCCGCGACCGCCTGGATGCTGGCCGCGAGCGAGATGTCCTCGCCCGGCGCCGTGGGCGGCATCGCGCCCGGCACGGTCGGGTCGATGTACTGCGCGCCGAAGAGCACGAACATCTCGTTCTGCGTGCTCTCGCCGCCCGTGATCGGGCACGCGTCGCAGAGGCCGTCGCCCGCGCCCGGCTCCGAGTCACAGGTCGCGTGATCGTCGGCGCCGTTGCACGGCGCGCCGATCTTGCCGGAGACGCACGCCGTCGGCTTGCACGTGCCGCCGACGCCGACGTTGGGCGGGATCAGCGACAGACGCGTCACCAGATCCACGTCGGGCGAGCCGTCTTCCTTCACGCCGTTGTTGAACACCGCGCAGTAGCGCACCGTGCGGTCCTTCGGATCCGGCGAGTCGAAGGCGAGCGGCGGATCGTAGCGCTGCTGCGTCGGGTCGCTGTAGTCCCAGCTCTCGTAGATGATCGAGCCGTCCGGCGCCTCCACCCAGAAGTACTCGCCGTGCCGGTGCACGTGGGCGAACAGGTGGAAGACGCGCGAGCCGATCGGGAAGACGTGGTCGTTACAGAACGTCTCCTTGGTGAACGGCGGGTTGTTCGGACGGAAGATCGCGCTGAAGTCGCTGATGCGCACCGCCGGGTACGTCTGATCCTTCGCGAAGAAGTAGTTCAGACGCGCGTGCATCGTGGTGTCGTGGTTCGTCGTGTTGAAGGCGTGCGAGTTCCAGTAGATCACGCCCTTCAGCGGGATCTGCGAGAAGACGCCCGGGTGGAACGGCATGAACGCCTGCGCCTGACCCGCGCCGCCCGCGATCTCGGCCGGCTGGTCCGACGGCGGACCGTAGCCGATGCAGGCGAAGCTCTCCTGGATCTCGCTGTGGCAGATCCCGCCGTTCGGGCACGAGCTGAAGTCCTTCGGATCACACACCTCGCCGTGGCGGTCGCCGCCCGAGCACGTCCAGGTGCCGAACGACGGATGGGTCACGTCGATCCCGCCCGGCTGGAAGTTGAGCGGCGAGTAGTAGAGCAGCAGGTGGTGGCTCTGCGGATCCTGACGGAGCTCGAAGCCGCTGAAGCGGAACAGCTCGCCGCTCGGATCCTTGTACTCGTCCGGCACCTGGTCGGTGAAGTCGTAGTAGGTCGCGAAGCAGAGCTCGTGCTCGCTCTTCGCCGGCAGGTGCCACTCCGGCATGACGAACTGGATGCCCTCGTCCGGCGCCGGCGGCGGCAGCGGCTCGATGATGATCGGCTCGGGCTCGGGCAGGCAGGCGTCGAGCAGCGACTCGGTGCCGATCACCGTGCCCTCGCGGGGCGCGCCCGCGTAGATCCACAGGCGGAGCAGCTCGAGCTCCTGCGGCGTGATCGGCGCGCGACCGGCCGGCATCGGCGACCCCGAGATGTCGACGCTCCCCGGGTTGGTGGCGGCCGCGAGCTTGAGCCACAGGTAGCTGCGGTCGTTGTCGCCGGGCTCGATCAGCTTGAGCGAGCTGCCCGTCGCACGCTTGTTGTAGATGTTGTCGTACGCGACGTCGGGCGAGAGGTTGAGGCCGCCCTGCGCGCTGGAGCCGTGGCAGATCTGCTCCGTGCAGCCGTGCCGCTCGAAGATCACCTGCTGGATCCCTTCGAACGTGCTCGAGAACGTTTGCTCGCAGCTCGGATTGCCCGGGTCCGGGCCAGGGTCGGGTCCAGGGCCGATCGGACCTCCGCTCCCGCCTCCGCCGCCGCTGTCACCGCAGGCCGCCGCCATGCTCAGCACCAGCGCGGCGAGAAGCGCGCGGCCGGCGCCGGCGAGGCTGCGCCCAAAGGTGGCGTCGTTGTCAAACTTGGCCATCGCTCGCGTCCCTCCGGGTGGGTGTCGGCGCGCAGCCCGCGGGCGCGCGCTCCATGCGAGGCCGATTGTCGCATACGATTCCGAAGGAAGGCCAGCCCTGCGACGCACGGGGCGGCCCTCGAGACCAAGCATTCGCAGCGCGCAGCGCAGGTCCGTGCGCGATCGGTCGAAATGGCTGCGCGAACGGTGCGTCATGGGGGCCGTTTTCGAGCCCCGAGCGCACCCCGCTCGCCCCGGATCCGGATGCGCGGGGCGGATCCGGGGCGAGCGTTCCCCTCGAGTGAGGCGCGCTACTCGCTCGTCGCCTCCACCTCCTCCATCGTGAGGCGCAGCTTCCGCGTCCTGGCGGTGCGCGCCAGCAGCGGCGACGCGACGACCGGATCGGGCGGCCGACGCAGGTGGAAGTCGGTCACGTCCTGGTACGCCGCGACGAGCGACAGCAGGCGATCCTCCGCGTACGGCATGCCGCCCAGGATCGCGCCGATCGGGATGTCGGACTGCGCGGCGGTGTTGAACTGGAAGCCGATCGGGAAGGCGATCTCCGGGAAGCCGATGATGTCGAACGGCACCGGATCGGTCTGCACGACGACGTCGCACACCGAGAAGATCTGCTCGAAGACGCGTCGCGCGAGCAGGCACTTGGCGCGCTGTCCCTTGAGGAACTCGTCGCCGCTGATGAAGAGACCGTTGATCCAGCCGCTCAGCGAGACGCCGAACAGACGCACGTCCTGCTTCAGGTACTCGAGGAACGGCTCCGAGCGCTCGGGCAGGCGCACGTTGTTGAACGCGCCGCCGGTGAGCACGCTCCAGTCGTCGGGGAGCGGCACGTCGACGATCTCGGCGCCGAGGTCCGCGAAGGTGTCGAGCATCGCGCGACGCGCGTTCGCCGTCGCGCTCGTGCCGCTCGTGTAGCCCGGCAGCACGCCGATCGTCGTCGGCCAGCGCAGGACGGTCTTTCCCTTCTTGCGCACCGGGGTCGCCGCCGTGATCAGGTTCGGCACCTTCGGCAGACCGAGCGTGCGCGGATCGTTCTCGTCCGGACCGGCCAGCACCTGGGTCATGATCGCCGCGTCCATCGCGTCGCGCGCGAGCGGACCCGAGTGGTCGCGCGTGTAGGACAGCGGAATGATGCCGTAGATCGAGGTGCGGCCCATCGTCGGCTTGAGGCCGGTGAGGCCCTGCGCGGTCGACGGTCCGGTGATCGAGCCGCCGGTCTGCGTGCCGACCGACGAGGCGGCCATCCGTCCCGCGACCGCGGTCGCGGATCCGGTCGACGAGCCGCCGGGGTTCACCGACGGCGTGTTCGGCGTCCAGGCGTTGACCGTCGTGACCACGCCGTCCGGCGTCGTGGCGCGCGTCGTCGCGAGCGGGCCCATCTGCGTCTTGCCGATGATGATCGCGCCCGCGGCCTTGAGGCGCGCGACGCCGGTCGCGTCGAAGCTCGGCACGAAGTTCTCGAAGATGTACGAGTTCGCCGTCGTGCGGACGCCGGCCGTGTAGTAGTTGTCCTTGACCGCGACCGGCACGCCGAACAGCGGCGGCTTTTCGCCGCGCAGATCGAGCGAGCGCGCGATCGCGCGCGCCTCGTCGGCGAGCACGGTGTTGAACGCCTGATAGATCGATTCGTATGCGTCGATGCGCGCGAGGTAGGCATCGACCAGATCGATCGCCGCGATCTTCTTGGCGCGGATCAGCGTCGCCGCCTGCGCGAGCGTGACCTCGGTGAGATCGCTCGGCACCTTCGCCTCGGCCTTCACGCCGGCGAGAGGAGCGAGGTTCGCCGACGATGCGGTCGACGCGCGCGCGCCGAGCGGGCGCGCGAGCGTCGCGGCCGAGGTGACGGTGGTGAGCGCGGCGAAGCGCGCCAGGAATTGACGTCGGTCGAGCTGTCGATCGAGCGGCGGCTCGGAGACGTCGTTCTCTTGGACCATCGAAGGTTCGCTCATCGGGGCGCTCCTTTCGTCACTCGTCGGTCCACTCGGAGAAGCCGGCCGGGTAGAGGATCGGCGGGTTCTCCTGGACGTCGACCGCGAAGTTGCTGATCGTCGGCACGGAGCTGCGCAGGATGCTTCGCACCGAGGAGAGGATCCTCGTCTGATCCGCGGGTGCGGACGAGTCCGACACCGGCAGCACGCTCAAATCGATGCCGAGGAGATTGAGACGAGCGATGATCCAGGTGTTGAGCTCGTCATCCGTCGGCGGAGACGTCGCCATAAGAATTCCTCCGTGAATGGGGTAGTGCGTCCGAGGACGCAGCGAGCTCCTGCTCGCGCTGCGGCGGGCAGCAAGTTCGATGCCCCGGGGCCCGAGCGAAAACGCGCGGCACGGGCGACGTCGCCGCGCGCATGCTGCGACAAACGCGAGCAGTCGGCTGCTCACGTGCGGCAGCGTCGTGCGCCGGGAACGCGGAGCGCCGACGAAACCAGCAGCGCGATGGAAGCGCGGAACGAAGAAGAAGCGCGTAGCGCGGAAGGAGTGCGGAGCGCGGCGGAGGAAGGAGGCCGGGACCGCGACGCGCGCGGTCCCGGCCGTACGATCACGGCGTCGTCGCCGGAATGCAGAGCTCGGTCGGCTGACGCACGACGAGCACGTCGTCGCCGAGGTCCGGGTTGTGCGTCGACACCGTGACCTTGGTGAAGCGCACGCGCGGCGGCAGCTTCACCTGGTAGCAGACGAGCTCCGCTGCGGGCGTCGTGGTCGGCGCGCCGTCGACCTCGACCGGCGTGCAGACCTTGTTGACCTTCTTCACCAGGAAGCTCTGCCCGCCCGGATGGAACTGATCGACGAGCGTCGGCGGCGGAGGGGCCGTGAACTTCGGCGAGCCCGCGGCGAGCTTCGCGCGGTAGCACTTGTAGTGGTCGACGTCCGTACCGGTGTAGGGCGGGGCGCCACCGTCCCCGAGCGCCTTGCTCGACGGCACGAGCAGCGAGTCCTCCGCGAGCAAGGTGAGGTTGCGGCTCGCGAACGCATCGCTCGTCGTGCGGTTGGTCTTCACGAATCGCGGCGAGCCCGGCGGACGCTTGATGACGAAGCCCTCCTGGTGCGCGTCGGGCTCCTGCACCGTGCCGCCGTTCACCGACACCGGATTGCACAGCGTCACGGCGCGCTTCACCGCGAAGGGCAGCGGACCCACGAGCTCGTCCTCGAGCGTCAGCAGCGTGTCCTTCGGCAGCTTCGGCTGCCGCGGCGCGAGCACGGCGCGGTAGCAGAGGTACGCGTCCGTCGTCGGCGCCGGCGATGCGATCGGCGCGACGCGACGCACGTGCCCCGTGTTGATCGCGACGTAGTAGAGCGCGCCGTCGGGTCCGAAGACGATGTCGACGGGGCCACCCGCGGACGTGACGAAGGGCGTCGGCGCGCCGACGATGTCGTTGCGGCTCGCGTTCACCTCCGCGTGGTAGATCGCGTTGCCGGTGTAGTCGCCGAAGAAGTAGTCGTTCTCGCGTCCGCCGAACGACGCGCCGGCGAACGCGCCGCCGGTGATCGAGCTGCCGAGCGCCCCCGGACCCGAGTGCGGGTAGGTGAAGATCGGCGCGACGTCGCCGGGCTCGGCGCAGCCCGCGGGCAGCGTGCCCTCGCAGTAGGGCCACGAATGGTTCTCACCGGCGCCGACGATCGCGATCTCCTCGATCGTCAGGTCGCCGACGTCGCCGACCCAGAGCCGACCGGTCAGCGGATCGAAGCCGAAGCGGAAGGGATTGCGGAAGCCGTAGGCGAAGATCTCCGGACGCGCGCCGGGCACGCCGACGAACGGATTGTCGGCGGGCGCCGCGCCGTCGAGCTCGAGGCGCAGGATCTTGCCTTCGAGCGCACCGAGGTCCTGCGCGTAGGGATTGGTCGACGAGCCCGGTCCGCCCTGGTTGTCGCCGCGGCCGGTGTCGCCGACGCCGACGTAGAGCTTGCCGTCCGGTCCGATGCGCAGCGCGCCGCCGTCGTGGTTGCCGAAGTCGGTGCGGATGCCGGTGAGCAGCTCGACGAGCGACGCGACGTTCACCGTGTCGCCGACCATCGTCACGCGCACGACCTGGTTGAAGCGGTTGGTCGCGCTGCCGCAGCCGCCCGGCGCGGGCTTCGTGCGATAGAGATAGATGAAGCCGTTGGTCGCGAAGCTGGGATCGAGCGCGATGCCGAGGAGCCCCATCTCCGATCCACTGCACACCGGGATCGAGACCAGCGTCGTCGCGACGCCGCCCTGGACGAGCTTCACGGCGCCGCCCTTCTCGGTGACCAGCAGCCGTCCGTCGGGCAGGAACGCGATCGCCGTCGGGGCGCTCAGACCGGTGACGACGGCCGTGTCGGTGAAGCCCGCGACGGGCGTGCCGGCGTGGGCGGTCGCGGCGACGCTCGCGAGCACGACGGCGAGCGCGAGCTTGGCGTGGGTCTTCATGTCAGCCCTCCCCGGCGCCCAACCGGGGCGGGCGGGCGCCCTTCCGACGCTATCCCGAGGTCACGGACGGCGGCAACAACGCTTGTGAAATTTGCACTGATAGTGCATGCAAAGCGTTCGGCTGCGGGAGGATCACGCAAATGAGGATCGCCAAGCGCGTGCTGCTGGTCGTCGTCGTGCTCGTCGTGCTGAGCGTGGCGACGCTGCTCTACCTCTTCTCGGGTGGCAAGCTCGAAGGCCCCGGCGAGATCACGAAGGTGCGGCTGCCGGACGAGGTCGTCGCGACGCGCGAGCAGCAGCAGCGCGAGGCGGCGCAGCGGCTCGCGCCGGGAGGCGAGGCGCCGGGCACGGAGAAGCAGATCCTGTTCGGCGACCTGCACGTGCACACGACGTACTCGGCCGACGCCTTCATGATGAGCCTGCCGCTGCTGCACGGCGAGGGCGCGCACCCGCCCGGAGACGCCTGCGACTTCGCGCGCTACTGCTCGGCGCTCGACTTCTGGAGCATCAACGACCACGCCGAGGCGATCTCGCCGCAGCACTGGAAGGACACCAAGGAAGCGATCCGCCAGTGCAACGCGGTCGCGGGGGATCCGGAGAATCCCGACGTCGTCGCGTTCCTCGGCTGGGAGTGGACGCAGGTCGGCGCGACGCCCGAGACGCACTACGGGCACAAGAACGTCATCTTCCGCGACACGGAGGAGGAGAACGTGCCGCGGCGTCCGATCAGCGCTGCGGGACGCACGCTCACGCTGCTACGCCGCGGACAGCCGCTCTGGCAGCGGATCAGCACGGTGCTGCTCGACCTGCCGAACCGCCAGCGCTACCTCGACTTCGGCGAGTACCAGGCGGACCTGCGCGACGCGCCGATGTGCGAGTCCGGCGTCGACACGCGTCAGCTGCCGGACGACTGCATGGAGATCGCCGACACGCCGCAGGAGCTGTTCGAGAAGCTCGCGCAGTGGGGCTTCGACTCGATCGTCATCCCGCACGGCACGACCTGGGGTCTCTACACGCCGAGCGGCTCGACGCTCGACAAGCAGCTCACGCTCACGCAGCACGACCCCGAGCGCCAGACGCTGTTCGAGATCTTCTCGGGCCACGGCAACTCGGAGGAGTACCGTCCCTACGTCGACGCCGTACCCGGTCCGGACGGCGAGCTGGTCTGCGCCGAGCCCACGCCGGAGTATCTGCCGTGCTGCTGGCAGGCGGGCGAGCTCATCCGCCAGCGCTGCGGCGACGCGCCGCCCGAGGAGTGCGAGCGCCGCGTGCGCGAGGCGCGCGCCAACTACCTCGCAGCCGGCACGGCGGGCCACCTCACCGTGCCCGGCGCGCGCGTCGAGGAGTGGAAGGACTGCGGCCAGTGCCGCGACTGCTTCCTGCCCGCGTTCAGCATGCGTCCCGGCAACTCCGCGCAGTACGCGCTCGCGATCAGCAACTTCGATCGGCCGGGTGAGCGCCGTCGCTTCCGCTTCGGCTTCATCGGCTCGAGCGACAACCACACCGCGCGTCCCGGCACGGGCTACAAGGAGTTCGGCCGCCGCTACATGACCGAGGCGACGGGTGCGCGCGACGAGACCTGGCAGCGCCGCCTCCTCGGACCGCCGGTCGAGCGCACCCCGGAATCCGAGCCGTTCGACTTCGCGACCACGAAGGCGCAGCCGTTCCAGATCGTCGACTTCGAGCGTCAAGCATCGTTCTTCATGACCGGCGGCCTGGTCGCGGTGCACGCCGAGGGCCGCAACCGCGACGCGATCTGGGAGGCGCTCAAGCGGCGCGAGGTCTACGGCACGTCGGGCGACCGCATCCTGCTCTGGTTCCACCTGCTGAACGGCCCCGACGGCGAGATGCCGATGGGCTCCGACACCTGGCTCGATCGTCCGCCGCTGTTCCGCGTGCGCGCGGTCGGCTCGTTCAAGCAGAAGCCGGGCTGTCCCGACTACGCGACGAGCGCGCTGTCGCCCGAGCGGCTCGAGCACCTGTGCCGCGGCGAGTGCTACAACCCGAGCGACGAGCGCCACCGGATCACGCGCATCGAGGTCGTGCGGGTGAAGCCGCAGGTCCGGCCCGGCGAGCCCGTCGCCCAGCTCATCGAGGATCCGTGGCTGCGCTTCGACTGCCCGCCCGATCCCGCGGGCTGCGTCGTCGAGTTCGACGATCCGGACTTCGTCACCGGCGGCCGCGACACGACGTACTACGTGCGCGCGATCCAGGAGCCGACGCCGGCGGTCAACGCGGGCGGGCTGCGCTGCCGCTACGACGAGGCGGGCAACTGCGTCGAGGTCAATCCGTGCTACGGCGACTACCGCACGCCGTTCGACGACGACTGCCTCGCGCCGAGCGAGGAGCGCGCCTGGTCGTCGCCGATCTACTTGACGCTGGCGCCGGCGGTCGCGACGGCGTCGGCCGCGGAGGAGTCGGCGCCGCAGTAGGGGTGCGTCGCCGCGCCCGGCGAGCCGTCGTCCGGCGCGCGGTGCGCGACGGCGGTTCGGGCTTGGCCGCGGGCGCGCGGGCGGATAGGACGGGGCACGCATGCCGTACGTGATCGTCGAGAAGCCGCGGCCGCACGTGAGCCTCGTCACCATGAACCGCCCCGAGCGGATGAACGCGCTGTCGTTCGACACCGTCGTGCCGCTCTACGAGGCGCTGCGCGCGGTCGCCGCCGACAACGACACCTGGGTCGTGGTGCTGACCGGCGCGGGGCGCGGCTTCTGCTCGGGGCTCGACCTCGAGGACCACGGCGTGCCGCCGAACGTCGACGGGCTGCCGATGTCGCGCATCGCGATTCGCGCGATGGAGCTGATGTCGGACCTGGTGCCGACGCTGCGCGCGATGCCGCAGCCGGTGATCGCGGCGGTGAACGGACCGGCGCACGGCGGCGGCATGTGCTTGCCGCTCGGCGCCGACGTGCGGCTCGCGTCCGAGAGCGCGACGTTCCGAGCGGCCGGGATCAACAACGGCTTGACGGGCACGGAGCTCGGCGTGAGCTTCCTCCTGCCGCGTCTGATCGGCGCGTCGCGCGCGTTCGAGTTCATCCTCTCGGGACGCGAGATCGACGCCGCCGAAGCCGAGCGCGCGGGGCTCGTGTCGCGCGTCTACCCCGACGCCGAGCTGCTGCCCGCGGCGCTCGACCTCGCCGAGCAGATGTGCGGCTACAGCCCCCACGGGCTCGCGATGACCAAGAAGGTGCTCTGGTCGAACCTCGAGTCCGGCAGCCTGACCAACGCGATCGACCTCGAGAACCGCAACCAGCTCCTCGTGCGCTTGACGACGCAGAACCTCGAGGAGGCGATCCGCGCGCGCCGCGAGAAGCGCAAGCCGAAGTATCGGGACTGAGCGGGGCGCCAGGAGCGAGCGTGCGCCGCTCTCGGGCGCGACGCGCGTCGCTGCACCGAGCCGCGGGCGAGCAGCCGCGAGATCAGCGGTACATCGCGCCGCGCGCCGTCGCGACCGGCAGGTCGAGCAGCGACAGCACGCCCGGCTTCGCCGCGCACACCGCGGGGATCGCGTTCAGCACGCGCATCGCGGTCGCGACGAGCCCGCCCGTGTTGTGGTCGCCGTCCTCGCCGCGCATGTGCAGGTCGCAGGTGAACGACGGGTTGCCCTCGATCGCGACGCGGTACCCGCCGCCTCCCGGCAGGCGCGGCCAGTCGGGCGCGATGTCGTCGACGAGGCGCGTCACGTGCTCGACGACGATCGCGGGACGGCCGCGCACGATGCCCTGCACCTCGAAACGTAGCGCGGCGGTCGTGCCCTGCGGCACGTGGCCCGCCGCGACGTCGAACGCGCGCTCCGCCGGACGGCGCTCGTGCTTCTCGCGGATCTCCTCGAGCTCGACGCCGAGCGCCGCAGCGAGCACGTGCACGACCGAGCCCCACGCGATCGTCAGCACGCCGGGGATCAGCAGCAGCGGCGTGTGGTCGAGCGGCTTCGCGAAGCCCATGGTCTCGAACAGGACCTGCGCCTGGTCGTAGGTGTCGTAGTTGAGCACCTCCATGACGCGCACCGAGTCGACGCGCTGGCAGGCGTTCAGCAGGGTGATCGGCAGCAGGTCGTTCGCGAAGCCGGGGTCGATGCCCGAGGTGAAGCACGACGTCTGGCCGCGCTGGCAGGCGGCCTCGAGCTTCTCGACCAGCGTGCGCTCGGCCGCGGGTGGGTAGATCAGCGGTACGACCGACGTCGAGACCACGTTCGTGCCGGCTTCGAGGATGCGACACATGTCGTCGACCGCCTCCGCGGGACGCAGGTCGGCGGTCGCGGTGTAGGACACGCAGTCGGCGTCGAGCGCGAGCAGCGCGTCGACGTCGTTCGTCGCCTTGACGCCGACCGGCGGCAAGCCGCACAGCTCGCCCGCGTCGCGGCCGACCTTGTCGGCGCCGTGCACCCAGAGGCCGACGAGCTCGAAGTCCGGCCGCTCGAGGATCGCCCGCAGCGCGTGCTTGCCGACGTTGCCCGTGCTCCACTGGATGACGCGATGTCGCATGCCGGCGCCTTATCCCAGCGTCGGAGCCGTTGACAATCGGTCTCCGGCGCATGAACACGGAAGCGCTCGCAGCGCTCGCGATGCTCGTGTAACGGGTGCTATACGGGCAGCTGACCCCAGCGAGGAGGTTTCGCCGTGCACACCGAGCTCTGTGATCGCTTCGGGATCGAGTTCCCGATCTTTGCCTTCAGCCACTGCCGCGACGTGGTTGCGGCGGTGTCGAAGAACGGCGGCTTCGGCGTGCTCGGCGCGGTGGGCTTCACCGCCGAGCAGCTCGAGGTCGAGCTCAAGTGGATCGACGAGCACGTGGGCGACAAGCCGTACGGCGTCGACATCGTCATCCCCGGGAAATACGAGGGCATGGGCGAGATGGATCCGGCCAAGCTCGAGGAGCAGCTCCGCGCCGCGATCCCGCCGCAGCACCGTCAGTTCGTCAAGAAGCTGCTCGCCGACGCCGGCGTGCCCGAGCTGCCGGAGGAGGAGCGCCACCACGAGCTCCTCGGCTGGACCGCCGCCACGGCGAACCCGCAGGTCGACGTCGCGCTGCGCCACGAGAAGGTGCGGCTGATCGCCAACGCGCTCGGCACGCCGCCCGACGACGTCATCGAGCGCGTGCACCAGTCGGGTCGGCTGATCGCCGCGCTCTGCGGCAGCCCGAAGCAGGCGCTCGCGCACAAGAAGGCGGGCGTCGACATCATCATCGCGCAGGGCACCGAGGGCGGCGGCCACACCGGCGAGATCGGCAGCATCGTGCTGTGGCCGCAGGTGGTCGAAGCGGTCGCCCCGACGCCGGTGCTCGCCGCGGGCGGCATCGGCAGCGGGCGGCAGATCGCCTCGGCGCTCGCGGTGGGCGCGCAGGGCGTGTGGACCGGCTCGATCTGGCTCACCGTCGAGGAGGCCGACGCCCCGCCCGCGCAGCGTCAATCCTACCTCGCCGCGACCAGCAAGGACACCGTGCGCTCGCGCTCCTACACCGGCAAGCCGTGCCGCATGCTGCGCAACGACTGGACCGAGGCCTGGGAGAAGCCGGACGCGCCGGGCTACCTGCCGATGCCGCTGCAGGGCATGGTCACGATGGAGGCCGTGACGCGCACGCACCGCTACGCCGACAAGGCGCAGCGCGTCGCGTTCAACCCGGTCGGCCAGGTGGTCGGGATGATGAACGAGACGCGCTCGGTGCGCCAGGTGATCCAGTCTCTGGTCGAGGATTACCTGCAGGCGGTCGAGCGGCTGCAGGCTCTGATGCCGCAGGCGGGCTGAGCCGCCGCGCACGGCGGTCGAGC
This sequence comes from Candidatus Binatia bacterium, assembly GCA_036563615.1. NCBI lineage: Bacteria > Candidatus Binatota > Binatia (SeqCode) > Binatia bacterium. The sequence continues at coordinate 311,848 of DATCMB010000006.1, forward strand.
GCGCTCAGATCCGGCGACTCGGAGGCGCCGAGGCTCGCGAGCGCCATCAAGGCCGCGAGCAGCGCCGCGAAGACGAGAAAGCGCATCGTCGGGCTCCTCGTGCGTCATCGACGCCGCGGCCGCCGCGCTCTTTCACGGGCGCGCGCGTGCGTGCAGGGGCGCGTGCGACGGCCTCCGCGTCAGCCCTCGTACTCGGCGGCGACGAAGCCTGCGCGGCAGCGCTCCGCGTAGGCGCGCAGGTGCTCGCGCGCGAAGCGCTCGCGATCCCAGGGCTCGGCCGAGAGCTGGTCGCGATACGCCGCCCGCACGAGGTAGATCTGCGCCGGATGAGGCGCTCCGTCGCGCGCGAGCACGGTGACGACGCGGCGCTCGTAGAGCTCGCCCTCGAAGCGGTCGAGCCGTGCGAGCGCCGCGCCGTCGACGTCGAGCCACAGCACGCCGTCGAGCAGCGCGCCGTCCTCCTCGATCGCGCCCGGGTACACCGCGCCGCGCACCGTGCGGCACGCGTAGCCTGCGAGCGTCGCGGGCAGCGAGGCGAGGCTGCGGCCGGTCACGGCCTGCATCACCTCGGGAAACATCAGCGTCCCGTAGGTGAAGACCGATGTCCGTCCGCTCACGCGCGCGCAGCGGGCGCCACGTCCTCCGCGAACGCCTGCAGCTCGTCCGGGAAGATGGGCTGGAAGAGCATGAAGATGAAGTGCGTCACGCCGGCGTCGCGGTAGCGGGCGATGGTCTCGAGGCACTCGTCCTTGCTGCCGATCATCGCGCGCCGACGCGCCTCCTCGAGGCTGCACTTCTGCGCCGCCGCGACCATCTGCGTGACGACGGCCTCGCGCTCCGTGCCGCCGCCGTAGCAGAGCGGCATCGCGACCGTCTTCTCGATCTCGTCGACGTCGCGCTCGACGGCGTCGCCGTGGCGGCGAATGACGTCGATCAGCTCGCGGAAGCGCTCGGGTGAGCCGAACGAGTTCCACATGTCGGCGTGCTGCGCGACGATGCGCAGCAGGACCTTCTCCCCGCTGCCGCCGATCATGATCGGCGGGTGCGGCTTCTGCACCGGCGGCGGCTGACCGAGCGCGTCGGCGATCCGGTAGTGCTTGCCGTCGAAGCTGAACTTCTCGCCGGAGAACATCCCCTTGAGGATCTTGCACGCCTCGTCGAGCGCGCGCAGGCGCTGCGGGACGGTCTTGAAGTCGATGTCGAAGGCGCGGTGCTCGAGCTCGAACCAGCCCGCGCCGATGCCGAGGTTGAGGCGTCCGCCGCTGATGTGGTCGAGGCTCGCCGCCATCTTCGCGAGCACGCACGGGTTGCGGTACGTGTTGCCGTTGACCAGCGTCCCGATCCGCGCCCGCGTCGTCGCCTGAGCGAGCGCCGACAGCGTCGTCCACGCTTCCAGGCACGGCCCGTTCGGATCGGCGAAGATCGGGTAGAAGTGGTCGAAGTTCCACAGCGAGTCGTAGCCCCAGGCATCGGCCTTGCGCCACAGATCGAGCAGGTCGTTCCACGCGACGTACTGCTGTCCCGTCTGGATGCCGAAGCGAATCGGGTGGCGTGCCATGCGGCTCCTCCTGTCCTTCCTTGGTCCTCCTCGACCTTTGTCACTCGCGCGACGCTGGAGGAAGACCGCGCATGCGACGATAGTGCGCGGCCGCCTTCATGCGGTTGCCGCAGCCGCTCATGCTGCACCAGCGCCGGCCGTGGTTCTTCGAGGTGTCGTAGAAGTAGAGGATGCAGGCCGGGTTCTCGCAGCGCCGCACGCGCGCGAAGTCGACCTCGCACAGGAGATCGCTCGCGGCTTCGGCGAGCGGCACCAGCAGCCGACGCGGCTCGCCGACCTCGAAGTGAAAGCGGCGCGCGATGCGACGTCCGCTGCGCACGAGCTCGGTCCAGCCGGCGCGCTCGCGCAGCAGCGCGTTGACCGCGTCGAGCGCCGACTGCGGGACGGGCTTGCCGGCGAGGATCCGGTCGACGGCGAGGCGCAGCTCGCCGCGCAGCGCGCGCGCGTCGGCGAGGACGCGGCGGCCGGCCGGCGCGTCGGCCCAGCGCTCGCGCGCCTCGCGCAGGGCGTCGCCGCTGACGAGGTCCGCCTCGGCGAGCCACGCGACGAGATCGGCGTAGGACTGCAGCAGGTCGACGCGCTCGCCGCGCGCGATCACCTCGGTGTTCAAGAAGTCGAGCGCGCGCTGGTTGGCGAGCCAGAGAAACCTGCGCGCGGGCGTCTTCTCTCTAACCGGCGTCATCCGTCTTGACTGGTTAGCACAATCGGCCTACAACCACCAAAGAGCAAGTTCACTGGTTAGTCGAAGAAGGGCGATGCGCACGCCGTACCACGAGGGCGAGCTCGCCGTGCAGCGACGCCTCGGCGTCGAGGCGATGGCGGCGAAGATCGGCCGCGGCATCCACGCCGAGCTGCCGCCGGCGGCGGTCGAATTCCTCGCCGCGCGAAGCTTCGTGATCGTCGCGGCCGCGAACGAGGCCGGCGAAGTCTGGGCGTCGCCGCTCGTCGGCGCGCCGGGCTTCCTGCACGCGGAGAGCCCGCGCGCGCTCGCCATCGACGCCGCGTTGCACGCCGGCGACCCGCTGCGCGACGCGCTCACACGCGAGACCAAGGTCGGGCTGCTGGCGATCGACTTCGCGACCCGGCGCCGCGTGCGGGTGAACGGCGTCGCGCGGCTGCGTCGCGGCGGCGGTCTCGCGCTCGAGGTCGAGCAGGCGTACGCGAACTGTCCTCGTTTCATCCACCGCCGTCTTCCGACGGAGAGGACGGCTGCGCTCGCGCCGCAGGAGCCCGCGCGGAGCCGGACGTTGACCTCCGCTCAGCAGGCGTGGATCGCGTCCACCGACACCTTCTTCGTCGCGACCGCGCACGCCGAGCGCGGCGCCGACGCCTCGCACCGCGGCGGACCTCCGGGCGTCGTCGGCGTGCTCGACGAGCGCACCCTCGCCTGGCCCGAGTACGCGGGCAACACGATGCTCCAGACGCTCGGCAACCTCGCCGTCGATCCCGCGTGCGGTCTCCTGCTCGTCGACTTCGGGCGCGGCGCGACGCTGCAGGTGACGGGACGGGCGACGCTGCTGTGGGACGCGCCCGCGCGCGCGGGCGCTCAGGCGGCGGTGTGCGGCGTGCGGCTCGAGCTCGACGCGGTGGTGGAGACCGCCGGCGCGTTCCCTGCGGGCTGGTCCGACCTCGAGACGTCGATCGAGAACGCGCCCACCTGAGCGCCGCTCTTCCTGCGCAGCGTGCCGAGGAAGAGCGCCATGAGCTCCGCACGGCTTCGCACGCCGAGCTTGCGGTAGAGCGCCGTGACGTGGTGGTGCAGCGTGCGCGCGCCGAGGCCGAGCTCGTACGCGATCTCCTTCTCGGCGAGGCCGGACAGAAGGTGCTGCAGGACTTGACCCTCGCGAGGCGTCAAGCGCTCGCCGCACGAGAACACACCGCAGGCGAGCGCGAGCCGGCGTGCGACGTCGGGAATCGACGCGAGGATGCCGCGGACGAGGTCGCGCTCCTCGTCGCTGAAGCACGGGGTTCCGTCGCGCCGATAGGCGCCGAACAGCAGCTCGAGACCGCCGCCGATGGGACGTCCGCCGACGATGCGGTCGCGGATGCGGCACTCCCGGAGCAGCTCCCGCACGCGACGCTGCTGCAGCCTTGAGCCTGGCGTGAGGTCGGGCTCGAGGAAGGCGCGCGACGCGCCGGCCGTCCGCGCGAGCGTCACGATCGCGTGGTCCTGCGGCAGGTTCGGTAGGTGGTGGTACCACTCGTCGAGGATCCTCGCGTCGCGCTCTGCGTTGGGGCCGTAGCGCAGCGCGAAGGTTCCGCGCCAGCCGCCGAGCGGATCGTCGTCGGCGACCGCGGTCGAGCGCACGCCGAAGGAGAGCAGCGCGTCGCTCGCCCCGATCAGCTCGCAGGTGCGCTCGAGCAGGTGGCGCACCGTCGCGTCGACGTCGGCGAACGACAGCTCGCCGACCTCGCCGACCAGGCTCGGCAGCTCCGACCACCCAGAACGTGCCACCACGACACGCATCGGTCGAAGCTCGCCTCGACTGAAGGGTGGCAGGTACCCCAAGAACCCCGCGAGGCGCAGGTCGCTCGGACGCAACACGCCGTCGCGCGCGGCGCGGGCGCCATGTCGCTCGACCTGCGCTGTGCGCCAGCGTGCGGTCGATTCTCGACCCCGGCCGTTTGGCCGTCTCGACGTGCCTCCGCGCGCGGCGCACGATGCGGCACGGAGCGCGCAGAGCGGGGAGGTGGGCGATGGGCTCGAGGCAGATTTTTTGGCTAGTCGCGGGCAGGCGAGCGCCGCTAGCATCTCCGCGCGAAGCACGAGCCCGTCCGACGTCTCGGGTCGAGCCGCGACGCGGTTTCAGAGCTCGATCCGCGCGACCGATGAACTCGAGTAACTCATTTCTTGGTGAGGCCCCGATGAAGAACGTCTCCGCTCGGCTCGTCTCGCTGGCCGTCGTCGTGCTCGGAGCTTCCGTGGCGCAGGCCGCCTGTCCGGTCGTGCTGCCCGACGGCTGTCGAAAGGTCACCTCGTCGAACAAGCTGCCCGACAAGATCACGAGCTGCTTCTACGTCGAGGGCGCGACCGGCTCGCCGCACACCTACGAGTTCCTGAACGTCTTGAAGGGCGGCGCGCTGTACTTCGTCGAGAAGCCGGGCGAGACGACGGACTTCCGCGTCAGCGGCCTGCTCATCGAGCAGGGCGGCCTCGTGCAGGCGGGCGCGCCCGACTGTCCGTACGGTCGCGATGGCGGCAAGCTCAAGATTGGTCTCTGGGGATCGGACCCGACCGAACAGGGCACGAAGCGCGCCGAGGGGCAGGGCATCCAGTGTCAAACCAATCCCAACGCGGACGCGAAGTTCCGCTGCTTCCCCGCCGGCTACGACGACGGCCAGAAGCGCTACTGCACGGTGACCAAGTCCGACGACCCGTGCTCGAGCACCACGCCGCCGTCGAGCGAGCCGAACAACGCGCTGCTCGAGCCGTACGGCGACCTCAACTTCGACCCGAACCCGTGGGGCTTCAAGACGATCGGCGTCGCGTACGGCGGGTCGCTGAAGCTCTACGGCTACAAGGGCGCGAAGCCGCTGCAGGACGCGAGCTGGGCGACGAGCAACGATTCGAACGGCAGCTGCGTCGTGCCGACGGTCGCGCAGTCGACGCTCGACACCAAGGAGATGCAGGCCTGGGCGAACCTCACCGGCTCGAGCTGGGTGCGTCTCACCGGCCAGAAGGACGACGCGGCGGCGAAGCTCACGACCCTCACCTTCGACCGCGCGGTGCCCGACTGGAAGGAAGGTGACAAGATCGTCATCGGCGCGACCGACTGGTACCCGAGCCACTCGGAGCTGCGCACCATCAAGCACGTCCTCTCGCCGACGCAGGTGCAGGTCGAGCTGCTCGACTACCCGCACTACACGAGCATGTTCGACGTCGGTCGCACGCAGGAGTTCAACAACCCGGTGAACCGCACGGCGGTCGACACGCGCGCCGTGGTCGGGCTCCTGTCACGCAGCATCACGATCTACTCGCGCGGCGAGAAGGCGGGCGACGAGTTCCCCGCGACCGAGGAGTGCACGCACGACAAGAGCAAGCCCGACTGCTACTTCGGCGGCCACCTGATCGTCCGCCAGGGCTTCAAGGACGTTCAGATCCAGGGCGTCGAGTTCAAGCAGCTGGGGCAGGGCGGGCGCATGGGGCACTACCCCGTCCACTTCCACCTCGCGAAAGCGACCTCGTACACGAGCGGCACGTTCGTCAAGGACAGCTCGATCTGGGACTCGATGACGCGCTTCGTGGTGCTGCACGGCACGCACGACGTCAACGTGTCGCGCAACGTCGGCTACCTGTCGCTCGGGCACGGCTTCTACATCGAGGACGCGTCCGAGATCCGGAACAAGCTGTGCCACAACCTCGGCGTCTCGGCGCGCGCGGCGCTGCAGCAGCATGTCGTCGAGCAGGCGAAGCCGGAGCACTGGTGTGGCGGCCATCCGCCCGCCGCGGCGCGCCTCGTGCCGCCGATCCTCGACGGCAGCGTCCAGCAGCCGACGGACGCCGCCGCCGGAACGGCCGCGGGCTCCGACACCTACATGCCGGTGATGTACTGGATGATGAACGCGTACAACGAGTTCGTCGGCAACGCGGCGGTGTCGGTGCACGGCTTCGGCTCCTGCTTCTGGCTGCTCGGATCGGCGGTCAGCGGGCCGAGCCGTGACCACCAGTTCGACGGCTACGCCGCCTTCAACAACGGCGGACGTCAAGCACCGCTGCTGCGCTTCCGCGGCAACACCTGCACCACCTCACCGCTCGCGCTGCCGACCACCAGGGAGATCTCGCCTGCGAGCAACGGCTTCAACGAAGCGACGAACACCGGCTATGTCGCGCTCACCAATCCCTACCTGTCGAATCAGGCAACGAGCGTCTTCCCCCACAGCTACGCGCGTCCGATCGTCACCGGCTACTTCTTGCCGAGCCTCGGCGGCAACTGCGTCCCCACCGGGGATCTCGGTGACAACGCCGGGAATTGCGTGATGACGATCCTCGACCGCTTCGCGACGTCGTTCAACTGGGCCGAGGTCAACTTCGCTTCCGTCTGGCTGCGCCCGTCGATGTATCTGTTCACGCACGGCGCGGTGACGGACCAGCTCTTCGGCGGCCTCGCGACCGTCACCGGCGGCGACTGGCAGCAGGCTCCGCCGGCCTATCTCTCGCTGGTGCAGAACAGCCTGTTCGTCGGCACCACGCAGCCGCAGGAGGGCAACCTCTACGCGAAGCGCTCGGGGCCGCTGCTGACCGTCAAGCAGGACGAGAATCTCAGGAGCTACAGCCTGTGCAAGCAGGGGAACACGACGTGCAACCTCGAGGCCGAGGGCATCGGCCTCTGGTACAGCGGCTTCCAGCCGAAGCGCCTGATCACGATCTATGACGGCCCGATGTTCGCCGACGGCAACACCTTCCTCAACGTCGGGGCGTGGAAGTGCGATGCAGCGCCGTGTCTCGGCGCGAGCTCGGCCGCGGAGTGCAAGCTCGAGGACGGCGCGCTGCCCTGCGGCATCTACACCCGAACGACGCAGCCGGCGGCGCCGTCGTCGCAGACCGAGATCGTCGTCCTGGACGCCGCGGTCGGCTGGAAGCAGCCGAACGGCTTCTTCTACCCGCCCGCGTTCAACTTCCGGCGCAGCGCGTTCCTCAACACGCGAAACGATCCACTGAACCAGTGCTTCACGGAGGCGCCCGGCGACTACGAGAACGCCACCTTCAAGCCGGGCTCGTGTCGTCACAACGTGGTCGACCGGACCGCGGACTACCTGATCGGCAACGTCTTCGATCTGACGGGGCAGCCGGACCGGAGGTCGGGCGCCAAGAACATGCTCGATTCCGGCACGATCGACTTCGCGACCATCCTGCTCGACCTCGATGGCAGCTTCACCGGCTCGACCAGCAAGATCGACGGTCGCACGCCGCCAGGCCTCACCACCTCGGTGAGCAAGAACCGCTTCTTCGACGCGCCGTCGCAGTCGCCCGAGTGTCTGTCGTTCGGCGTGCAGACGTCTCCCTACACCTTCCTCACGACGACGGTCGCCAAGCTCAGCCACCCGCCGAGCGCGACGAGCAACACGATCGCGACCGACGACATCCCGAAAGCCTGGCCGCCGACGCCGGCGGTCGCGATCTACCGCCAGTGGAAGCTCGAGTCGGACGAGGGCGAGGCCTGCGGACAGGTGTGCGCGGGGGACAACTACGGCTGCAAGCGCGCGAGCTTCATGGGCATGGCGGCCATCCGCCAGTCGCCGTTCCTGACCATGACCGAGCCGCCTGGCCTCAAGTCGCAGCCGGGGGCGCTCTACTACATCGACACCAACAGCGGCGCGCAGGACACGTCGTGCGTGAAGGGGAGCGCGTCGCTGCGACCGGCTCCGTTCGACGGCGGCGAGAGCTTCGTCGTCTACAACATGTTCCCGCAGCGCGACTCGATCTCGAGCTACCAGCTCTACGTCGGCAACGTCGCGGACGACGACCTGGACGCGATCGGGTTCCGCTACGTGCGCGTCACCGTGCACGAGACGAGTGGCGGGAGGCAGGTCGTCAAGGAGCCCTGTGATCCGCGTCAGCCGGGCGGATGGTGCAGCGGCATGAGCCCGCTCCCGACGATCAAGAACGGCATCCTCACCGTCAAGCTCGACCACCAGAAGCTGCTCCCCGACGACGCCTTCTCGGTCGCGAAGCGCCCGCCGTACGAGCAGTGCATGCCGCGAGACGTCTGCTACTTCGACGCCGCGAGCAACAAGTGCAAGAGTTGCTTGACGAATCCGTCCGCGCCCGGCTGCCTCAGGACCGGTGACTTCCTGAAGGCGGACGTCTCGTCGATGAACCATCCCGACGCCGGAGGCAGCAAGCCGCTCGACTCGCTCTGCGAGGACTGGGCGACGATGGTCAGCGGCGAGGTCAAGATCGGCGGCGGTGGCGTCGCCGCCTCGGACTGCCCGAACGGCGGCTGCATCGGCTTCGCCTTCACGCTGCCGCAGGGCTTCCAGCCGCGGTCGTACGCAGAGATCGAGCAGGACCTGAAGCTCTCGAAGTGCTTCCTCGCGTCGGCCTGGGTGAACGACGTGCTCGTGCAGCGCAAGAAGGGTCCGCAGTCGATCGACCCGCAGTGCGGCGCGCCGCGGATGCAGTCTCCCGCGGAGGAGTTCTGCACCGATCCGACGCTCGAGCTCGGGATCCTCAAGGACGGCGTCATCGCGCAGGCCGCTCCGGCGCAGGACGGCGCCGACGCGCACGAGCTGGTGGTCGCCGGCGGCGAGCCGGTGCGCAGCCTGGTCGCGTTCGACGAGGATGCGATCGAGTCGTTCGTCGCGAGCGGCGAGTTCACGCGGGCGACGCTCGAGGTCACGCTGCGTGACGCCGTGGGCGATCCGGGCCACATCGATGCGCATCCTCTGCTGCAGGACTTCGCCGACGAGGATCACGGCGACGTCGAGCAAACCGACGACGACACCCTGCCGCTCGCGCCGGTGCAGCGCGTTTCGCGGGTCCTCGGAGGCGGCCGCCGCCTCCCCGTGATCCCGGCCGACGAGCACGCGGGCGTGACCTGGGTGTGCGCCGTCGAGCTCGACCCGACGGACCGCGACCACGACTGCAGCGTGCGCTGGAAGACCCCCGGTGGCGACTACGGCCACGCCACGTCGCCGCCGGCCACGGTGATCGGGCCTGCCGGAACGGTGCTCTCGTGGGACGTCACCCAGGACGTGATGAACGGCGCGACGCGCTGGCTGCTGCGCCTGCGGGACGAGTCCGAACCGAGCGCGGCCGCGTTCCATTCCGAGGAGAGCGCCGAGGCGCTCGGGGATCCCGACCTGGCGCCGCGCCTGATCCTCGAGTGAGCGCGCGTGCGCACGAGGTGAGCGCGCTCGACGGCAGCGAAGCGACGCCGCGTTGCTGCAAAAAACTTCGTTGACCCGCCTGTCGCAGGCTGCATAGCTTGTGCGGCTGCGAGGGCTGGTCGACGACGCTCATGCGGATCGCAGCAGGTTTCCTCGTCGCGGCGGTGACCTCGATCGTCGCAGCGAGCCGCGCCGACGCGGTGCCGTGTCTGGCCGGATCGTCGTGCACGAGGATCAAGGTCGCGATCGCCGGCAAGACGCTGAAGATCACCGACGCTTCGATCGGCGACCCCAAGCAGGGCTGGGGGTGGAACTTCATCCAGGTCGAGGCGAAGCGCGACGAGGGCATGGTGTACGTTTCCGAGTGGGCGAACGGCATCAACGAGGCTGGCAGCGTGATCGCCGGCAAAGGATGCGAGGTCGGACCCTTCTTCGAGGATACGAGCGCCGGAAACCCCGAGGACGCCTGGCAGTCGGACATGGGACCGTGGGATGCGAGGTGTCCGCTCGCCGGCCTGCGTCGGATGGACATCAACTCCGGCCGCGGCAACGACGTCGTGAACGTCGTGCTGTCGCCGATCCCGGTGAAGATCACCGGCGGCCCCGCGACGACGTGATCGAGGTTTCGCGTGCCGGTACAGCGAGTCGCAGCAGCCGCCGCCGTACTTCTCCGACACGCAGCTCACCGGTGGGCCCGGCAGCGACTACATCTACGGCGGGCTCGGCAACGATCGCATCGCGGGGCAGGGCGGCGACGACTGGATCGAGGGCGAGTGCGGCGAGGACCGGCTGATCGCCGGCGGCGGCTTCGACTACATCCTCTCCGACGATACCGCCTCGACCTGCGGCCCCGCTTTCTGCCCGGCGCAGCGCGACTACGTCTCGTGCGGCGGCGGCGAGGACGCCGCGGAAACCGATCCGCTGGACGTCCTCGCCGGGCGGCAGTGCGAGTTCTGACGCGGCGCGAATGCGCCGCCGTCTCGCCCGCGCCCGCTCCCGGTTCGTGACGTCCGGACTAGGCTAGAGCCGAAGCTCGTCGCGGAGGCCCGCGCTCACGTCAAGCCATACTTCGGGAACGGCCCGAAGAAGCCGTGCTCGTGCAGGCCATGGCCGATCGTGCCGGCACTGGCGCCGCCGACGATCTCGAAGCGCGCGACGTGGTCGACGATGCCGTACCAGCCCCAGCTCGCGAGCTCCTGCATCGACCACTCCTTGCCCTGCACGACGAGCTTTCCCTGCCACATGCCGTGCCGCCAGTCGGCGTCCATGCCGTAGCCGGTGCCGACGGCGACGAAGCAGTGCGTGAGCGGCGTCACGCGCACGTCGAAGCCGCCACCGGGCGCCTCGGGAAAGCGGAGCAGGGAAGGGGCCTCGATCATGCGCGTTCCGGGCACCAGCGTGTGCTCGTAGTCCGGTCGTCCGAGCCACTCCGGCTCGCGCGAGCGATCGCTCCAGACGCGGATCGCCTCCTCGATGGTGCGCTTCCCGTCCGGCTCCTCCTGCACCATGTAGAGGATCGAGAAGTCGTCGAACTGCATCGGCGCGTAGTTCCACATGCCGACCATCTGGCCCTCGCCCTGGCGGATGCCGGGCGGCTCCGGCTCGCCGACCGGACGCACGCCCCACGAGCGATCGCGCGTGCCCTTCCAGCGGTCGGGCGTGACGGCGAAGGTCTCGCCCTTGACGGTCAGCGTCCCGGACCAGGTGCCGGTCTGGAAGAAGCGCTGCGTGTCGAACAGCACGCGGCCGTACTTGCGGATGTACTGCCGCGGCTCGAGGAAGGCCGGGATCGCCGCGCGCCAGGTGAGGTCGAAGGAGATCCCGTGCTCGGTCGGCTCGAGGACGAAGCGCAGCACCTCGAGCGGCTCGATCACCTCGATGCGGAACGGCCCAACCGAGGTGTCCATGCGGTCGCCGAGCTCGCGTGACGCGCGTACCACGACGTGCGCGTCGCCGCGCCGCACCACGGCGAACGCGTCCTGCACGGCGAGGTTCGGGTACTGGCCCAGGCCCATGACCATGAACAGCTCGTCGCTCGAGCCGTGCAGGTTGAAGTAGTAGCGGTCGTAGAAGTTCCGATCGCTCGTGCCGACGTGCCGGATCACCTCCGACACCTGGTGCAGCGGGTAGTCGTCCATCTTGGAGAGCATCGCTCCGCCATAGGAGCACCACGCTCGCGCTGTCAATTCGCGCGCGCGAGAGCGCGCCGCCGCACGTCGAAAACCCTCCTTGACTACCGTTTGCGCGCTGCATAGCCGCCCGTTCGGAGAGAGCGAGTCATGGCAAGCATTCGAATCGCAGCAGGCTTCTTCATCGCCGCGGCGACGTCGATCGTCGCTGCGGACCGCGCGGACGCGGCGTGCCGGACGGCGGCCCGTGCACGCGGATCAAGGTCGGGATCGCCGGCAAGACGCTCCGGATCACGGACGCCTCGAAGGGCAAACCGGCGCAAGGCGTCGGGTCGAGCTTCGTCTTCGTGAAGGCGAAGCGCGACATGCTGTCGCCGATCTCGGTGAAGATCCTGGGCGGCCCCGGCGACGACTCGCTCGGCGTCTGGACGTGCCAGCACAACGGGGTGAACGATCCGCCGCCGCCGTACTTCTCCACCGTGGAGCTCGTCGGTGGTCCCGGCAACCACTACCTCCACGGCGGGCTCGGCGCGGACGAGGTCGTCGCCGACGCGAGCGACGCCTTGGTCGCAAAGCAGTGCGAGAGCCTTCACGAATGATCCGCGGCGAAGGCGCCGCCGTCTCGCTCCTCGCGTCCACCGGGCCGGCGCGCACGGTGCTCTCGTCGAGCGCCGGCCCGGCGTGACGCGCGTCTGGTCGCGGTGCATGCGGAGCGCTCGCGCCGCTGCGAACGCTTCCTCCCGGCGCCGCATGCGCTACAAGAAGGTATGACCCGAGGAGCGATTCGATGACCGCGACCGCGCTCGCCGGCAAGCTCGCGCCCGAGTCCGAGCTGCTCGACGTCGCTCGGCTGCTGCGCGCCTACTACGACGACGCCCCCGATCCCGCGGTGCCCGAGCAGCGCGTTTCGTTCGGCACCTCCGGGCACCGAGGCTCGGCGTTCTCGCGCTCGTTCAACGAAGCGCACGTCGTCGCGATGACGCAGGCGATCTGCCTGTACCGCAAGGCGAAGGGCATCGACGGCCCGCTTTTCCTCGCGCGCGACTCGCACGCGCTCTCCGAGCCGGCGTTCTCGACGACGCTCGAGGTGCTGGCCGGCAACGGCGTCACGGTGTGCATCGACGCGGCCGAAGGGCTGACCGCGACGCCGGTGCTGTCGCACGCGATCCTGTCCTACAACTCGGGTCGCGAGCGCGGGCTCGCCGACGGCATCGTGCTCACGCCGTCGCACAACCCGCCCGAGGACGGCGGCTTCAAGTACAACCCGCCGAACGGCGGCCCCGCCGACACCGACGTCACCGGCTGGATCCAGGACAAGGCGAACGAGATCCTGAAGTCCGGATGCGCCGACGTCGCCCGCATCCCGTTCGAGCGCGCGCTGCGCGCGCCGACGACGCAGCGCTGGGACTACACCGCGCACTACGTCGCCGACCTCGAGTCGGTGATCGACCTCGAGGCGATCCGCAGCGCGGGGTTGCGCCTCGGCGTCGACCCGCTCGGCGGCGCGAGCCTCGCGGTGTGGAACGCGCTCGCCGAGCGCGCCGGCATCGGTCTCGAGGTCGTCAATCAAAACGTCGATCCGCGCTTTGCGTTCATGACGCTCGACTGGGACGGCAAGATCCGCATGGATTGCTCGTCGCCGTACGCGATGGCGGGTCTCATCGCGCTCAAGGACCGCTTCGACGTCGCGTTCGGCAACGACACCGACGCCGACCGGCACGGCATCGTGACGCGCAGCGCGGGGCTGCTGAACCCGAACCACTACCTCGCGGTCGCGATCGACTACCTGTTCCGCAACCGCGACGGCTGGTCGCGCGACGCCGGCGTCGGCAAGACGATCGTGTCGAGCAGCATGATCGACCGCGTCGCGGCGCGCCTCGGACGACGGCTCGTCGAGGTGCCGGTCGGCTTCAAGTGGTTCGTCACGGGACTGCTCGAGGGTTCGCTCGGCTTCGGCGGCGAGGAGAGCGCGGGCGCGTCGTTCCTGCGCCGCGACGGCACCGTGTGGACGACCGACAAGGACGGCATCATCCTCTGCCTGCTCGCCGCCGAGATCACGGCGCGCACCGGCCGCGATCCCGCCGAGCACTACCGCGAGCTGACGCGCGAGTTCGGCGCGCCGGCCTACGAGCGCATCGACGCCCCGGCGACGCGCCAGCAGAAGGAAGTCCTGAAGAAGCTCTCGGCGGAGACGCTCGGCGCGCGCGAGCTCGCCGGCGAGCCGGTCGAGCAGGTGCTGACCGCGGCGCCTGCAGGCGGCGCGATCGGCGGCGTCAAGGTGATCGCGAAGTCGGGCTGGTTCGCCGCGCGCCCCTCGGGCACCGAGGACGTCTACAAGATCTACGCCGAGAGCTTCCGCGGCGAGGAGCACCTGCGCGCGATCCAGCGCGACGCGCAGGAGATCGTCGCCCGCGCGATGGCCGCGGCGGGCGCCGCGTAGCCCGAGCCATGGCCTCGCCTCCCGAGGTGCGATAGGGAGAGCGGTCATGAAGCTCGGCGTCGCGATCTTTCCCACCGATTACACCATTCGTCCGGACGACTTCGCCCGCGCCTGCGAGGAGCGCGGCTTCGAGTCGATCTGGTTCCCGGAGCACACGCACATCCCGGCGAGCCGCAAGACGCCGTACCCGGCGGGCGGCGAGCTGCCGAAGGAGTACTGGTCGACCTACGACCCGTTCGTCGCCCTGATGGCGGCCGCGGCCGTGACCAAGACCATCAAGGTGGCGACCGGCATCTGCCTCGTCATCGAGCGTGATCCGATCATCACCGCGAAGGAGGTCGCGTCGATCGATCGCCTCTCCGGCGGCCGCTTCCTGTTCGGCATCGGCGGCGGCTGGAACGTCGAGGAGATGGAGAACCACGGCATGCCGTTCGCGAAGCGCTGGAAGCTGCTCCGCGAGCGCATCGAGGCGATGAAGAAGATCTGGACGGAGGAGAACGCCGAGTACCACGGCGAGCTCGTCAGCTTCGATCCGATCTGGCAGCACCCGAAGCCGCTCACCAAGCCGCACCCGCCGATCATCCTCGGCTCGGCCTCGAAGCGCGGCCTCGATCGCGTCGTCGACTACTGCGACGGCTGGATTCCGATCGGGCTCGCGGTGCCCGACCTGCCGGGCGCGATCAAGACGCTGCACGAGAAGGCGAAGGCCAAGGGCCGCGATCCGCAGTCGATCGAGATCTCGCTGTTCTGGGCGCCGCCCGACGAGGACCAGCTCAAGCGCTTCTGCGACATGGGCATCGCGCGCGGCGTGCTCGCCGTGCCCTCGGTCGCGAAGGACGAGGTGCTGAAGATGCTCGACGGCATGGCGCCGCTCGTCGGCAAGGTCTGAGCGTTCCGCCGTCGAGCGGATTCGCGAGCAGAGCCGGGCGTCGCGCTACTTGCAGGTCAGCGTGCTGCCGTTGCGGTTGAACGCGCAGCCGCCCGGCGCGAACGCGATCTCGCCGCACTCGCCGGTCGCCGCGGTCGGCGCGTCGATCACCACGACCGCCGACAGCGGTAGCGCCGGCGGTGCGGCCGCGAATCCGCCGCGCCGTCCCGACATCGTGAACTTGAGCAGCTTCGGCTTCGAGGGCGCGAACGAGATCTTGAGCTTGTCGACGAGCCCGCCGGCGAGCGTCTTCGAGCGGAAGTTGAACACGTTGCCCCGCTTGCTCGCCGTCCAGCCGGTGCGCGTCGTCTTGTCGTAGGCGCCGGGCGGGACCGCGACGTCGAGCAGCACCTTGCCCGTCGCGTCGGCGAGGATCACGCGCGCGCCCTTCGTCACCGGATCGAGCCCGGTCGGCGGCGCGGGCAGGTCGAGCTGGCCGGTGAAGGTGAAGGTGTCGTCGCCCGGACCGGTCGTGAACTTGGTCATGCGGATCTTCGGCTTGCCGACCAGCACGCCGTTCGTGCACGGGTCGCAGGCGTCGCCGAGGCCGTCGTCGTCGCCGTCCTGCTGCTCGGGGTCCGGATCGACGGGGCAGAGGTCGTGCTCGTCGCACACGCCGTCGTCGTCGCCGTCGGGCTTGCGCGCGTCGGGGCAGACGCCGCTCACGCCGTCGCAGAAGTCGGCGACGTCGCACGCGTCCTCGGCCGCGCGGCACAGCGTCGCGGCGGGCAGGAGCTGGCAGGCGGCGTCGCAGCAGTCGCCGTCGATCAGCGCGCCGCCGTCGCACTCCTCGCCGAGGTCGATCGTGCCGTTGCCGCAGTCGTCGACCAGGTAGCGCACGATCGCGAAGTCGTCGTCGTTGGCGGTGCGCTTCGTGCCGGCGACGACGATCTTGCCGTCGCGCTGCGCGCGCACGCCGTTCGCCACGTCGACGCCGTTGCCGATCGCGAGCGTGACGAAGCCGCCCGCGAAGTTCTCGTCGAGGCTGCCGTCGGTGTCGTAGCGCGCGAGCGCGAAGTCGTCGCTGCCGGCGATGCGCGCGAAGCCCGCGACCAGGATGCGGCCCGTCGGATCGATGGCGACCGCGTTCGCCTGCGACGTGGTGCCGATCGCCGTCGTCACCTTGCCGTCGCCGTCGAAGGTCGAATCGAGCGTGCCGTTCGCGAGCAGACGCGCGACCGCGAAGTGGAACACGGTGCCGACGCGCGCGTAGCCTGCGACCACGATCTTGCCGTCGTCCTGCAGCGCGACGCCGTTCGCGAACTCGTTGCCGGTGCCGAACGCGATGCGCACCGGCGCGCCGCCGTTGAAACCCGGATCGAGCGCGCCGCTCGGCAGGAAGCGCGCGACGAGGAAGTCGTGCTGGCTGCCGTCCGCCGCGTAGCCTGCGACCACGATCTTGCCGTCCGGCTGGATCGCGATCGCGCCTGCCTCGTCGTCGCCGGTGCCGACGCCCAGCACGAGGATGCCGTCGCCGTCGAACGTCGGGTCGAGCTCGCCGGTCGCGGTGTAGCGCACGAGCGCGAGGTCGCGGTTCGAGCCGCTGCGCGAGTAGCCGGCGGCGACGATCTTGCCGTCCGCCTGCACGGCGACGGCGCGCGCCTGATCCTCGACCGCGCCGAGCGCCGTCGTCACCTTGCCGTCGCCGTCGAAGCTCGGGTCGAGCGCGCCGCTCTCGTCGACGCGCACGAGCGCGAACTCGTCCTTGCCCGCCTGCCGGCTGAAGCCGGCGAGGACGATCTTGCCGTCGTCCTGCAGCGCGACGGCGGAGGCGCGGTCGATCTCGCCGCGTACCGGGATCGCGAGCTTGCCGCTGCCGGCGAGGCTCGCGTCGAGCGCGCCCTCGAGCGTCAGGCGCGTGACGCAGAAGTCGTCGTTCGCCTGCTGGCAGGTGCCGGCGACGACGATGCGGTCCTCGGCGTCGATCGCGAGCGCGTTGCCGAAGTCGTCACCGTTGCCGATCGCCACGCTCGTCACACCGCCCGCGCCGAACGTCGGGTCGAGGACGCCGGACTGGGCGTCGGCGGACGCGGCGAGCGCGAGCAGCGCGAAGCCGGAGACCGAGAGGGCTGCGGCAAGCCGGAGCGGGCGGCCGGGTCGGGTGGTGCGCACGAGAAGCTCCAGGTCGAGGGTGTCCGACGGTCGAAGCGTGGATCAGGTCGAGCGGATCATCCACCCCCGCACCGCGACGGGCAAGACGGAACCTGCGGCGCAAAAAATGGTCCCGCGGCGGAGCTGGCCCCAAGCTCCACCGCGGGACCCCCGGCATACGTTGACCCGACGCCTTTCGCCTGATCGCCGTACGCCCGTTCGCGGGCACGATCAGTCCGTGCCCGTCCTCCTCTCGTTCGCACCATCCGTGCCAGCCGCCCCATCCGGCGCCGGCTTGAGCGCGAGCTGGACGGTGATGCGATCCCCTTGCTCGACCGACTGCAATGCGGTCGGCGGGAAGTGCACCCGGATCTGCTGGCCGGCGTCGGACTGCATGGCCAGCGCTCCGGTCGTCTTGTCGATCTGGGTGACGGTGCCGCTCATCTGGTGGAGCCCGGTGAAACCCTCGGTCCCGCCCGCGGTGCGCGAGCGGGTCTCGGGATTCGTCGCAGGCACCGAGGGATCGTCCTGCACCGTCGGCGCGCGCTTGGGCTGCGGATCCTGCTGTGCGGTCGCGACGCTCGCGATCAAGAGCAGAGTTGCCGCCAGGGTTGCCACGACGGGCACGCGCATCGCCAACATGGTGACCTTTCCGGCGGCGCGCTCGATCGCCGAGCGCGCCGCTGCGGTCAGGAGGCGAGCATTGCCCGTGCCATCACGCCTCGTCGTCTACGACGCTGCTTCGGCGTCGTCGGCCTGCACTTTGGCGCGCACGTTCACGGGCACTTTGTAGAAACGCCGCGCCGACCCTTTACGAGCCTGCACCCGACGCGGCAGGCATGGCGCCCTGCTTGACGACGCCGCACGCGATCCGGCCACCTGCATTGCCCGATGGCTGCGAGGCATAGTCGTCGACCCCCGCGTGGACGATCAGCGCCGACCCGTCCTCGTCGAGGAGCCGGTTCGGGCCGTCCGCGACCGTGAGCCCGACCGCGAAGACGTCGATCTCGACCGCTCCCTCGCTCGGGATGGTGATGTTCGGCAGATCGCCCGCGTGGTAGCCGCCCTGGACGGCGAAGCCGTGCTCCTTCTTGCCGGGGTTGTAGTGCCCGCCCGCGGAGTCGAAGGGCGGCTCGCACTTGCCGACCTCGTGCACGTGGAAGGCGTGCTCGCCCGCCGGCAGACCGGAGAGCCGCGTGTGCAGGATGAGTCCGTTCGGCGTCTCGCGGATCCGCACCCAGCCGACCTTGTTGCCCTTCGCGTCGACCAGCTCCGCGTGCGCGGCCTCCTTGCCCGCGCCCGCGTCACCGGCGGTGCCCTGCTGCGCGCCGCCCTGCGTCGCGGGCATCTTCGCCGCATCGGGCGCCGCCGACTGTCCGAACGCAGGCGTTGCGAGAGCCAGGGCAGCAGCCAGAACCGACCAGCGTGTCGCTCGTGTCATCGACTTCTCCTTTCTCTCTCGTTTCGTCCGTTGCGGGGTCGCCGCAGAGCACGCTGCGTGCCGTCAGCCCCCTGCGACGTCGATCACCGTGCGGATGCCGCGCCCCGCGCGCAGATCGGCCATCGCGAGATCGATCTCGACGAGCGGACGCCGCGCGGTGACGAGCGCCTCGAGGTCGAGGCGTCCCGCCTGCCAGAGCGCGATCAAGCGCGGAATCTCGCGCAGCGAGTTGCTGCTGCCGAGCGTGCAGCCGACGAGCTTTTTCTCGGTGATCGTGAACAGCGCCGCCGGCGCGATCGTGATGACGTCGTCGAGCGGTGCTGCGCCGACGCACACCGTCGTGCCGCCGGGCCGACAGGCGCGCAGCCCGTCCTGGATCAGCGCCGCGCGACCGACGGCGTCGAACGCGTAGTCGACGCCGACGCCCGTCAATTCAAAAGTGCGCGCGGCGACGTCGACCTCCTTCGGGTCGAGCACGTCGGTGGCGCCGAGCCGCGCCGCCGCCGCGCGCCGCTCGGACAGCGGATCGGCGGCGATCACCCGCGCCGCGCCCGCGACGCGCGCGCCCTGCACGATGCTGAGCCCGACGCCGCCGAGCCCCATGACGAGCACCGTGGCGCCGGGCTCGACGCGCGCCGTGTTGAGCACCGCGCCGACACCCGTCTGCACGGCGCAGCCGATCACGCAGGCGACGTCGAGCGGCACGTCCGGAGCGATCTTCACCGCGCCGCTCGCCGGCGTGAGCACGTACTCGGCGAACGCGCCGAGCCCGACGCCCCGCCACACCGTCGCGCCGCCGCGCGCAAGTCCGGTCGTGCCGTCGGGCAGCGTGCTGGTCGTGATCGCGCTCGAGTTGACGCACACGCCGGGCTCGTCGCGGAGGCAGAAGTAGCAGGTGCCGCAGGGCGCGAGCGGCGTCAGCACGACGTGATCTCCCGGCGCGAGGTGCGTGACGTCCGGGCCGACGGCGTCGACCACGCCCGCCGCCTCGTGCCCGAGGATCACCGGCATCGGGCTCGGGAAGGTGCCGTCGACGATGCTGAGATCCGAGTGGCACACGCCGCAGTGCTGCACGCGCACGCGCACCTGACCCGCTTTCGGCTCGCCGATCTCGACGTCGTCGCAGAGGACGAGCGGCTTGCCCGCCTCCACCAGCAGCGCTGCGCGCATGGTCGCACCTCCGCCTTCCTGGCGTGCCGCTTTCCCGGCTGCGGCGCAAGCCGATTCCCAGTCGGGACGGTCTTGAGCGGCGCGACGGGCCGTGGAAGGTTCGCCCGATGCGCACCGTCGACGCTCGATTCCTTCTCGTGCTCGCCGCGGCTCTCGTGGTCGCCTGCTCCGACGCCCAGCGCGCGTCGGTCGACCCGGCGATCCCGCCCGAGGTGCGCGAGCACGCGGACGACTGGCCGCTCCCGGGACGCGACTACGCGAACACGCGCGCGACCACCGACTCGACGATCGATGCGAGCAACGTCGCGACGCTCGTTCCGGCGTGGCAGACGCCGCTGCCTGGACGTGGCGCGTACGGCAACGTTGCGACCACGCCGCTGATCGTCGGCGACACGATCTACCTCGAGGATCTGAGCAGCAACATCCACGCGATCGACCGCGAGACGGGCGCGGTGCGCTGGCGCACCGAGTACGACCGGTTCGTGATCGGTCCGAACGGCGTCGCGCTCGGCTGGGGCAAGATCTTCGGCGTCATCGGCACCGAGGCGATCGTCGCGCTCGACGCGACGAACGGCGCCGAGATCTGGCGTCGCTCGCTGACGCGCACGGCGACCGACGGCATCGACATCCAGCCGACCGTGTACGCGGATCTCGTGTTCGCGAGCTCGGTGCCGATCAGCCTGCAGGGCGTCTACACCGGCGGCGATCAGGGCGTGCTGCACGCGCTGCGCCAGGACACCGGCGACGTGGTGTGGACCTTCGACACCATCGAGCCCGGCTTCTGGGGCAATCCCGAGGTCAACTCGGGCGGCGGCGCCTGGTACCCGCCGGCGATCGACACCGAGCGCAAGCGGATCTACTGGGCGGTCGCCAACCCCGCGCCGTTCCCCGGCACGGCGGAGTTCCCGAACGGCTCGAGCCGTCCGGGCCCGAACCTCTACACCAACACGCTGGTCACGCTGGATCTGCGCGACGGCGCGCTCGACTGGTACCAGCAGGCGATCCCGCACGACCTCTTCGACCACGACCTGATCCACAGCCTGCTCGTCGACGTGCGCGAGGGCGGCCGCACCCGCCGCATCGTGGTCGCGACCGGCAAGGGCGGCAAGGTGATCGGCCACGACATCGACACCGGCGCGACGCTGTGGACGACGCCGGTCGGCATCCACCAGAACGACGACCTGACCGCGCTCGAGGGGCCGACCGAGGTGCTGCCGGGCACGTTCGGCGGCGTGCTCACGCCGCCGTCGACCGCCGACGGCATCGTCTACGTCGCGACGCTGAATGCGCCGAGCATCCTCGAGCCCGACGTGCCGGAGATCCTCGGCGGCAACGTCGGCACCATGGACGGCCAGGTGGTGGCGATCGACGCACGCGACGGCCGCATCGTCTGGGACGTCTTCGTGCCGGGCGACCCGCTCGGCGGCACGACGGTGGTGAACGATCTCGTCTGGACGGCGACCCTGCAGGGCCAGATCATCGCGCTCGACCGCGCGACCGGCGCGACCGTGTGGATCTACGACGCGCCCGGCGGCATCAACTCCTCGCCGGCGGTCGCGGACGACGTGATCGTGTGGCCGGTCGGGCTGTCGAACCCGGCGGTGCTGCTGGCGCTGCGCCTGCCGCGCTGAAGCCGCGCCGGACGCGCTGAAACGCCTTCTTTTCTTACGCGCCGTGCGCGGCGGTGCTTGACGCGCCGTGCGCGGCGCTACCGCTCCGAACCGGACGCGCTCAGGAGCGCGCCGCCACCGTCGCGACGTCGACGCGCCGTGCGCGGCGGCGGCGCAGACCCGGGATCAGCATCGGCACGCTCTCGCGGTAGCGCCGGTACGATTCGCCGTGCGCGGTGATCAGGTCGCGCTCCTCGAGCTGGATCGCGGCCAGGATGTACCCGGTCGTGAGCAGCGCGAACACGAGGTGCGCCGCGGTCATCGTCGGCGTCGCCCAGAAGGCGAGCAGCCAGCCGACGTACAGCGGGTGCCGCACGACGCGGTACGGGCCAGGCGTGCGGAAGGCGAGCGGCACGTAGGGCCGGCCGCGCAGGCAGAGCCATACTTGACGCAGGCCGAAGAGGTCGAAGTGGTTGATCAGGAAGGTGCTGACCAGCACCGTGAGCCAGCCGGCCGCGCAGATCGCGTGCAGCGCGAGCCGCGCGCTCTCGTTCTCGACCTGCCACACGACGCCGCCCATCGGCTGCCAGAGCCAGAACAGCAGGATCAGCGCGAGGCTCGAGAAGAGCACGTAGGTGCTGCGCTCGACCGGCTCCGGCACGATGCGCGTCCACGCCCGCTTGAACGCGGGCCGCGCCATGACGCTGTGCTGGACCGCGAAGATCGCGAGCAGGGCGAGGTTCACCGCGAGCGCCACGCCGAACGGAACCTCGGGCCCCGAGTCGATCGACTTCGGCACCACGAAGTTGCCGACGAAGCCGATCGCGTAGAGGAAGGTTGCGAAGAAGATCGCGTAGCACGCGACCCCGTAGACGAAGGCAGCGATTCTCGCGGGCAAGCTCATCTGTACGTTCCTCCTGCCGGTCACCCGGTCCCAGTTGCCGGCGCGTCGGCCGGTTCGGGGAGGAAGACGCGACGAAGGGCGCCGCTGATTGCACGACCGCGCGGAGAACGTGCGGACGGCGCAGCCACGGGCGCCGGGGCGACGCAGTCGACGGGCAAGACGGCCGCCGCAGGTCGCGACGTGCGGTGACGCCCGAGCTCGCGGGAGCCGCGTCAGGCGAGCAGGGCGGCCGCGTCGCGCACGTCGCGGATGTCGCGCCCTTCCGTATACGCCTCGACCAGCGGCGCGAGCAGGTCCCGCGCGCGCTCCTTCTCGCCGCGCGACGCCCACAGGCGCCCGAGCGAGGTCGCGGCGCGCAGCTCGTGGCTGCGCACCCCGAGCGCGCGCGCGAGCTCGACCGCGGTCGAGAGCCAGCGCTCGACCTCGCTCGGGTCGGCGCCGGACCACGCCAGCAGCTCGCCCTTCGCGCGGTGCAGCTCGATCAGGTGCAGCGGCTGCTCGGTGCGGGTCGCCTCCGCGATGCCGTCGTCGACGTGCGCGAGCGCCTCGGGGAGCCTGCCGCACAGCGCCTTGGCGAACGCGATCAAGGTCAGGAAGCCGGGGCGCGCGAGCCCGGCGCCGGTCGCATCGAGGCGCGCGAGCGACACCTCGAGCTGGCGCAGCGCCTCCTCGGCGCGGCCGCGCGTGAGCGAGATCCAGCCCTGCGACAGCGCGGCGAGCGCGTCCTGGTAGACGAAGCCCTCGCGGCGCGAGATCGTCTCCGCGGCGTCGAGCTGCACCTGGGCCGCCTCGGTCTCGCCGCGGTAGAGGTAGACGAGCGCGTTCGCGAGGTGCGCGAAGTTGAGCGTCAGCGGGTGGCCGAGCTCGTGCGCGAGCGCGATCGCCTCCTCGCCGAGCTGCACCGCGGTGTCCGGCTGGCCGCGCAGCCAGCTCACCCACGCGAGCCAGCAACGGCACGCGACACCCGGGTCGTAGCCGCCGTAGCGCGACACGTGCGCCGCGTGCGTCGCCGGATCGTAGAGCGAGAGCGCGTGCTCGAGGTGCTGGCGCGCCGGCCCGAGCTCGACGAGGTCGTAGAGCAGCGCGCCCTGCCCGTAGTGCGCCTGCACCTCGGCGATGCGGTCGCCCGCGGTCGCGCACAGCGCGAGCAGCTCCTCGCCGATCGTGCGCGCGACGCGGTTCTGCCCGCGCACGTGGTGGAACGACACCATGCCGCGCAGCAGCGGCAGCAGGTGCGGCCCGCTCGGCAGGTTGCGCGACAGCGCGCGCGCCCGCTCGAAGACCTGCTGGACCTCCTTCGCGCCGTAGCCGCGCGTCGACATCAGCGGGGTCGCGAGCTTGACGAGCAGCGACAGCTCGAGCTCGGCGCGCTCGTGCTCGCTGCCGGAGACCCTCGGCAGCAGCGCGAGCGCGCGCGACAGATGATCGACCGCCTCGCGCGACGCATGGCGCGCGATCGCGTTGTCGCCGGCGCGCGTGCGGTGCACGACCGCACGCTGCACGTCGCGCGCCGCCTCGTAGTGCGCGGCGAGCTCGCTCGCGATCTCGCCGCTGCGGCTGCCGAAGGCGTCCTCCTTGCGCAGCGCGATCCGCTTGTGCGTCCGCACGCGACGCGCTTCCGCCATGCGCGCGTACAGCGCCTCCTGGTAGAGCGCGTGCAGGAAGCGGTAGCGGCCGGACACCGTGCCGTCGGGCCACTCCTCGACGCCGTGCCCACGTACCATGCGTCCGCTCCAGGCGAGCGCCTCGCAGCGCTCCTCGATCGCGTCGGGCTCCTCGTCGAGCGCCGCGGCGACCGACGCGACGCAGAAGTCGACGCCCGCGACGCTCGCCGCCTCGACCACGCGCCGATCTTCCTCGTCGAGCGCTTCGACTTGGCGGTCGATCATGCGGCGCAGGCTCTCGGGCAGACCGGCCGGAAGCTCCTCGACGCCGTCGCGGAAGACGATCTGACCGTTCTCCTCGCGGATCACGCCCTCGCGCAGCAGGTAGTCGAGGACGTTGACCACGAAGAGCGGGTGGCCCTCGGTGCGCGCGTGCAGGAGACGCGCGAGGCTGCGCGGAACGCTCGCGTCGGGGAAGCGACCGGCGAGATATTCCGCGATGTCGGCCTCGCCGAGCGCTTCGAGCCGCACCTCGTCGCAGCGGCCGCGCGCGCGCAGCCGCTGCGCGATCGCGCGCAGCGGGTGGCTGCCGCCCATCGTCTCCTCGGGACGGAAGGTGCCGACGAGCAGCAGCCGCGCACGCTCGCGCCGCTCGGCGAGGTACGACACGAGATCGAGCGTCGAGTGGTCGCTCCAGTGCAGGTCCTCGAGCGCGAGGACGAGTAAGCGCTCCGCCGACACCGCCTCGACGAGCTCCGCCATCTCGCGCAGCATGCGGTCGCGCGTCGTC
Organism: Candidatus Binatia bacterium; assembly: GCA_036563615.1. Classification (NCBI taxonomy): domain Bacteria; phylum Candidatus Binatota; class Binatia (SeqCode); species Binatia bacterium. The sequence goes on from DATCMB010000006.1 coordinate 336,343, forward strand.
GCCGCGGTCGCGTCGCCGCCGACCGGCTCGCGTCCGCCGCCGGCGCTCGGCAGCTGCGCGAGCCAGCTCGGCGCGCGCCGGTGCAGCTCCTGCACGAGCGTGCGCGACGGATCGTCGCGGCACAGCCGGCTCCACGCTTCGAGCACCGGCAGGTACGCCTCGCCCGAGCCGTACTGCTCGACCGACTGTCCCTGCCCGATGAGCGCGTCGCCGCGTGCGGCGACGCGCGCGAGGAACGCGTCGACCACGGTGGTCTTGCCGATGCCGGGCGGTCCGGTGACGAGCACGATCTGACGGCGGCCGCCGCGCGCGAGCTCGAGCGCGTTCTCGAGCCGCTCGACCACCTCCGCGCGGCCGACGATCGGTCCGCCGCCCGCCGCGACCACGCCGACGCGCGCCTCCTCCGAGCCGACGTGCGCGATCTGCACGTCGAAGCGCGCGCTCTCGCGCCGACCCGGCGTCGCGGAGCGCAGCCCTGCGCTCGCGGCGGCCGCCGCACCGGCGAACGGCGCGAGCGTCGGATCGCCGTAGAGGACGTAGCTCGCCCAGGTCGCGCTCGACGTGCCCTCGGCGAGCACGGTCTCGCGCGCGCGCAGCAGCGCCTCGCCGAGCGACGCGCCGGCGGCGAGCGCCCGGTAGCAGGCGACGGCGAGGTGCACGCTGTCCTCGTCGTGCACCTCCCACAGCGTGCCGACGAAGCTCTTCACGCCGGCGAGCAAGCAAGCGCCACCGATGCCGTGCGTGTCGGCGTCGTGGCGCCCGGTCGACGGCCAGCCGGTGGTCGTCGCCGCCTGGCAGGAGTTCGAGAACACCAGCGCCGGCGGCGGCAGAAGCCTGCCGAGCTCGTCCGCGGTCAGCACGCCGTCGTCGAGCCGCCAGCCGCTGCGCCCGCGGTCGGCCGCGTCGTAGAAGCTGTGGCCGGCGAAGTGCACGACGTCGTGCTCCTGCAGCGCGGCGAGCAGCGGGATCTTGCGCACGCCGCGGCCGCCGAGCAGCGTCACCTCGACGCCGGCGATGCCGTCGAGCAGCTCGCACAGGCGATCGGCTTCGCCGGCCGCGGACGGCAGCGTCTCGGTCGGGTCGGCGACGATCAGCACGCGCAGCGGCGCGTCGGCGCGGCGCGGGGCGACGGTCTCGCGGATCGGCCGGCTCGTGATCACCTGACGCCCGACCCGGAGCTTGGTCGCGACGAACGACTCGCCGTCGTGGCAAAGCTCCCAGGGCACGCCGAGGAGCTGCTCGTCGAGCCGCAGGTGCAGATCGCAGCGTCCCGCCTCGCGCAGCCGGCGCTGCGCCGTCTCGGGCAGCAGGTGCGAGTAGACGAGGGCGCCGAGACGCTGCAGCTCGCGCAGTCGTCCGCCTTGCGGGTCGTGCGCCGGGCCGGCGACGCGGCGCATCTCGTCGGCGAGCTGCGCGAGGAACGCCGCATCCACGCGCGTCTCGCTGCGCGGGATCAGCGAACCGACCTCGGCCAGGTCGACGATGTGCACGTCGCCTTGGCGTAGGACCGTGAGCTGGATCGGCGGGTTCTCCACCAGGGTCCTCGCTGGAGGAGATAGCGAAGCCCCGCCGTCCGAGGAAGGGCGCAGGCCAGATTTACGCGGCCGCTCGCGGACGTCGCGCGCCGCCCGTCGAGACCGTCAAGACCGCAAATCGAGCCGGAAGTCGGTCGCGATGCCCGGGCAGGACACCTCGTAGACGCCGCGCTCGAGGTTGGGCGTCGAGAGCTCGCCCGTCTCGTCGGTGCGCGCCGAGAAGATCGCGCGACGCTGACGGCGCAGCGCGACGCGCTGTCCGGCGAGCCCGCGACCGTCGAGGTCGCGCAGCGCGAGCGTCAGCGCGACGACGTCGCCGTCGGGGACGAGCGTCGCGCGGATCTCGGCGCCCGGCGCGCGGATGACGAACGACAGCGGCGAGCCGTTCGTGCCGCGCACGACCGGGGTCGCGACCGCGAGCGGCTCGATGCCGAGGATGCCCTCGCCCAGCGTGCGCTCGACGAGCTCGAGCGCGCCGCGCACGAGCCGCACCACGACGCCGGCCGCGGTCTTCTTCTCCTCGGCGGGCGTCCAGCGCGACGCGACGCGGCTCTTCAGCGCCTCGGGCACCGCGACCGCGCTCGCCGTCGCGAGCGCGCGGCGCAGCGCGATCGCCTCGCCGGCGGCGACCAGGCAGGCGTCGCAGCGCGCGAGGTGGAGCTCCGCGTGCTCGGCGGCCGACGGGTCCAGCGCGCCGTGCGCGAGCGCGACCAGCGTGCCCTCGGGCAGGCAGCCGGCGCCGCGCTCGGGGACGCGGCGGGCTGCCGCGCTCGTGCGCGCGGATCTGCGAAGCGCCGTGTCGGCCTGCGCGAGCGCATCGAAGGACGCGCGGCACGCGCTGCAGCCGCCGAGGTGCTCCTCGAGCGCGGTCCGCTCGGCGCCGGCGAGCTCGCCGTCGACGAGCCGCGACAGGTCCTCGCCCGTGGGGTGGCCGGCGACGGTCACGAGCGTGCCCCCGTCTCGGGCGTGGCCTGTCCGGCGCGCGCCGCGAGCTTCTGACGCAGGCGGTGGATCCGCGAGCACACCGTCCCGACGCCCACACCCAGCAGGCGGGCGATGTCCTTGTAGGGGGTCGTCATCTTGAAGTCGGCCATCTCCGCCACGATACGCCCTCGCTGGCGCTCCCGTTTCGCGATCTTGGCGCGCAGCCGCTCCCGCTTCTCCTCCAGCCGGGCCCGCGCCGCCGATCCGTCCGAGGGTAGAAGACGAATCTTTTCTTCCGTTTGTTGCAGCTCGTTCTGTCGGAGGACGATCCAGCCCCAGGCCGAGTCGAGCTCGGCCTGCAGCTCGGCGAGACGGACGTCGCGCTGCTGCAAGCCCGCGCGGATCTCGGCGATGAGCTCCAGGGTCTCGGTGATCGAGCGCTTCGCGGAGCGGGCGATGAGCCGCACGTCGTCGGGCTCGAGCTCGCAGTCGAGGAGCGAGAGGAGCTTGAGATCGAGCCGCTCGGTCTCGCTGAGCGACGCCCAGAGCTCGGCCGCGTCGTCGGCCGGCGCCGCCTGCCGCGCTTCGGGCGCGGTGTCGGGCGCGGGCAGGACGTCCTCGAGGGTGCGCGCGCCGTCCTCGCCGACCGGGGTCGCGAGCGACACCGTGTCGATGTCGTGCAGCGTCCGCTGCCACTCGAGGAAGATGCTCTTCAGGACGTAGAAGGAGAGGAAGGTCCGGAGCTGGATCTGGTTGCGGCCCTCGAAGGTCGCGAGCCGGGTGAAGATCCGGTCGCGCTCGAAGGCGTAGACGTAGAAGTCGGCGGCGAGCTCCGCCGGGACGCCGTAGATGCGGGTCGGGAAGGAGTAGATGTCGCTCGCGAACTCGTCCTGGAACGCGCGCCGGGCGTCGCCGTCGCCCTCAGCGCATGCCGCGAGCCACTTGCGTAGCTCTTCGCTCGACCTCTCCATCCGGCGGCCGGGATCGCTTCCCCTCAGCCGCCGTTCGCGCGCCGCGGCTTGAGCCGGTAGCGGATCGGCACGCGCTTGATGCCGCCGACGAAGCTCGAGTGCAGCCGGGACACCGGACCCGCGAGCTCGACGTCGAGCAGCCGCTCGACCAGCTTGCCGAAGATCGCGCGCAGCTCGAGGCGCGCGAGGTTCGCGCCGAGGCAGAAGTGCTCGCCGATGCCGAACGCGAGGTGCGGGTTCGGCTGACGGTCGATGCGGAACGTGAAGGGATCCTCGAAGACCTCCTCGTCGCGGTTCGCCGACGGGTAGAACAGGCAGAGCGCGTCGCCCTTGCGGATCTTGACGCCGCGCATCTCGACGTCCTCGGCCGCGGTGCGGCAGAACTGGATGACCGGCGACGTCCAGCGCAGGATCTCCTCGATCGCCGAGTCGAGCAGCGACGGGTCGCGGCGCAGCTTCTCGAGCTCGCCCGGGTTCTGGATCAGCGCGAGCAGGCCGCCCGAGGTCGCGTTGCGCGTCGTCTCGTTCCCCGCGACGACGAGCAGGTAGTAGTAGGACAGCAGCTCGCGCTCGGGGACGTAGCTGCCGTCGAGCTGCGCGTTCGCGATCAGGCTGACGATGTCGTCGGTCGGCCGCTTGCGCCGCTCCTCGACCATGTCGGCGAAGTACTGGAAGAGCGCGATGCGGGCGCGCTCGGCGGTCTCCTCGGCGGTCGCGCCTTCCTGGTACTCCGGGTCGCCCGAGCCGATGGTCTCGTTCGTCCAGTGGAACAGCTTGTCCCAGTCGGTGCGCGGCACGCCGAGCAGGTCGGCGAGCACCTCGAGCGGCAAGCGCGCCGAGATCTTCTCGACGAAGTCCATCTCGTGCCACTCGCCGTCGGCGGGCAGCGTGTCGAGCAGGTCGTCGGCGATCTTCTCGACGGCGGGACGCATCGACTGCACGGCGCGCGGCGTGAAGCGCGCGCTCACGATCTTGCGGAACTTGCCGTGCTCCGGCGGGTCCATGTTGATCAGGTGGCGGGCCGGCTCCTCCTCCGGCGGCCGTACCGGCAGCTCGGGGAACACCGCGAGGCGCGGCGCATTCAGGAAGAGCTTCGGCTGCCGCGAGATGGTCACGATGTCGGCGTGCTTGGTGACCACCCAGAAGGGCGGCTGCGCGTGCGGGCGGTCGTACCAGTAGATCGGCGCGACCCGCCGCAAGAGGGCCCAGGCCTCGTGGGGATAGCCGTGCTCCCCGAAGGTCCGATTGCTGATGATGTCGATGTCGTCGAGGGACAACGCTGCCTGCATCGCGAACCTCCTCGCGGCCGGGACTCTATCACGGGTGACGGACAGCCCAAGAGCCCCGAGGGGTCGCGACGCGAGCGTCGTGACCGAATTCCGCGCGGCGCGTCAGCGACGGCGCAGGATCCTTCAGACGCGCCGCAGCGTCTCGACCAGCAGCGCGCGCGTGCGCGCGATCGACGCCGCAGGGTCCTTGCCGACCGGGAAGATCGACGCCAGGAGATCCGTGACGCCGGCCTCGGCGAGCCGCGCGATCTGCTCGCCGACCGCGCTCTCGTCGCCGACCAGCGCGACGTCGCCCGGGTTCTCGACGCCCTCGCGGTCGAGCATCGCGCGGTAGGACGGCAGCACGCCGTAGACCTGGAAGATGCGTCCCGCGGTCTCGCGCGCCGCAGCGACGTCGTCGGAGACCGCGATCGGCAGCCCCGCGACGACGCGCGGCGCCGGGCGTCCGGCCTGCGCCGCCGCCTCGTTGATCCGCGGCACGACGTGCTCGCGCAGCGTCTTCGGACCGGTCATCCAGGTGACGGTGCCGTCCGTGACGGTGCCGGCGAGCGCCAGCATCTTCGGCGCGAGCGCCGCGATCAGCACCGACGGCGGCTTCGCGCCGGGCACGTCGAGCGTCGCGTTCACGCGGAACTCGTTGCCCTCGTACGCGACCTTGCCCTCGCGCAGCAGCGGCAGGAGCACGGCGAGGTACTCGCGCATGTGGCTGTAGGGCTTCGCGAACGACAGGCCGAACATCCCCTCGATGACGAGCTGGTGCGAAAGCCCGATGCCGAGCGTGAAGCGTCCGCCGCTCGCGGCCGCCGCCGACATCGCCTGCTGCGCCATCGCGGTCGGGTGGCGCGGGTAGGTCGGCACGACCGCCGTGCCGACCTCGATGCGGCTCGTCGCGCGCGCGCAGACGGTCGCCGTGAGGATCGCGTCGAAGCCGAAGATGTTCGCGAACCAGGCGGACGCGAAGCCGTCACGCTCGGCGGCCTGCGTCTGCTCGATGAGGTCGTCGATGGTGGCGGGCTTGCCGCCGACGTCGCCGATGCCGATGCCGATGCGCATGCGGGCGAGCCTCCCAAAAGCGACGAGGTGGTGCAATCGCGCGCTGCGGCAACGACGGCGCTCGAATCGCGTCCCGGGCAGCTCCGTCCAACGGGGGATGCCGCCGGCCCGGCACGTCGCGCGCCGCGCGACTTCATGTTCTAACCAGCCAATGGTTTTTCGGCTCCCGACGGCCGGCGCGCTCCTGCTCGTCGCGCTGCTCGCCTGCGGCGTGGGCTGCGGCAACGGACGCGCCGACGCGACCGCGCGCAGCGAGGCCGACGAGCCGCGCCGCGTCCGCCTGACGCCGGTGCTGGCGGGCACGCTGCCGGTCACGGTGACCGCGACCGGGACGCTCGCCGCCGAGGACCAGGTGGTGCTGAACACCAAGGTCGCGGGCCGGCTCGCGGAGCTGCCGGTCGACCTCGGCTCCGTCGTCCGTGCAGGCGACGTCGTCGCGGTGCTCGACCTGCAGGACTTCCAGCTCCGGGTCGAGCAGGCGCAGACCGCGCTCGCGCAGGCGCGCGCGCGCCTCGGCGTGCCGCTCGACGGCTCGGGCGACGACAAGGTCGCGGTCGAGCGCGCCTCGCTCGTCCGCCAGGCGAAGGCGGTGCTCGATCAGCAGCGGCTCAACCGCGAGCGGATGCGCAAGCTGCACGAGGACGGCATCGTCGCGCGCTCGGAGCTCGACACCGCGGAGGCCGACTACCGGGTCGCCGAGGCGCGCTACAACGAGGCCGTCGAGGAGGTGCGCTCGCGCATCGCGCTGGTCGCCGAGCGCAAGACGCAGCTCCGCATCGCCGAGCAGCAGCTCGCCGACGCGACGCTGCGCGCGCCGTTCGACGGCGCCGTCCGCGAGCGCCACCTGTCGATCGGCGGCTACCTCGACGTCGGCCAGCCGGTGGTGACGATCGTGCGCATGCACCCGCTGCGCCTGCGTCTCGCGGTGCCCGAGCGCGAGGCGGCCTTGGTGCAGGTCGGGCAGCCGGTGCGCGTGCGCGTCGAGGGCGAGCAGACGGTCGCGGAAGGGAAGGTGAAGCGCGTCAGCCCGGCGGTCGACGAGACGACGCGCACGGTGATGATCGAGGCCGAGATCCCGAACGAGAACGACGAGCTGCGCCCCGGCTCGTTCGCGACCGGCGAGATCGTGGTCGATCCCGACGCGCCGGCGCTGCTCGTGCCCTCGAGCGCGGTGGTGACCTTCGCCGGCGTGAGCAAGGTGCTCACGGTCGAGGAGGGCAAGGCGGTCGAGAAGCGCGTGCGCGTCGGGCGCCGCTCGGGCGATCTGGTCGAGCTGCTGGGCGGGGTCGCCGCGGGCGAGTCGGTGATCGTCGAGCCCGGCAACCTGATCGGCGGCCAGGCGGTCGTCGCGAGCGGCTGAAGCCAGATGCAGAAGCTCGCGGAAGTCTGCATCCGGCGTCCGGTCTTCGCGACCATGCTGATCCTGGCCCTGGTCGTGGTCGGCGCCGCCGCCTACATGCAGCTCGGCATCGACCGCTACCCCGAGGTCGACATCCCGCAGGTCCGCGTGCGCGCGATGCTGCCCGGCGCGGCGCCGCAGGAGATGGAGACCGAGGTCGCGCAGCGGCTCGAGGAGGTGGTCAACACCGTCGAGGGCCTCGACGAGCTGCGCTCGGTCAGCGGCAACGGCACCGCCAACATCATCGCGAACTTCGAGCTGTCGCGTGACACCGACGTCGCGACGCAGGACGTGCGCGACCGCGTGTCGAGCGTGCTGCGCGAGCTGCCGCCCGAGCTCGACCCGCCGGTGGTGCAGAAGTTCGACAACGAGTCGAGCCCGATCATGTCGATCGCGTTCTCGGCCGACCGCTCGCAGCGCGAGCTCACGGACCTCGCCGAGCGCGTCATCAAGGTGCAGCTCGAGCGCGCGCGCGGCGTCGGCGAGGTGCGCGTCGTCGGCGGGCTCGAGCGCGCGATCAACATCTGGGTCGACGCGGACCGCGTCGCCGCGCTCGGTCTGCCGATCACCGCCGTGCGCGACGCGATCCTGCGCCAGAACAGCCAGGTGCCGGGCGGCAACGTCACCACGCCGACGACGGAGTCGAACCTGCGCACCATGGGTCGGCTCGCCGACCCCGCCGCGTTCGACGACCTCGTGATCGCGACGCGCGACGGCGTGCCGATCCGCGTCCGCGACGTCGGCTGGGCCGAGGACGGCACCAAGGAGCAGCGCTCGCTCGCGCGCCTCGACGACGTGCCGACCGTGGTGCTCGAGATCCGCCGTCAGACGGGCGCCAACACCGTCGAGGTCATCGAGGCCGTCAAGAAGAATCTCGCCGAGGTCGCGAAGCAGATCCCGCCCGACGTGCGCATCCAGATCGTGCGCGACCAGTCGAAGTACATCTACGCGGCGCTGCACGAGATCACGCTGCACCTGGTGCTGGGCGCGATCCTCGCCTCGCTCGTCGTGCTCGCGTTCATGCGCAGCTGGCGCTCGACGGTGATCGCGAGCGTCGCGATCCCGGCGTCGACCATCGCCACCTTCGCCTTCATGTGGCTGCTCGACTTCACGCTGAACGGCGTGACGATGCTCGCGCTCGTGCTGATGGTCGGCGTGGTCATCGACGACGCGATCGTCGTGCTCGAGAACGTCTTCCGCTTCGTCGAGGAGAAGAAGATGCCGCCGATGGAGGCGGCGCGCGCGGCGACCGCCGAGATCGGCCTCGCGGTGCTGGCGACGACGCTGAGCCTCGTCGTGGTGTTCGTCCCGGTGTCGTTCATGTCGAGCATCTCGGGGCGCTTCCTCTACCAGTTCGGGCTCACCGCGGCGGTCGCGATCATGGTCAGCCTGCTGGTGTCGTTCAGCTTGACGCCGATGATGTGCTCGCGGCTGCTGCGTCCCGAGCGCGAGGGCGCCGCGGCCTCGCGCAGCGGCTTCTACGCGCGCCTCGACGATTGGTACGCGCGCGCGCTCACCTGGGCGCTCGCGCGGCCCAAGCTGGTCGGCACGTTCGGCGTCCTGGTGATCCTGTCGTCGATCCCGCTCTATACGGTGATCCGCCAGGAATACATCCCGACCGACGTCGACGAGGCGGAGTTCGAGGTCGCGGTGACCGCGCCCGAGGGCACGAGCATCGCGGCGATGGACGAGGCGATGCGCGCGGTGGCGGCGGAGATCCGCGCCACGCCGGGCGTCGAGACGGTGCTGACCACCGTCGGCGGCGGCTTCCTCGACGCGACCAACACCGGGCGCGCGACCGTGCTCTTGACGCCGCACGACGAGCGCACGCTGTCCTTGAGCCGCCTGGTGAAGGGCATCCTGACGCTCGATCCGCTCTCGGCGTTCCGCGGCAACTTCAGCCAGCGCGACGTGATGCAGGACCTGCGCGCGCGCCTCAAGCGCTTCAAGGACCTCCGCATCTCGGTGCGCAACGCGCCGGCGTTCAACCTCGGCGGCGCCTCGGTCGACATCGACTTCAACATCCGCGGCCCGGACCTCGAGACGCTCGCGCAGCTCTCGGAGGAGCTGCGCAACAAGGCGCTCGAGATGGGCGGCATCGCGGACGCGGACACGACCCTCAAGCTCGACAAGCCCGAGCTGCGCGTCGTCATCGACCGCGACCGCGCGGCCGACCTCGGCGTCGCCGTCGAGGACGTCGCGATGGCGATGCGCCTCATGGTCGGCGGCGACGACCGGGTGTCGCGCTTCATCGACCCGACGGTGAACGAGGACTACGACGTGCAGATTCGCCTCGAGGAGGGCGACCGCAACGACCCGGCGACGATCTCGCGGCTCTGGGTCGCGCGTCCCGGCGGCGGCATCGTGCGCCTCGACACGGTCGCGCGCCTCGAGCCCGCGACCACCGCCTCACGCATCGACCGCCTCGATCGCCAGCGCGTCGCCGCGGTGCGCGCGACCGTCGCGCCGGGCTACGCGCTCGGCGACCGCCTCGAGGCGCTGCAGAAGGCGGTCGAGGAGATCGGGCTGCCGCCCGGCTACAGCACCGCCGTCACCGGCCGCGGCCGCGAGCTCGAGCGCGCGTTCCGCGAGTTCCTGTGGGCGTTCCTGCTGTCGATCATCTTCATGTACATGATCCTCGCCGCGCAGTACGAGAGCCTGATCGACCCGGTGACGATCCTGCTCTCCTTGCCGCTCGCGGTGCCGTTCGCGCTGCTGTCGATCTGGCTGTTCCACGACACGCTGAACCTGTACTCGGCGCTCGGCATCCTGGTGCTGTTCGGCGTCGTCAAGAAAAATTCCATCCTGCAGATCGACCACATCAAGCAGCTGCGCGCGCAGGGGCTCGAGCGCTCGGCGGCGATCCTGCAGGGCAGCCGCGACCGACTGCGTCCGATCCTCATGACGACGCTGACGCTGGTCGCCGGCATGATGCCGCTCGCGCTCGGAACCGGCCCGGGCGCGGAGGAGCGGCGCACGATCGCGATCGTCGTGATCGGCGGGCAGACGCTGTCGCTCGTCCTGACGCTGGTCGTGACGCCGGTCGCGTACGGCATCTTCGACGACCTCGCGCTGCGCGTGCGCGAGCGCACGGCGGGGTTCGATCTGCGCGGCCTCGCGACCCGCGCGCGCACGGCGCTGCGGCTCTAGCGCGCGCACGGCGCTGCAGCGCTCGCGCCCGCACGGTGCTTCGGCGTTGACGCGCGCTCGCGATGCGCTCGCGGCGCGCGCGTTGCGCTGGCGTTTGCGCAGCCCGCGCTTCGGTCGTCGGCGCGAAGCTGGTAGAGCCCGTGCACCGCTCGCCGCAGAGAGCGCGGCGAGCCAGAGAAAAGGAGCGAACATGGTTCGATACCTCGGACGCGGCGCGCTGTACGCCGCAACCGCCTCTCTCGCGCTGCTCGTCGCCACGCCGGCGCTCGCCGATCAGGGCAAGCCGAGCGGCGTCGTGCAGGAGGGGATGGTGCAGACCAGCGCCAAGGTGCTGAAGGTCGACAAGGCGAAGCGCATGGTCACCTTCGAAGGACAGGACGGCGACCCGGTCACGATGCACGTGCCCGAGAGCGTCCAGAACTTCGATCAGATCGATCCCGGCGATCGGCTCGTCACGACGTACTACGAGTCGGTCGCGTACGAGGTGCGGAAGTCGGACGGCAGCGCGCCGTCGATCGGCACCGCCGCCGAGGTCGATCGCGCGAAGGAAGGTCAGAAGCCCGGCGTCATCGGCGCGCAGACCGTGACGCTGACCATGAAGATCACCGACGTCGACAAGCAGGAATCCGAGATCACGCTCGAGGGCCCGGACGGCACGCTGCGCACCATCAAGGTCCGCGACCAGGACAAGCTCGGCCAGCTCGAGGTCGGCGACATGGTCGACATCACCTTCACCGAGGCGATCGCGGTCACGGTCGAGCCGAGCGAAGGGTAGCGTCTTGTCTGCACGCGAGCGGGCGGGGTAGACGAGGCGGATGCGCATCCTCCGCTTGGTCTTGCCCCGCCCGGCGCGCAGAGCCGCCGTCGCCGCCCTCCTGCTCTGCACCCCGACGCTTGCGCTCGCGGACGACGCGGCCAAGCCCGCCTCCGAATCCAAGCCGGCCGCGGACGCCAAGCCGGCCGCGGACGCCAAGCCCGCCGCCGACGCCAAGACCACCGAGAGCCCGCGCGCCCCGGACGAGAGCGAGCGCGCGGCGATGCTCGAGCTGCTGAAGGTCGAGACCGCACCGGCGCGCGCCGCGTGGTTCGTCTACGGAGCCGGCGACGCCGAGAGCAAGGCGCTCGCCGACGCGCTCGCGAGCGTGTTCCGCGAGGGCGGCTGGAAGGTGCACAGCGAGCCGCTGCGCGGGCTCGTGCTCAAGCCCGGCGTCTCGATGCTGATGGCCGACGAGGAGCCGCCGACCTGGGCGCAGACCGCGCTCGAGGCCATGCAGGCGAGCGGCATCGAGGTCAAGGCGGCGACCGGCTACCGGTCGTACTACGAGGAGAAGAAGCGCGAGAACCCGAGCTGGCCCGGCATCCCGCTCGCGGACGAGCAGGTGTTCGTGATCGTGCTCGGACCGCAGCCGAAGGCCTGACGGCAGCCTGACGCAGCGACGGCCGGGACGTCTCCACGTCCGTGCGATGGCCGCGCGCCGGGCGCGATTTCCTGCGCTCGGCGTGCATGTTAACCGCTCGTGCGGCGCGCAGCCGTCGCCTCCCGCGGCGGATCTGCGCGCGCGTGTCTGGTCGCGACGTCCCGCCATGCTGCATGTCCGCTGCATCGTTCTCCTGCTCGCTGCGCTGGCGACGGCCGGATGCTTCGGCGAGCCGGAGCCGTACGTACCGCCGCCGCCCGAGGTGACGGTCGCGCAGCCCGTCGAGCGCGAGATCTCCGTCGACCTCGAGGCGACCGGGATGGTGACCGGCATCGAGACGGTCGAGGTGCGCGCGCGGGTGCAGGGCTTCATCGACGGCATCCACTTCCGCGCCGGCTCGATCGTCAACGAGGGCGACCTGCTGTTCACCATCGATCCGCGTCCGTTCCGGGCACGGCTCGCGCAGGCCGAGGCGGACCTCGCGGGCAAGCAGGCGTCGCTCGAGCTCGCGCGCAGCAACCTCGCGAAGGCGAAGGCGCTCGCGAAGAACAACGTCCTCGCCGCGCAGGAGCTCGACACGCGGGTCGCGGAGTACGACCGCGCGGAGGCCGACGTCGCGCTCGCGCGCGCCAACGTCGAGGCCGCGCGCCTCGACCTGTCCTACACCGAGGTGCGCGCGCCGATCTCGGGACGCATCTCGCGCAACCTCGTCGACCAGGGCGCGCTCGTCGGCTCGGGCGAGCCGACGCTGCTCGCGACCATCGTCAACGACGCCGAGGTGTTCGTCTACTTCGACGTCAGCGAGCGTCAGATGCAGACCTGGCTGCGCGCGAACCCGACGGCGCGCGCCGCCTCGAACGACGAGCAGCCGCGCCAGCCGGTGCTGCTCTCGCTGCCCAACGACGACGACTTCGTGCACCAGGGCGTCGTCGAGTCGGCCGACAACCAGGTCGACCGCGAGACCGGCACGCTGCGCATCCGCGCGCTGTTCCCGAATCCCGACCGGCGCATCGTGCCGGGCACCTACGTCAAGCTGCGCGTGCCGACGAGCCGCGAGCGCGCGCTGCTCGTCCCGGACCTCGCCGTCGCCGCCGATCAGGCGGGACGCTACGTGCTCGTGGTCGACGCCCAGAACGTCGTCGAGCGCCGCGACGTCGAGGTCGGCGCGCTCAGCGGACGCATGCGTCGCATCGTCGGCGGGCTCGACCTCGACGAGTGGGTGGTGGTGAACGGCCTGCAGCGCGCGCGTCCGGGCGCCAAGGTCGTGCCGCAGCGCTCGACGGTCGAGGCCGCGCTCGACGCCGCCAACGGCCGCGCGGGCTGACGCGCGCAGGAAGCCTTCGTGTCGAGTCGCTTCTTCATCGACCGGCCGATCTTCGCGTCGGTGGTGTCGCTGCTGATCGTGATCGCCGGCGCGGTCGCGTACACGCAGCTTCCGGTCGCGCAGTATCCCGACATCACGCCGCCCGTGATCTGGGTGGAGGCGCACTATCCGGGCGCGAGCGCCCAGGTCGTCGCCGACACCGTCGCCTCGCCGATCGAGCAGGAGGTGAACGGCGTCGAGGGCATGCTCTACATGTCGAGCACGAGCTCGAGCGACGGCTCGTACAGCCTGACCATCACCTTCGAGGTCGGCACCGATCCCGACATGGCGTCGGTGCTGGTGCAGAACCGGGTGAACGTCGCGCTGCCGCGCCTGCCCGACGAGGTGCGCCGGCAGGGCATCACGACGCGCAAGCAGTCGACCGGTCTCATCGCGGTGGTCGGTCTGATCTCGCCCGGCAACCGCTACGACGACCTCTTCCTCGCGAACTACGCGACGCTCAACATCCGCGACGAGCTCGCGCGCATCAACGGCGTCGGCGGCGTCGAGACCTTCCCGACCAAGGAGTACGGGATGCGTCTCTGGCTCGATCCGGAGGCGCTGAAGGCGCGCAACCTGACCACGACGGAAGTCCTCGACGCGATCCGCGAGCAGAACGTGCAGGTCGCGGCCGGCATCATCGGACAGCCGCCCGCGCCGACGGGGCAGGACTTCGAGTACACGGTGACGACGCTCGGACGCCTCGTCGGCGAGGAGCAGTTCGAGGACATCGTCGTCAAGACGGGCGAGGATGGGCGGCTCACGCGCGTCAAGGACGTGGCGCGCGTCGAGCTCGGCGCCAAGCGCTACGACAGCCTGTCGTTCCAGAACGGCGTGCCGAGCTCGACGATCATCCTCTACCAGTCGCCGGGCGCGAACGCGGTCGAGGTCGCGCGCGGCGTGCGCGAAGCGCTCGAGCGCATCAGCAAGACGCTGCCCGAGGGGCTCGAGCTGACGATGATCTACGACGTCTCGGACTTCGTCGAGGCGTCGATCTCCGAGGTGCAGAAGACGCTCCTCGAGGCCTTCGTGCTGGTCTTCCTCGTCGTGCTGGTCTTCCTGCAGAGCCTGCGCGCGACGATCATCCCGGCGATCACCATCCCGGTGTCGTTGATCGGCACGTGCGCGCTCCTGCTCGCGTTCGGCTTCTCGATCAACACCCTGACGCTGTTTGGCCTCGTGCTCGCGATCGGCATCGTCGTCGACGACGCGATCGTGGTGGTCGAGAACGTCGAGCGGAACATGCGCGAGCACGGGCTCGGCGCGCGCGAGGCGACGCTGCGCGCGATGCGCGAGGTGTTCGGGCCGGTGGTCGCGATCACGCTCGTCGTGATGGCGGTGTTCCTGCCGACCGCGGCGCTGAGCGGCATCACCGGACGGCTGTACCGCCAGTTCGCGGTCACGCTCGCGGTGAGCACGTTCCTCTCGGCGGTGAACGCGCTCACGCTGAGCCCGGCGCTGTGCGCGGTCTTCTTGCGCTTGCACGACGCGGGCTCGGCGAAGGGCGTCTTCGGACGCTTCGCGCAGCGCTTCAACGACGCCCTCGAGCGCGCGACCGAGCTCTACCTGCGCGTCGTCGCGGTGCTGCTGCGTCGTCGCGCGGTGGCCCTCGGCGCGTTCCTCGCGCTCTGCGCGGCGACCTGGCTGCTGGTTCGCATCGTGCCGACCGGCTTCCTGCCGATGGACGACCAGGGCTACATCGTCGTCGACGTGCAGCTTCCGGACGGCGCCTCGCAGGAGCGCACCGCCGCGGTCGTGCACCGCGTCGACAAGATCCTGCGCTCGGTCGACGGCATCAGCCTGGTCACGCTGCTGCCCGGCTTCTCGCCGATCAACGGCAACGCCTCGAACAACGCGTTCGGCTTCGCGTGCTTCTCGCACTGGAGCGACCGCATCGGGCGCGGACGCGACGTCTTCGCGATCATCGACGAGGTGCGCGAGAAGCTCGCGCCGATCCAGGAAGCGCAGGTGCTCGCCTTCCCGCCGCCGGCGATCGACGGCCTCGGGCAGACGGCGGGCTTCGAGATGCTGGTGCAGGATCGTCTCAACGCCGGTCCGGACGCGCTGCAGCAGGCGACCGACGCGCTGGTCGCCGCGGCCGCCGCCGACCCGCGCCTCACCAACGTCTTCAGCGGCTACCGCGCGGGCGTGCCGCAGCTCTACGCCGACGTCGACCGCGAGAAGGTCAAGATGCTCGGCATCCCGCTGCAGCAGGTGTTCGACACGCTGCAGGCCTACCTCGGCTCGGCCTACGTCAACGACTTCACGCGCTTCGGACGCACCTTTCAGGTCAACGTGCAGGCCGACGCCGCGTTCCGCGCGCGTCCGGAGGACATCGAGCGGCTCGAGGTGCGCAGCCCGTCGGGCAAGATGGTGCCGCTCGGCGCGCTGCTGAAGGTCGAGGAGCGGATCGGCCCCGCGCGCATCCTGCGCTTCAACCTCTTCCCGTCGGCGATGGTGACCGGCGAGGCGGCGCCGGGGACGAGCTCGGGTCAGGCGCTCGAGATCGTCGACCAGCTCGCGCAGCGCACGCTGCCGCCCGGGATGTCGATCGCCTGGACGGGCACGTCGTACCAGGAGCTGCGCGCGGGCGGGCAGGGGCTCGTCGCGTTCGTCCTCGGGCTGATCGTCGTCTACCTGATCCTCGCCGCGCAGTACGAGAGCTGGTCGATGCCGCTGTCGGTGGTGCTGTCGGTGCCGCTGACCGTGCTGAGCTCGCTGCTCGCGCTCCTCGTGCGCGGGCTCGACAACAACGTCTTCACGCAGATCGGCCTCGTCCTGCTGATCGCGCTCGCGGCGCGCAACGCGATCCTGATCGTCGAGTTCGCGCGCGAGTTCCGCCGCCAGGGACACTCGATCGAGGAGGCGGCGCTCGCCGGCGCGCGCGTCCGTCTGCGGCCGATCCTCATGACGTCGTTCACCTTCGTGCTCGGCGTCGTGCCGCTGGTCATCGCGTCGGGCGCGGGCGCGTCGGCGCGTCGCGCGCTCGGCACGGCGGTGTTCGGCGGCATGCTCGGCGGCACGCTGCTCGGCGTCCTGTTCATCCCGCTGCTCTACGTGGTCGTCGAGCAGGCGACCGAGCGGATCGCCGCCTGGCGGGGCGCGGCCGCGACCAGCGCGGCTGCGCCGCGGGCCTAGCCGTCGGCGCTAGCGAGTTCTTGCGGAAGCCCGCCCTCGCGGGCTCTCGTCGTCAGCCCTGGACCTTGGGCGCGATCTCGCGTGCGAAGCGCTCGGCGAGCTGCGGGCCGCCGAACCCCGACATGATGTAGTGCTTGACGCCCCACTCGCGCTCGCGCCGCTTGAGCTCCTCGATCCACTGCTCGCGCGTGCCGATCAGCGTCATCGGCATGCGCTTCACCTGATCGCCCGACAGGCCGAGCATGCCGCCCATGTTGTTCGCGAACTCGTCGCCCGCGGCCTCGGTGTCGGTCAGCATCGGCATGAACAGCGTGCTCGAGAAGGTGAGCTCGTCCGGGTCGCGTCCCGCCGCCTTGGCCTCGGCGCGCACGAAGTCGATCTTCGCCTTGAAGGCGTCCTCGGTGACCTTCGCGACCTCGCTCATCAGGATGGTGCCCGCGCGTCCGGCGTCGGAGATGATGTTGACGTGGTCCGCATGACGCGCGGCGATGCGCAGCAGGCCCTTGCCGCTGCCGCCGAGCATGACCGGCGGGTGCGGATCCTGGAGCGGCTTGGGCACGAGGAAGGCGTCCTTCAGGTGGTAGAACTCGCCGTCGAAGTTGGTGCGCGACTCGGTCCACAGGCTCTTCACGACGCGCACCGCCTCGTCGAGCATGCGCAGACGCGGCTTCACGTCGGGGAACGCGACGCCCATCATCTCGAACTCGGCCTTGGTCCAGCCCGAGCCGATGCCGAGCAGCGCGCGGCCGTCGCTCAGGTGGTCGACGGTCGCGACGTGCTGCGCGGTGGTCGCCGGGTGGCGGAAGAGGTTGCACAGCACGAGCGCGCCGATGCGCGCCTTGGCGGTCACCGCGGCGATCGCGCCGAGGATCGTCGTCGCCTCCCAGGCGTTGGCGCCGTCGTCGAGCCCGCCGCCCGCCTGACGCTCGTACGCCCAGTGGTCGGGCACGTAGAGCGCCGCGTAGCCCCACGCTTCGGCGTTGCGGGCGTTCTCGAGAATGTCTTTGGCGGGCAGTGCCGCGAGCTGCAGTCCGAAGTCCATGCGTGCTCGCTATGCGCAACGCACCGCCGTGTCAAAGAGGGGACGCGTCAGAGAGGCGCGCCGCCGCGCAGCACCGCGAACTGCCGCCCGGGCGCGTCGCAGGGGCGCTCGCCCGTCGGCGGACCGGCGCTCGGATCTCCCTCGAGGATGCGCGCGCCGGCGGGCGCGTACTGCAGAATGTACGCCTTGCGCACCGCGTCCGTCGTGTTCGGCCCGGTGAGGTGCGGCGTCAGCGACGAGAACACGACCGCGCCGCCGGCGCGCACGGCGGCAGCGATCGCGCGCTGCGGCGTCTCGAAGCACTCGAAGCCGAGCGGGTCGACGTAGCGGTGCGCGAGCGTGCCGTGCAGGTGCAGGCCGGGCGCGACCACCGGGCAGCCGTTCGCTTCGGTGGCGTCGGTGAGCGCGAGCCACACCGTCAAGTATTGCTGCGGCTCGACGTAGGTGTAGCCGTTGTCCTGATGCCAGGGGAAGCGGCGCGGCTTCTCGGGCTTCTTGTAGACCGCCTGATCCCAGTAGAGGTCGACGTCGTCGCCGACGAGGTCGTGGCAGACGTCGAGGATGCGCGGGTGCGCGGCGAGCGCGCGCAGACGCTCCGAGCGCGTGACGAGATGCGCCGAGAAGGTGATTGCACCGGCCTCGAGGATCGCGAGGCGTCCCTCCGGCAGCGTCTTCAAGTACGCGTCGGTCTGCGCCTCGAGCGGGTCGATCTCGGCGAGCGTCGCCGCGACCTCGTCCGGCGTCAGCAGGTCCTCGAGGACGACGAAGCCTTCGCGGTCGAACTGCTCCTTCTGTGTCGGCGTCAGCGCGCGCAGCGGCGCGGTGCGCACCTGCCAGGTGAAGCTTCGATTCCAGGGGTGCAGGCGCGCGCCCGGCGGCAGCTCGGGAGCTCGCAGCTCCGTCGTCTGCGCGCTCACGCTCACGCGGCGACGCCCGTCTCGAGGCCCTGCGTCTCCGGGCGCCCGAGCATCAGGTTCAGGTTCTGCACCGCCGCGCCGGCAGCGCCCTTACCGAGGTTGTCGAGCGTCGCGACCAGCAGCACGTGGCCGAGCGGGTTCGGCAGCACCCAGAGGTCGATCCGGTTGGTGCCGTTCGCGGCGCACGGGTCGAAGGCGCGCTCGTCGGCGGACACCTGCTCGCTGAACGGATGCACGCGCACGAACGGCTCGCCTGCGTAGCGCGCGGCGAGCGCCTCGTGCAGGCGCTGCGCCTCCACGCCGCGCAGCACCGCCGCGTGCAGCGGGATCTCGATCCGCATGCCGCAGCGGAACGGCCCGACCGCCGGCACGAACTGCGGCCGGTGCACGAGGCGCGCATAGCGCGTCATCTCGGGGATGTGCTTGTGCTCGCGGTCGAGCGCGTAGGGCGCCTCGTAGGGCAGCGTCGCGAGCCCGGTCGACGGATCCTCCCAGCGCTCGATCATCTGCCGGCCGCCGCCCGAGTAGCCCGAGAGCGCGTGCACCGCGATCGGCGCATCCGCCGCGAGGAGCTGCGCGTCGACCAGCGGACGCAGCAGCAGGATCACGCCGGTCGGGTAGCAGCCCGGATTCGCGACCCGGCGCGCGCTGCGGATCGCGTCACGCTGTCCCGGCGCGAGCTCGGGTAGGCCGTAGATCCAGCCCTCGGCGACGCGGTGCGCGGTGCTCGCGTCGAGGAAGCGCACCGGCGCGTCGCCGGCGAGCGCGACCGCCTCGCGCGACGCGTCGTCCGGCAGGCAGAGGATCGCGACGTCCGCCGAGCGCAGCATCTCGGCGCGCGCCTGCGGGTCCTTGCGCCGCGCCTCGTCGATCGTGAGCAGCTCGAGGTCGTCGCGCCCCGCGAGGCGCTCACGGATCTGCAAACCCGTCGTGCCGGCCTGGCCGTCGATGTAGACGCGCGCCTTCATGTCGCCCGCATCATGCCACAAGCGGCCGCGCGGCGCCGCTCCGCTCGACGGTCGTGGATGCGATCCGATTCAGCTCCGCGCCTCGCTCGCGACCTGCTTCGCCCAGCGGTAGTCCGGCTTGCCCGACGGCGAGCGCACGATCTGCTCCACGACGCAGAGCTGACGCGGCACCTTGTAACCGGCGATCTTGGTGCGGCAGTGCGCCTGGATGTCCTCGAGCGTCGTGCTCTGCCCCGGACGGAACTCGACGACCGCCGCGACGCGCTCGCCCCAGCGCTCGTCGGGAACGCCGACGATGGTGCAGTCGAACACCGCGGGGTGCGACTTGACGGCGGTCTCGACCTCCTCGGGGAAGATCTTCTCGCCGCCCGAGTTGATCGACACCGAGCCGCGGCCGAGCAGCGTGATGCGACCGTCCGGCTCGATCATCCCGTAGTCGCCCGGCATCGCGTAGCGCACGCCGTCGACGGTGACGAAGGTCTCCGCGGTCTTCTTCTCGTCCTTGTAGTAGCCGATCGGGATGTCGCCGACGCGCGCGATCTTGCCGATGCGCGGCTCGGGTCCGGGCGGGATCGGCCGGAAGTTCTCGTCGAGCACCACCGTGTTGCCGACCTTGGTCACGGTCGGGCCGCCCTTCATCTCGGTCTGTCCCGCCTGCACCATGACCATGCCGTTGTTGCCGGTCTCGGACGAGCCGATCGCGTCGATCATCATCAAGTTCGGGAAGTGCTTGAAGAACTCGTCCTTGACGGCGGGCGAGAAGGTGACGGCGCTGCTCGTGAGCAGGAAGAGCGACGAGAGATCCCAGCGCCCTGGGTTCGCGGCGAGCGTCTCGATCAGCGGACGACCCATCGCGTCGCCGGTGATCATCATCGAGTTGACCTTCTCCTCCTCGACCAGCGACCACACGCGCTCCGGGTCGAACTTGCCCAGCAGCACGACCTTGTTGCCGACGAAGCTCTGACCCATCACCGCCCACTGCGTCGCGCCGTGCATGAGCGGCGCGATCGGCAGGAAGGTCAGCGCGCCGCCCTTGCCCTTCTCGACCATGTGCGACGGGTGCTGGCAGCGCTCGTTGGTCATCGGGTCGATGCCGCCGCCGAGCGCGAAGAACACGTCCTCGTGCCGCCAGATGACGCCCTTCGGCATTCCCGTCGTGCCGCCGGTGTAGAGGATGTAGCGGTCGTCGGCGGAGCGCGGTCCGAAGTCGCGCTCGGGAGAGCCCGACGCGACGGCCTCCTCGTAGTCGACCGAGCCGATCGTCGAGGCGTCCTCGCCGCTGCCGTCCTCGATCACGATCGAGTGACGCAGGAGAGGCATCGCCGGCAGCACGCGCGCGACGCGCGGCGCAAACTGACGCTGGTAGACGAGCGCCTTCAGATCCGCGTTGTCGAACAGGTAGCGGAGCTCGTCCTCGACGTAGCGGTAGTTGATGTTGATCCAGATCGCGCGCAGCTTGAAGACCGCCCACAGCGTCTCGACCCACTCGACGGAGTTCAGCGCGTAGATGCCGACGTGATCGCCCACGCCGATGCCGTGGGCCGCGAGGTGGTGCGCGAGGCGGTTCGCGCGCTCCTCCATCTCGGCGTAGGTGCGACGCTTGCCGTCGCACACCAGGTACTCCCGGTCGCCGAAGTGATCGACCGCGTGCTCGAAGAGGTCCGCCAGGTTGAACTCCATGGCGGCGCACTAAATCACGGCTCGCGCGGCGCGCTCAACTTCGTGGCGTCTGGCGCAGCAGCGCGGTCGACAGCCCGGCGAGCGTCACCTCGAGCAGCAGCGCGCCGACCGTGTACGCCGAGATCCCGCCGCCGACGACGACGGCGCTCACGCGTCCCGTGAAGAGCCCGCCGGTCAAGAAGGCGAGGGTGACGAGCGCCGTGCGCCGGAGGTCGTGTCGCAGCGTCGCGAGCAGCGCCAGCACGCCGATCGCCGCCTGCAGACCGCCGTACATCGCGCGCAGCTCGGTGCGCCCGGTCGGCGTCGCGCCGACGACGCCGGCGATCTCGGCGAGCGCGTCGGGGCGCGCGAGCAAGTAGAGCCCGTAGGGCAGCCAGAGCAGCGCGTTGACGGCGAGGAACAGGCGTGCGCGGTCCATCGGCGCTGGATAGGAGGAGCGCGCCCGGCGCGTCAAACGGTCGCGAGCCACGTCGAGCGCCGTTGGCGCGCGGGCGCCGCCCGTCGTGCGCGGATCGTGCCGTGGCGGCGAGTCGACGAGCGGCGCTTACGCCTGCTCGACCTGCGGGCGCGCCGCGGCGACGCTCGGCGCCGCGCTCGCCGGCGCGCGCCGGAAGCGCGACAGCAGCGGCAGCGCCGCGACCGCGCGCCGCGCGACGCTCGGCCGCCGCACCGGCTCCGGCACGACCTCGCGCGCGCCCTCGATCAGGCTGAACTTGACGATCTCGAAGTAGGGCGAGAGGTCGAAGTCGCGCGGCGTGACCAGCGTGTGCGGACGGCGGCTCATGCGCAGGTGGCGCGCGAGCGGACGGCGCGACGGCCAGCTCGGCGAGCCGACGCCGACGTGGTACGCGCGGCGCTCGCCGCCTTGCGACTGCATCAGCTCCGCGACCTCCTCCTCGGTGCGCGGCAGCACCGGGAAGCCGACCGCGTCGAACGCGCGCGCGATCATCGACGAGCAGATCACCTCGGTCGGACGTCCGCTGCCGAACTCGAGCGCGTCGCGCCGGAAGCGCGCGGGGACGAGCGACACCGGCAGGAAGTAGCGCGCCAGGTCGAGCAGGTTCGTGAGATCGTACTCGCCGCCGATCTGCTCGATCACGAGATCCATCACGGTCACGACGTCCTTCGGCGCGAGCCCGAAGGGACGGCAGAGCCGCAGATGGAAGCCGCGGTACTTCGAGAGCGGCGACGCGACGACGCCTTCCTCGAGCAGCGCCTCGACCACCATGTGTTGCGCGTCCTCGCCGTAGCGCTCCTCGAGCGCGCGCGCCTGCGCCGGGTCGCGCCGCAAGAGCTCGTCGCCGACGTAGATCGCCGCGTGCGACCACGAGCTCTGCGTCAAGTATCGGATGACCTCGCTGACGCGCTGGTCGCCGCACACCAGCAGCACGTCGGCCTTGCGGATGTGGCGGCGGAGCTGATCGATGTCCTGACCCGAGCAGCGCAGGTAGGTGCCGAGCGGCGCGCTCAGGATCCGGCTTGCGTGGCGGTAGAGGAAGCGTCGCAGGCGATCGGTCACGGCGCCACGATGATGCGCCACCGACACGCCGTCATCGAGCAGAATTTTCGATGCTGCGTATCAGCAACGCTTGCGCGGCGCGTCGTGACGTTGCGTAGCGCATCTGCGATACGCGCGTCGCCGCGCGGCGACGCTACTCCCCGCGCACGCCCGGTCCGAGCCGACGCCGCAGGTCGTCCTCGAACTCCTGCACCGCCGGACCGCAGAACTGCTCCTTCAGCGCCGCGAGCCGCGGGTGACCGGCGTCGCGCTCGCGGTCCCACTCGTCGGCGAAGCGGCCGGACGCGATGTCCTGCGTGAGCTCGCGCATCTTGGCGAGCACGTCGAGGTGATCGTAGGCGCCGCGACGCGAGAGCTGACCGTACTGGCTGGTCGGCGAGTGGTACTCCATCTGCCGCGCGAAGCCTTGCTCGCGCAGCAGACGGTACGTGCGCTCGACCTCACCTGACAGAAAGAGCTCGGTGAGGATCGCCTCGAGCGGGATGTCCTGCTCGAGCATCGCGGTGACGAACGACGTGCTGACGTGTGCGAGCGCCGGCGACAGCACCTGCTCGACGGCGAGGTCGAGGATCGCTTCCTGGCGCGGCGTGAGCTCGATCCCGCCCTCGCGCAGGCCGCCGATCGCCTTCGCGATGGCGAGCGTGCGCTGCTTCGCCGTGCCGGTGACGTCGCGCTGCACGCCGACCGCGCTGATGAAGCCGCGACCTTCCTCGAAGCAGCGCCGCACCTCGGGTCCGAGCATGCGCGGCGCGACCATGCCGAGGTCGCCCGGCGGCGCGAAGCGATCGAAGGCGTAGTTGTAGCCGCTCGCGAGCACGGTGAGCGCGCGCTCCGAAGGATGCAGCGGCAGCGACGGGATCGCGTCGTCCGGGATCAGGACGCAGAGGACGTCGGCTTCGTTTGCTGCGTCGAGGTCGGACACCGCGAAGCCGTCGCGACGCGCCTGCTCGCGCGACGCGTCCGCGCGCACGCAGACCGACACGTCGAGCCCGGAGTCGCGCAGGTTGAGCGCCCACGAGCGTCCCTGGTTGCCGTAGCCGACCACCGCGATGCGCGCCTCGCGCAGCACGCCGAGGTCCGCGTCCTCGTCCCGATAGATCGTCGCCATGGCGCCCTCCCGGTCGTCTGGTCATAGGCCCGGTGGCTCGGTGCCGGCAAGACGACGGTCGTTGACTTCGCGACGCCGAAGGGGTTGCGAAGGGGTGGCGCGGTTCCTGCAGCGCAGCACGCGCAACGCTCGCCCCGGCGTGCCGGCCGTGAAGGAGGTCTGTGATGGCGCTCGAGCTCGGCAATCTCCACCACATGCCGACCATCAAGGTCGCGATGACGCCGTTCCCGTTCTTCGTCGAGATCGACGCAAGCGTGACGGAGGCGCGTGCGGTGATGCGTGAGCACGAGATCCACCACCTGCCGGTCACGGAAGACGGCACGCTCGTCGGCGTGCTCAGCGAGCGCGAGCTGCGGCTGCTCGAGGCGACGGGCCGGATCGACGTCGACGCGCCCGGCAGCGTGCGCGACGCCTGCGTGCGCGACGCGTACGTCGTCGACGTCGACGCGCCGCTCGACGAGGTGCTCTCGACGATGGCCGCGCGTCACCTGGGCGCGGCGCTGGTCGTCAAGAATCGAAAGCTCGCCGGGATCCTGACCAGCAGCGACGCGTGTCGCTTGCTCGCCGAGGCGCTGCGCGAGCGCTTTCCGGCGCCCGACGGCGACAGCGCGGCCTAGAGGCCGCGGCGCAGGACGTGAGTAAGGCGCGCGTCGGCGCCGCGACGTGATCCGCTCACGCCGCGGCGCCGCACGCGAAGGTGATGAACCTTACGGAGCGCTCCAGGCGAAGCGCACCGCGAGCGCGTCGTGGTCGCTCAGCGGCTCGCCCATCGGACCGACGAAGACGTCGGTCTCGAAGCGGTGCGAGAGCGCGCTCAGCGTGACGTCGTCGCCGCTGCGGAACGCGAACTTGTCGATGCGTCCCGGGGTCGGGCAGCCGACCGCAGCGCACGCGTCGATCAGCCCGGTCTCCGCGAGCAGCCGCTCGTACTGCGACCGGTCGGGCTCGGTGTTGGTGTGGAGGTTGAAGTCGCCGCCGACGATCACCGCGCGTCCGACGGACATCGTGTTGATGAAGTCGCGCAGCTGGCTCACGCCCTGGTCGCGCAGCACGTCGTCCTCGGGATCGCCGCCCGCCTCCATGTGCAGGTTGTAGACGTCGATCTCGACGCCCGGCGCGACCGTCGTGCGCGCGAAGCTGAAGCCCTTGAGCGCCAGGCAGTCCGCCGCGCTGTTGTGGCAGCCGTTCCAGCGCACGCGGGTCACCGGCTCGAACGGGAAGCGCGACATGCGGTTCAGGCCGTCACCGAGCAGCGCCGAGGGCCGCGTCGGGTCGGTGCCGAGCGGATGCGTCGCGGAGATCGACTTGTAGGGGTGCCGTGCGTCGGCGACCAGCAGCTCGTGGTAGACGCGCAGCGGCGCGAGCGGGTTCGGATCCGGCGTCTGCCAGCTCTCCTGGACGAGGACCAGGTCGTAGCCGTTGAGCAGCGGGCTGATGAGCGGCGTGTTGGTCGCCGGGTTCGAGCCCGAGATGCCCTGCGGCAGCCCCGCGACGTTGTAGGTGAGCGCGAGGAACTCGCCGGAGACCGACGCGGGGCACGACTCCGCGATCTGACCGGTGAGCGTGAACGAGCGCGCGTCGTTCTTCAGGATGCCGTGCGGGCCGAACGACACGCAGTACCGGTCGCCGCCGCGCAGGGACAGCATGACGTTCGCGCGCGCGCCGGGGTTCGGTGGGACGACGTCGAGCGGCGCCTTCTTGCCCGACATCACGATGCGCAGCGAGAACACGCCGTTCGGCGCCTTGCGCACGACCAGCGACGACACCGGTCCGTTCTCGCCGCGCGGGTCCGCGTAGCGGAAGCCCTGTCCCGCGGTCGCGCGCCAGAACGGCTTGCCGCTGCGCGCGGTCCCCTGCGGCAGCGGGAGCACGAGGTTCGACGGCGTCACCCCCGAGGTCCTGATCTGCAGCAGGGCGCCGCCGTCGGAGCCCGCGACCGTCGGGTCGCCGGTGAGGGTGTTCGGGCTCTGGCGCTCGCCCGCCGTCAGCACGAGGCGGCGTCGCTCGGGCTTGGTGGGCGCGGGGTTGGCGATCTCCAGGCGCTGTCCGAGCAGCGTCTGGTCCTCCGCGTGCGCGTCGCGCGCGGCGAGCGGTTGCAGGACGAGGCTGAGCAGGGCGGCGAGCGCGAGCGCGCCGCCGCGCGATCGGTCGAACGAAAGCATGCGGGAGTCCTTTCCGAAGGTCAGCGTGCAACGCGGCAAGCCGGTGGCTTGCACGCCGCAAGCAACCTCGCACGGCGGTCGCGCGGTGGTCAATTCACTCGTCGGCGGCCGCGCGGAAGCCAGCCTCCGAACCCCCGGTGACGGGACGAGCGCCGGGAAGGATCCACCCCCGCGATTTCCCGCTCGTACAGCGCGGCGAATTGGAGTATAGGTCGCTCGATTCAATCAGTTGATCGAGCGCGCGCGGCGCTCGAGCGAGGGGGCCCAGATGGAAGCGCAGGTGCAGGCCGACACCGCGACCCGCCTGTTCGGGGGCACGATCATGAGCCCGGTGCCCGATCCGTATCCGGTCTACCGGCGGCTGCGGCACGAGCGTCCGGTGGTCCCGCTCGAGGGGCCGCTCGGACGCAGCTACATGATCACGCGCTACGACGACGTCCACCGCGCGCTCAAGGACTCGGGGACGTTCTCGTCGCGCGGCAACGCGCGCGGCATCGGCCTGGTCATGGGCCGCACCATCCTCGAGATGGAAGGCGCCGAGCACCTGCGCCTCCGCCGTCTCGTGACGCCGGCGTTCTCGCCGCGCGCCCTGCGCGAGGGGCTCGACGAGGTCGTCGAGCGCATCGTGCACCAGCTGGTCGACGGCTTCGCGCGCGACGGCCACGCGGACCTCGTCGCGCAGTTCACCTTCACCTACCCGCTGCGCGTCATGGCGCACATCATGGGGCTGCCGATCGCCGACTTCGAGCAGTTCCACCACTGGGCGCTCGAGCTGCTGTCGATCTCCGAGGATCCCGCGCGCGGCTTCGCCGCGGCGCAGCGCATCGTCGACTACCTGCGGCCGATCCTCGAGGAGCGGCGCCGCGAGCCGCGCTCGGATCTGGTCAGCACGCTCGTGCACGCCGAGGTCGACGGCCAGCGTCTGACCGAGGAAGAGGTGCTGAGCTTCCTGCGTCTGCTTCTGCCCGCGGGCGCGGAGACGACCTACCGCTTGACCGGCAGCTTGATCTTCGCGCTCCTCGCGCACGACGAGGTGATGGAGGAGGTCCGCGCCGATCGCGCCGTGCTCGATCGCGCGATCGAGGAGACGCTGCGCTGGGAGTCGGCCGTGCAGTACGTGTCGCGCGAGACGACGCGTGAGGTCGAGGTCGCGGGCGTGCGGATCCCAGAGGGCGAGCTCGTGATGCTCGCGCTCGGCTCGGCGAACCGCGACGAGACGCGCTTCCCGGATCCCGACCGCTTCGACATGCGGCGGCCGAACGTCTCGGACCACCTCGCGTTCGGCTTCGGCGAGCACTTCTGCCTGGGCTCGAACCTCGCGCGGCTCGAGGCGCGGATCGCGCTCAACGTGCTGCTCGACCGCCTGCCGAACCTGCGCTTCGCGCCGGGCGAGGAGTGCCGGATCGTCGGACTCGCCTTCCGCTCGCCCGACCGGCTGCCGGTGGTGTTCGATGCTTGATGCTTGACGGCGGTCGCGCGCCGCGACGCGCGTCCTCCGCTTGACAGCGCCAGCATTGCGGCCAACGCTCGCGGCATGTCGTCGCTCTGGCCCTCGCTCTCGCAGCTGCTCGACGAGCCGCGCTCGCGTCATCCCGACAAGCTCGCCGTCGCGACGTCCGACCGCCAGCTGAGCTACGCCGAGCTCGACGATCTCGCACGGCGCCTCGCGGCCTCGTTCGCCGACGCCGGGCTCGCGGGCCAGCGCGTCGCGACGCTGCTGCCGAACGGCATCGAGCTGATCGTCTGCTACCTCGCTTGCTGGCGCGCCGGCGTGACCATGGTGCCGTTCGAGTACGTCGACGCGCCGCCGGAGATCTCCTACGGCCTCGCCGACTCGGAGTCGCGCTGGCTCATCGTGCACCACGAGAAGCTCGCCGACCTCGAGCGCGTCGAGGTCGCGAAGAGCGCGGTCGAGCGCGTCTTCGTCGCGTGCGGCGAGCCGCGTCCGGGCGACGCGCGCTTCGACGATCTCCTCGCGGCGACGCCGCGCGAGCTGCCGCCGGTCGACCCGGCGACGCTCGCCTTCATCCTCTACACCTCGGGCTCGACCGCGCTGCCGAAGGGCGTCACGCACTCGCACGCTTCGGCGGCGGGGATCGTGCGCAGCGTGCTCGCGGCGCTGCGCCGCGTCGGCGAGGAGTCGCTGATCGTGGCGCACGACTCGGTGTCGCACATGGGAGGCTGGATCCAAGCGTTCCCTCTGCTCGCGCGTGGCGCGACGGTCGTGCTCGAGAAGGAGTTCGACGCCGCGCGCTTCGTGCCGAACCTGCAGCGCTGGCGTCCGACGGTGCTCGGCGCGCACGTCGACCACCTGTGGCAGATCGTGCGCGCGTCGGGCGCGAAGCGCGAGGACTTCGCGTCGCTCGACACCGTCTTCACCGGCGGCGACGAGCTGCCGCTCGCCTTGCAGCGCGCCTTCATGGACCTCGCGGGCAAGCCGATCGAGGTCGGCTGGGGGATGACCGAGGCGATCTGGCTGACGATCACGCGCCGGGTCGAGCTCGAGCGCCGCGGCTACATGGGCGTGCCGGTCGACGAGGTCGAGCTGCGCGTGGTCGACGTCAATCCGAATCGCTTCGGCGCCGACGCGGCGACGGGCGAGGCGGGCGAGCTCTGGGTGCGCGGTCCGATGGTGTCGCCCGGCTACTGGCGGCGTCCGCAGGCGGACCAAGAGGTGTTCGTCGACCGCTGGCTGCGCACCGGCGACATGGGGCTGCGCGACGAGCGTGGCGAGTACTGGTTCACCGGACGCCTCAAGCAGATCATCGAGCGCAACAGCGAGAACATCACGCCGGGCGAGATCGAGCAGGCGCTGTACCGTCATCCGGCGGTCGCCGAGGCGGGCGCGTTCGGCGTGCCCGATCCCGACGAAGGTCAGGTGCCGATCGCCTACGTGAGCTTCAAGGAGGGGGCGAGCGCGAGCGAGGACGAGCTCAAGAGCTTCCTCGCGACGCAGATCGCGGAGTTCAAGATCCCGGTGCGCATCCTGCCGATCGAGCGCATCCCGCTGACGCACTCCGGCAAGATCGATCACAAGGCGCTCGCCGAGCGTTACGCCGCGACGGTCGGCGCGAGCGCCCAGCGCTGACGCGCGTCGCTCGACTCTTCGCGTCAGCGCGGACGCGCTGTCGCTCGACGACGCGCGGGACGCTGGTGCGTTCCGCTTGCTGTTGTCTCGTCACGGCGGAAGACTGCCGTCTTTCCGCTGGAGGAACCGATGGCGCACGATCCGATCGCGACCCCGACCGTCACGCTCGCCGAGAACCGCGAGCCGGTCTTCCGTCACCCCGAGCAGGACGACGCCGCGCGGCGCCGCATCGCCGAGTACGCGGCGCGCCACGGCGGACGGAAGCCCAACGTCCTGGTCATCTTGATGGACGACGTCGGCTGGGGCGACTTCGGCTGCTACGGCGGCGGCGTCGCGGTCGGCGCGCCGACGCCGAACATCGACCGCCTCGCGGCGGGCGGCTTGCGCTTGACGTCGTGCTACTCCGAGCCGTCGTGCACGCCGTCGCGCGCTTCGCTGCTCACCGGGCGCCTGCCGATGCGGCACGGACTGCAGCGTCCGCCGATGTACGGCGAGAAGGGCGGGCTGCAGGGTGAGGTGACGCTCGCCGAGCTGCTGTCGCGCGCGGGCTACGTCACGCAGGCGGTCGGTAAGTGGCACCTCGGCGAGAACGTCGAGTCGCAGCCGCAGCACGTCGGCTTCGACGACTTCTACGGCTTCCTCTCGGTGTCCGACATGTACACCGAGTGGCGCGATCCGTACTTCTTCCCCGAGATCGTCTACTCCGCCGAGCGCACGAAGTGGATCGAGAACCAGCCGTTCAACAAGTGCTTCGTGCACGCGCGGCGCGGCGAGGAGCTCGAGAGCGTCGAGGAGGTGACGATCCCGGTCCTGTCGTTGCTCGACGACAAGTGGGCCGACTACTCGATCCAGTTCATCCGCCGCATGGCGAGCGAGAACAAGCCGTGGTTCCTCTACCACTGCACGCGCGGCGCCCACTTCGACAACTACCCGCACGAGCGCTTCCTCGGGAAGTCGCCGGCGAAGCATCCGTACAAGGACACGCTGCTCGAGCTCGACGACATCGTCGGACGCCTGATCGACGTCCTGCGCGAGACCGGACAGCTCGAGCACACGCTGGTCTTCGTCTCGTCGGACAACGGTCCCGAGATGGAGACCTGGCCCGACGCCGCGTACTCACCGTTCCGCTGCGCGAAGGGATCGACGTGGGAAGGCGGTCAGCGCGTGCCGGGGATCTTCTCGTGGCCGGGGATGATCGATCCGGGCCGCGCGTCGGACGGGCTGTTCTCGCAGATGGACCTCTTCCCGACCGTGCTGACCCTCGCCGGCGCCGAGGAGCTGCTGCCGAGCGACCGCTTCATCGACGGCGTCGACCAGACGTCGTTCTTGCTGCACGAGTCGGGCGAGTCGAACCGCAAGTACCTGTACTACTGGCTCGGCCAGCAGTTCTCCGCGCTGCGCGTCGGCGAGTACAAGTTCATGCTCGCGTCGATCTCCGACGACGACCACGACGTGCTCAACCCCGGCGGCTTCACGGGCGTCATGCAAAAGTATCCCTACGGGCGCCTCTACAACCTCTACCTCGACCCCAAGGAGACGCGCAGCTACCTGATCCGCAAGCTCGCCTACGTCGAGGCGTTCCAGAGCGGCATCCGGAACCACCTCATGACCTTCAAGAAGTACCCGCCGAAAGTGGTCGTCGGGTTGTGAGGCCGGCGCGGCGCCGCCGCGCCAGCAGCACGAGCCCGACGCCCGCCCAGGTGAGGTCGAGGACGCGCTTCGCGAGCGCGACCGAGAGCCCGACCGCCGGATCGAGGCCGAGCGCGACGAAGGCCGCGACGTACGCGCCCTCGCGCACTGCGATCTGACCCGGCACGAAGAAGGCGAGGAACGAGATGCCGCTCGCGATCGCGTTGATCACCAGCGCGTTCGCGAACGAGCCCGGTCCGCCGAGCGCGTGCATCAGGATCGCGGTCTCGAGCGCCGACAGCAGGCACGAGATCAGATTGAACGACGTCGACAGGACGAAGCGTCCGCCGCGCAGGCGGTAGTAGCGTGCGAGCGCGCGGTCGACGTGCAGCGTCGCGCTGTCGACGCTGATCTCGCTCATGACGCGCAGGCGAGCGAGCAGCGCGCGCACGCGCGCGAGCGCGCCGCCGGTCTGTACGGCCGCGAAGCCGACGATGCACAGCGCCTCGATGAAGAGCAGCGTCACCATGCCGTGCAGCATGCGCGGGTCGAGGTGCGGCTCCTGCCACGCGAGCGCGAGGCCGAGGCCGAGGAAGAGGAACTGCGCGAGCGCGTCGCTGGTCTTCGCGACGACGAGCGACGGCACGATCTCGCGCACCCGCGCGCGCTGGCTGAGCAGCCACGCCTTGACGCTCTCGCCGCCGACGGTCGCGGTGGGCGTCGTCGCGCTCAGCGCCTCGCCCGCGAGCCGCGCGACGAACAGCTCGCGGAAGGTCGCCACGTCGTGGCGGAACGCGAACCGCCAGGCGAGGGTCTCGGACACCTGCAGCAGGATGCCCGGGAAGATCAGCAGGAGCGGCAGCAGGAAGCGCAGCCGGCGGAAGGACTCGAGGACCGCGTCGAAGCCGATCTCGCGCACGATCGCCGCGAGCCCGACGATCCCGACCACGAGCAGCGCGCGCTCGACCCAGCGCAGCAGCCGGCGTCGCCGCTCCGGCGCGTCGTGCTCCGCCGCCTCGGGCGGCGCGCCACGGCGCGGTAGCGGGATCACCTTGGCGCGTCGCCTTTCAGGCGTGTCGCGGCCCCGTTCTTCCTGCACACGCATGCGCTTTCGCCTCTGCAGGTCGCAAGATCCGCGCCCGGCGTGGTGCGCGCTCGTCGTCCCTCGCTCGCGCTCGACTGCGCCGTGACCTGACCGTCCGTTCCGGCACGGACGTTTTTGGCATATGCACTCCCTGCGGAGACGCCGCGCTTCCTGCGGCGTGCGCGGAGGAGGAGGACCACACCATGGCGGACGTGACGGTGCCGAGCGCGACCGAAGCCTACGGGATCGCGTGGCGCGAGCTGCAGCGGAGATTCCTCGAGCTCCTGCTCGTGGCCGTGGTGTGGGTGCTGGCGAGCGCACCCTCGGCGTGGCTGCAGGACAACATCCTCGGCGTGGCTTACCACGTCCTCGTCCTCGGTCCGGTCGGCTTCGGCGGCATGTACGCCTTTCTCCGCGCCGTGCGCGGCGAGAGTCCGGAGGTCGGCGACCTGCTCGTGCCGTTCCAGCGGTGCTACGTCCAGGCAGTGCTTGCAAGCCTCCTGGTCAGCGTCCTGGTCGGAATCGGCACGGTGCTCCTGATCGTCCCGGGCGTGATCGCGGCGGTGCGGCTCGCCTGGGTGCCGTACCTGGTGGTCGACGAGGGCTACGACGCGGTCGGCGCGATCCGCGAGAGCTGGGAGCGGACGCGCGGCCACGGCTGGACGATCTTCGGCATCTTTCTGATTGCGATCCCGCTCGTCCTGATCGGCCTCCTGCTGCTCGTCGTCGGCATCATCCCGGCGATGATGCTCGTGCAGCTCGCGTGGGCCGTGCCCTATGCCGCGGTGGCGAGGGGCGCGCGGCGCGCGCGCGAGGTCGGAGCCGACCTGGTCACGCCCTGATCGACGGCGCCGGCGTTGACTCGACTCTGCGGCCCGCGTAGGCCCACCGTCCGGGCGCGGGTCCAGAGACCCGGGACGCCCGTGGAGGAGGGAAGCATGCGTAAGCTCGCTCTCGCTCTCGTCGCGCTGGCTCTGGGCGTGGTCGTCGCCACCACCCCCGCCGCAGCGCAAACCGCCGAGCAGCAGACCGGCACCGTGGTCGCGGTCGAGGAGGACGTCGTCCGCATCAAGGGCTCGGACGGCAAGGAGTACGAGATCGACGCGATCGTCGTCGCCGCCGAGGACCTGAAGACCGGCGACACCGTCGAGTACGCGATCGTCGGCGAGAAGCCGGTCCGCGTCAAGAAAAAGAAGTAACGCCTCCTAGTCCGTCGCGAACACCGCCTCGACGAGGCTCGCCGCGATCTGCGCAGCCGACGTCGCGAGGCACGACGAATCCCCGCCCGGCGCGAAGCGGCAGCCGTCGAGGCCGGTCGTGTCGCGGCAGCGGTCGAGCGCCGCGCCGATCCGCGCGGTGAGCCGCGTCACCTCGGGCGCGAGCGTCGTCGCGCAGTCCACCGGGGACGCGGCGGTGACGTTCGCGAGCTCGCAGGCGGCGCGCTTCTTCTGCAGCGCGGTGATCGCCCGCTGCATGCGCTTGACGAGCGTCCGCGCGCAGCGGTGCGGCGTCGCGCCGACCACCTGCGGCGGGTCGGGCGGCGTGCTGCCGAGGGCCGCCTCGAGCATCGTCGAGGTGACCTCGCGCTGACGGCAGGCGAGGCAGTCGGCCCAGTCGCCGAGCGTGTGGACCTGGATCGCGCCGCAGCCGCCGCCGCACGTCTCCGGGAGCCCGAGCAGCGTGGGCGTGAGGCCCGCGCCGCCGCACGCGCGGTCGCGCGCGCCGCCGAGGAGGTCGCGCAGCCGGAGCTCGGCGCGCGCGATCGCCTGGTCGCGCCGCCCCGGATCGCAGGCGACGCCGCGCAGCTCGTCGAGCCAGCAGCTTGCCCAGCGTCCGAGGTGGATCCGGGTGAGCGCCTCGAAGCCGCGCTCGACGGCCGCGTGACACGCGGCGCGCTTCGCCGCCGGCGCGAGCGTGCGCACGAAGCCGAGGCCGCCGATCGGCACGTCGAGCGCGGGCTCGTCGGGATCGTCGGAGCTGATGCGCAGCACCTCCGCGAGGAGCGTCGGTCCGGTCGGCGCGAAGGTGACGTCGAGCGTCGCGCGCTCACCGACCGGAATCACGAGGGGCAGCGGAGGACCCGAGACCGACAGGCCGGCGGTCGTCCCCGGGACGAGATCGTACCCGCTCACCGTGATCGGGTAGTCGGTGCCGTTGTTGATCACCTCGACGGTGAGCGTGTCGCTGCGTCCGACCCGGGTGACGAACGAGAGCTCGATCGGCGAGACGCGCACGTCCATCGGCTCGAGGCACGACGGCACGAGCGGGGTGATCAGCGACTGGAAGTTCGCCGGCGTGTTGAGCGCGATCGCGAAGTTGTCGCAGGAGTAGCCCGGCAGCGTGCCGTAGGTGACCAGCTCCTCGACGTTGGTGAAGCCGTCGAGGTCGGTGTCGACGTTCTCGACGTCGCGGATCGCGTCGATGATCGGCTTCGCGTTGATGTAGAGCTGCTGCTCGATCGCGGTGCCGTACGGGTTGCGCGCGCCCGTTCCCTGCCAGCGCAGGTGGCAGACGCCGCACGAGTAGAGGTCCTGCTCCGGCGTGAAGCCGTAGAAGTCGACGAACGCCTGGAAGTAGTTCGGCCGCGCGAGCGCCGCGGAGGGCAGGGCGGTGAGCCACGCGAGCGTGGCGAGTACGCCCACGGCGATGGTTCGAGTCCGCATCGAGAGCCTCATGGGTACGCCACCTCCGCAAACGCCGGGACGGCCGTGCCGACCGCCGCCTCGAGACACGCGGCGACCTGCGTCGCGTCGCCGGCGCTACCGCATCCCGCGAGCCCGCTGAAGTCCTTGCACGACGCGACCCGGCTCGCCGCACGCGACTTCGCCGCCGCGACGCCGCTCGCGTTCGTGCAGTCGGTCGGCGTGCCCTTGGCCGTCGCGGTGCGCTCGCAGCGGGTCACCGCCTGGCTCCAGCCGTCGGCGAGCACGCTCGCCGCGCGGTCGAGCGACTTCTGACACGCGAGCGCCGTGCTCGGCAGCGGCGTCGGCAGGAACGGCGGCTTCGTGCCGTAGGCGGCGCCGAGCGCCTCGCGCCCGAGCGCTTCCGCCGTGCACAGCGCGCAGCTCGCGACGTCGGCCATGTCGAACAGCACGATCGACGAGCACGGCACCGGGCACACCGAGCCGTGGCCGAGCGTCTCGGGCGTCAAGTTCTTCGCGGAGCACATCGAGTCGCGCGGTCCGCCGACGCGGTCGAGCAGCTTGGCGGCCGCCTTCGCGATGCGCTGGTCGCGCGTCGTCGCGTCGCACGACAGCCCGCGCGCGCGCCGCTCGAAGCAGCGCGACCACTCCTTGTAGAAGGTCTTCCGATAGGCCGCCTGCAGCCGCTCGAGGTTCTGCCGGCAGCGCAGCACGACGCGGTCGTCCGCCTCGACGAAGGCGCGCGCCATCTCGACGGGCTCGGCGCGTCCGTGCTCGTTCCACAGATCGAAGAGGATGTTGCCCGCGGCGGTCGTCGTGTTCTCGTCGCGCAGGAACTCGACGTACTCGCGCGTCGTCGTCTGGTAGTAGAGCGTCACCTCGGCGCGCACCGCGTTCGGGCCGACGGGATAGACGATGTCGTCCCAGTACTGGCCGTCGGCGTAGGTCGCGCCCACCGGCTCGCCGTCGAAGGCGGCGAAGGCCGCGTTGGTGAAGCCGCGCGGCGGGATGCGGTTGTCCTTCAGGCGCACGTTGTTGAGCGACAGGTGGAAGCTGCGCCCGGCGGGCTTGCCGACCAGCGCCGCGACCTCCGGGCTGATGCCCTGCTCGGCCTCCCAGACGTGCAGGTACGGATCGTAGTCGGGATCGCCGGGCTCGGCGCCGTGGCCGACGAGCCGGGCCTCGGAGAACAGGTAGCGGCCGGACTCGAAGACCACGTTGCGCCGCGCATCGAGGGCGCGCACGTGCAGCCACATGCGCCGACCCTCGGGATAGCCCGTCGGCAGCTTGTGGCCGGTCTCGTTGATGACGCGCACGACGAGGTTGCCGTTCTCGATGTCCGCCTCGAGCGTCGCCGCCTTGCGCAGCATCGCGATCGAGTGCTCGATGCCCTCGGCGAGCGCCGTCGGATCGACCTCGGGGCCGAACGCCGGATGGAACGGCAGCACGCGCGGGATGAAGGTGTTGGCGCCGGCGAAGGTGTGCAGCGGCACGTCGTCGCGCGTCAAGCCAAGAGCCGCGTCCTTGCCGCTCACGTCGGGCATGTGGCAGTCCTGGCAGGTCGAGACGACCGGCTTGTTGCCGCCGAACTGCGGCGCCCACACGCCGAGCATCGCGTACTCGCTCGCCGCCCACTCGTCGTAGGTCGACTGCTCGGGGAAGCCCTTGGTCGGGTCGGCGGGCGTGTCGTGGGTGTTGAGCTCGTACTCGCCGGTCACGTCGTTGCGCGTGAACAGCGGGTTGCGCAGGTTGTGGCAGGTCCCGCACATCTCCGAGCTCGAGTGGAACGGCGACACCAGCGTCGAGCGCGTCGGCGCGTGCGGGTCGCTGCCGAGGTCGGCGAGGAGATCGAACGGTCCGCGTAGACGATCCTCCGGATCGACCACCATCATCGCGCCGCCGAAGCCCGGCACCGGCGCCTCGAGCCCGGCGAGGATCGCCGCGTCCTCGGCGGGATTCTCCGGGTCGGCGATCGGATCGACGAGACGGTGGCAGACGCCGCACTGCACGCCCTCGCGGTCGGCGGCGGTCATGCCCGTGCCGTCCTCGGGTGCGGAGCGTCCCTCGAGCCAGCCCTTCGGCAGGTGGCAGCGCAGGCACGTCTCGCCCGAGTGCGGGGCGTCCTGGTTCGACACCGCGAGCGCGGCCCACATCAGCGGGTCGCGTCCCGAATGCGCCATCATCGAGCCGCGCCAGGCGCGCAGCGGCTCGACCTGGGGCTGGCCGTAGCCCGAGTGGCACGGCGCGCAGACGTCGGGCGTCGCGATCGGCTGCGACAGCGACAGCGGCTGCGTGCCGGGGAGGCGGAAGTCCTCCCGCGTCGACGGGAGCGGGGTCGCCCCCGCCGCGACCGCCAGAGCGGCGGCCGCGGCGAGGGCCGGAAGAACCAGGACGTGTCTACGCATGGTGATGACGTCGGTGGTGTGGCCGCGTTAGGGCACCGGCGGCGCCGGACACGACGGGAACGCCGGCGGCGGCAGCGTGCACGTCGGCAGCAGCGTGAACAGGAACTCGTTCTCGAAGATGTTGCCGCTCTGGCAGTTGCTCCCCGGCGCGCCGGCGAACAGCGACAGGGCGTCGGTGCCGAGCGCGAAGTCGGGGTCGCTGCCGTTGCCGAGCAGGATGTTGTTGAAGATGTAGTTCTGCTCCGGCAGCGAGTCGGCGCTGAACGGCGGTCCGAACTCGGCCGTCTGCTGGTCGACGAACGCGAGACCGAACGTCCGGTTGTTGCGCGAGATGTTGTGGTGGATCGGCGTGGTGTCGTTCGAGATCACCAGCATGCCGGTGCCCGCCGGAACGTTCGAGACGGTGCCCGAGCCGAAGTTCGGCGTGTTGTTCGCCTCGAACAGGTTGTGGTGCACCTCGTGGCACTGCGAGAGCTGCACCGGCAGCGAGCCGTCCTTGAACACCAGCAGGCCCGCGGTGTTGTTGGTCGCGTAGTTGCCGTAGACCTGCGCGTTGCCGCAGTTCTCGACCTCGATGCCGGCGACGCTGTCGCGCACGTCGTTGAAGCGCACGATGATGCCGCTCGACTGCCCGACGTAGAGCGGGGCGTCGTCGACGCGCGTCACCTTGCAGAGCTCGATCACGACGTTGTTGCTGGTGATCGGGAAGATCGCGTACGCCGACTGCAGGTTGCCGTCGCCGATGATGTCGCGGAAGGTGACGCCGTTCGCGAGCGAGACGCGGATGCCGTCGTTTGCTTGACCGAAGGTCTCGAGGCTCTGGAAGAGCAGGTCGTCGACGCCGTTGGCGCGGATGGCGCGTCCCGCGACCTCGGGGCTCGGCGGGACGATCCGGGGACGATCGTTGGTCGCGCCGCCGCAGCCGACGAGCTTGAGACCGTGCGTCTGGATCAGCACCTCCTCGGCGTAGGTCCCCGAGGCGATCAGCAGCTTGTCGCCGGGCGAGGCCGCGTCGACCGCCGCCTGGATCGCGCCCGTGCCGTGCGCAACGAACTTGCCGGTCTCGGAGTACTGCTGCTCGAGCGCGTCGACCGCGCCGCCGAAGCCGTTGCACACGACGCAGTTCTGCAGATCCGCGACGCTCTTCGCGCCCGGGCACGCGAACAGCGTCTCGAGCTGACCGAGCGACGCGACCGGGCCGCACTTCTTCGCGATCTTGCCCTCGATCTGCGCGAACAGCTTGGTCATCTTGGCCGCGGTCTTGGTGTCCGTCGGCGGGACGTAGTTGCCGCCCGAGAAGCTGCCGACGCACACCGGCGCGAGGTCACCGCCGGCGCCCTTCTTCATCTGCGTCTTGATGCAGTTGCTCGCGTGCTTGAGCGCGAGGTCCGCGACCTGCCATGCGGTCTTGTTGAGCTCCTTGATGCAGTTCGCGCGCTCCTTGCCCGTGCCGGGCCACGGCTCGGTCGTCGCGCCGTTCGCGTTGGCGACGATCCACTCGCCGATCACGTTGTGCTGCGAGAGCATGCAGCTCGCGATCGGCGCCGGGTCGGTGAGGGTCGCGTACGACGACGTGAGGCCGGCCTGCGCGGCGTCGTCGCCACATGCCTTGGCGATCTTCGCCGTCGCCTGCGCGGCCGCCTTTTCGATCTTCTCGACGTCCTTCGCGGTCGGACAGCTGCCGGTCGGCACCTTCTTGTTCACGCGGCAGGCCGACAGCGTCTTGAGCTTGGCGCGCAGGAACTTGGCGCCCTCGGAGGCGATCGTCTCCTGACACTTGCGCGCGGTGGGCGCGACGGAGGTGATCGGAGCCGGCGTGCGATCCGTGCACACCGCCGCCAGCGCGGCAGTCGGGAACACGAGTGCCACGCAGACGGGCACGAGCAGTCTTTGCATGGAGGTCTCCTGTGGTCGGTCGCGAGTCGTCTGGTTTGCTTTCCGCTGCGGGGAAAGCGCGGGCGCGCGACGTTTAGTCGGGCCGTTCAGGAGCTGTCAACGCGCGAATCGCGCGTTGCTTCGCAGGGTGAGAGGCGTGCCGCGGCGCGGCGTCAGTGCTTCGCGTGCGCGCCGAAGCCGCGGATCATCGCGCGCAGCGCGGCGACCACCTCGGGCTTGTTCGCGAGGTCGGGGTTCGCCGGCATCAGGGCGCTCTTGCCGACGGCAGCTCCGCCGTCGACGATCGCGCGCTCGATCTGCGCGTCGGTGACCTGCTTCTGCCACGCCGGATCGGCGAAGTCCGCCGGCTTCACGGGCAGACCGGTCGCGGCGAGACCGTCGCCGGCGCCGTTGGCGCCGTGACACGTCACGCAGGTCGTCGCCCACACCTCGCGCGCCTGGGCCTGTACCGCCGTGGACGGCTGCGGCGCGCTCGCTGCCGACGTCGGCGCGTCGGCGAGCACGGGCGAAGCGAGCAGGACCGAGCTCAGAAGGCCGAGCGCCGCGACGGACGCCGGCCGAAGCACGCGCGACGCGAGCGCGCGGGACGTGGTGCGAGGCTGCGGCATGGCGACGCTCCCTTTGCAGATCCGCGGCGCGTCGCCAAGGGTCGCGCGACGGTTCGCGCCGGACGCGACCTCTGCTATGAGCGGCGCGTGATGCGCCGCCTGGCCGGTCTCCTGCTGATCTTTTCGCTGGCGTTGCTGCCGGCGCTGCCGCTCGGTGCGTACGCGGAGGACGACGTCGCGGAGCCGGTCGGCAAGGTGTTGACGCTGCCGGCGAAGCCCGGTCCGCACTGGTTCTGGCTGAGCGACGTCATCCTGCACCGCACGGCGCTCTACGACGGCGACAGCGGCAAGATGCTCGGCACGATCAACGCGGGCACGCCCGGCGTCGGCTTCACGATCTGGCCGCTGTTCTCGCCCGACCACCGCGAGATCTACATCCCCGAGAGCTACTTCTCGCGCGGCGTGCGTGGCGACCGCACCGACGTCGTGACCATCTACGACGGCCAGACGCTGATGCCGACCGCGGAGATCCCGATCCCGCCGAAGCGCGCCGAGTACTTCCCCGGCGTCGCGCCGAACGCGATCTCCGACGACGGACGCTTCGTCGCGATCTTCAACGTGACGCCCGCGCAGTCGCTGAGCATCGTCGACGTGGCCGAGCGCCGCTTCACGACCGAGATCCAGACGCCCGGCTGCAGCCTCGTCTACTCCGCGGGGCCGCGCCGCTTCTTCATGCTGTGCGCGGACGGCGCGGCGCTCGTCGTGACGCTCGACGACGCCGGTCAGCAGGTGAGCGCCGAGCGCACCGAGCCCTTCTTCGACGCCGAGCAGGATCCGGTGTTCGAGGCTGCCGGGCGGCACGGCGACGGCTATCTCTTCGCGTCGTTCGAGGGCTACGTCCATCCGGTCGACGTGTCCGGCGAGAAGCCGCGGTTCGGCGAGAAGTGGTCGCTGCTCAGCGACGCCGAGCGCAGCGCCGGCTGGCGGATCGGCGGCGGGCAGCCGGTCGCGCTGCACGCCGCGACCGGACGCCTCTACCTGCTGATGCACGAGGGGCCGAAGGACTCGCACAAGCAGCCGGGCACCGAGATCTGGGTCTACGACGTCGCGACCCGCAACCGCGTCGCCGAGATCCCGGTGAACAACCCGCTGTCGAACTTCCTGCGCGGTCAGATGCGCGTCGGCCGTGAGGGCTTCCGCGATCGTCTGCTCGTCTGGCTGCTCGACGCCGTGCTGCCGAACACCGGCGCGGAGGCGATCCTGGTGACGCAGGACGCGCAGCCGGTGCTGGTCGTGATGTCGATGCTGCCGCCCGCGCTGACGGTGCACGACGCGCAGACCGGCGCGATCCTGCACGAGATCGCCGAGCCCGGGATCGCGGGCAGCGTGCTCGTCGCGCCGTGAGGCCGCGCTCGTGGATCCCGTCGTCGTCGTGATCCTGCGCGTCGCGCTGGCGCTGCTGCTCGCCGCCGCCGCGGTGCACAAGCTGCGCGACGTCGACGCCTTTTGCGCCTCGGTGACGGCGTACGAGCTGT
This sequence comes from Candidatus Binatia bacterium, assembly GCA_036563615.1. NCBI lineage: Bacteria > Candidatus Binatota > Binatia (SeqCode) > Binatia bacterium. The sequence continues at coordinate 376,806 of DATCMB010000006.1, forward strand.
TGCCGCACGCGGCGCTCGGCGTGTTCGCGCGCGTGGTGCCGATCGCCGAGCTCGCCATCGCGGCGGCGCTCGTCGTGCCGGCGACGGCGCGTGCGGGAGCGCTCGCCGCGGCCGCGCTGCTTGCCCTCTACGCGCTCGCGATCGCGATCAACCTCGCGCGCGGGAGACGCGACCTCGACTGCGGCTGCTTCGGCGCGAGCGCGCGCCAGACGATCGGCCCGAGCCTCGTCGCACGCAACCTCGTCTTGATCGCGGCGGCGCTCGCGACGCTCGCGCCGGTCGACGCGCGGCCGCTCGCCTGGCTCGACTGGGTCACCGTGGCGCTCGCGGTCGCGACGCTCGCCGCGCTCTACGGCGCCGCGGACCGTCTTCTCGCGCAGGCGCCGGCGCTCGCGCGGCTGCGCGCGGAGTCGCGCGCATGAGCGACGCGCTGCTGGTCTCGAACCTCGTCCTGTGGGCGGTCGTGCTCGTGCTCGCCGTGATCGTGGTCGCGCTCGCGCGCCAGGTCGGCATCCTGCACGAGCGCATCGCGCCGGTGGGTGCGCTGACGATCGGCCGCGGTCCCGCGGTCGGGGAGCCCGCTCCGATCGTGCCCTCGACGACGCTCGACGGCGCGACGCTCGCGGTCGGCGCGCCGTCGGACGACGGACGCAGCACGCTGCTCTTCTTCCTCTCGACGTCGTGCCCGATCTGCAAGACGGTGCTGCCGGTGCTGCGCGCGCTCGCGCACGCGGAGCGCGCGCGGGTGCGCGTCATCCTCGCGGGCGACGGCGACGCCGAAGAGCACCGGGCTCTCGTGCGCGAGCACGGGCTCGAGTCGCTGCCGTGCGTGCTGTCGCCGGTGCTCGGCGCGACCTGGCAGGTGCCGCGCGTCCCTTACGCAGTGCTCCTTGACGCAGCCGGAACGATTCGTTCGAAAGGGCTCGTGAACAACCGCGAGCATCTCGAGAGCCTGCTCGAGGCGGAGCGGCTCGGCGTCGCGACGCTGCAGGACTACGTCGAGCGCGAGCAACGTCGCGCCGCGATGCACGGAGGTCACGCATGAGCCTGCGCACGCCCCGCACCGCGATCGATCGCGTCGCCGAGAAGCTCGCCCGCGGTCTCGCGCGCACGACGTCGCGCCGCAGCGCGCTCGCGCGTCTCGGCGCGTGGCTGGTGGGCACGGCCGGGCTGCCGCTGCTGCCGGTCGCGCGCGGCTACGCGGCGATTCCCGACGACTCGCTCATCGAGGGCGAGGCCGGCGATCCGACGAGCTGCAACTACTGGCGGCACTGCGCGATCGACGGCTTCCTGTGCTCGTGCTGCGGCGGCACCGTGAACGCGTGCCCGCCGGGCACCGAGATGTCGCCGATCACCTGGATCGGGACCTGCCGCAACCCAGCGGACGGCAAGGACTACGTCGTCTCCTACAACGACTGCTGCGGCTCGACGCTCTGCATGCGCTGCCAGTGCATGCGCACCGAGGGCGAGAAGCCGCCCTACGTGCTGTGGAAGAACAACAGCCTCCTGTGGTGCTTCGGAACCAAGAGCCGCGCCGTGCACTGCTCCGTGTCGGTGGTGATCGGCGTCGCCAAGTGACGCGCGCGGCGCTCGTCGCGCGCGCTCTCGCCGTGCTGCTGCTCGGCGCGTCGGTTCCGACGGCGGAGCCTGCGCGCGCCTACTCGCCGGAGGTCAACTACGCGCTGCATTGCCAGGGTTGTCATCTCGCCGACGGTCGCGAGACGCCCGGGCTCGTGCCGGCGCTCGACGGGACGCTCGGCCGCATGATGCGCGTGCGGTCCGGTCGCGACTACGTCATCCGCTTGCCGAACGTCACCGGCGCGCAGCTCGACGACGCGGAAACCGCGGAGCTCGTCACCTGGGTCGTCCGTCGCTTCGGCGGCGACGAGGTGCCCGCGGACTTCGCGCCCTACACCGCGGAGGAGGTCGCCGCGGCCCGGCGCGCGCCGCTGATCGACGTCGAGGGCGCGCGGCGCGCGGTGCTCGCCGAGGTCGCGGAGGTCGTCGCGCGCGAGCGCACGGCGGCGGAGCTCGCGGCCGAGCGGACAGCGGCGCGATGAGCCTCGCGATCGTGCTCGCCGGCGGCGGCTGCCGCACGGCGTGGAGCGTCGGCTTCCTCGAGGAGGTGCGCGCCGAGCTGCCCGAGCCCGTCGAGTGGGCCGGCGTGTCGGCCGGCGCGTGCATGGCGGTCGGGCTCGCGGCGCGCTCGGTGCCGTCGATGATGGACTGCTTCCTGCGCCTCGCGGCGGCGAACCGGCGCAACTTCTACCCCGAGCGGATCGGGCGCGGCCGCGTCTTCCCGCACGAGCCGATCTACCGGCAGACGGTCGCGAGCGGTCTCGCGGACTGCGGTCTCGAGCGTCTGCGCGAAGCGGGCCCGGTGCGCATCCTGCTCGCCTACGTCGAGCCGCACGCGCGCTTCCTGCCCTCGCTGTGGGGCGCCCTGCGCGGCTACCGCGAGCGCAAGCGCGGCGGGATCCTGCACGGTCCCGAGGCGCCGCCGCCGGGGCTCGGCGTCGAGGTGGTCACCGCGCAGCAGCTCGGTGGCGCCGCGGCGATCGAGGACGCGGTGATCGCGTCGTCGGCGACGCCGTTCGTCACGCGGCTGCCGCGCGACGGCGGGCGCACGTACGTCGACGGCGGCTTCGTCGAGAACGTTCCGGTGCGCGCGCTGTCGGAGAAGGCGCGGGCGGGGAAGGTGCTGGTGCTGCTCACGCGCCCGGCCGCGGCCGACTCCCTGCCGTCGAGCGCGCAGCGCTTCTACGTCGCGCCCGAGACCGACGTGCCGATCGCCAAGTGGGACTACGCGAGCCCGGCGCGGCTCGAGGCGACGTACGAGATGGGACGGCGCGACGGCCGCCGGCTGCGCGAGCGCGTGCTGCGCTGGGCGGACGCGCGGCTCGCGTCCTGACGTCGCGCGGCACGGGTCCGGCCGTCCGCGTGCGCCGGATTCCTTCAGTCAATGGGGTGTCGCGCGGCGTCGCTTGCGGCGCGCGTTCGGTCACGGCCCGCTCGCTCCGCCGCGTCGGGGCGGCGGCTCGGCTTCGCGGCTAGCGTCGCGCGCGCGCCGCGCGCGAGCGTGCGGCGGCGAAGCCCTCGACCAGCGCGCCGACGCCGCGCGCCGTGTCGCGCACCGCTTCCTCGCGCGTCAGCACGCCGTTGCACCAGAGCTCGAGCGCCGCGCGCCCCGCGGCGACGATCATGCGCGCGAGCGTCGCGGTCTCGCGCGGCGACGTGCCGGCGGCCTCGGCGATGCGCTCCTTCCACGGCTCGACGATCGCGTCGAGGATCTCCTGGCCGCGGCGCGCGATCGCCGGATCCGGTCCCTTCGCGTCGAGCAGGTGCCACGGGCCGGCGCCGCGCTCCTCGATCGTGTCGCACACCGCCTCGACGAAGATGCGCGCGGCCTCGGCGTTGCTGCCCGGGATGCGCTGCATGGCGCCGCGTCCGAAGCGCTCCGCGAGCTCGGCCGCGAAGTCCTCGAGCACCGCGATGATCAGCGCCTGGCGGCTCTCGAAGAACTTGTAGACCAGCGGCCGCGTCACGCCGGCCTCGGCGGCGACGCGCGCGAACTGCACCGCGTCGACGCCCTCGCGCGTCAGGATGTCGCCGGCGATGCGGATCAGCTCGCGCCGCCGGTCGGCGGGCGCGAGGCGACGGCGCCGTGCGGGGCGATTGCGCGTTCGCGTCGTCGTGCGGCGTGCGCGCTCGGTCTTGGCCCTCGTTGACATCGCGTGAAGAGCTAGTTTACAAAGCGTCACCAGCGGCCGCAGCCCCCTCGGCCCGCTGCGGTCCTCTATCGCTTCTCGAGGAAAGAGACCATGACGCCGGACATGACCGACTCGAGCCTCTACGCGGGCGACCCGCACCCGACCTACCGCTGGCTGCGTCAGAACGCTCCCGTCTACCGCGATCCGAAGTCGCAGCTCTGGGTGCTGTCGCGCTACCAGGACGTGTTCGACGTCTCGAAGAACCCCGAGGTGTTCTCGGCCGCGAAGGGCGTGCTGCTCGAGAACGACGCGATGGTGTCGATCATCTGCATGGACGACCCGCGTCACCAGCGGTTGCGCAAGCTCGTCAACCGCGGCTTCACGCCGCGCATGGTCGGGCTGCTGCACGAGCGCATCCGCGAGCTCGCGAAGGAGATCGTCGATCGCGTCGCGCCGCGCGGCGAGTGCGATCTCGTGCGCGACGTCGCGGTCCCGCTACCGCTCTACATCATCGCCCAGATGCTCGGCATCCGGGAGGAGGACTTCGACCGCTTCCACGACTGGTCGGACCGTCTGATCGGCGTCGCGGGGAACTACGACGACCCCGTCAAGATGAACGACGCGGTCACCGCGTACGCGGAGTACGGCAACTACCTGAAGGAGGTCTTCGAGGATCGCCGGCGCAATCCGCGCGAGGATCTCGTCAGCATCCTGGTCGCGGCGCAGGAGGAGGGGATGCTCGCGCCCGACGAGGAGTCGATGGAGAACGACGAGATCATCATGTTCATGACGCTGCTCCTCGTCGCGGGCAACGAGACCACGCGCAACGCGATCTCGGGCGGCATGCTCGCGCTGATGGAGAACCGCGACCAGCTCGAGCTGCTGCGCGCGCGTCCGGAGCTGCTCGACGGCGCGGTCGAGGAGATCCTGCGCTACGTCTCGCCGATCATCTGCTTCCGTCGCACGGCGACGCGCGACACCGAGATCCGCGGTCAGAAGATCGCGGCCGGCGAGGGCGTGCTGATGCTCTACCAGAGCGCGAACCGCGACGAGGAAGTCTTCGCCGACCCCGATCGCTTCGACATCACGCGCAACCCGAACCCGCACCTCGCGTTCGGGATCGGGCCGCACTTCTGCCTGGGCGCGAACCTCGCGCGCCTCGAGCTCAAGGTCATGGTGCGGGAGCTGATCTCGCGCCTGCCGGACATCCAGCCCGCGCCCGGCACGACGCCGAAGCGCGCGGCCTCGACGCTGGTCGCCGGGATCGAGCACTTCCCGGTCGTCTACAGCGCCGCCGCGTAAGGAAAGGAACGGGCGGGCACGGCACGCGCGCGGAGGGCTCGCGCGCGTGCCGTGAACGACGCCGGTGACCCGAGCCGGCGTCGCGCCCGCCCAAGCCGCGTCAGAACGCCGGCGGCGTCGTGGTCGGCGGCGTCAGCCGGCCGCCCGCGCGCATGCGGATCACGAACGCCGAGCGCGCCGCGCGGCGGATGATGGTGTCGATCGGGAAGCGCAGGATCTTGCCGCCTCGCTTCACGAGGCGTCCGTCGCACAGCACCGTGTCGACGTTCGCCACGCTCGCCGACATCACCAGCGCGCACTCCGGATCCGCGGCCGGCACCATGTTGAGGTCGTCCGCGCGCACGCAGGCGATGTCCGCGCGCTTGCCCGGCGTCAGCGACCCGGTGACGTCGCCGAGGCCCATCGCGACCGCGCCGTTGATCGTCGCCATCTTCAGCACGTCGCGGAAGGTGAGCGCCGGCAGCTCCTCGCTGGTCGTCCCGAGCCAGGGGATGCCGATGTTGTAGACCACGTTCATCGCCTGGAAGTGCGAGATCGGGCCGAGCGAGTTCGCGTCGCACGACAGCGACACGTTCACGCCGTCGGCGACCATGCGCAGGATCTGCTCCTGCTGGTTGCCGCGCGTGCCGAGGCGCAGCTCGGAGTGGATCGAGTAGCTCAGCGAGGCGCCGGTCTCGGCCATCGCGGCGCGGTCCTCGGAGGTCGCGTGGACGTAGTGCACGAGGATCGTCTTCGGTCCGAGGAAGCCCAGCGAGCGGAGCTGGGTCGCGTCGATGCCGCGTGCGCTCTGTCCGGAATGCGTGATCAGCGGCAGGCCGAGCTCGACCGCGATCGACGTGTCGACGTTGAACGTGTCGATGTTCGACGCCGGGTTGCGGAAGCCGATGCCGAGGTCGGTGAGACCTTCGAAGGGCGACGACGACGAGAACCACTTCGCGTGGATGCGGCGGATCTCGTCGATGGGCAGCGGCACGTTGCCCGGCTGTCCGTCGATCGTGCTCCAGTTGTAGCGGCCGCGGATGCCGGCATCGAGGTGCGCCTGCAGCTCCGCCTCGACGTGCTCCGTGGTGCGCGTGTTGTGCGCGTAGTTGTTGACCGTCGTGATGCCGGCGTTGAACGCCTCCATGAACGACAGCATGTCGCTGTTGTAGAAGTCCTCGGGCGTGTAGTGCGGCGCGGTCGCGGTCTTCGCCGGGAAGTACTCGAAGCCCGGCGCGAGCAGGTTGCGCTGCAGCCCGTTCCACACGTGCCAGTGCGTGTCGACGAAGCCCGGGATGACGATCATCCGCGAGGCGTCGATCACCTGCGCGCCGCGCGGTCGCAGGCCCTTGCCGATCTCGAGGATGACGCCGTCGCGCACGAGGACATCAGCGTCCGGAATGTTGCCGATCGTGTCGTCCATGCTGACGACGTAGCCGCCACGGATGAGATACGTGCCGCGCTTCGCGGGCTCGCGACCGCGCAACGGGAGCTTGCCCGCGGCCTCCGCTTCGGATCCCTTGCCGAGCAATCCGAGCAGACCGGAGGTCGCGAACGGTGTCGCCGCGGCGAGCCCTGCGGCGCGCGCGAGCAGCTTGCGGCGCGACAATCCAGGGATGCGCTCGCCGCAGTTGTCGTAGACGGCGTCGTCGTCGTGCACGTCGCACGACTCGAACTCGGGTTCGTTGGTGGGGTGATCGTGGTGTCGGCTCATGCCCGCGGAAGCAGTGCCTGTGCCACGCACGAGAGCGCGCACGAGCGAGCGTTTCATGGCACTCGAACGCCGCGCGTTGACGAAGACGTCGGCAGAGCGCTGCTCACGGGCGGCAGCGCAGAGCGCGCGAGACGATCGAGCGAGTGATCAAGATGCGCTCACGCGTGCGGCGTGAGCTCGACGATCCACGCGTCGATGCGGCCGTCGTCCGCGACCGCGAGACGCGCGAGCGCGATCGGCAGACGGAAGCGTCGCGGGCCGGCGCTGCCCGGGTTGAGATGAAGGACGCCGTCGATCCGCTCGATGCTCGGTCGGTGCGAGTGCCCGCACACGACGGCCGCGAAGCCAGCCGCGCGCGGATCGAGGTCGAGCTCGTGACGATCGTGCAGCACGAGGACGCGCGCGCCGCACAGCTCGACGACGGCGCGCTCGGGCAAGCGATTGGCCCACGCCCCGCGATCGTTGTTGCCGCGCACGGCGGTGACCGGCGCGATGCGCGCGAGCGCGTCGAGCACCTCGGGCTTGCCGACGTCGCCGGCGTGAACGATGCGCGCGACGCCGGCGAGCGCGTCGAGCGCCTCCGGACGCACGAGGCCGTGCGTGTCGGAGAGCACTCCCACCTCGAGCGAGGCCCGGCTGCGCGACATGGCCGACACGGTAGGGCGTCCGGCGCCGGCGCGCCAACGCCAGGCCGGGCCGCAACATGCGGCCAAACGCGTCCACAGGGTTGACTTCATCTGGATTTAGACTTAGTCTAGACCTAGACGATGGATCGACGGGTCATGGAGCTCCTCGAGAGCCGCGGCATTCAGCCCTCGGCGCAACGCGTCGCGGTGGCGGAGTACGCGCTGCGCGCGACCGACCACCCCTCCGCGGACGTCGTGTTCGCCAAGGTCCGCGAGGGTTTCCCGCTGGTCTCGCGCGCCACCGTCTACAACACGCTCAACCTGTTCGTCGAAAAGGGCCTCCTGCGCCCGCTCGTGCTCGCGGAGGGCAAGGTGGTGTTCGATCCCAACGTCCAGCCGCACCACCACTTCATCGACGACGTCACCGGCGCCATCTACGACGTCCCCTGGGACGCGGTGACGGTGAGCCGCCTCGAGCCGCCGGCCGAGTTCGAGGTCCGCGAGTACGCCGTGGTCATGCGCGGTCGCCACCGCGCGAAGAAGCGTCGCAAGAGCTGATCCGCGGCGCGCCCGTAGCGTGATCGTCGCTCGTCCGCGTCGATCCGTCTGCGTTCAACAACCGAGAGAAAGAAAGGAAGGAAGAGAAAGCATGTTGACCGTTGGTGATCGTCTCCCCGACTTCAAGGTCCGCGCCGCCGTCTCCCTCGAGAAGGGGAAGGAGTTCAAGGACGTCACGAACAAGGACTTCCCGGGCAAGTGGATCGTCCTGTTCTTCTGGCCGAAGGACTTCACCTTCGTCTGTCCGACCGAGATCGCGGAGTTCGGCCGTCGCACCAAGGACTTCGCCGAGCGTGACGCGGTGGTCCTCGGCGGCAGCACCGACAACGAGTTCTCGCACCTCGCCTGGCGCAAGGAGCACCCGGATCTGAAGGACCTGCCGTTCCCGATGATCCACCTGACGCCGAAGCTCGCCGAGCAGCTCGGTGTGCTGCACCCCGAGGCGGGCGTCGCGCTCCGCGCGACCTTCATCATCGACCCGGACGGCGTGATCCGCTTCGTGTCGGTGAACGACCTGTCCGTCGGCCGCAACGTGAACGAGGTGCTCCGCACGCTCGACGCGCTGCAGACCGACGAGCTCTGCCCGTGCAACTGGGAGAAGGGCCAGCCGACGCTGAAGGTCTGAGGTAACGATGTCATCTCTGGAGACCCTACGAGAGTCGCTGCCCGACGCGGCACGCGACCTGAAGATCGGCCTCCAGTCGGTGCTCGGGGCGGAGTCTCTGACTCCGCCCCAGCGCTGGGGGGTCGCGCTCGCGTCCGCGTACGCGGCGCGCAACCCGGCCCTGCGTGACGCCGTGCTCGCCGACGCGCGCGCCGCGGGGATCGACGAGGCCGTGATCGACGACGCCCGAGCAGCCGCGCTGCTCATGGGCATGAACAACGTCTTCTACCGCTCGAAGCACATGCTCGGCGAGGCGTACGAGAAGAAGCCCGCTCGCCTGCGGATGCAGCGCATCGCGCAGCCCAAGGGCGAGAAGGTCGACTTCGAGCTGATGTCGCTCGCCGTGAGCGCGATCAACGGCTGCGAGGTGTGCCTCGGCGCGCACGAGAAGACCGTGCGCGAGGGCGGCCTCTCCGAGGACGCGGTGATGGACGCGGTGCGCATCGCCGCGGTCATCCACGGCGTCGCGGTCGCGCTCGAGACCGCCTGACGTACGCCGGTCGAGCGGCCGACGCGCGGTCTTCGCGCGTCAGCCGCCGATCACCTTCTTGTCGCGCAGCGCGCGCAGATCGTCGTCGCGGAGCCCGAGCTCGCTGCGCAGGACCTGATCGGTGTGCTCGCCCAGCGTCGGCCAGCGACGCGGCGGGCGCTCCGGCGTCTTCGACAGCTTGATCGGGTTCCCGACGACGAGCATGGGCTCGTCGGAGTCCGGGCGCGGGATGCGCAGCAGCATGTCGTGGCTCGCGACGTGCGGGTCGCGCAGCAGGTCCTCGGTGTCGAAGCACGGACCGGCCGCGATGCCTTGCTCGGCGAGCTCGCTCGCGGCTTCGAGCTTGGTGCGCGACGCGGCCCACGCCTCGATGCCCGGACGCACGACGTCCTCGATGTGCTCGCGCCAGCCGTCGCGGGTCGCGAAGCGCGGGTCCTCGAGCCACTCGGCGTGTCCGACCGCGCGCGCGAGCTGCGCGAGCTGGTGCTCGCGCACCGCCTGCACGACGAACCAGCCGTCCTTCGCCTTGAAGCCGTCGAAGATGCCCGGCGTGCGTCGCTTGCCGCGCACGCCCATCGACCAGAAGTGCGGCACGATGTCGGCCATGGCGATCATCGCGTCGAACATCGCGACGTCGACGTGCTGCCCGCGGCCGGTGCGGTCGCGCTCGCGCAGCGCCGCGAGCAGCCCGATCGCGGCGAACAGCGACGAGCCGATGTCGCCGAGCGCGCCCGCCGGGCTCACGGCCGGCGGTGCGTTCTCCTCGCGCCGGTACTCGTAGAAGCCGCCCATCGCCTCCGCGATCGGCGCGTACGCGGGCCACGAGCTGTAGGGCGACGGCAAGAGGTTCCCGAAGCCCGACACCGACACGTAGACCAGCCCGGGGTGCAGCGGCTCGAGGTCGCGGTAGCCGAGCCCCATGCGGTCCATCGTGCCCGGCTTGAAGTTCTCGCCGAGGACGTCGAAGCGCGGCACGAGACGCTTCACCAGCTCGCGTCCCTCGGGGTGCTTGAGGTCGATCGCGACGCTCTTCTTGTCGAGGTTGTTGCGCAGGTAGGTCGCGCCGACGCTGCGCCCGTCGACGTCCTTGACCGCGGGCAGCGCGCCGCGTCCCGAGTCGCCCGTCACCGGGTGCTCGATCTTCACCACCTCGGCGCCCATGCGCGCGAGCAGCTGGGTCGCGAACGGCAGCGCCTGCATCTGCTCGATCGCGAGGATGCGCACGCCGGCGAGCGGACCCGCCGCGGCCGTCTCGTTCGATTGCGTCATTCGACGTCCTCCGTCCGCCTGTCCTAGCGCCACCCTCGCGACCGCGGCAACGCTTGGCGGCGCTCCGCGGCCGCGGCTTTGGCGTTTTCGGGGCCGCGCCGGTGGCCTCGCAGGTCGCGCGCCGCGGCTCCGCGTTCGGGCGCCGAGGCTTGCGACGCGCGCGGGACGGGAGCACAAGAGCGTCGCCCATGACGAGCACGCCCGAGACGCTCGCGCCGCCGTCCATCCCTGGGCCGGTCGAGCGCGTGCCGTTCTTCGAGGCGCAGCGCCGGCACCGCCGCGGCAGCCTCGTGCTCACGGCGCTGTGCGCGCTCACCGTGCTCGCAATGGGCGGTGCTGCCGCGGTGCTCGCGACCCCGGCCGTGGTCGTGACGCTCGCGATCGCGCTCGGCGCAGCACGGCTCGTGCTGCCGCTGCCGCAGGCGCTCTGGGCGCCGATCGAGGGCTACATGGACGCGTACGGCATCGCGCTCGCGGGCGAGCCCGGCGAGATGGGCCGGCTCGCCGCCGCGGTCGTCGTGCTCGCGCCCGGCGTCGTGGTCGCGCTCGTCGTCTGGCTCGCGCTCTGGCGCTGGCTGCTCGCGTCCGGCGTCGACGGCATGGTGCACGCGCTCGGCGCGCGCGAGCTGCGTCCCGGCGACCTCGAGGAGCGCCAGCTCGCGAACGTCGCGAGCGAGGTCGCGGTCGCCTGCGGCGTGCGCGCGCCGCGCGTGCTGCTGGTCGACGGCGCTGCGGCGAACGCCGGCGTGATCGGCACCTCGCCGGACGACGCGACCGTCGTCGTCGCGCGCCGCCTGCTCGACGAGCTCGACCGCGCCGAGACGCAGGCGGTCGTCGCCCACCTCGTCGGCTCGGCGGCGAACGGCGACCTGCGCGGCTCGCTGCTGCTGGTCTCGGTGTTCCAGACCATGTCGGTCGTGCTGACGCTGCTCGATGCCCCGATGAGCGCGCCGGCGCGCGCGGCGCTGCGCGAGGTGTGGACCAAGGTCTGGCGGCGGCGCGCCGCCGATCCGGCCGACGTCGAGCGCGTCGCGCGCGTCCTCGCCGAGCGCTTCGACGCCGGCACGATGGACGAGGTGACGCGCTTTCTCGACTTCGAGTCGGCGCGCGGGATCCGACGTCCGCTGAAGCTCGCGCGCGCGATGCTCTTCCTGCCGCTCGCGCTCTTCGGCACGCTCGCGAAGGTGCTCGTGCTGCTCACCGTGCTGTTCGTGCTCGGGCCGCTGCTCGCGCTCGCGCTGCGCAGCCGGCGCTACCTCGCCGACGCGACCGCCGTCGAGCTGACGCGCAACCCCGACGCGCTCGCGCGCGCGCTCACCGACCTCGCGGCGCGCGGCGGCGTGATCGACGCCGGTCGCTGGCTCGAGCACCTGTTCATCGTCGGTCCGGAAGCGGTGTCGGCGCGGCTCGCCGCGGCGCACGCGCAGGCGCTGCAGCAGCTCGCGACGGCGCACGCCGAAGCGCCGCTGTTCGAGCGCGCGCTGCGCACGTGGGAGGACGCCGCCCGCCTGGCGCGCGAGCACGGCGAGCGCCACGAGAAGGCGCACGCGGGCGGCTTCGCGCGCCGGCACGGCATCGTGGTCGCGCTGCACCCGACGCTCGAGCGGCGGATCGCGCGTCTCGCCGCGCTCGGCGCGCGCCGGTGAAGCGCGTGCGCGCGCACCGGTGGAGCGCTCGCGCGCGCGTGGCGCCGCACGGCGGAGTCGCGACGAGCGCGCTCACGACGCGCCGGCCGAGCGTTGCTTGACGTCGCGCCAGCGGAACGGCGCCGCGAGCTGCCCGAGGTAGCCGCTCGGGAAGCGCGGCATGTCCGGGATGCCGACGTCGGTCGGCGGGGAGACGTCGGGCGGCAGGTAGTAGGTGCCGAAGACGACGTCCCACACGGTCAGGTTCGAGCCGTAGTTGGTGTTCGCCTCGACGAGCTCGCGCGAGTGATGCCAGCGGTGCGGCTCCGCCATGCTGAAGACGCGGTTCAGCGGCCCGAGACGAACGTCGAGGTTCGCGTGCTGCAGCATGCCGAAGACGCCGTCGAACAGCAGGAAGAGCGCGAGCACCTGCTCCGGGCAGCCGAGCGCGATCAGCGGCACGTAGCCGACGGTGTAGAGCAGCGCGATGTCGACCGGATGAAAGCGTGCCGCGTTCAGGAAGTAGAGCCGCGGCGCGCTGTGGTGCACCGCGTGGAAGCGCCACAGCGTCTCGTGCTCGTGCTGCAAGCGGTGCAGCCAGTACTGCGGCAGCTCGGCGACCAGCAGCGCGAGCGCGAGCTGCGCGACGAGCGGCCACGAAGTCGGCCACAGCGTCACCCAGCCGCCGACGCCGAGCGCCGCGAGCCAGCCGGCGACGACGACGGCGATCGCGTCGAGCGTCGGCCGTACGAGCTGCGCGACCGTCACGCCCGAGACCGCGACGTGCGCGACGTCGGTCGCGACGTCGCCGTGCGAGCGCAGCCAGGTGTCGGTGTACGGCATGGCGCGCTCGGCGGCCGCGATCGCGAAGAGCGCGAGCAGCTCGAGCAGCAGCAGGGCGGGGGCCGTGCCGAGGAGCGGCATCAGCACCACCGCTGCCGCGAGCGGCGCTCCGAGCAGCAGTGGGAACGCGAGCCAGCGCAGCAGCGTGCGACCTGGCGACGCGGAAGGGGCGCTCGGGTCGAAGGTGTCGGCGGGGGCAAGCGGGTGCGCCGGGGAGCCCACGCGCGCCTCCTAGCGCAAAGCGCGGGCGTCGGGGAAGCGTCCCGCGCAGCGCGTCGAGCCACTGATCGAGCGCAGCGCTGCGCCGCATGCGTCGCGGCGAAATATGCAGCGCCTCCTTCTCCGTGAGTGGGCGCGGAAACGCCGGATCGTTTGAAGGCCCGACCGCGAAGGCATAGTCCGCGCCGACGTCCGCCGGACGCAGCTCCTCCCCGACACGCAGAGGATCCACGATGCCCCATGCGCTCCTTCGCTTGGCTCTGGTCGCTTCGGCTCTGCTCGCTTCGGTCTCCACGGCGCAGGCGCTGGTGACGCTCACCGGCGGCCAGCGCCTGACGGCCGTCGACGGCGCCCAGCCGCGACAGGATCGCATCACGTTCCGCTTCGCGAAGGACCCCGCGCTGCTGTCCCTGCAGAGCCCGCTCTGCCCCGCGCAGACCGAGGTGCGCTTCGTCACGAACGGCAGGGTGACGGCCGAGCAGATCCTCGACTGCACCAAGTGGAAGGCTTCGGGGCCGGGCTTCCGCTACGTCGACAACCCCGTCAAGCCGGGCAGCGTACGACGCATCCACTATCGCCCCGGCACGCTCGCGGTGACGCTGCAGGGCGTGCCGTACGCGAACGACCCGCTGACGGGGCCGGTCGAGTTCCTCGAGACCCACGTCACGATCGGCTCCGCGGAATACTGCGGGCGCTGGGTCGAGCGACCGGGGCGCTACGTCAAGAATACGACGAACCGCATCGTCATCCGGGGACCGACGACGGCGTGCCAGGCGAGCGGCGGCGACGGCCCGGGCGACGTCTGCGACGGCTCGTCCGGATCGTCGCTCGACCTCGCGACGTTCGCCGCGCCAGGTCCGTATCCCGTCGGCGAGCGGACGCTCGTGCTCGTCGACGCCTCGCGCTCGACCGCCCCGAACGGCAGCTACCCGGGCTCGCCCGAGCGCCGTCTGCCGACGCGCGTCTGGTATCCGGCGCAGACGGCCAGCACGAACGCCCCGCCGAGGACGAGCGACGGGCCGTTCCCGATCGTCGGCTGGGCGCACGGCTTCACGAGCGGCAACGGCGAGGCGATGCCGATCGGACGCCACCTCGCGAGCCACGGCTACGTCGTCGTCGCGCCGACCTTCCCGCTGTCGAGCGGCGGCGCGCCGGGCGGACCGACGGTCGGCGACATGGCGAGCCAGCCGGCCGACGTCGACTTCGTGATGGACCAGCTCGGCGCCGGCGCGGCGGGCCAGGACCTCGCGGCCGTGATCGACGCCGAGAGGCGCGGCATGGGCGGGCTGTCGCTCGGCGGCGGCACGGTGCTGATCGCGGCGTACCACCCGCACTGGCGCATCGCGGACCTCGACGCCGCGGTCGCGCTCGCGCCCGCGTCGTGCTTCTTCGGACCCGACTTCTACTCCGGATCGGTGCCGATGCTGATCGTCGCCGGCGACGCGGACATGCTGGTGCCGCTCGCCGATCCGCACCGCGCCTTCGAGCGCGCGGCGCCGCCCGTCACGATGGTCACGCTGCACGGCGCGAACCACATCGGCTTCATCGGCATCGACGTGCCTGGCGTGATCAACTCGGACCTCGCGATCGCCTGTCCTGCCGTCGGCGCGGCCGGCTCCGTCATGGACCCGGGCGGCATCGCACGGCTCGCGGCGGAGCTCGCGGTCGGCGCGGGGCCGGGCGCGGTCGACATCCTCGCCTGTGGCGCGGTTTGCGAGACCGAGCTGCCGCAGACGATGAGCGGCGAGCGCCAGGTCGAGCTCACCCGCGCCGCGGTGCTGGCGCACCTCGAGGCGGAGCTGCGCGGACGCCGCGAGGCACGGTGCTGGCTCGCAGAAGGGCTGCCGGCGAGCGACGCGGCGATGACGTTCGAGACGCGCTAGCGGCGCGGGCCCGCTCGACGCCCCCGGACCGTCCGCGGCGCGGCCGCGCGCTCGCTACGTCCGCGTCGTGCGCGCGCCCGGCGCGCGCAGCACGAGCAGCGCGATCTCCGGCGGGATGCCGACGCGCATCGGGTAGCCGTAGTAGCCGACGCAGCGGGTGACGAACATCCGCATGTCGCCGCGCTCGAAGACGCCCTGATCGGGGATGCCGACCAGCCCGACGAGCGTGATCGCGCGGTCGCGCGTGACCTGCACGCCGACGTGGCCGCCGTGCGTGTGGCCCGAAAGCACGAGGTCGGCGCAGCTCTCGGGGATCTCGAGGAAGGCGCGCGGGTCGTGGTTCAGGAAGATCCGCAGCGTGCCGTCGCGCTCGGGGAAGGACGACATCAGGCGCGCGTAGATCTCCTCGCGGCGCTCCCGAGCAAACAAAAAGTCCGCGCCCACGATCTCGATCGGCACGCCGCGCACCTCGATGCGCTCGGCGCGGTTGCGCAGCACGTGCACGCCCGCGGCGGTGAGCTTGCGCTCGAAGCGCTCCGGATCGTCGAAGTCGTGGTTGCCGAGGCAGGCCCACTGCCCGTAGGGCGCGCGGATCAGGGCGAGCGCGTCGTAGAGCGGCGCATCGAAGTCGCCGCTGCGGTGCGTGAGGAAGTCGCCGGTGTGCGCGACGAGATCGGGCTCGGACGCGTTCACCAGCTCCGCCATCCGCAGGAGCCGCTCGCGCGTCATGACGCCGCCGACGTGGATGTCGGACAGGTGCGCGACGCGCAGGCCGTCGAGCTCGGGCGGCAGGTTCGGCAGCTCGAGCTCGCGCTCCTCGACGCGCAGGTCGTAGGACAGCGGCACGCTCGAGAGCGAGACGAAGAACGGCACACCGGCGCCGACGAGCCCTGCGCGCTGCAGCAGCAGCCGCCGCTCCGGCGACACGAGCCCGCCCGCGAGGTCGTCGCTCGCCGGCGGCACGACGAGACGCCACAGCGCGCGCGCCGGGCGGCGCAGCAGGCGCACGAGGCCGAGCGCGGCGTAGCCCAAGAAGAGCAGCGCGTGCGCGCTGAACCACACGGGACCGGCCCAGTTGATGCCGGTGCCCTGCAGCAGCGCGAGGCGGTCCGAGCCGCGCGTCAGGAGCTGCGCGACAAGAACAAAGTCGAGCGCGACGCCGAGCCCCGCGACCACCGCGAACACGCGCGGCAGCCGCGCGAGCGACTGCTGCAGCAGGAGGTCGAGGCGCAGGCGCGCGTAGGAGAACGGGACGATCGCGATCGGCACCAGCGCCGCGAGCCAGAGCGCGCGGCGGTTCAGCGTCAAGCCCAGCGCGAGCGCGATGCCGAGGATCCCCACGTTCAGCGTCGCGAGCCAGATCACGAGCCAGCGACGCGCGCGGGGGTAGGGTACTGCAACGGACATCGACTCGAGCTTACCGGATGTCGCGACGCTTTGCCGCCGCGCGTCCGGTCAAGCAGCGAAGACCTCCTCGAGAAACGCGCGCATCGCCGCCCAGGAGCGGCGCGCGGCGTTCGCGTCGTAGACGATTCCACGCTCGGGGAAGTACGCCCCCTCGAAGGTGAAGGCGTGCATCGCGTGACCGTAGGCGTGGAGCTGCCAGTCGGCCTTCGCCTCGGTGAGCTCGCGCGCGATCGCGAGGACCTCGGACGGCGGCGCGAGCGGATCCTCCCAGCCGTGCAGCAGCAGCACCTTGGCGGTGATCGGCGGCTGCGGGCCGAGGTTCGGCGGCTGGAAGACGCCGTGGAAGCTCACCACGCCGAGGAGATCGGGCGGCACGGCGCGCGCGAGGTCGAGCACGCAGAGCCCGCCGAAGCAGTAGCCGATCGCGGCGATGCGCCGCGCGTCGACCGCGGGATGGCGCTTCGCCGCTTCGAGCCCGGCGAGCAGGCGGCGGCGTAGCAGCGCGCGGTCGGCGAGCATCGGCGTCATGAGCGCGGTGTTGTCGCCGGTCTCCTCGCCGCGCACGCCCTTGCCGTAGACGTCGAGCGCGAACCCGACCCAGCCGAGCGCCGCGACGCGCTCGGTGATGGCGCGGATGCTCTGGTTCTGACCGCTCCAGTCGTGCGCGACGAGCACGCAGGGGCGCGGCGCGTCGAGCGCCGCGTCGTGCGCGACGTATGCCTCGCAGACCGTGTCGTCGGCGCGGTAGTCGAGGAACTCGGTGCGCAGACCGGTCGTCATCGCGCCGCCACCCCCTGCGCCGTCGCCTCGGCCTGCTGCGCGAGCGGCGGCACCGCCTTCAGCTCCGGCAGCACCTCGCGCGCGAAGAGACGCATGCTGCGCACCGCCTCCTCGTGCGGCATGCCGGCGTAGCTGAACGCGGCGACGAAGCTCTCCGAGCCCGTGCGCTGCCGGTTCTCGAGCACGCGCTCGTAGCACTGCTCGGGCGTGCCCCAGACCTGCAGCGAGAGGAAGAACTCGGTGAGCGCGTCGGCGCCGCCGCTGCGGATGATCTCCTGCAGCCTGGCGTAGGATTCGTAGCCCTTGATGAAGGCGAGGTGCTCGCCGCGTAGCTCGTAGTGCTTCATCACCGTGCGCCAGTAGCCGCCGATGTAGCGCACCGCCATCTCGCGGGCGCGGTCGGCGCTCTCGTCGCAGAACGTCCAGCCGGCGACGATCGGCGGCGGCGCCTCGGCGCCGTTCACGTCGCGGTAGATGCGGCGGTACTCGGCGAGCTCGGCCTCGACCTGCTCCCACGGCTTCTGCGGAATGATCAGGATGCCGACGCCGAGCTGCGCCATGAGGCGCGAGGATTCGGGCGACACGGCGGCGGCGTACGTGCGGCCGCGGAAGGTCTTGAAGGGGCGCGGCCGGATCGGCGCCCGCGGCTGCTGGAGGAACTTGCCGCGGTACTCGCAGTAGCCGTCCTCGAGGCCGCGCAGCAGCATCTCCGCCGCCTCGACGAAGCGCTCGCGCGACTCGCCCATCGGCACGCGGAAGCCCTCGAACTCGACGCGCCCGAGCCCGCGTCCGATGCCGAGGATGAAGCGGCCGCCGGACATGGTGTCGAGCATCGACACCTGCTCGGCGACGCGCAGCGGATCGTGCCACGGCAGCACGACCACCATCGAGCCGATCTGGATGCGCTCGGTGCGCGCCGCGACCCAGGTGAGGAACTGCAGCACGTCGGGGCACATCGTGTAGTCGGTGAAGTGGTGCTCGACGCCCCACACCGAGTCGAAGCCGAGCGGCTCGGCGAGATCCGCGAGCCGCAGGTCGTCCGCGTAGACGTCCTGGTCGGGACGTGCGTCCTCGGGGTTCTGGAAGATCGCCGTCATGCCGACGTGCATGGTCGCCCTCCTTGGTTCGCGTCGACGCTAGCGCAGGCGCCGAGTGGGTTGAAGCGAGGCGCCGCGTCGTGCGCGACGTCGTGCCGCGGCGCGGCAAGCGCCTCGCGCACGAGCACCCGCGCGGAGCACGCGCACGAGGCACGTGCACGCGGGGGCCGTCGCGACTTCCTGCGCGCCACCCGCGCTGCGCACGTGCTCGCACCGGCTTGCGCTGCGTCCCCGAGCGGCGCAAACGAAGCGGATGCGCTTCTCGTACGCCGAGTCGATGTGCGATCCGCGGCACTACGTGCCGCTCGCGAAGGCCGCGGAGGAGGCCGGCTGGCACTCCTTCGTCGTCCCCGACAGCATCTGCTACCCGCGCGACTCGGACAGCCGCTATCCCTACACGCCCGACGGCGACCGGCGCTTCCTCGAGGACAAGCCGTTCATCGAGCCGTTCTCGCTGATCCCGGCGCTCGCCGCGGTGACCGAGCGCCTGCGCTTCGCGACCTTCGTCGTCAAGCTACCAATTCGCCATCCCGTGCTGGTCGCGAAGTCGGTCGCCTCGGTCGCGGTGATGAGCGACGGCCGCTTCGCGTTCGGCGTCGGCACGAGCCCGTGGCCCGAGGACTTCCAGGTGACGGGCACCGAGTGGAAGACGCGCGGCCGCCGCATGGACGAGATGATCGAGATCGTCCGCGGCCTGACCAAGGGCGGCTACTACGAGTTCCACGGCCGGCACTACGACGTCCCGGCGATCAAGATCTGCCCCGTGCCCGCGAAGCCGGTGCCGATCCTGATCGGCGGGCACGCGGAGGCGGCGCTGCGTCGCGCGGCGCGCATCGGCGACGGCTGGATGCACGCGGGTAGCGGCGACCTCGACGCGCTGCTCGTGCGTCTCGCGGAGCTGCGCCGCGAGTACGGCCGCGAGCGCGAGCCGTTCGAGGTGCACGTGATCTCGCTCGACGCCTACACCGTCGACGGCGTCAAGCGCCTCGAGGACCGCGGCGTGACCGACGTCATCGTCGGCTTCCGCAACCCGTACGTCGAGCCGATCGACTCGCAGACCCTGCAGCAGAAGATCGACATGCTGCGGATGTATGCGGATCAGGTGATCGCGAAGGTGTGACGCCGCTCACGCGCGGCGCAACTGGCACCACGTGCACGCGCCGAACTGGCTCTTTCTCGGAGCCGCGCACGACCTCTAGACGCGCGACCATGATCGACGTCTCGACGCTCGAGCAGCGCCTCGCCCCGCTCTTCCCGGGGCTCCTCGGCATCCGCTTCGTCGACGCGTCCCCCGAGCGCGTGCGCGCCCGGCTCACGGTGCGCGACGAGCTCTGCACCGTGCCCGGCATCCTGCACGGCGGCGCGATCATGGCGTTCGCCGACACGCTGGGCGGCGTCGGCACCGCGCTCAACCTGAAACCCGGCGAGAGCACGACGACCATCGAGTCGAAGACCAACTTCCTCGCGGCGGGGAAGGCCGGCACGACGATCGAAGCCGAGGCGACGCTGCTGCACCGCGGACGGCGCACGATGGTCTGGCAGACGCGAGTGACCTCGCCCGAGGCAAGACGATCGCGCTCGTCACCCAGACGCAGGCGGTGCTCGAGGCCAAGTCTCCCGAGGCGAGCGCGTCGCCCGCGGACGCGCTGGCGGCGCTGTTCGCCGGCAAGCCGCCGCGCGAGCAGCAGGCGTTGCTCGCGACGCTCGAGCGCTCGGGGGCCGCGCTCTACCGAGCGCTCGCGGCCGAGGCGAAGGATCCGAGCGTGCGCGCCGAGCTCGAGCGCGCAGCCGAGCGCGAGGAAGAGAACGCCCGCACGCTGGAGCGCTTGCTCGGCTGACCGCGCCGTAGCAAGCGTGAGACGTGCAGGCGGTCATCGACACGCACCAGCACGTCTGGGACCTCGCGCGCTTCGATCTCCCCTGGCTGCACGATGAGCCGCGCTACGCGGCGCTCGCGCGCCGCTTCGGCGTCGCCGACTATCTCGCGGACGCGCGCGGCACCGGCATCGAGCGCTCGCTGTACATGGAGATCGCGGCTGCGCCCGCGCAGCAGGAGGAAGAGGCGCGCGCCGCGCTCGAGCTCTGCGCGCGCGCCGACACGCCGTTCGCGGCGCCGTGCTCCCCGGACGTCCCGGCACGCCGGGCTTCCGCACGCACGTCGAGAGCTTTGCGAGCAACCCGTTTGCGAAGGGCGTGCGCCAGCTCCTGCAGGTACCCGGCGCGCCGCCCGGACGCTGCCTCGAGCCCGCGTTCGTCGACGACGTGCGCTGGCTCGGCGAGCAGAATCTCTGCTTCGACCTCTGCATGCGTCCCGGCGAGATCGCCGACGGCGCGGCGCTCGCGCGCGCCTGTCCCGCGACGCGCTTCGTCCTCGACCACTGCGGCAACGTCCACATGATGCCCGCCGACGAGACGCGCTGGCGGCGCGACCTCGCGGCGATCGGCGCGCTGCCCAACGTCTGGTGCAAGGTCTCCGGGCTCACGGTGCTCGACGGTCCGATCGCCACCGCTGCGGCCCACCTCGCGCCGCTCGTCGACCACGCGCTCGACTGCTTCGGCGCGGAGCGCGTGCTCTTCGCCGGCAACTGGCCGGTGTGCCGCCTGCAGGGCGGGCTCGCGCGCTGGGTCGAGACGCTGCGCACGATCGTCGCGCGTCGCGCGCAGGACGAGCAGCGGCGGCTCTTCCACGACAACGCGGTCGCGTTCTACGGCCTGCCCGCGCAAGCGGCGACGACGACGGCCGAGGAGGAGCGATGAAGCTCGCGACCTTCACGCAGGCGGGGCGCCAGCGGATCGGCGTCGTCGAAGGCGACGCGGTGTGCGACGTCGGCGCCGTCGACGCGACGCTGCCCGGCGACATGCTCGCGCTCCTCGCCGCGGGACCCGACGCGCTCGACGCGCTCCGCAAGGCGGCGGCGCGCGCGCCGCGGCTCGCGCTCGCCGACGTCCACCTCGACGCGCCGGTGCCGAAGCCACCGAAGTTCCTCGCGATCGGCCTCAACTATGCGGCGCACGCCGCGGAGACCGGGCGCCCGAAGCCGGAGTTCCCGGTCTTCTTCAACAAGCAGACGAGCTGCGTCACCGGACCGTACGACCCGATCCACCGACCGCGCGTGTCGGAGGCGCTCGACTACGAGGGCGAGCTCGCCTTCGTCATCGGTCGACGCTGTCGGCACGTGCCGCGCGAGCGCGCGCACGAGGTGATCGCGGGCTACCTGATCTGCCACGACGTCAGCGTGCGCGACTGGCAGCGCAAGGCGCCGACGATGACGCTCGGCAAGTCGTTCGACACCCACGGTCCGCTCGGGCCGTGGCTCACGACGTCGGACCAGGTTCGTGACCCGCACGCGCTCGAGCTCAGCACGTACGTGAACGGCGAGCGTCGCCAGCACGCGAGCACGAGCGACCTGATCCACGACTGCTTCGCGCTCGTCGCGCTGCTCTCGACCGTGTGCACGCTCGAGCCCGGCGACGTCATCAGCACCGGCACGCCGAGCGGCGTCGCGGCGGCGATGACGCCGCCGCGCTGGCTCGTGCCCGGCGACGTCGTGCGCATCGAGATCGAGGGGCTGGGCCACCTCGAGAACACCGTCATCGAGGAGCCGGAGTCGACGACGCTCTACTGACGCGCCCGCGCACGACGTGACGCGACGCGCCGCACGACCGACGGACGCCGCGGTGGACCTGCGCGTCCGAAGGCGGACCCGCTTCCCCGCGCGGCGCGCGTCGTGCGAAAGAAGAGAATGCGCACGGCGTCCATCGATGGCGTGGACACGACCGCGAGCAGGCAGGGGCAGAGAGTCCGGACCCCGCGCGCACGCTCTCGATGGAGCGCGCGAGCGTGCTGTGCCAACGCCGTCCTGGGCGTGGCGGCGCTCCTCCTCGGGAGCGTTTCGGCGGCGCACGCGCAGGGCGCGCTCGACCCGACGTTCGGCGACGGCGGCATCGCCATCGTCCCGCAGGACGCCTTCTTCTCGGTGGTGCGCGGCGGCGTCCTCGTCGCGCCCGACGGCGGCGTCACCGCCGTCCTGCAGGACCGCGTCGTCGCGGGCGGCGCGGACGCGACGCTCGTGCGGCTGCGTCCCGACGGCAGCCGCGACGCGAGCTTCGGCGAGGACGGCGTGCTGCGACCCGCGACGGGCTTTCGCGCCAGCGCCGCGGCCGGGCTCGTCGACGGACGCTTGCTGCTCGGCGGCCGGCTCGAGGACGAGCCGGCGCTCGTGCGTCTCCTCGCCGACGGCTCGCCGGATCCGTCGTTCGGCGACCAAGGCGTGCTGCGCGGCCGCACCGCAGCCGACCTCGAGATCCTGCCCGACGGCCGCATCCTCGCCGCCGACGTCGGCGTCTGGCGGCTCCTCCCAGACGGCAGCCCGGACCCGAGCTTCGGCGACGGCGGCTTCGCCGACCTGCCCGATCCGCCGATCGGCAACGGTGGAAGCCGCGCCACCGCGGTCGCCGTGGCGGCGCAGCCGAGCGGCGGCGTGCTCGTCGCGATGAACCTCGAGGCGGCGATCGTGACCGCCGGCCTGCTGACGCGCTTCACCGCGGACGGCGACTGGGACTCGAGCTACGGCGGCGACGGCATCGTCGACGTCGGCTCGACGGCCGTGCGCGACCTCGTCGCGGCCGGCGACGGCGCGGCGCTGGTCCTCGACCGCTTCGCGGTCGCGCGCTTCGACGCGAGCGGCCGGCGCGATCCGTCGTACGCGCCGCCGATCGACGGCAGCGGCTCCGGTACCGCCGCGATCCTGATCGACGGCAAGGAGCGGCTCGTCGCCAGCGGCAGCCGACTGGTCCAGTCCGCCGGCGGCGATCGTCACGTCGTGCTGCTGCAGCGCTTCCTCGCCGACGGCGAGCCCGATCCGGCGTTCGGCGGTGCGACGGGTCTGGTCGTCGATCCGCCCGGCTTTGGCGCGCAGGGGACGGGCTTCGAGGCCGTGAGCCTCGCGAGCGACGGACGGATCGTCGCCGCGGGTTCCGTCTGCGCGGCGCCGAACCGCTGCGACCTGCTGGTCGTGCGCGTCGCCGGCGAGCGGATGTCCGGCGTGCAGCTCTCGCCCGACGGGCTCCGGCAGATGGTCGTCAAGGACGTCGGCGCCGAGCGCTGGTCGATCGTGCGCAACCTCGACGACGGCACCGTCACCGGCAACGTGTACGTCGCCGGGCAGGAGCCGCAGTTCCTCTGGTGCTCGCCGTCGCCGGGCCCGACGCCGCCGGAGACGGTCGCGCTCGACTGCTTCGCCGCACCGCCGTGCGTCGTCGCGCCGTGCGGCAACTTCGCGCCCGCGGGCCACGTCGAGCTGCCGGAGGCGTTCTTCTTGCCGCCGGACGCCGGGGGCGCGCCGGGCTCGTGAGGGCATGAGCGCGCCCTCCGAGGTGGTGATCGGCCTCGACGCCGGGACGAGCGCCGTGAAGGCGGTCGCGTTCGGCGTCGGCGACGGCTGGCAGCACGCCGAGGAGGTCGCGTACCCGCTGCGCTCGCCCGCGCCCGGACGTCAAGAGCAGGATCCGGAGAGAATCGCGGCGGACGCGCGGCGGGCGCTCGCGGCGTGCGTGCGCGCGACCGACGGCGCGCGCGTCGCGGCGCTCGGCGTCTGCAGCGCGATGCACGGCCTCATCGGGCTCGACGCCGCGTGCCGTCCGCTGACCCCGCTCGTCACCTGGGCCGACGGACGCGCGGCCCAAGAGGCCGGCGAGCTGCGTGCCGCCGGCGTCGCGCAATCCGTGCACCGCGAGAGCGGGACGCCGGTGCACCCGATGTCGCCGCTCGTCAAGCTCCTCTGGTTCGCGCGCAACGAGCCCGAGCTGTGGCGGCGCGTCCGCTTCTGGATCGATCTCAAGGCGCACCTGCTCCTCGACCTGACCGGTCGGCTCGCGACCGAGCTCTCGTCCGCGTCGGGCAGCGGGCTTCTGTCGCTCGCGACGCGGAGCTGGAGCACGACGGCCCTCGACGTCTGCGGCGTGGCGGCGGATCAGCTGCCCGAGATCCTGCCGACGACCGCGCAGCTTCGGCTCCGCCCCGAGGTGGCGCGCGAGGTCGGTCTGCCCGAGGGCACACCGATCGTCGTCGGCGCAGGCGACGGTCCGCTCGGCAACCTCGGCACCGGCGCGATGCGTCCGGGCGAGGTCGGGCTGTCGCTCGGCACGAGCGGGGCGGCGCGCATGATCGTGCGCGCGCCGTACGTCGACGAGCGCGGCGCGCTCTTCTGCTACGCGCTCACGGACACGCACTGGGCGGTCGGCGGCGCGGTGAGCAACGGCGGCAACGTCGCGCGCTGGATCGCGGACGCGGTCGCGCCGGACCTCGCGGGCGACACCGACGCGCTGCTCGCGCTCGCCGCGAGCGCGCCGCCCGGCTGCGACGGCCTCGTCATGCTGCCCTACCTGCTGCCCGAGCGCGCGCCGCTCTGGGATCCCGATCTGCCGGGCGCGTACCTCGGGCTACGCACCGAGCACGGCCGCGCGCACCTCGTGCGCGCGGCGCTCGAGGGCGTCTGCTTCCAGCTCGCGGCGAGCGTCCGCCTGCTCGACGCGATCGAGCCGGTGCGCGCGCTGCACGCGACCGGCGGCGCGTTTCGCGCGCCGCTCTGGCGCGAGATGATGGCCGCGGTGATGAACCGGCCGCTGCGCGTCGTGTCGTCGGCCGGCGGCACGGCGCTCGGCGCCGCGGCGCTCGCGCTGTACGCGCTCGGGCGGGTCGGCGATCTGACGGACGCGCCGACGCTGCTCGGAGCGCACGCGCAAGAAGCCGCGACCGTGACGCCCGATCCGGCGCTTGCTGCGCGCTATGCCGAAGTACTTGCGCAGCTCCCCGAGCGCATCGAGGCGCTGCAGCGCGTGGCCGCGTTCCTGCGCGGCTGACGCGCGTCTGCCGAGCGAGAGAGCGCGGTAGCGCGTTCGCGACCGCGTCTTATTCGTCGCATGAAGAAAATTCCCGCGACGCTTCGTCGCGGGCGAGTGATCGGGAGTCGGTCAAGTCGAAGCGCGTTTCGGCCGATCAATGGCTCAGTGTTTCCTCTGAGCGCCCGAAACGCGTTCCACCTCCGAGCCCTGCGATGACCGACTTCCTGTCAGCGTTCGGGCTCGGCACGCAGACGATGCTCGTGGTCACCGTCGTGCTGTTCACCCTGAGCGGCATCGACGACCTGATCTTCGACGTCTACTACGTCTGCCGGCAGCTCTACGTGCTGCTCTACGTGCGGCCGCGCTGGCCGCGCCTCAAGGAAGAGCAGCTTCTCAGCGCGGTCGAGAAGCCGATCGCGATCATCGTTCCCGCATGGCAGGAGTCGCCGGTCATCGGGAAGATGATCGACAACACCGTCCGCACGCTGCGCTACAGCAAGTACGTCATCTTCGTCGGCACGTACCCGAACGATCCCGACACCCAGCTCGAGGTCGAGCGCGCGCGCGAGCGCTACCAGAACGTCGAGCGCATCGTCTGCCCGAAGGACGGTCCGACCAACAAGGCCGACTGCCTGAACTGGATCATCCAGGGCGTCCGCCACTACGAGAACCGCACCGGGACGCGCTTCGAGATCTTCGTGATGCACGATGCCGAGGACATCGTGCACCCGCTGTCGCTGAAGCTCTTCAACTACTTGATGCCGCGCTTCGCGATGATCCAGATCCCGGTCTTCTCGCTGCCGCGGCGCTGGTACGAGTTCACCGCCGGCGTCTACATGGACGAGTTCGCCGAGCTGCACTCGAAGGATCTGATCGTGCGCGAGCGCCTCGGCCACAACGTGCCGAGCGCCGGCGTCGGCACCGCGTTCACGCACGAGGCGGTCGAGGCGCTGGGCATGGCGAACGACAACCAGCTCTTCAGCCTCGACTCGCTGACCGAGGACTACGACTTCGGCTTCCGCCTGCGCTCGGTCGGCTTGAAGTCGATCTTCGTGCGCTTTCCGTGCGAGCGCGAGGCCGTGCGCAAGAGCCGGTGGACCGGCCGCGAGCGCAAGGTGGTCGTCAAGGACTGGATCGCGACGCGCGAGTTCTTCCCGAGCGAGTTCTGGCTCGCGGTGCGTCAGAAGACGCGCTGGATCATCGGCATCGCGCTGTAGGGCTGGGCGAACCTCGGCTGGAAGGGCAGCTGGCGCACCAAGTACGTGCTGTTCCGCGACCGCAAGACGCTGTTCACGACGCAGCTCAACGTCATCGGCTACATCCTCGTGCTGCTCGTGCTGGGCTTCTGGATCGGCGAGAAGCTCGATCCGGACGGGCACCGCTACGTCTCGCTCTCCGAGCTGCAGCCGTGGGTCAAGCAGCTGCTCTGGCTGAACGGCGGCTTCCTCGTCCTGCGGCTCGTGCAGCGCTTCATCGCCGTGACCCGCATCTACGGCCCGCTGCAGGGACTGCTCAGCGCGCCGCGCCTGGTGTGGGGCAACCTGATCAATTTCTGCGCTTGCTGGCGCGCGCTCAAGCAGTACGCGACCTACCTGCGCACGGGCAAGCTCATCAAGTGGGACAAGACCGACCACGTCTATCCCAACGAGGAAGATCTGGTCGCGTACCGGCGTCGGCTCGGCGACCTGCTGCTGGAGCGCCGCCTGATCACCGTCGAGGCGTTGAACCGCGCGCTCGAGCAGCAGAAGCAGGAGCACCGTCCGCTCGGACGCATCCTCGTCGAGTCGGGTCTCGTGCGCGAGGAGGAGATCGTCCAGGTGCTCGGGGCGCAGCTGCAGCTCGCGGTGCGCGAGGTCGACCCGTACGCCGTTCCGCAAGAGGTGCTGCGCCTCGTCCCGCGCGACGTGGCGCGCGAGTTCGGCATCGTGCCGGTTGCGGTGAACCCCGGCGGCCGCATCGAGATCGCGTCGAGCAACCTTCTCACCCGCGCGCAGCTCGACGAGATCGAGGCGCGTCTCGGTCATCCCGTCGACCTATGCTTGACGACGGCGAGCGACATCGCGTTCGCGATCAACCGCTGCTACCCGCCGGAGTCCGAGGGGCCCAAGACGAAGCAGTCGCGACCGCTCGGCCAGAAGCTGATCGACGCGGGCCTGCTGACCCGCGAGCAGCTCGACGCGCTCCTGCGCGAGCAGCGGCGGGGCTACCGTCGCCTCGGCGACGTCCTGCTCGACAAGGGCTGGCTCACGCGCGAGCAGCTCGACGAGGCCGTGCGCGAGGCGGCCCGCAAGGGTCGCTACATCGGCGACTGCCTGATCGACCGCGGCTGGATCACGCGCGAGCAGCTCGACGAGGCGCTGCGCGAGCAGCGCGCGAGCAACCGCCACCTCGGCGAGCTGCTCCTCGAGCGCAACCTCGTGTCGGCGAAGGCGCTCGACGAAGCGCTGGAGCCGCCCGCCGACTGAGCGCAGCGTGCACGCTTTCCGGAAGCATTGCGTCGCCGCGCTGGCGGCGTTCGGGGTCGTTCTCGCCGCGGGCGTCGCCTTGCGCACGGCGGACGCGCAACCGTCTGCGCCGTCGCCGACCGTGCCCCCGCCTTCCACGCCGTCGTACGCCGACCTGCTGACGGTCGACCGCTCCGGCGAGGGCTTCGTCGCGCGTCAGCTGCGCGAGAGCCGGACGTACCCCTACCTCGACCGCGGCAACCGCCTGCTCGCGCAGGGCCGCAACGCGGAGGCGCGCGTCGAGCTCGAGGCCTACCTCGAGCGCGACCCGGTGGACGTCAAGGTGCGCTACCAGTACGGCGTGCTGCTCGCGTCGCTCGGCGACGCTGCGGGCGCGGCGCGCGCGATGACGCAGGTCCTCGAGCAGCGTCCGGGCTTCGCGCCTGCGCTGCTCTATCGTGCCGAGGCACGGCGCAAGCTCGGCGACGACGCGGGCGCGCTCGACGACTTCCTCGCCGCGGCGCGCGGCGGCGAGCTGACGAATGCCGACCGCACGCGGGCGCTCGACTCGGCGGCGGTGGTCGCCGTCCAGCTCGGCAGGAACGACGTCGCGCGGCGCGCGCTCGCGGAGCTCGAGGGCTCGCCGCGCGTTCCGGCGCGCGACCTGATGCACGCGCAGGTCCTCGCGGACGACGGCGACGTCGACGGCGCGCTGGCCCTGCTCGCGCGCGTCGCGCAGAGCGACGCTTCGCTGGAAGAACGGCGCGAGGCGCTGTCGCGCGCTTCGGTGCTGGCCGCGGAGCGCGGCCGGCTCGACGAGGCGCGGAAGGCGGGGGAAGAAGCGCTCGCGCTTCGCCCCGACGATCCGGTGCTGCTCCGCAGGCTCGCCGAGATCGCGAGCCGTCAGGGCGACGACCGCGCGGCGGTCGCGTACCTCGAGCGCGCGGCGCGCGTCGAACCGTCGGACGACGTGCTGCGCGCGGAGGTGTACGCGGCGCAGCGCGCCGGCGAGACCGCGCGCGCGGCCGAGCTGCTGCGCGACGTCGTCACGCGCGAGCCCGCGGGCACCGAGCAGGCGGCGCGCGACCGCGCGAGCCTCGCGATGCTCGAGGCGCAGCTCGGCCGGCACGGCGCCGCCGCGGATCTCTACCTCGCGGCCTACCGCGACGGCGGAGGCAAGGACGTGAGCCTGCTCGCGAGCGCCGCACGGGAGGCCGCCGCGAGCGGCGCGACCGCACGCGCGATCGATCTCTACGAGCAGGCGATCGCGGCGCGCTCGCTGCCGGTGCGCGAGCGCGCGCGCCTCGCCGAGGAGCTCGCGTACTTGAAGCTCAAGGCGGGCCAGCGCGCGGGGGCGCTGCAGAGCTTGGACCTCGCGCGACGGCTCGGCCGCGATGATTGGGGCATCGAGCAGACGCGCGGCGACCTGCTGCTCGCCGAGGGCGACGCGGCGGGCGCGCTCGCCGCGTTCCGCGCGGCGCAGGCGCGGCGCGACGAGCCGCGCAGCGCGCTGGGTGCCGCGTACGCGCTGGTCGCGCTGGGCAAGCCGGGGCTCGCGGTCGGCGAGGTCGAGCGCGCGCTCGACGGCACGCCGCCGCTGTCACCGTCTGCGCGCCGCGCCGCGCTGCGGACCCTCGGCTACCTCCGCGCGCAGCTCGACCAGCCGGCGAAGGCGGCGGAGGCGTGGGCCGCGGTGCTGCGCGAGGAGCACGATCCGGAGCTCGCGCTGAAGCTCGCGCGCGAGCAGCGTCTCGCGGGCGAGCTCGCGGATGCGAGCGCGACGCTCGCGTCCATCGACGCGGGCGCGCTGCCCGCGTCGTCGCGCGCCGAGCTGCTCGACGAGCGCGCGGCGCTCGCGCGCGCCGAAGCCGCGCGTCTGCCGGACGACGACGCGCGCGCAGACGAGCGCACGCGCCTCTTGCGCGCCGCGGCCTCCGACCTCGAGCAGGCGAACGCGCTCGCGCCCACCGCCGACCGCGAGTACCGTCTCGGTCTCGCGTACCTGGATCTCGGCGAGCCGGAGCGCGCGATCCCGCCGCTCGAGCGCTCGCTCAAGCAGGGCTTCGTCGCGAGCCACGCGGCGACGCTCGGCTACGCCTACCAGGACGTCGGCCGCATCGACGACGCGGGCAACGAGTTCGCGCGCGCGCTCGAGGCCGATCCCGACCTGCTGCCGCTCTACGAGGACCTGGGCAACATCCGCGTCAAGCAAGCGCGCAACGCCGACGCGATCCGGCTCTACGAGCAGGCGATCGACGCGGCGCCGCTCTATCCGTCGGGCGACGCCGCCGAGCGCGAGGACGTCGAGCAGCGCCGGCTGCGCATGCGACGTCAGGTGAGCGAGCTCTCGCGGCAGTTCTCGCTGCTCGCCTACACCTCGATCTGCTTCGGGACGAACAACTGCGAGATCGGCTCCACCGCGCCGCTGTCGGCGGGCGCCAGCAAGTCGCAGGGCGGCGTCGAGCTCGCCGTGCGGCCACCGGTCGTCGGCTACCGCGACGGACGCGTCTTCGAGGTGATCTCGCGCCTGCTCTTCGAGCAGGAGGTGAACTCGATCGAGCCGCGCTGGGACACGTCGGTGGTGACGCTCGGCGTGCGCTACAAGCCGCTGCGCACCGTCGACGGGTACTTGAGCGCCGAGCGCCTGTTCGGCGTCGGCGACGACGCGCGCGACAACGTCCTGCTGCGCGGCACCTGGGGCTGGCAGCGCGGCTACGCGATGCAGCCCGGCGTGCCGCACTGGTGGTACACGACGCTCTACGCCGACGTTGCGCGCACCATGGAGAGCCCGCAGGACTGGTTCTTCTACACCGAGGCGCGCCACGGCATGACCTTCAACCCGGGCGCGAACGACACCATGCTGACGCCGCACCTCTACGCGCGCGGACGCTTCCAGACCGGCGACGGCGAGGACTTCAACGAGGTCGACCTGGGTCTCGGCGTCGTGCTGCGCTGGCTGTTCCGCGAGGACCGCTACCACGACTTCCAGTCGAGCGCGGAGCTGCTGCCGCGCATCGGCTACGACGTCGTCAACTCCGACGGACGCGATCTGACGGTGTCGCTCACCGCGATCGTGCGCTTCTGACGACGATGCGTGCTGTGAAGAAAGGGATCGTGCTCGTCGCGCTGATGCTCGCGTCGGCGTTGCTGTCGTTGCTTGACGTACTCGACGCGCCGGCGGCGGCGCTCGCGGCGGAACGCGAAGCCCGCGCGGGGGCGAGCGAGACGGCGCGCTGCGCCGACGTCGCCGCGCTCGACGGCACCTTCGTGCAGCTCACCACCGCGGCGGCGACGCGTCCGCGCGAGGAGTGGGAGCGGCTGTTCGCGGATCTCGCCGCGCTCGGCATCGAGGAGATCTTCCTGCAGTGGACGAGCGCCGACGGCGTCGCGTTCTACGAGGCGTCGGCCGCGAGCAACGCGTCCGGCGCGGACGACGCCGCCTGCGGCTCCGACGCGCCGAGCACCGGCGGCGCCGCCGGCGCGAGCGACCAGCTCGCTGCGCGACACGCGGTCGGCACGCCCGGCGGCGCCGTCGACCTCGTGCTCGAGCTCGCCGAGCGGCACGGACAGCGCGTCTGGCTCGGGCTCGCGCACGACGCGGGCTGGTGGGCCGGCATCGATCGCGCGCGTCCGGCGAACGAGGTCGAGGTGTTCCTCGCGCGGCGCCGGCTCGCGAACCTGGCGGTCGCGCGCGCGCTCGCCGCGCGCGCGGCGCGGACGCCGGCGTTCGCCGGCTGGTACGTCCCCGACGAGGTCGACGACAAGAACTGGCTCGGCGAGGAGCGCGGGTCGCTGCTCGCGACGTACTTGACGCAGCTCGCGGACGGGCTGCGCGAGCTCGTGCCGGGCGCGCCGGTCGCGGTGTCGGGCTTCGCGCAGGGCTGGGCGACGCCGGAGCAGCTCGCGCACCTGTGGTCGGCGGCGGCGAGCCGCGCCGGTCTGTCGCTGGTGCTGCTGCAGGACGGTGTGGGCGTCCGCAAGCTGACGCTCGAGGACCTCGAGGTCTACCTGCCGCCGCTGCGCGCGGCGCTCGCCGGCACGACGGCGCGCCTCGGCGTCGTCGTCGAGCTCTTCACCGAGCGCACGGGCGAGGGTGGCGCCGAAGCGAAGACGTTCGTCGCGGTGCCGGCGCCGCTCGAGCGCATCGAGCGCCAGCTCGCGGTCGCGCGTCGCTTCGCGACGGGTCCGCTCGTCGCCTTCAGCGCGCCGGACTACATGAGCCCGTTCGGCGGCGCGGAAGCGGAGCGGCTCTTCGAGGACTACCGCGCGCTGCGCGAGCGCTGCGCGTCGTCGCGCTGAGCCGGCGCGCGTGCTGCGTGCCGCCGACGGCACGCGACGCAGCCCTTTCAACGATGGAGAGAAACGCGACCTGAGCCGGCAAAGACGAAAAAAAGGTCCTTGACGGCCGGGTCTGGTGCTCGGATACTGGGCTGCTCGTTGGCAACCGGCATCGTGAGCATTCGCAGGACGGGCTCGGCACGGTCGTGCCGCCGTCCGTTGCCGCGGTGACGCGGCTGGCTGCTGGCGACCGGCAGCCGCATCGCATCGGGAAGGCGCGGCTGCGGCGAGGTTTCCGGGGGAGGCGAGCGAAGATGAGCCAGCCGTTCGAGCGCGCACGTGTCGTGCGCGTCGATGCTTTGCACGGCGTCGCGTACGCCCTTCTCCCGTGTCTGCTGCTGCTCGCCGCGGCGCAGCCATCCCGCGCGCAGGCGCTCGACCCGGACGCGGTGCGTGCCGAGGCGTTCAAACCGAAGGGCGCGGCGGCCGCGGCGGCGCGGGTCGCCTCTGCGACGTGGCCGAGCGCGGCGAATCCCTTCCTGAGCTTCCTGCCCGTCGGCGAGAAGCCGGACTACGCCGCCTGGCAGGCGTGGCTGCGCGAGCAGAGCGCGGCGAAGCGCAGGACCGATCCTGCACCGCGGCCGACGAGCCTGATCGCCGCCAGCGAGTCCGAGCCGAACGACACGCGCGCCGAGGCGGCGCCGATCCCCGGGCTCGGCAGCGGGGTCGGCAAGGACGGCGCGGCGGACCTCACGGGCGTCATCTCGCCGCCGCCGGCGCCGACGATCGTCGGACCGTTCGCCGAGGACGACGGCTCGATCCCGCTCGCGGCGGCGGTCGGCGTGAGCAGCGGGAAGACGGTGCGGGTCAGTGGCACGATCGGCGACGGTCCGCACGGCGGCGGGGGCAGCGCCAAGGGCGACTACGACTTCTTCGCGCTCGGCGTGCTCGCGGCGGGCGACGAGATCCTGGTCGACGTCGACACCGGGGAGCCGTTCTGCTGCTTGGACTCGTGGGTGACGGTCTGGGACGAGGCCGGCAACCTCGTGGCCTTCAACGACGACGATCCGCGCGGCGGGACGTTCGACAGCTACCTGCTCTACACCGTGCTCGCGGCCGGGACGTACTACGTCTCGATCGGCGCCTACCAGTCGCCGTTTCCGAGCGACCCGTTCGATTCGTCGACCGGCAACGGCGTGGCGACCGAGGGGACGTACGAGGTCACGCTCGGGGTCAACGCCATCGACCGCGATCACTTCTTGCTCGAGCTCGAGCGGGGCGACGTCGTCGCGGCAAACCTGCTCGGGGCCACGGGGACGCGAATCAGCCTGATCGATCCGGACGGCGCCGAGCGCGTCGGCACGGTCTTCAACCTCAACTTCATCTCGCCGGGTCCGGTGCCCAACGGCGGGACCGCGGGCTTCGCGTACGTCGTCGAGACCGGCGGAACGTACGCGGTGCGCGTCGGCGGCGTCGAGGGCGCCTACACGCTCGAGCTGCGCGTCCTGCGACCGGCGTTCGAGCGCGCGCTCACCGGCACGGTGCAGAAGCTGTTCATCGACTTCGACGGCGCCACGCTCGATCGATCCATCTTCGGCGTGCCGGGAGGCAGGGTGAAGCTGTCGCCGCTCGCGAGCTTCCTCCCGAGCTTCGGCCTCACGCCCGCCGACGAGGACGCGCTGATCGACGTCATCCTCGCGACCATCGAGGAGAACCTGTCCTCCGACATGCGCGTCCTGAGCGCGAACGGCGACTACGACGCCTCGCAGATTCCCGGCGAGTTCGACGTCGTGCTGCTCAACAGCCGCGACCACGCCGATCCGTTCGGCGAGCCCTACGTGAGCCGCGTGATCGTCGGCGGCACGATGGCCGAGCTCGGGATCTTCACGATCGGCATCGCGCAGTCGATCGATCCCGGGAACTTCGCCGGCGAGGAGACCGGCGTCGTGCTGCTCGACCTGCTGAGCGGGCCGAGCTTCGACCCGAACTCGCTCAACCAGTTCCCGCTGGGACCCGGCGCGAGCAAGATCGAGCTCGTCGGGCGCGGGATCGGCAACGTCGCCGCGCACGAGGCGGGGCACCTGTTCGCGAACTTCCACACCGACCAGTTCAACGACGTCCCCAACATCATGGACCAGGGCGGCAATCTCGCCGGGCTCGTCGGCGTCGGCCCCGACTTCGTCTTCGGCACCGAGGACGACGTCGACGTCGACTTCGGTGCCGACGTCTACGCGCCGAACGAAGGCCTGAGCGGCACGGAGGACACGCTGAACGCGGTCGCCTTCGGTCTCTCGACCGGAACTTTCGATTGTCCGCCGGTACCGCTCGGGAGCTGCCGCGCGGCGGGCGCGACGAGGCTCGTGATCAGCGACAAGCCGAACGACCGGCAAGACGCGCTCACGTTCTCCTGGACGAAGGGCGAGGCCACGTCGTTCGCCGAGCTCGGCGATCCGCTGGGCGGCTCGTTCTACCGCGTCTGCGTGTACGACGCGGGCGGTCTCGTGCGCCGGGCCGCGGCGCCCGCGGGCGATCTGTGCAAGGTCCGCAACTGCTGGAAGCGGACGGGATCGACGAGCAACCCGAACGGCTTCGTGTACCGCGACACGAAGGTGGCGCCGAGCGGCACCAACTCGGTGATGCTGCGCGCCGGCGCGACGAACAAGGCGAGGGTGCAGTGGCGTGCGAGAGGCGTCGAGCTCGAGGACGGACCGCTCGCCGTGGTGCCTCCGGTCGTCGTCGAGGTGAGCGCGAACGACAGCCCGGTCTGCTTCGGGCAGACGTTCGCTGCGAGCGACATCACGCGCAACACGAGCAAGGAGCTGCGGGCCAAGGCCAAGTGAGCCGACGTCGGCGCGCCCCGCGAGTGCGCCGGCGTCGTTGACACGCGCGGTTCGGGATGCGCCAATGCGCGACCGGCGATGAAGGTCGGATGTGCGCTGGTGCTTGCCCTGGTCCTGGTCCTGGCCCTGGTCGGTCCCTCGGTGCCGGGCTCGACCGCGTCGGCCCAGGACAGCCCGTACGCGCTCGACGACACCGGCGCCACGAGCCCGTACGCCGTCGAGCAGAAAAGCCGCTTCTCGCTGCGCGCGCTCGTCGACCTGCGCGTCGCGCGCGGCAGCGAAGCGCCGAGCTGGCAGGAGCGCGGTCCGGGCAAGCTGCGCTACGGCGGCGTCGTGGACGACGGGCGCTTCGAGCGCGTCACGCGCTTCGCGATCTCGCAGCTCGCGCTGCAGCCGTCGCTCGAGCTGCCGTGGGGCTGGCGCGCCGAGGCGCAGGTCAACTGGGACGGCGACCTCGACGACCGCGGCGACACGAGCCCGGACCACGACCCGGTGCGCATCGTCGAGGCCTTCCTGCGCCGCGACTGGAGCCACGAAGACGGCGGCTTCGGCCTCCTCGTCGGCCTCTCGAACCCGCCGTTCTCGCTCGAGCACGTGGGTCCGGCGCGCACGCCGGCGTTCTCGCTGACGCCGTCGGCGCTCAACTCGTGGCTCTGGGAGGAGGGTCGGGTGGTCGGCTTCGAGGGCCACTGGTGGCACGCGGAGCGGGGCGGTCCCGAGGTCGCGGCGTTCGCCGGTGCGGGCTGGGGACCGGATCAGGCGGGCATCCTGCTCGCGCGCCGCGGCTGGGTGCTGAGCGACTTCCTCTCCGGCGCGAACAGCAAGCTGCCGCTGCTCGACGGCGGCGGCTTCACCGAGGTGTTCGACGAGCGCGACGGGCGCCCGGCGATCTACGTCGGCGGCAGCATCACCGATCCGTGGAGGATCGGCAGCGCGCACGCCGGCTACTATGACAACCTCGGCGACCTCGACGTGATGGGGGTGTGGGAGACGCGCTTCGGCGTCGCGGGCGTCTCGCTGCAGCCGCTCCCCGGGCTCGACGTCGTCGTGCAGATGCTCTACGGCAAGACCGCCGTCCGTAGCGCGCCGCTCGGCAGCACGGTGCACGCGTTCTACCCGCTGGTCTCGTACCGCTGGCGCGAGCACCGGATCACGTTCCGCTACGACGACTTCCGCGTGCGCGACGACGACGGCGGCGCCGACACCAACGAGAGCGGCCACGCCTACACCGTCGCCTACCTCTTCGAATTTTGGCTGCGACATCGTCTCGCGTTCGAGTACGTGTGGGTCGACAGCGACCGGCCGCGCACCCGGACGCCGGGCGACGACGGCTGGCAGGTGAGCTACCGCTTTCGCTACTGAGCGACGGGACGATGAGGTCGCGAGCGTCCGGTTCGACGCGGACTACGGGCACGCTGTCCGCGCTCGCCGCACTGCTGCTGATGGCGGCGCCGGGTCCCGCGTGCGCGCTCGAGCTCACGGGAAAGGTCACGGACGCGTCCGGCCAGCCGCTCGACGAGGCGGTGGTGTTCGTCGAGCGCCTTCCGGAGGGCGTCGAGGCGCCCCCCGGTCCGGGCTCGGCCGCGATGGATCAGGTGCAGAAGCAATTCGTGCCGCACGTCCTGCCGGTGGTGGTCGGCACCGCGGTGAGCTTTCCCAACCACGACCAGATCCACCACCACGTCTACTCGTTCTCGCGCACCAAGACCTTCGAGCTGCCGCTCTACAAGGGCGAGGACGCGCCGGCGGTGGTCTTCGACCAGCTCGGCGCCGCCAAGATCGGCTGCAACATCCACGACTGGATGGAGGCCGTGATCCTGGTCGTGCCGAACTCCTTCTACGCCGTGACCGACGCGCAGGGGCTGTTCGTGCTGCGCGATCTGCCTCCGGGCACGTACGACGTGCTGGCCTGGCACGAGCGGCAGAAGGGCGGTCCCGAAGCGACCCGCAAGACGATCGAGCTCACCGAGACGACCGCGCCCGTCACCTTCACCATCGATGCTGCCCCGCCGCGCCCGCGACCCGCTCCGCGTGGCGGCGCGCGCAGCTACGAGTAGAGGCTTCGCCGAACGAGCTTCACCCGAACGATCGGCCGATCCGTGGAGCGCAGCGCGGCGACGCCGCGTGAGCCCCGCAGGGCGGCGAAAGGAAGGACGCCCGAGTGAGGGGCTGGCTACGTCCGAGTCTGCGCGCGCGCATCCTGCTGCCGTACGCCGCGCTGCTGCTCGCCGTCCTGCTCGCGACGCTGTGGGTGCTCGGCGCCGCGGTGAGCGGCTGGGTCGAGGCGAGCCTGCGCCGGCAGTTCGACGCCACCGGCCACGTCTTCCGCGCGCTGCTCGGCGAGCGCGCGCGACGTCTCACCGGCGAGACCGAGCTGCTCGCGGCCGACTTCGCGCTCAAGCGCGCGATCGCGACCTACGACCCCGGCACGATCGCTTCGGTCGCCGTCAATCAACGCGAGCGGCTCGGCGTCGAGCTGCTGTGGATCACCGACGAGCGCGGGCGTCTCCTCGCGGCCGCGGGCGGCGAGGCGGTCGTCGGCAGCGAGGTGCGCGCGATCGAGCCGCTCGCGAGCGTCATGCGCAGCGGAGTGGCGCGTGTCGCGGTCAACGAGCTCGGCGGCGGGCTCAAGCTGCTCGTTGCGACCTCGGTGCTGGCGCCCGATCCGATTGGCTACCTGCTCGCCGGCGTGCCGATCGACGACGCGAGCGCGCGCCGGCTCGCGACCGCGACCGGCACGCAGATCAGCTTCGTCACCGCGCAGCGCGTGCTCGCGTCGTCGCTGCCCGCGGAGCGTCGCACGGCGGCGCTGCCGGCGATCCGCGAAGCGCTCGAGCGGTCCGACGCGCACGCGACGCTCGGTCGTGCGGACGCTCCTGAGGCGCTCGGTCGAGCGGACGCGCTTGCGGAGCCGGCGTCGGCGGCTGCGTCGGACGAAGCGCGCGACACCTTCCTCGTCTCCGTCGACGGCACGCGCCTGCTCTCGATCCTGCTGCCGATCGAGGCCGCGGTGCGCGAGCCGGTCTTCGTCCTCGTGCAGGCGTCCTACGACGGGGCGCTGGGTCCGCTGCGGCGGCTGCCCGCGCACGTGGCCCTGATCGGCGCCGCGGCGCTGCTCGCGGCGCTGGTCGTCGGTGGGCTCATCGCGGGCGGCATCGCGGCGCCACTGCGCTCGCTCGCGGGCGCGATGCGCGCGGTGCTCGCCGGCGACCTCTCGCAGCGCGTGACGCTGCGGCGTGACGACGAGGTCGGCTTCCTCGCGCGCGCGTTCAACGAGATGGCCGAAGGACTCGAGGAGCGCGAGCGGGTCAAGGCGACGTTCGGACGCTTCGTGTCGCGCGACATCGCGGCGGCGGTGCTGAGCGACGCGCCGGCGCTCGCGGGCGAGCGTCGCGAGGTGACGATCCTCTTCCAGGACGTGCGCGGCTTCACCACGATCGCCGAGCGCACGCCGCCCGACGTGCTGATCCGCGTCGTCAACCGGCTGTTCACCGAGATGGTGGCCGCGGTGGAAGAGCAGGGCGGCGTCGTGCGGCAGTTCGTCGGCGACGGCGTGATGGCGCTCTTCGGCGCGCCGGTCGCGCACGCGGACGATCCGGACCGCGCGGTGCGCGCCGCGCTCGCCATGGTGGCGCGCCTGCCGGCGTTGAACGAGGCGATCGCCGCGGACGGCATTCCGCCGATCCGCATCGGGGTCGGGATCCACACCGGAGAGGTGGTCGCCGGGTGCCTCGGACCCGACGAGCGCAGCGAGTACGGCGTCGTCGGCGACGCGGTGAACCTCGCGAGCCGCATCGAGGGTCTGACGCGCGAGCTCGGCGCGACGATCCTCGTCTCCGCCGACACCGCGCGCCGCCTGTCGCCGGGCTTCGTGCTCGGACGGCGAGAGGTGCTCGCCGTGCGCGGCAAGCAGGAGCCCGTCGAGGTGGTCGAGGTGCTCGGCTGAGCGCCGAGCCGGGCGCGATCTTTTACCCTTATTTTACGATCCTCTTATGACTGCCCGCGGCGAGGCGCGCTAACCCCGCCCCCGTGCCGGCGGCCGTGTCGGCCGCTCGGCGACCACCAAGAGGGGGCAGCCATGGACCATGCGTCTCGATCGTTCCGCGCGCGCGCCACGGTGACGCTCGCGGTGTCTCTCGTCGCGCTCACGCTCGCGTGCAAGCCGCCCGCCGAGGTGCGGATCACCTCGCCGGCGCACGGGACCTTCTTCCCGCCGACCACGAGCTCGATCGTCGTCGACGGCTCGATCCACGAGGTCGATCCCGCGAACGTGCAGGTCTCGGTGAACGGCGTCCCGGCGGCGGTCGACGTCGAGAGCAAGACGTTCCGCGCCACCGTCCCGACGGTCGCGGGCGAGGTCTTCCAGCCGCTCGTCGCGGAGATGACGAACCTGAGCTCCGGCAAGGTGTCGCGCAGCCGCGTCGTCGTCGTCACCGGCGACATGCGGCCGGACGCGTTCACCATCGCGAACGGCTTCGGGCTGCGGGTCGTGCAGTCGGGGCTCGACGACATCGCGCCGGTCGCGGCGGCGCTGATCGAGCAGCAGCTCGACCTCGCCGCCTTGCTGCCGTCGAGCTTCGAGGACGACGGCGCGACGATCACCATCGTGCAGAACCCGCCGCCGAGCTTCCGCGGTCTCGCGCTGGTGCTCGACGCCAACACCAACCGCCTCGACGTGACCGGGATCATCGACGACGTGTCGGTCGACCTGCGCATCGACAAGCCGGGGATCTTCGGCGGCGTGCACTGCGACATGCAGCTCGACATCGGCGAGGTGCGCGTGACGACGCACCAGCAGCTCTCGCCGACGTCGGACGGCTCGTCGATCGCCGTGCGTCAGGTGAAGGTGAACGGCAAGGAGGTCACGGTGGCGTTCAGCGGGCTCGCGTCACAGGTCGACTGCTCGGGCTCCGGCCTCTTCGAGAAGAAGAAGGAGAAGCGCGTGCGCGACAAGGTGCAGGAGAGCCTGACGACCGCGCTCGAGCGCTTCCTCGTCGACCCCGACGGCTTCGGTCCGGAAGACGCGCCGATCGCGGCGGCGATCGAGGAGCAGCTCGCGGCGCTCGACATCGGCAGCGTCGAGGTGCCCGGGCTGCGGTCGGAGATCGAGGCCCGCTTCGCGACGGTCGACGAGCTCGCGGTCGGGCTGCAGGCGTTCCTGCACGTCGACGTCAACCCAAGAGTGATCGTGCGGCCCGGGCTGCCCGGCGGCGTGCTCAGCCTTCCCGCACGTCCCGACCCCGACCTGCCGGGCTCGCTGCTCGTCCCGTCGGGCACGCCGACGCTGCACGACATCGTCCTGCACGACGCGGCGTTCGCGGTGTCGCTGTCGGCGATCAACCGGCTGCTGATGAGCGAGACCGAGGCGCGCCGCTTCGCGCTGACGCTCGACGAGGTGAAGGGCGAGCCGCTGACGGCGGCGACCTTCGCCGCCATCCCCGAGTTCGCCGCGCTGCCGCCGGACACGCCGATCCGCGTCAAGACCAAGGCGACGCTGGCGCCGGTCGTCACGGCCGATCCGGGACCGCACGGCGAGATCCTCGATCTGCAGATCGCGCACCTGCTGGTGACGCTCGCGAAGCTCGTCGACGCGAACGGCGCCGTGCGCGAGGAGGAGCTGCTGCGCGTCGCGATCGACGCGCGCGTCGGCGTCGACCTGCTGGCGCGAAACGGTCAGGTCGAGGCCTTGCTCGGCCCGATCGACGCGCAGAGTCTCCGCCTCTTCGTCGTCGACAACCCGATCGGCACGAGCGCGGACCTGATCGAGGCGGTCGGTCCGATCGTGCTCGCGACGCAGATCCCGGACCTGATCGGGACCACGTTGAGCTTCCCGCTGCCGAGCTTCCTCGACCTCGATCTCAAGGCGGCCGCGGTGCGCCGTCAGCCCGGGCACCTGGTGCTCTTCACCCAGCTCGTTCCCGCCACCTGATCCCCGCCTGACTGAGTCCCGCCCCGTGAACGCGCGGCGCCGGACGGAGGTTTCCGTCCGGCGCCGCGCGCGCGTTTCGCGCGCGTGGTGTGTGCGCGGAGTCCGGCTCCGCGCGCCCGTGTGCGCGCAGCCGGGTCCGTGTGCGCGCGGCCTGGCTCAGGTGCCGCTGCGCGACTGGCGGCGCGGGCTCTGCCGCGCGCGCGACGCGGCGCGCGGATCGTCGTCGTTGTCCGGCGCGCGGCGCGTCTGCTCGCGCTGGTTGCGCTGCGCTTGCGCACGCTGGGCCTGCTCGCGCTGTGCGCGCTGGGCCTGGGTGCGCTGCTGCTGGGCACGCTGGGCTTGCTCGCGTCGTGCGCGCTCGGCCTGGGCACGCTGCTGCTGGGCGCGCTGCGCCTGCTCGCGTTGCGCGCGCTGCGCCTGGGCGCGTTGCGCCTGCTCACGCTGGGTGCGCTCGGCCTGCGCGCGTTGCGCTTGCTCGCGTTGTGCGCGCTCACGCTGTGTCCGCTCGGCTTGCGCACGCTGTGCCTGAGCTCGCTGCGCCTGCTCGCGCTGTGCGCGCTCGCGTTGCGCACGCTCGGCCTGTGTGCGCTGCGCCTGCTCGCGTTGACGCCGCTCGACCTGCGCGCGCTCCGCTTGCTGTCGCTGCTGGCTCTCGACCCGGGTGCGCTCGCGCTGCTGCTGCTCGCGCTGCTGGCGCGCCGCGGCGTCGCGCTGACGGCGCTCCGCCTGCTGACGCTGCTGGCGCTCGACCTGCTCGC
Source organism: Candidatus Binatia bacterium (assembly GCA_036563615.1). Classification (NCBI taxonomy): domain Bacteria; phylum Candidatus Binatota; class Binatia (SeqCode); species Binatia bacterium. The sequence goes on from DATCMB010000006.1 coordinate 418,064, forward strand.
GCTGCTGGCGCTCGACGGCCTCCTGCTCGCGACGCTGCGTCTGCGCGCGCTCGGTCTGCTGACGCTGCGCCTGCTCGCGCTGCGCGCGCTCGGTCTGCTGACGTTGCGCCTGCTCGCGCTGCGCGCGCTCGACGCGCGTCCTCTCGGCCTGCTGGTTGCGCGTGCGCGCCGCTTGCTCGGCGCGCGTCCGCTCGGCTTGCTCGCGCTGACGGCGCTCGCTCTGCGCGCGGTCGCGCTCGACCGCGGCGCGCTGCTCGCGCGCGGCGCTCTCGCTCCGCGTGCGCGCCGCCTCGCGGTCGGCTCGGCCACGCTCGGCGCTCGACGTGCGGGCATCCGAGGCCGTGCGCGCGTTGGGCGACGTGCGCGCCGCCTCGCGGGTGTCGGCGTCCGGGCGGCTCGCCCGGGCGCTCGGCGCGCCGCGCTCCGGCGTATCGAGCGCCTGGCGCCGCTGCGTCGAATCGGGCTGTCGCCGCTCGGCGGTGACGCTGCCCGGACGATCGCTCTGCCCATCGCGAGTGCCGCGCTCGCGCGTCGTCGAGCGCGCACGCGCGCGCTCGGTCGGCGCGCCTTGCGCGCCGCCCCGTGCGGCTTGCGCGCCGTCGCGGCTCACGTCGCGGTCCGCACCCGTCTCGCGTCGCGGCACCGTCGCGGTGCGCGACTCGCGCTCGGACATCCCGCGCTGCGCGCTCGCACGGCGCTCGATCGGACCGCGCGCCTGCTTCGGCGCCTCCGCCGTGATCGCCGGCCGGACGACGCGCTGGCCGCGCGCCGCCACGGTCTGCACCTGCGACCGCTTGCCGTCCTCGGCGCGAGCCAGACGCCGCAGCTCGCGCGGCTCGACCGGCTGACCCTTCGCCTGCTCGATCAGCGGACGCTTGCTCTCGAACGCGGGACGCGACGCCGGCACCGCACGCGTCGTGACGGCCGCGCGCTGCAGTGCTTCGCGCGGCGGCTCGACGCGCCGACCCTCGCGCAGCTTCGCCGGCCGCGTCGCGAACAGGCTCTCGCGCTGCGGGACGATCTCCGGCGCGCCGCGCAGCGGACGGGCGATCTCGCGGATGCGGTCGTGCGGCAGGTCGAGGCGGCGTAGATCGCCGCGCACGAACGCGTCGCGCTCGACCGCGGTGAAGCCGCGCGGCCGCTCGAGGTTCGCGTAGCGGATGTTCGTCACGTCGATGTTGGTGATGTTGGTCTCCTTGATGATGGTGTTGTTGACGACGCGCGGGCCGCCCCAGCCGCCCCACCACGGACGGCCCGGCACGACGCCGCCGACGCCACGCCACCACGGCAGGATCGGCTCGCCCCAGCCGAGCGGCACCCAGCCGACCGACGGTCCGGAGCCGATGCCGATCGACACCGAGAGGCTCGGCGTGTTGACGCTCACGCCGAGGAAGCCGACCGTCGCCGGCGCGTACACCGGTCGCGCGACGACCGGACCCGGCGCCCACGCCCAGTAGTCCTGCACGTAGACCCAGCGGCCGTAGTGCGACGGCGCCCAGCCCCACGGCTCGTAGTCGACCCAGGTCCAGCCCCACGGGTCCTGCCAGACCCAGCGGCCGTTGCTGAACGGCGCCCAGCCGGACGCGACCTGACGCGGACGCCAGATCGGTCCGTACTCCTCGTGGCGCTGCCAGTCGCCGTAGTGGTCGAGGTCGGCGACGCCGTAGACGTCGTCGTCGACGTACTGGTAGCTCACCGCGTTGCGCACGCGCGCCGCGCGCTCGCTCTCCCACTGGTCCCAGCGATCCGGCTCGACGTAGCTCGCGTCGAAGACCTCGACCGGCTCGTACTCGTCGTCGCCCTCGCCGTAGGCGACGAAGCGCGCGCCGCGGTTCTCGCCCAGACGGTAGCGATCCTCGCCGAGGTACGCGTCGACCTCGCCGTCGCGCACGAGCACCGTGGTGACGCCGTCGGCCTCGACGTCGACGCGGTAGACGCCGCGCGTGCGCGCGACCACCGCGGTCGCCGGCGTCGAGAGCTCGACGTGGTGCCCGACCGGGACGTCGCGCACGCGGAAGGTCGCGGTGCCGAGACCGACGCGGACGTGCACCGCCCGGTCGGAGAGCTCGAGCAGGTCGAGCTCGGTCTCTTCGTCGACGCGCGCGTGGATGCCACCCGGCAGCTCGAGCTCGGCCTTCGCGCCCGGTCCGCTGTAGAAGCGGTCGCCGGTCACGAGCGGCGCATTGATCTCGACGGGCGCCCACTCCTCGGCGTCGGCGTTGAGGTAGGAGACGTCGCCCTCGGTCCAGGCGACGCGCGCGACGCGCGGCTCCCAATCGTCCTCGGCCGCGGTCGCAGCGCCCATCGACAAGAATAAACTCAAGACGAGCGTCAGCGCCGCGCTCGCGGTGCGCCCGAGGCGCTCGAGCCAGGCGGCGCCGCGTGACGCCGAATCTCGTCTGCCGTCTTCGTGAAGATGCACTTCGACCTTCCCTTTCGTCGTCGGGGGCGAGGATCGAAGCGCGCGCTTGCTGCGGGAATCGCGAGAAGCGTGCCAGGCGCGGGTTCAGGGACGCGCTCCGGACGACGGTCCGCGGAGCGCGCGATGCCGGTGTTTCCTCAGCCCATGCAGCTCCAACACGCGGGGCACGAGAAGGTCGCGCGGTCGTGCGCGTGTAGAATCCACAAAAGCGCGCCGGCCGTGCGATTTGCGCTTTTCCTGCGCGCTTCGGGTCACGCGCACGACGGCCCGTCGCATTGCGCCTTGAACCGGGCAAAGAGGCGCTCGTATACAAGCTCACGACGGAACGGATGCACCAACGGAGGGCGTGCCGCGTGTGGATTGCTGACAGATCTCTTCCGGGCCGCGGACGCGGCTCCCGCGCCGTGCGGGTTTCGTTCTCGGCCCTGGCCCTCGCCGTCGCGCTGGTCGCGAGCCTCGGCGTGCCGCGCGCCGTCGCGCACGTCGCGCACGACGGCGTCGACGAGCGCACCGCGCTGGTGAACGGCGTCTGCGAGGGCGGCGACCCGATCACGCCGACGCAGGTGATCGAGGGCTCGTTCCCGCACGAGCTGCAGGGCTCCTACGTGATGGTGCCGTTCGTGGTGCCGCCGGGGACGACCCAGCTGCGCGTCAAGTATTGCTGGGACCGCCCGGAGGGCGACGTCTCGGTCGGACACACGATCGACCTCGGCCTCTGGGAGCCGCGTCCGCCGGGCGGCACGTGGGGCGTCGAGCAGTTCCGCGGCTGGGGCGGCTCGAGCCATCCGGACGTGACGCTGACGCCGCAGGGCTTCTCCACCGAGGAGGAGTACCTCGAGGATCCGAAGGGGCACGTCCCGGGCCGCACGACGCGCGGCTTCCTGCCGGGTCCGATCCCGCCCGGCGAGTGGGCGGCCGAGCTCGGCGTCGCGGCCGTCGTGTCCGCCGAGGAGGGCGACGCGGACGGCCGGGTGCGCTGGCGTCTCGAGATCGAGCTGTCGAGCAACCCGGAGTTCGCGGCCGAGCCGTACCGCCCCGCGCTCTACGACCGCGCGCCGGCGCGTCGCGGTCCCGACTGGTTCGCGGGCGACATGCACGTCCACGCCGAGCACTCGGCGCTCGGCGACGCGACCATGCGCGAGGTGTTCGACTACGCCTTCCGTCCGCTCGCCGAGGGCGGCGCCGGGCTCGACTTCATCACGCTGTCCGACTACGTGACGCCGTCCGCGTGGGGCGAGATCGGCCGCTACCAGGACGACTACCCGGGGAAGCTCGTCATCCGCAGCTCGGAGATCATCACCTACACCGGACACACCAACAACCACGCGAGCCTGACCTACGTCGACCATCGCACGGGTCCGGTCTACGAGTGGCTCGGTGACGACGAGGTCGAGCTGCTGCGGCCCGCGCGTCCGGCGCGCGATCTGTTCCGCGTCGTGCGCCAGCACCGCGGCTGGACGCAGATCAACCATCCGACGATCTTCCCGTCGTCCGACCCGACGCTGCGCCGCTTCTGCCGCGGCTGCCCGTGGGACTTCACGGTCGCGCAGACCGACTTCTCGCTGGTCGACGCGATCGAGATCCAGACCGGTCCGGCCGCGTTCGGCGACGCGCCGAACCCATTCACGCTGACCGCGATCGAGTTCTGGGAGGCGGCGCTCGACCGCGGCCACAAGATCGCCGCGGTGGGCTCGAGCGACTCGCACCACGCCGGGCGCACGCGCGACGTGACGCAGACGCCGATCGGCCGTCCGACGACGGTGGTCTACGCGCGTCACCTCTCGGAGCAGGGCATCCGCGACGGCGTGCGGGCAGGCCACACCTACGTCAAGCTGCTCGGTAACGATGGTCCCGACCTGCGCTTCGAGGCGCGCGCGACCGGCGGCAACCGCGCGATCATGGGCGACACGCTCTACGCGCGCTCGGCGGAGCTCACGGCGCGCGTCTTCAATCTCCCCGAGGACGCGCCGCCGCACACGCTGTACCTCGTGCGCAACGGCAAGGTCGTCGAGTCGTTCCCGGTGGACGCTCCCGACGTAACGTTCACCGTGCGCGCCACCGGACCCGCGCGCTATCGCCTGCAGCTCCAGCGCGGCGAGGTGATCGTCGCGGTGACGAGCCCGATCTGGCTCGAGTCGCCGGGCGCGACCGAGCCGACGCGGCTGCCCAAGCTCGGTCGGTAGACCGACTCTTTCGCGCGGACGTATTGCTCCGCGCTCGCGCGCCGGACTACAGTCGAAGGCACATGAGCGGGGGCGCCACGCGGAGGCTCGACCTCGCATGACCGTGACCGAAGGCGCCGGGCGCGGGCTGCGCGCCGACCTCGAACGCCTTCGGGTGATCACGCAGCTCGCCGGCGTACCGATCGCGCAGTTCGACGCGCGACGGCGCTACGTCTGGGCGAACGAGGAGTACGGCGCGCTGGTCGGACGTCGCGTCGACGACCTCGTCGGGCGCGAGCTCGCCGAGGTCGTGGGCGCGCGCGCGTACGAGGTGATCGAGCCGTTCGTCGCGCGCGTGCTGCGCGGCGAGCGCGTCGAGTACGACGTCGAGCTCGATCTTCGGACCGGACGTCGCGCGGTGCACTCGGTGCTCGCGCCGACGCTCGACGACGACGGCGCGGTCACCGGCTGGATCGGCATCGTCCGCGACCTCACCGAGCGCAGGCGCTTCGAGGAGACGCAGGCGCGTCTCGCGGCGATCGTCGCGAGCTCGGACGACGCGATCGTCGGCAAGACGCTCGACGGCGTCGTCACGAGCTGGAACGAGGGCGCGGAGCGGCTCTTCGGCTTCGCCGCCGACGAGATGATCGGCCAGCCCATCCAGCGCATCATCCCGCCGGACCGCATCGACGACATGGCGCACATCCTGAAGCAGATCCGCGCCGGGCGACGGGTCGACCACTACGAGACCGAGCGGGTGCGCAAGGATGGCCGCCGCATCCACGTGTCCTTGACGGTGTCGCCGATCAAGGACGCGGCCGGCCGGGTCATCGGCGCCTCCAAGATCGCGCGCGACGTCACCGAGCGGAAGCGCAACGAAGCGGAGATCCGCGAAGCGCTCGGGCTGCTCGCGACGCTGCACCGCACGAGCGCGCGGCTCTCCGCGGAGCTCGACCTGCGCAACCTCGTCCAGGTCGCGGTCGACATCGCGACCGAGGTCACGCACGCGCGCTTCGGCGCGTTCTTCTTCGCGGCGCACGACGAGTCCGGCGCGTCGCACGTCCAGGTCGCGCTCTCCGGTAACGCGCACGACGCGTTCGGCGCGCTGCCGATCCCGCGCGAGAGCTCGCTCCTCGGCGCGACCTTTCCCGGCGGCGAGACCATCCGGCTCGCGGACGTACGCCGCGACCCGCGCTACGGGAGCAACGCACCGTACGAGGGCACGCCGCCCGGGCATCCGGCGATCGTGAGCTACCTCGCGACGCCGATCGTCCTGCGCGAGGAGGTGCTCGGCGGTCTCTTCCTCGGCCATCCCGAGCCCGACGTGTTCAGCGAGCGCGACGAGCGCTTCGTCAAGGCGTTCGCCGCGCAGGCGGCGGTCGCGATGGAGAACGCGCGCCTCTACGAGCTCGAGCGCAAGTCACGCGCGCGCGCCGAGGCCGCGAACCGCGCGAAGGACGACTTCCTCTCGATGGTGTCGCACGAGCTGCGCACGCCGCTGCAGTCGATGCTCGGCTGGGTCGCGGTCATGCGCCAGGGGCTCGTGTCGCCGGAGCGCATGGCGCGCGCGATCGACGCGATCGAGCGCAGCGGCCGCGTGCAGGCGAAGCTGATCGACGATCTGCTCGACGTCTCGCGCATGGTCCACGGGACGTTCGAGATCGAGCGTCGGCCGGTCGCGGTGCGCACCGTGTGCGAGGCGGCGGTCGAGGCGATCCGTCCCGAGGCGATCCGCAAGGGGGTCACGCTGGAGGCGACGATCGAGGACGACCTGGTCGTCGTCGGCGACGCCGTGCGCATCGAGCAGATCATCACCAACCTCTTGCGCAACGCCGTGAAGTTCACGCCCGCCGGACGCGGCGTGTACGTGTCGCTGCGGCGTCAAGGCGACAGCGCGTGCGTCGTCGTGCGCGACGAGGGCGAGGGCATCGACGCCGAGTTCCTGCCGCACGTCTTCGAGCGCTTCCGGCAGGCGGAGGAGGTCCGCAAGCGCACGACGAGCGGGCTCGGGCTCGGTCTCGCGATCGTCAAGAGCCTGGTGGAGCACCATCACGGCGAGGTGGAGGCGCAGAGTCCGGGACGCGGCCAGGGTGCGACGTTCACGGTGCGGCTGCCGCTCGCCTCGCAGCACGTCGCCGGCGCGGGCGAGGGGGCCGGCTCGTCCGGCTCCGCGCGCGCGCGGTGAGCGACGGCGAAGAGCGGGGGAGGCGATGTTGCACGGTCTCGGCATCCTGATCGTCGAGGACGAGGACGACATCCGCGAGGCGATGACGGCGTTCCTCGAGGGCGAGGGCTACACCGTCGTGCAGGCGCGCGACGGCGACGAGGCGTTGCGCCTGCTGCGCTCCGAGCAGCGCTTCTGCCTGGTGCTGCTCGACCTCTTCATGCCGGTCAAGGACGGCTGGGAGTTCCGCGCCGAGCAGCTCAGCGACCCCGCGATCGCCGACGTGCCCGTGATCGTCCTCTCGGCCGACCGCAGCGCGCCGCAGAAGGCGCGCATGCTCGGCGCGATCGAGTGCATGGTGAAGCCGATCGACTTCGCGCACCTGCTCGACACGGTCGCGACGCACTGCTGACGCGCCGCGCGCGGTCGGTCGTGCGCCTTCACGCTCCTTCCAGCGGCTCCGACGGTACGCTAGTCAGGACGCTCGGAAGGAGACACCGATGATCGACCTCTACACCGCGCCGACGCCCAACGGGCACAAGGTTTCGATCGCCCTCGAGGAGCTCGGGCTGCCCTACGAGGTGCACACGATCAACCTGATGGCCGGTGAGCAGAAGCGGCCGGAGTACCTGAAGCTCAACCCGAACGGCCGCATTCCGACGATCGTCGACCGCGACGAGGACGACTTCGCCGTCTTCGAGTCGGGCGCGATCCTGATCTACCTCGCGGAGAAGACCGGCAAGCTCATGCCGACGGACCGCAAGGGCCGCTCGCGCGTCATCCAGTGGCTGATGTTTCAGATGGGCGGCATCGGCCCGATGATGGGGCAGGCGAACGTCTTCTTCCGCTACTTCCCGGAGAAGATCCAGCCGGCGATCGACCGCTACCAGAACGAATGCCGGCGGCTGTTCGAGGTGCTGAACACGCGGCTCGGCGAGAGCGAGTACCTCGCCGGCGACTACTCGATCGCCGACATCGCGAACTGGGCCTGGGTGCGCACCTACAAGTGGTCGGGCGTGTCGATCGACGGCCTCGAGCACCTGCAGCGCTGGATGGCGGCGCTCGCCGCGCGACCGGCGTGTCAGCGCGGCATCGAGGTGCCGTTCAAGATGCCCGACCTGACCGGCGACCCGAAGGCGACCGAGGAGTTCGCGAAGGGCGCGCAGACGATCCTCCAGCGCTGACCTCGTGGCGGCCGATCGGACCCACGATCGCGCGCTCGGCCGGGTCACGGTGCTCGGCGCGGAGCGCGGCGGACGCTACCCGTACGGCAACTCGCTGCTCGTCACGGGCAGCGAGGAGTCGCTGCTGGTCGATCCGTCGCTGTCGCTCGTCACGCGCGCCGAGCGCCCGCACGCCGACCGCGTGCTGAACAGCCACTGCCACGAGGACCACGTCGCCGGAAACCATCTCTACCCCGACGTGCCGTGGCTGCTGCACGAGGCCGACGCGCCCGGCATCCGCTCGCTCGACGCGATGCTGGGGATCTACGGCGGCTCGCCGGCGAGCCAGGCTGCGCTGCGCGAGATGCTGGTGCGCACCTTCCACTTCCAGGCGCGCCCGGATCCGACGACGTTCGCGGACGGCGACGTGTTCGATCTGGGCGGCGTCCGCGTGCGCGTCATCCACGCGCCCGGCCACACGCGCGGCCACTGCGTGCTGCACGTCGAGCCGGACGACGTGCTCTACCTCGGGGACATCGAGCTCTCGAGCTTCGGTCCGTACTACGGCGACGTGTGGTCGTCGCTCGCCGACTTCGAGCGCACGCTCGCGATGGTGCGCGATCTGCGCGCGCGCTGGTACGTGACCTTCCACCACGTCGGCGTGCTCGAGGGCTACGACGCGTTCCGCGACCGCCTCGACCGCTTCGCCGCGGTGATCGCGACGCGCGAGGCGCGGCTCCTCGAGTTCCTCGCCACACCGCACACGCTCGACGAGATCGTCGCGCACCGCTTCATCTACCGTCCGCAGGACACGATGGCGTTCGTCGACGACGTCGAGCGCCGCAGCATGTCGCAGCACCTCGAGCGGCTGCTCGCCGCGGGGCGCGTGCGCGAGCTCGAGCCCGGGCGGTACGTCGCCTGCTGAAGCGCGCTACGGCGTCCGCGCCGTCTTCGCCGCGGCCGTCGTGCTCGTCGCCTTGGGCTTGCGCCCGATCTCGTCGAGGAACGGACCCGAGTAGAGGATGCGCCCCGTGCAGCTCCTCGGCTCGCACGTGACGAGCGCCAGCACCGCCTCGGCGAGCCACTCGACCGGCTCGACGAGCTCGGGGTGCTCGTCCAGCAGGCGTCCGACCAGCGCCTCGGCGCCCGGCGTCCGCACCGCCGCGACCGGCGCGACGCTGTTCACCGCGACGTTCTCCTCGTAGAGCTCTGCGGCGAGCCCGGTCGTGATGCGCTCGAGCGCCGCCTTGCTCGCGCCGTAGAGCGTGATCGTGGTCTCGGTCTTCTGCGGCGGCGGCTTCGGGTGCACGCTGCTCGCGCTCGACAGGTGGACGATCCAGCCGCGTCCCTTCGCGCGCATGTCGGGCAGCACCGCCTGCGCGAGGTCGACGGCGGCGTGCACGTTGACCTCGAAGGTGACTTGACGGCGGCGCAGCGGCATCTCCGCGAGCGGCGCGTAGATCGCGGCGGCGGCGTTGTGCACGAGGATGTCGATCGGTCCGAGCGCCGCGCGCACCTCGGGCACGATGCGCGCGCGGTCGGCGGGGCTCGCGAGGTCGGCGACGACCGGCACGGCGCGCGCGCCGCGCGCTTCGACCCGCGCCACCGTCTCGGCGAGCGAGCCCGGCAGGCGCGCGTCGGGCGCGGCGTGCAGCGTGCGCGCGACCAGCCCGAGCGCCGCTCCCTCCTCGGCGAGACGCTCCGCGATCGCGACCCCGATGCCGCGGCTCGCGCCGGTCACGATCGCGACCTTGCCGGCGAGGCTCTTCGTGCCCGTCACGCCCATCGCCGGCCGCGCGCGTGCGTCCTCAGCGGGTGAGGACGCTCTCGCGGAAGCGCGTCGTGCGGTGCTTCGGGTCGCGATCGAACTCCGGGATCACGTGCTTGCCGAAGAGCTCGATGGTCTCGAGCGCTTCCTCCTGCGTCAGGTTGTTCGGGAAGCCGAACACGAGCTGGTCGACGCCGGTGCGCACGTAGTGCTGGAGCTGCTCGCAGACCTCCTCCGGCGTGCCGCACAGCAGCGCGCCGATCTCGATCGCGCGCTCGACCATCTCCTCGTTCAGCACGATCGGCTTCTCCGGCCACACCGGCGCGCCGGGCGGCTTCGGGAAGGTGTCGTGGTAGAGGCAGACGAGCGAGAACAGGTAGCCGCGGTCGGGACGCATCGCCGCGGCGCGCGCGCGCTCGCGATCCTTCAGGCAGACCACCGCGTTGGTGATCATGACGTTGTCGTTGACGTAGTCGCCGAGCGGGTTCGTGCACTTCGCGACCGCTTCCTTGTAGGCGTCGATCAACGGCTTCATGTCGCCGATCGGCGAGAAGTTGAAGCCGAGCGCGCCGATGCCGAGGCTGCCCGCCTTGGTGTAGGTCGCCGGGTTGCCGCACGCGACCCAGAGCGGCGGATGCGACGGTCCGTACGGCTTCGGCAGGATGTTGTGCGGCTTGTCGATCGCGAACGACTTGCCCTGGAAGGTGTACTCGGTCGTCTTCCACATGCGCAGGATTTCTGGCGCGACCTCGTCCCACTCCGCCTTGGTCGACGAGGTGTCGTGGATGTTGAACGTCCCGACCTCGTGCGAGCCGGCGCCGCGTCCGGTGCCGAACTCGAAGCGTCCGCGCGTGAGCTGGTCGAGCATCGCGGCGCGCTCGGCGTTGCGCACCGGGTGATTGACGCGCGGGCTCAGGTTGAAGATGCCCGAGCCGAGGTGCAGGCGCTCGGTGGCGTGCGCGAGGTAGCCGAGGAAGACGTCGCTTGCCGAGATGTGGCTGTACTCGGTGAGCGCATGGTGCTCGGTCACCCAGACGTACTTCCAGTTGTTGCGGTCGGCGTGCACGCACAGCTCGACCTCGTTCATGAACGCGGCGTGCTCGAGACGCGGGTCGTGGGCGTTGCGGCCCGGGCAGAATCCCTGGATGAAGAGTCCGAACTCCATGCGTCCTCCGTCGTGAAGTCCCGGACACTACGAGAGATCGCGCTGGATTTCGAGCGCTCGAGCGCTCCGGACGCTCAGGCGGCGTGGCGGGGCGCCGAGGCCGCCGGACGGGGCGTCGCGCCGGGCAGCGGCGCCCCGTGCCGCGACGGGTCGCGCGGCAGCGTCACCGTGAAGCGCGAGCCCTGGCCGGGCTCGCTCGCGACCGTGATCGAGCCGCCGAGCCGGTGGGTGAGCTGGCGCACGATGTAGAGCCCGAGGCCGCAGCCCTCGAACCGCCGCGTCTCGGAGCTGTCGGCCTGGCGGAACATCTCGAACACCAGCTCCTGGTCCTCGTGGCGGATGCCGATGCCGGTGTCCTCGACGATCAGCGCGACGCGCTCGTCGTCGCCGACCAGGCTCACCACGACGTGCCCGTGGTCGGTGAACTTGAGCGCGTTGCTCAGCAGGTGGCGCACGATGACCAGCAGCTTGCCCGGGTCGGTGCAGATCTCGCCGGGCGGCAGCTGGTCGTTCCAGAACAGCTCGACCTCGCCGCGCGGCAGAAGGTCGCTGCAGCCGTTCTCGAGGTCCGACCACAGCGTCGCGAGATCGATCGGGCGGTGCTCGACCCGCGCGCGGCCGGACTCGAGCTCGCCGGCCTCGAGCGTCCCCTCGATGAGCTCGAGCAGACGAATGCCGGCGCGCTGGATGCGCTCGAGCATGTCGTCGCGCTCCGCGGGGCTGAAGTCGGGGTCGCGCGCCATCTCGGCGAGCCCGAGCATGACGTTGAGCGGCGTGCGCAGCTCGTGCGACATCGTCGACAGGAACTCCGCGCGGATGCGGTTCGCTGCTTCGAGCGCCTCGATCAGACGCCGGTTGGCGTCGACCTCGCGACGCAACCGCGCCTCGCTCTCGCACTTGTCGCCGTAGGTTCGCTCGAAGGCGAAGCGGTGCTTGAACTCGCGCCAGCGCAGGCGCTCGCGCACGCTCGTGCTCACCGCACCGATCACCGCCGCGGCGGAGAACAGCACGACGTTGTTGATGAAGACGCGGAAGTTCCCGACCGGCTCGCTCACCCCGTAGTAGGCGGCGTACGCCGCGACGAGCATCGCGCCGGAGAGCACCGACCACGCGGGCGACCACGGCATCAGCAGCGCCATGCCGAGGATCAAGAGCCCCATGCCGTTGACGTGCGGGCTCGCGTGCCCGCCGGTGAACGCCATCGACGCGAAGATCAGCAGCCCGCCGCACGCGGTCGCGACGAGCGCGATCTCACGTGGACGCTCCGCGCCGATGCGCGATGCGAGCAGCGCGAGCAGCGCGACGTTCGCGCCGACGTAGAGCGTGCGCAGCGCGAGGAGCAGCGGCGCGACGTCCGGAAAGCGCGCGAAGTCGATCAGCACGAACGCCGGCGTCACTGCGATCCACAAGAGACACGCAGTCCGCGCGGCTCGTCGGCAGAGATCCAGGGTTTCCGATCGGTAGGTGGCGCGAAGATCCGATCCCCGCGTGGACGGCACGACCTCGGGGGAAGCCGAGATGGTCGCGACCACGACGGCGACCGGAGCAAGCGACATACCACCGACGCCACGAGCAGTCGGGCGCGATCGTCGCGTTCGATCGTGCAGCGCTGCGAGCCGTTGCAAATGGTTGCAACGCAGTCGGTTCGCTCAAGACACGAGCCGTGGACGCATGACGGGACATGCTCCGTAGCGCTCGAGCAAGGCGTCAAGCGCCTCGAGCACCGGCTCGAGCGGAAGCGACGCGAGCGACTGGTCGGGGCTCGCGAGGCTCCACCCAGGCGCGCCGTAGAGACCCCAGAGCGGCGGCTTGCCGTCGAGGAACATCACCACCGCAGGCTTGCCGAACGCGGACGCGCCGTGACCGATGCTGGTGTCGGGCGTGAACACGAGGTCGGCGGCGGCGAGCAGCGCGAGCGCGTCGCGGATGCCCGGCGTCGCGACGTGCTCGACGCCGGTGCGCAGTGCAATCGCGAGTGTGCGCTCGCGCTCGTCGGGTGCGCCGATCAAGCCGATGCAGGCGTCTGGCGCGCGTCGGCGCAGGTGCTCGATCGCGGCGACGAAGCGCTCGTCCGGCCAGTGCCGCGCGGCCTTGCCCGAGGACACGTTGACCAGGATGCGCAGGCGCGTCGTCTCGGGCGCGAGCGCGCGCCAGCGCTCCTCGCCGGTGCGCAGCTCGTCCTCTGTGAGCACGATGCGCGGCTCGAGCTTCGCGCGTGCGGGCTCGATCCCGAACGCGGCGAGCAGGGCGGAGAGGTGCTCGACGATGTGGCGCGCGTCCGCGCGCGGCGGCAGCGGCACCGTGTAGAAGGAGCGGTTGTCGTCGCGCGCGACGCCGATCCGCTCGCGCGCGCCGCTCGCGAGCATCAGCAGCAGCGTCGTCAGCGACGGCGCGGTCACCATGCAGTCGACCACCGCGTCGTAGCGCGCGCGCCGCAGGCGACGCAGCACCGCGGGATAGGTCCACGGCCGCGTGCGGTCGAGCACCACGACGTCGCCCACCGCCGGCTCGGCGCGCAGGATCGGCGCGTTGATCGGCGACGCGAGGACGTCGAGCGTGAGCTTCGGGTGCGAGCCCGCGATCGCGCGGATCAGGCCGGTCGAGAGGATCATGTCGCCGATCCGGTCGTGGCGCAGGAACAGCACGCGGTGCGGACGCTCGTCCCAGGCGAGCGCGCCCGGCGCCGCGTGGCGCGCGACGAGCCATTCGAGGACGCGCAGCGCGAGCCGCTTGCCCGCGCGCTCGAGTCGCTTCAGCAGACGCCGCACCGCCGCCGCGTGTAGCGTATTCTTCGCCGTTCGCGCTATGTGCGGGCGCGTGCCGATGCGGTCGCGACGCGCGCTCCGCCGCTGGATTTCGATCGCGCTCTGCGCGCTCGCGCTGCCGTCGTGCGCGGACCGCGCCGGCTGTCCGAGCGACACTGTGAGCAACGAGGGCGGGCCGATCCTCGTGCTGGCGGCGTTCCCGGGCGAGCTCGCGGCGCTGCTCGCGCACGCGCAGGTGACCGAGGAAATCCCGCTCGGTGCGTTGGTCCTGCGTCCCGCGACGCTCGGCGGCGTGCCGGTCGTCGTCGGCATGACCGGCATCGGGCTCGCGAACGCGAGTCGCACGACGCGCGAGGCGGTGCGGCTGTTTACGCCGCGCGGGATCGTGATGGCGGGCGTCGCCGGCAGCCCGCACCGCATCGGCGACGTCACGGTGCCGGAAGCCTGGCAGCTCGCAGGCGAGGGCGTCTACCCGGTCGACGCCGCGTGGCTCGAGCTGGCGCGCGCGGTCGCGGCGCCGGGTGGTGTCGTGCTCGAGCGGTGCACCGCGGTGCCGTCGGAGGTGGCGAGCGGGATCGTGTGCATGCCGGAGCCGCTCGCGGTGTGGGTCGGCGGCGTCGGGCAGAGCAGCGATCCGTTCGTCGGTGGCGCGCCCGAGTGCTCGCCGGACGGGCATCCGGTGTTCGGCTGCGACGCCGGTGGTGCGAGCTCGGCCGCGCTGGGCTCGGGGGACGCCCGTGCCGCGTCGAGCGCGAGCGACCGCGCCGCGCTCCGCGTCGCCGCGGACGCCACGCTCCCCGCGCGCCCCGCGCAGGACGACTTCGTCGCCGTCGACATGGAGACCGCGGCGGTGGCGCAGGTCGCGGCCGAGCACGGCCTGCGGTTCATCGCGTTTCGCGCCGTGTCCGACGGCGCCAACGACCCGCTCGGGCTACCGGGCTTCCCGGCGCAGTTCTTCGCGTACTACCCGCTCGCCGCGCGCAACGCCGCGGCGGCGGTGGCGGCGTTCCTCGCGCGCCTCGGCGCGTGCTCGTGAGCGCGCGCGAACGCGCGGCTACTTGCCGTAGCGCACGACGCGCTCGGTCTCGAAGATCTCGTCCGGGATGTCGAGCCACACGTCGGTGTCGGCGACCGGCAGCCCCGACACCGTCGCGCGGTCCTGCTTGATGTTGTTGATGATCGCGACGCCGCCCGAGTAGCTGATGCGCATGTAGCCCGGCGGCCCGTCGATCTTCTGGATGAGCGACTCGGGCACCTGGTAGTTCATCAGCACCTGGCCCTTCCAGTCGTACTTGCCCTTCCAGTAGCCGCGAAAATTTTCCTTGTCGAAGTACATCACCTGCTTGCCGTACAGGTAGTACGGGTTCTTCGGCACCGCCTCGACGATCCACACCGGACGCGGCACGAGCGCGATCTGCCGCGGCGCCCACGCGACGAGCCCGCTGCCGGGCTGCCAGCCTTCCTCCTGCGCGGCGATCAGGTTGGTCTTCGGGTAGCTGAGCCGCCAGCCCATCTCGCTGCCGTCGATCAGCGGCGAGATGCGCGTGTCGGGGGTGAGCTTGATGGGCGTCAGCGGCTCGGTGAGGCCGCGGTCGTCGAAGGTGCCGAGGATCCAGCCCTCGCCGACGAGCTTGGTCTCGAACTCCTCGGGCTTGCCGTCGAAGTAGGGGCCGTCGTCCTGCGACAGGTCCGAGCCGAGGAAGCCGTCGGCGCGGTTCGCGGGATTGATCGGACGCACGCGGCGCAGCGCGGGCACGTAGGTCCAGGCCTGGTCCTGCTTGTCGCCCTCGCGGTAGCGCCAGTTGAGGCTCACGATGCCGTTGACGTCCGCGGGCTCGGTCGCGACGCCCATCGTGCGGTTCAGGATGTTGAGCGGGTTTGGGCCGATGCGCTCCTGGATCTCCGGCGGCTGGCCGTCGTAGTACTTGAAGTGCACGTCGACCGAGATGCGGCGCTGGATGCCGTCGTCGCGCGTCACCCAGTTGAGCGGCGACGTGGTGTGGAACGAGCCCGCCCAGTGCAGCGTGTAGAGGTAGTTCCACAGCACCTTGGCGCCGGCTTTCGGGTCGTTCGGGTCGATCTGCGGGAACGGCCAGCCGATGATCACCGGTGGGCGGGTGCCGGTGCTCTTGTCGACCACCGTGCCCTTGTCGTCGACGTCGAAGCGGCCCGCGTTCTTCTGCGAGATCTCGACGAGCCGCGGGTCGGCGACGGTGCCCTTCTTGCCCTCGAGGTGGCGGATCGGGTTGGCGTAGTCGCCGCGCTTGTAGAGCTCGAGGATCTCGTCGGGCAGGAAGCCCTGCGCGATCTCCCAGTTGTCCTTGGAGAGGATCGTGCCCTCGGGGATCTCGAGCAGCGCCTTGGGCGACGCGCCGGGCTGCACCGCGCCGTACGCGGGCGCCGTCGTCAAGATCAAGAACGCGAGCCAGAACGTCCAGGTTCGCCGTACCGTCTCCATCGCTCCCTCCACGGCGATCGGTGTCGCGCCTCGCTTCTACAACCGTCCGGCGACGGGACGAAACCCAGAATTGCGCGGTCTCGACGCGACGCGCAGGCGCGGGAGCGCCCGCCGCGAGCGCGGGACGGGGAAGGTGGGTCGCGCGCGTGGCGACCGGTCACCGGATGCGTTGTGCAAGACTTCGCGAGGCGATAGCGTGCCTCTGCTTGGTCGCCGACGGAGTGGATCCTCAGCGCTCGCCGTTCGAGGAGGTCGTCGTGGCGGACGACGTCGCGCGTGCGGTCGTGCGACGCGCCCACGCGCACGAGCTCTGCGCCGGCCACTTCCCCGGCGACCCGCTGGTGCCGGGCGCGTACCTGACGGGGCTGATGGCCGAGCTCGCAGCGCTCTACGTGCAGCGCACGCGGCCGCGCGCGCGTCTCGTGGCGATCGATGAAGCCGGCTTCGCCCGCCGGGTCGTGCCCGACGAGCCGATCGTGATCGAGTGCCGCGCGCCGCGCGGGGACGACGACCCGCTGCGCGCCGACGCGGTGGTGTACAGCGCCGGGGTGCGCGCCGCGCGCGCCCGGCTGCGCTTCGGAGAGCCGTCGTGAGCGTGCCCGGCCTCGGCCTGCCGTCGCCCGCAGACCTCCTGCGCCACGCGCCGCCCGCGGTGCTGGTCGACGCCATCGTCGAGCGCGGCGAGGGGACGCTCGTCTGCACGGCGGCGCCGCGTGCCTGGACCTGGCCTCGGATGCTCGAGGCCGCCGCGCAGACCGCGGGGCTCCTCGCCGGGCTCGACGCCGAGGGGCCGCGCAGCGCGGTGATCGCGCAGTACCGCGGCGTCGAGGTGCACGCGCTCGAGCACGACGGCGCGCTGCGCATCCGCGCCACGCTCGAGCGCAAGGTGCTCGGCTTCTGGCGCTGCCGTTTCGAAGTCCGCGACGCCGCCGCGCGTCTCCTGCTCGCGGGCGGCGTCGCGCTCGCATCCGACGTGGGTGAAGGCTCATGAGCGCGTCGACCTCCTTCGAGATCCCACCTCCCGACCCGCGGCTGTTCGAGCTCCTTGGCGACGAGGGCTTCGGCGACGAGCTGTTCAACGAGCGCCAGCACAGAAGCTGCGCGTACGTCGAGATCTACGTCGTGCAGCTCGCCGTGCGCTTGATCACCGAGCTCGGTCTTGCGAGCGCGCTCGAGCAGCCGCGGACGGTGCACGAGCTCGCGCGCGCGCAGGGCTTCGTCGACGCCTTCCGCGCGCCGCTCGCCTGGCTGCTCGCGCTGCTCGCCGACGCGGGCGTGCTCGAGGTCGGTGAGGAGACGGGCAACGGCACGGACGCGGCCGCGCCGACCTACCGTCTCGCCGCGCCGCTGCCCGCGGTGGATCCCGACGCCGTGCGGGCGGCGGCGCTCGAGGTCGACCCGTCGTACGCGGCGACCTACGCGCTGCTCGACCGCGCGGCCGAAGCCTACGCCCGGATCGCGCGCGGCGAGGACAACGCGGAGCACGCGCTCTTCCAGAACGTCTCGCTCTGGATCGGCTACTTCAACAACGCGAACGGCTACTACGCGATCAACAATCGCGTCGCCGCGGCCGCAGCGGCGCCGTGCGTCGGCGACGGCGCGCGCGTGCTCGAGATCGGCGCCGGGCTCGGCAGCGCGACCGAGGCGCTGCTCGAGCGACTCGGTCTGCGCGCGAGCGCGATCGCGTCCTACCGCGCCACCGAGCCGGTCGCGTTCTTCCGCCGTCGCGCGGAGCGCACGCTGCGCGCGCGCTTCCCGGAGCTCGCGCTGCAGGCGGACGCGCTCGACCTCGAGCGTCCGTGGGGCGAGCAGGGCGTGGCGCCGGGGTCGTACGACCTCGTGTGGGGCGTCAACGTGTTCCACCTCGCGCGCCGGCTCGACGACGTCCTCGCCGAGGCGCGCACCGCGCTCGCGCCCGGCGGCGCGCTGGTGGTGGGCGAGGGCATGCGGCCGCGGCCGCACGCGCCGGTCGCCGCGGAGATGCCGTTTCAGCTGCTCGCGGCCTACGTCGGCGTCGAGACCGGACCCGAGCGCTCGCAGCCGGGCTTCCTCACCGCCGCGCAGTGGCGCGCGGCGCTCGAGCGCACGGGCTTCGCGGAGGTCACGCTGGTGCCCGACGTGGAGCGCATGAACGCGATCCGCCCGGGCTTCTACGCGGCCGGCGTCCGCGGCCGGCGCGTCTGAGAGCGCGCGCAGGCGAGCGCACGGACTTACCGCGCGCGTCACCGCCGCGCCGCGCCTCGCTCCGACGCACGGCAGCGCGCAAGTCGCGCGCGCTTCGTCCTCAGGACGCTTCGAGCCGCCGCACGCCGGTCGGACGCTCGGCGGGCGCGCTCGTCTGCTCCTCGCGCAGCATCGGCTGGAACATCAGCCACTGGTGCGGCAGCTCGCGGACCACGGCCTCGTAGGCGCGCACCGCGCCCTCGAGGGCGGCGATGCTCTGCGCGCGCGTCTTCGGGTCGAAGCGCGCGACGACGCGCAGCTCGTGCTTCCGGATGCCGCGCCGGATCGCGAACACGACGAGCACCGGCGCCTGCGCGAGGCGCGCGACCGTGAAGGGGCCGAGCTGGAAGCGCGTCGGGCGGCCGCAGAACTCGACCGTATGGCTGCCCGGCAGCGGGCCCCAGGGCTCGATCTGCATGCCGACGATCTCGCCGCGGCGCAGCGCCTGCACGATCGGCACGCCGGAGAACGCCGTGCCGCCGGAGTAGATGACGTTGAAGCCGTAGCGCGTGCGCTGCTCGTGCACGATCCGGCGCGCCGTCGCGTTGAGCTCCTGCGCCGTCACCATGTTGACCTTGCGTCCGAACTGCCCGAGCGCGCGCGTGGCGACCGCCCACGAGCCGAAGTGCCCGGTGACGATCACCAGCCCGCGCTCCTCGGCGAGCGCCGACTTGAAGATCTCGTCGCCGACGACGTGGATGTCGAGCGGCTTCGGGCGCGGTCCCCACTGCTCCATGGTCTCGGTGATCGAGCGCGCGAACTCGGCGAACACGCGGTAGGCGTCGCGGTGCTCGCGCAGGCGGTCGCGCTCGCCGTGCACCAGACGCTGGTTCGCCTGCACGATCGCGCGCTGCTCGCGGGCAATCGCATAGATGATCCCCGCGATCACCGGCGGTGATCCGCGCTTCCACCACTCGGGGCCGTAGACGCAGCCGAGCTCGGCGAGTCGCCGCCAGAAGGCGCCGTCGAAGCGCAGCGCAGCGCGAAGGGTAGCGAGGCGGCTCATCGGTCGTCGGCTCGGGTCCAACACTAGCGGACGAAGCGACGAATCCGAACCGGATGCGTCGCGGCGCGCAACTTTTCTCGCGAGCCGAGCATCGACCGACGGCACGCTTTGCCGTGTAGAACGTACAGGGTTTGCAAAACGCTCCCGTAGATCCGCGCCCGACGCCTCGCGCGCGCGCTGAGGGGTGGGCCGGGAAGACGGCGATTTGCGGGGGCGCCATCTTCCCGGCCGAGAGGTCGCGGGTGGACGACCTGATGGGTGACGCGGACGTTCCGCAAGACGCATGCCTGCGTTCGCTTGCAGCGGGTTCGCGTCGCGGCAGCGCTCCGCCGCGCGAGCTGGCGCGCCGCTGCGCCCCTCAGACGCCTGGGCAGGCGCGCGTTGCACGCGACGTTTCGCATGCGATGCTGGGGCCCCCGAGGAGGACGCATGAGCGAGCGCAAGGACACCCCCGAGCAGGCGGAATTCCGCGAGTACTGCCGTCGCTGGCTGGCCGAGAACCGGCCGCCGGCGCCGAGCTTCCGCCTACCGCTGTCGCCGATCGAGGTATCGACCGAGGAGCAGCGCGCCTACCTCGCGGCCTGGCAGAAGAAGTGCCACGCCGCGGGCCTGGTCGGCGCCGACTACCCGAAGGAGTACGGTGGCCACGGCCACAAGGGCTTCCAGACCATCGCGTCGCAGGAGATGTCGCGCGCCGGCGTGCCGTTCATGCTCAACGTGATCGGCCTCTCGATGGCGGCCCCGACCATCCTGGTGCATGGCACCGAGGAGCAGAAGCGCCGCTTCCTGCCGCCGCTCCTGTCCTGTGACGAGATCTGGTGCCAGGGCTTCTCCGAGCCCGGCGCCGGCTCCGACCTCGCGAGCGTGCAGACCTCTGCGGTCCGCGAAGGAGACAACTGGATCATCAACGGCCACAAGGTGTGGACGAGCCTCGCGCACTTCGCGAGCTGGATGATCCTGCTCGCGCGCCACTCGCGCGACCACAAGTACGAGGGCCTCACGTACTTCATCGCGCCGATCAAGGGCGCGAAGGGCGTCACCGTGCGGCCGCTCGTCAAGATGACCGGCGAGACCGGCTTCAACGAGGTGCTGTTCGAGGACGTCGTCATCCCCGACGCGCACCGGCTCGACGAGGTCGGCAAGGGCTGGACGGTCGCGATGACGACGCTCACCTACGAGCGCGGCGCCGCCGAGGGCGCGGGCAGCGGCGGTGGCGCGTCGTTCGAGGATCAGATCAAGGCGCTCGTCGCGCTCGCCAAGCGCACGCCGCGCAACGGCGGCACCGCGTGGGACGACGCGGTCGTGCGCGACAAGATCGCGCAGCTCGCGATCCGCGCGGAGGGGCTCAAGCAGAACGCGCGGCGCGCGCGCGTCGCGGGGCTCAACGAGCACCCGATGCGCCTGCCGCTGCAGAGCAAGGTCGTGATGACCGAGCTCACGCAGGACATCGGTGCGGTCGGCGTCGAGATCGCGGGTCCGCACGCGAGCCGCTACCTCGGCGATCCCAACGCGCCGGACAACGGCCACTGGCCGCACGCGTACATGAACTCCTACGGCATGACGATCGCGGCGGGCTCGAACGAGATCCAGCGCAACATCCTCGGCGAGCGCGTCCTCGGGCTGCCGAAGTCGAAGTAGGCGAGCAGAAGCAGGGAAGGGCGAACGATGGCAATCAGCAAGGACTTCGGCTTCGGTCCCGACGAGCAGATGGTGCGCGACCAGGCGCGGCGCTTCCTCGCCGACAACGTCCCGGTCGACAAGCTGCGCGCGATGGTCGCGCGCGACCACAAGGAGGCGTACGAGACGGACGTCCAGCCCGCGAGCTGGGACGAGGACCTCTGGCGGCAGATGGTCGAGCTCGGCTGGACCGGGCTCGGGGTGCCCGAGTCGGCGGGCGGGCTCGGCATGAAGCAAATCGTCAGCGTCGCGCTCGCCGAGGAGGTCGGACGCGTCGCGCTGCCCTCGCCGCTGCTCGCGACGATGCTCGCGACCGCGGTGCTGCGCGCCGCCGGCGCGAGCGCCTGGCTCGAGCGCATCGCGGGCGGCGAGCCCGCGACGCTCGCGATCACGCCCGAGTCCGGCTCCTGGGAGCCCGGCGATACGGACGTGACGGCGAAGGCTGCGGACGGCGGCGTGGTGCTGTCGGGTCGCGCGGCGTTCGTTCAGGACGCGCGCAAGTGCCGGCTGTTCGTCGTGTCGGCGCGCGGCGCGAACGGCATCGGGCTGTGGGTCGTGCCGGCCGACGCGCCCGGCGTCGAGATCATCCCGGACCGCATCGTCGACCTGACGCGCGACCAGGCGACGGTGGTGTTCGAGAACGTGAAGGTCGACGCCGCGGGCTGCGCGGCGCCCGAGGGCAGGGGGCAGGCGGCGCTCGAGCAGGCGCTGCCGGCGATCCTCACGCTGCTCGCCGCGGATCTCTGCGGCGCTGCCGAGTGGCAGCTCCAGACGACCGCCGAGTACGCGCGCACCCGCGTGCAGTTCGAGCGGCCGATCGGCTTCTTCCAGGCCGTCAAGCACCCGCTGGTCAACGTCATGCTGGCGATCGACCGCGCGCGCTCGCTGACCTACGCCGCGGCCTGCGCGCTCGACGAGGATCCCGCGGACGCGCTGCGGCTCGCGCGCATGGCGAAGGCCGCCGCGTCGGATGCGGGCGCGTTCGCGTCCGACCGCTCGGTGCAGCTGCACGGCGGCATCGGCTTCACCTGGGAGAGCGACGTGCACATCTGGTTCAAGCGCCAGAAGCACACCGAGCAGCTCTTCGGGAACGCGACCCAGCAGCGCGCGAAGCTCGCGGCGCTGCTCGACGCCGCCTGAAACGTCGTCGATGCGGGCGCTGCGCGCGGTTCTGGCTGCGGTCGTTCTGACCTGCGCCGCCGCGTGCAGCGACCGCGACGGCGTGTCGGACGTCGCGAGCCGTCCGAACGTCGTCTGGATCGTCGCCGACGACGTGAGCCGCGAGATCGGCGCGTACGGCGACCCGCTCGCGCGCACCCCGAACGTCGACCGGCTCGCCGCCGAGGGCACGCGCTTCGAGAACGCGTTCGCGACCTCCGGCGTCTGCGCGCCGAGCCGCGCCGCGCTGATCACGGGCATGTACGCGACCTCGATCGGCGCGCACCACATGCGCACGCTCGACCGCGGCTACCAGCCCGTGCCGCCGCCGGAGGTGAAGACGTTCACCGAGCACCTGCGCGCGGCGGGCTACTGGACGAGCAACTGGGGCAAGCTCGACTACCAGTTCAGCGGCGCGCTCGACGGCGCGCCGATCAGCAACTGGGACGAGCCGAACGGCGACTGGCGCGGGCGCGCGCCGGGTCAACCGTTCTTCGCCTACGTGACGATCCTGGTGACGCACGAGAGCCAGCTCTTCGGCGACGCCGGGGTCACCGAGACCGATCCGGACGCGGTGCGCGTCCCGCCGTACTACCCCGACACGCCGGTCGTGCGGCGTGACTTCGCGCGTCACTACGACAACGTCGCGCGCATGGACGCGCGGGTCGGCGAGATCCTGGCGCTGCTCGAGGAAGACGGCGTTGCGGACAACACCGTCGTCTTCTTCTTCCCGGACAACGGGCGCGGCTTCCCGCGCGACAAGCGAACGATTTACGACGGCGGCATCCACGAGCCGCTCGTCGTCCGCTGGCCGGGACGCATCCCTGCGGGTGCGGTCGACCCGCAGCTCGTGAGCTTCGTCGATCTCGCACCGACGGTGCTCGCGCTCGCGGGCGTGCCCGTGCCCGCGCACATGCTGGGCCGCGTGTTCTTGGGCCCCGAGCCGGATCCCGAGCCCGACTACGTCTTCGCCGCCGCCGACCGCCACGACGAAGCCCACGACCACATCCGCGCGGTGCGCGACCGGCGCTACAAGTACATCCGCAACTACCGCCCCGATCTGCCCTACGGTCAGCCGATCCGCTTCCGCGAGAACCTCGCCACCATGCGCGAGATCTTCCGCCTGCACGACGAGGGTCTGCTCGCGCCGCCGGCGGATTGGTACTACCGCGCGACCAAGCCGGTCGAGGAGCTCTACGACACGCTGGTCGATCCGCACGAGCTCGAGAACCTCGCCGCGAGCCCGCAGCACCAGGACGTGCTGCTGCGCATGCGCGCGGCGCTCGATCAGTGGGTCCAGCGCACGCGCGACCTCGGCTTCGTGCTCGAGGAGGAGCTCGCGGAGCGCTACTGGCCGGGCGGCGTGCAGCCGCAGACGCCACCGCCGCTCGTGTCGCCGCAAGGCGGCACGTTCGTCGATGCGGTGACCGTCGTGCTCGGCGCGCCCGTCGACGGTGCTTCCATCGTGTGGACGCTCGAGCAAGGTGACGACGTCCACTGGCGGCTCTACCACGAGCCGATCGTGCTCACGACGAGCGCGACGCTGCGCGCCCGCGCCGTGCGCTACGGCTGGGCGGAGAGCGAGGAGGCGCGCGCGTGCTTCGTCATCGGAGCCGCGCCGTCGAGCTGTCCGTGAGGGAACACGGGTCGGGCTCGCGGCGCGGCGAGCGCTGAAGCAGGAGCGGGAAAGGATCCGGACGCGGCGGTGCCGCAGCACCGCCGCGCACCGCGCTCACTGCGGCGGGTTGTCCGCCTTCTCTTGCTCCATCGCCTCCTTCTTCAGGCAGGCGTTGATGCGCTCGACCGGCACGTTGAGCTTCTTCGACAGCTCGTCGACGCTGGTGCCGCCGCCGGTCTCGTCCATGGCGGCCTGGATCTGATCGCAGGTCATCTCCTTGCCGCCGGCTGCTTGATGCTGCTCCGCGAGGGCTGCGGTCGCGGAGCCGAGCAGCAGCGCCGCGCCGAGCATGATCGCCGTGTGCTTGCGCATCTTCCCCTCCTTTCCGAGCGTCGGCTCGGTCGGCGGCGTTTGTGCACCAGGTGCACGGCGGTCGCAAGCAGGGCGCGATGTTCAGGCTTGGCGGCGCTCGTCCTCTTGCTTGGCGGCGACGCGCTCGAGCTCGCCGGTCTCGCGCAGATAGAGCTCGTGCACGCGCGCGGTCAGCTGCTCGACCGTGAGGTGCGCGAAGCTCTCGTACGGGATCTCGGGCAGCACACGGACGCCGATCTCGTGGTGGCCGCGCAGCACGAAGCCGTGCTTCGGCAAGGCGTCCGCCGTGCCGGAGATCACGATCGGCAGGATCGGCACGCGCGCTTCGAGCGCGAGCTGGAAGGCGCCGGGCTTGAACGCGCGCAGGCGGCCGTCGGGCGAGCGCGTGCCCTCGGGAAAGATCATCAGCGAGCTGCCCTCGGCGAGCGTCTTGCGGCAGGTCTCCATCATCTGGCGAATGCTGTTCTTGTCGCCGCGCCGCAGCTTGACGTAGCGGTTCAGACGCATGTTCCAGCCGATCGCCGGGATGCGGAACATCTCCGCCTTCGACACCCACTTGAAGTGCCGCTGCAGGCGGAAGAGCACGAGGATGTCGAGGAACGAGAGGTGGTTCGCGACCATGACGTAGGTCGCACCGGGGCGGATGTTCTCGCGCCCGACCACGTGCACCCGCCAGATCGGGTTGAGCCAGGTGTAGAGCGACGCCCACCAGCAGGTGAAGCGGTGCAGCAGGCGCAGCCGCCGATCGAACGGCACGGTGACGAGCCAGATCAGGAGCGCGATCGGGAAGAGCAGGAGCGAGGTCACCCCGATCCCGACCCAGAAGAGCACGGACAGAACTGCGGCGAGCACCCTCGACGCCTAGCAGGCGACGTGCGCCGCGGCACGGCCACCGCGCTAGCCGCTTGGCCCACCGCTCGCTTGCTCGCCGTCACGCGTATTCCGTCGCTCCGTGGCAGCGGTCGCGGCGCGGCGGACGTCGTCCTCGACCGCCGCGGCGACGATCTCCGCGAGCAACCGGTTGCCGCGCGCGTTCAGGTGCCAGTCGCGCGCGAAGAAGACCGCGCGTCCCTCGCCCCCGCGCTCGCGCATCGCGGTGCCGGCGTCGATCGCGCGCACGCCGCGCTCGCGGAGCCGCTCCACCAGGTCGCCGTAGATCTCGCGGTCGCCGCCGACCAGGTCCTGCTTGCACGGCATGACCACCGCGCGCACGACGAATCCTGCGTCGCGCCCGCGGCGCTCGAGGTCCTCGAGCTGGGCTACGATCTTGGCGCGCTGCCAGATGCCGAGCGCGGCCTCGTCGAGCTGCGGCAGCCGTCGGAACGGGTCCGCGCGGTGCAGCGTGCCGAGCACGGCCTGCACGCTCTTCAGCTTGCGTACCGGACGCGGCAGCGCGGCGAAGAGGCGTCCTTGCAGCAGCACCCAGCTGCTCCAGGTCGGCAGCTCGACGAGACGCCCCGCCTCGAGGTCGTAGAGCGACATGTCGGCGTCGTAGCCGACGTCGGAGCAGTGGATGCCGAACAGCACGACGTCCGGGGAGAGCGCGAGCCAGCGCTCGACGAGCGCGCGGTAGGTCTGGTCGCTGCCGTAGCCCGGGACGCCGGCGTTCAGCACGGTCGCGGCGAGCCCCCGCGCGCCGAGCTCCGTCTGCAGCAGCGCCGGGTACGTGCCGTCGTCCGGCATGCCGTGGCCGTAGGTGAAGGAGTCGCCCGCGGCGAGCACCGTCACGTCGCCCGAGCTGCGCGCTCCGGGCGCCGCGCCGCGCAGGCCGAGCGCATCGATGGTCGTCGTCTCGGTGAACTCGTCGGTGCCCCAGGCGCCGCTCGCGCCCGGCTCGAAGGTCCACAGGAGACGCTCGTCCAGGCGACAGCACGCGCTCTGCCGGGCGGCGAAGTGGAGACCTGCCGCCGGGTCGGCGACGAGCGCGCGCACGCCGAGCTCGAGCGCCGCGACCAGGAGCACCGTCGCGACGAGCAGCACGAAGAGCCGGCGTCGCATGGTCGCGCTCGCGTACCAGCTCGCGCGCCGGGAGACGAGCGTCAGCGACGGAGAGGCTGGCAACCAGCGCCGAGCGGACTTACGCTGCACGTGTGACGAAGCGCGAGCAGCTCCGCCCCGGCGTGGTGCGCGGCAGCTGGTGGCGCCGCCTCGACGACGGCCGCCTCGAGTGCGTTCTGTGCCCGCGTCGCTGCCGCCTGCACGAAGGCCAGCGTGGCTTCTGCTGGGTGCGCGAGGCCGGCGCCGACGCGATCTACTTGACGAGCTACGGACGCGCGTCCGGCTTCTGCATCGACCCGATCGAGAAGAAGCCGCTCGCGCAC
Source organism: Candidatus Binatia bacterium (assembly GCA_036563615.1). Taxonomy (NCBI): domain Bacteria; phylum Candidatus Binatota; class Binatia (SeqCode); species Binatia bacterium. The sequence goes on from DATCMB010000006.1 coordinate 444,506, forward strand.
TTCTACCCGGGCACGAGCGTGCTCTCGTTCGGCACCGCGGGCTGCAACCTCGGCTGCCGGTTCTGCCAGAATTGGGACATCTCGAAGGCGCGCGACGACGACCGGCTGCTCGACAGCGCCTCGCCCGAGGCGATCGCCGAGGCCGCCGTGCGCACCGGCTGCAAGAGCGTCGCCTTCACCTACAACGACCCGGTGATCTTCGCGGAGTACGCGATCGACACGGCGATCGCGGCGCACGAGCGCGGCGTCGAGACGGTCGCGGTCACCGCGGGCTACGTCACCGCCGAGGCGCGCCCCGAGTTCTTCCGGCACGTCGACGCGGCGAACGTCGACCTCAAGGGCTTCACCGAGGAGTTCTACCGCAAGCAGTGCCTCGGCCACCTCGAACCCGTGCTCGAGACGCTCGCATGGCTGCACCGCGAGACCGACGTCTGGCTCGAGGTGACGACGCTGCTCATTCCCGGGCACAACGACTCGGACGCCGAGATCGACCGCCTCGCGGCGTGGTACCTCGACCATCTCGGAGCGGACGTGCCGCTGCACTTCACGGCCTTCCATCCCGACTTCCGCATGCGCGACGTGCCGCGGACGCCGGCCGCGACGCTCGTCCGCGCGCGCGAGCGGGCGCGCGCCGCGGGCCTGCACCACGTCTACACCGGCAACGTTTCGGATCCGGCCGGGCAGTCGACGTACTGCGCGGGCTGCGGCGCGCTCGTGATCGAGCGCGACGGCTACGAGCTCGGCGCGTGGCGGCTCGACGAGCACGGACGCTGCCGCGCCTGCGGCACGCCGCTCGCCGGACGCTTCGATGCGGTCCCCGGCACGTGGGGCGCGCGACGCGCGATGGTGCGGCTCGCGAGCTGAGACGATGTCCGTCTGCTGCGCAGCGCTGATGTGTCACGCGCCGATCGTCGTGCCGCCGATCGGCGGCGCGGAGGGTGCCGCGTGCCGTCGCACGACCGAGGCCATGGCGCGTCTCGCGGAGCGCGTGGTCGCGCACGAGCCCGATCGCCTGGTCCTGATCAGCCCGCACGCGCCGCGCGACCCAACGCGCTTCGGCGTCGTCTGCGACGAGCGCATCGCCGGCAGCTTCGCGCGCTTCGGCCACAGTGACGTCGCGCTCGAGCTGCCGGGCGCGCCGGACGCGGCGCGCGCGGTCGTCGAGCAGGCCGCGCGTCGGGGCGTCGGCTGCGTCACACGCAGCGGAGCGGACCTCGACCACGGCAGCATGGTGCCGCTCTGGTTCCTCGTGCAGGCCGGCTGGCGCGGCTCGACGCTGAACGTCGCGCTGCCGTACGACGAGGACCCCGACGGCGAGGCCGAGCGCGCGCTCGGCGGGGCGCTGCGCGCGGCGTCGGACGCGCTCGGCGAGCGCTGGGCGGTGGTCGCCTCGGGCGACATGAGCCACCGGGTCACGCCGGGCGCGCCCGCGGGCTTTCACCCGCGCGCGTCCGAGTTCGACCGCTGCTTCGTCGCGGCGCTCGAGGCGCGCGACTACTCCGCCGCTTGCCGTCCGGACCCGGTGCTGCGCGAGCTCGCGGCGGAGGACGTGGTCGCGTCGACGACGGTCGCGCTCGCGGCCGCAGGATTCGCGAGCGACCGCGGCACGGTGCTGTCCTACGAGGCGCCGTTCGGCGTCGGCTACGCCGAGGCCCTGCTCTACAGCGACGCGAGCGGCGCGCCCTGACCCTCGGCGCCGGCGTTTGGAGCCGGGCGCGGAGGTGTGCGAGGACTGGACGGCGAAGCCACGTGCGCTTCGCACGAAGGAGGGAGAGAGTTGGCCGTCTTGTCGGGCGACGTTCCGTTTCGCGTCCTGCCGCAGCTCAACGACCACAACCGCGACTTCTGGACCGCCGGCGCGCGCGACGAGCTGCGGCTCTGGCGCTGCGGCGACTGCCGCTACTGGATCCACCCGTGGCAGCCGATCTGCCCGCAGTGCCGCTCGAAGAACCTCGCCACCGAGGCGACGTCGGGCCGCGCGCGGCTTGCGACCTACACCATCAACCACCAGCGCTGGATGCCGGGTCCGGAGATTCCCTACGTGGTCGCGATCGTCGAGATCGTCGAGCAGCCATCGTTGCGCTTGACGACCAATCTCGTGAACTGCCCGCACGACCAGATCCGCATCGGCATGCCGCTGCGGGTCGTCTTCGAGCATCACCCCGATCCCGACGGCGACGTCTACATCCCACTCTTCGAGCCGGAGGTCGCGTGATGGGTGCCGCGGAGAGAACGAGCTGCATCAGCGGCGTCGGACAGTCCGACGTCGGGCGCCGCCTCGGACGCGATCCGCTCGAGCTGACGCTCGACGCCTGCCTCGCCGCGATCGCGGACGCGGGACTCGAGGTGCGCGACATCGACGGGCTCTCGACCTATCCCGGACCGATGGCGACGCCGCCGGGCTTCTCGGGCGCGAGCGCGTACGAGGTGATCGACGCGCTCCGGCTGAACGTCGGCTGGTACGACAGCGGCCTCGAGACCTCGGGCCAGCTCGGCTCGGTGATCAAGGCGGCGCTCGCGGTGTCGGCGGGGCTGTGCAACCACGTGCTGTGCTTCCGCTCGGTGTGGGAGGGCAGCGCGCAGGGCATGCAGGGCCGCGCCGCGGTCATGCCGGGCGGCGGCGGAGGCGGCTCGTTCAAGGCGCACGGCTTCCTGCAGTGGCAGCTGCCGTTCTCGGCGCCGTCGGCCGCGGTGTGGATCGCGATGTTCGCCCAGGCGCACTTCCACCGCTACGGCACGACCAAGGAGCAGATGGCCTGGATCGCGCTCAACGGACGGCGCAACGCGCAGCTCAATCCGAAGGCGATCTACCGCGACCCGATGACGCTCGACGACTACATGGCGTCGCGCATCGTCGCCACACCGTTCTCGCTCTTCGACTGCGACGTGCCGTGCGACGGCGCGACCGCGGTGATCGTCTCGCGCCTCGACCGCGCGCGCGACCTGCGCCATCCGCCGCTGCGCATCGAGTCGGTGGGCGCGGCGCTGCGCGGGCGTCCTTCGTGGGACCAGTACGAGGACCTGACGACGATGCCGAACCGCGACGCCGCGGCGCAAATGTGGTCGCGCACCGACCTCAAGCCGAAGGACGTCCAGATGGCGCAGCTCTACGACGGCTTTTCGTTCTTGACGATGTCGTGGCTCGAGGCGCTCGGCTTCTGCAAGGTCGGCGAGAGCGGGCCGTTCATCGAGGGCGGCCATCGCATCGCGCGCGACGGCGAGCTGCCGCTCAACACGCACGGCGGACAGCTCTCGGCGGGACGTCTGCACGGCTACGGCTTCCTGCACGAGGCGGCGCTGCAGATGTGGGGCGTGGCGGGCGAGCGGCAGCTCGCGCGTCCGCCGGAGATCGGCGTGGTCGCCGCCGGCGGCGGGCAGACGTGCGGCTGCCTACTGCTGGTGCGCGACTGACGGTCGCCCGGCAAGATCTCATTCTTGACGCAGCACGCACGCCCGGCGCATAAGGCCGAAGGTTCGCCCGCAGACCACGAGGGGCGGTCATGCTGCGACACGACGACTCGCCGATGGTGGCCGTCTTCAGCCACCCGAACCACGAGCTCGCGGTCTTCGGGCTCCTGCAGTCCGAGCGACCGGCGCTCGTCTATTTGACGGACGGGGGAGGCGAGCGGCGGGTCGAGCAGACGCGGCGCGGCCTCGCCGGCATCGGTCTCGCCGACAGCGCACGCTACCTCGGCTACGCGGAGCGCTCCTTCTACGAGGCGCTGCTCGAGCAGGACGTCGCCTTCTTCCTCGAGGTCGCGGCGCGCGTGCGCGACGCGCTGACCGAGGTCGCGCCGTCGCGCGTGCTATGCGATGCTGTCGAGTTCTACAACCCCGTCCACGACCTGTCGCTGCCGATCGTTCGCCGCGCGCTGCGCGGCGCCTCGCAGGCGGAGGTTTTCGAGGTGCCGCTCGTGCAGCAGAAGAACGACGAGATCGAATCCTATCGCGTGCAGCGGATGAGCGACGGCGACAGCGGTCCGCAGCTCGCGTGGCGGCTCTCGCTCCAGCAGGTCGAGGCGAAGCTCGAGGCCCGCGATCGGATCTACACGATCCTCACCGAGCAGATGGGCGACGTGCTCGCGAGCATCCCGCCCGCCGATCTCGCGGTCGAGATGATCCTGCCGGCGCGCTCGACGCTGCCGAAGCCGGGCGGCGAGCGCGTCCTGCGCTACGAGCGGCGCGCGCGGATGCTGCTCGCGCGTGGCGAGATCGAGCGCATGATCACCTTCGCCGGGCACTACCTGCCGGTGGCGGAGGCGCTGTTCTGAGTGCGCGCGCAGGACGCGGACGCCGAGGCTCGGGTACGAGAGGCTGATTCGCGGGTGCAGATCGTACAGCCGACGATCGACGTCTGCGTCGCGTCGTACAAGCGACCGCAGCAGCTCGAGACGCTCCTGCATTCGCTGGTGACGCAGGAGACCGATGGCGAGATCCGCTTCCGGATCGTCGTCGCCGACAACGACGCCGCGCGCACGGCCGAGCCGGTGGTGCGCGCGTTCGCCGCTTCGGGCATCGAGCTGCGCTACGACGTCGAGCCGCGGCAGAGCATCTCGCTCGCGCGCAACAAGGCGCTCTCGCTCGCCAGCGCGGGCCTGATCGCCACCACCGACGACGATCTCTACGTCGAGCCGCGCTGGCTCTTGACGCTCTACCGCGCGATGACGGCGTACGACGCGGACGTCGTGCACGGGCCGGTGATCCCGGAGTTTCCGCCGCGGACGCCCGCGTGGATCTGCGACTGCCCGATCTTCAACCGACCGAACCCGCCGACCGGGTCGACCGACGGCTACGTGTACAGCACCGCGAACGCGCTCTTCCGACGCAGCCTGATCGCGGATCGCGCCACACCGTTCGACCCGCGCTTCGGGCGGACGGGCGGCGAGGACAGCGCGTTCTTCAACGGCCTGCGGGATCGCGGCGCGCGCATGGTCTGGTGTCGCGAGGCGCAGGTGATCGGACCCGTGTCGCCGGCGCGCGCCAACCTGCGCTGGCTCCTGCAGCGACGCTTCCGCTACGGCAACCTGCACCCGCTGAACGGCGTGCGCCCGACCCGCCCCAGCGACGTCGCCGCGGTCGGGACGGAAGCCGTCAAGCACACGCTCGCGGCGCCGCTCTACCTCGCGGCCGGGCTCGTCGCGCGCCGCCATCGCGACCGGGGCATGAAGGCGCTGCTCGCGCTGCTGCTGCACGCTGCGTTCGTGCTCGGCGTCGTCTCGCACTACGTGGGCTACGTGTACGAGGAGTATCGGCCGCGGTAGCCCCGTCGCTTGCCAGGCCGGGGACGAGCGTGCGAAGCGAGCCGCCGGAGGCGAGGGACATGACGGACGACGACCTCCAGCGCACGCTCGTCGAGCTCGAAACCGCACGCACGCGCGCCTGGCTCGAGCGCGACCGGCAGCGGCTCGCGGAGCTGCTCGACGACGAGTTCATCGAGATCAACTACGTCGGCCGCATCACGAAGCAGCAGGTGCTCGACGAGCTGTTCGCGCGCGTGCGGCTCGTCGCCCTCGAGCCGGCGGACTACGCGCTGCTGCGCGCGGGGCGCGACGCGGCGCTGCTCAGCTACCGCTGCACGGAGACCGTCGAGATCGACGGGCAGAGGATCAGCGGCGCCTTCCACGTCGGCGCGCTCTACGTGCGCGCCGAGAGCGGCTGGCGGCTGCGGAGCTGGCAGATCACGCCCTGGCAGGGCGCGCCCGCCTAGCGACGACGGCGTCGCGGCGCCGCGCGTCGCGCGGCGCGGGCGCTCACCTGCGCGGGACCGATGTCCGCGGGGTCGGCGTGTGCGTGCCCGACGCACGTGCGTCGGCAAGCGGCGTCTTGCCGGCGGCGTTGCCGGCCTCGCGATCGAGCTCGAGGAAGCGCGCCGCCGCGGCGTCGAGGAACGCGCGCATCCAGCTGCTGCGCGCGAGCTCGCGGTCGAGCGCGCGGCGCTCGACGAGCAGCGCCGTGACGTCGGTCAGCGCCTCGACGTTGGCCGTGCGCGGCGCCGCCGAGAACAGCCCGACCTCGCCGAAGACCTCGCCCGGGCCGACGATCCGGATGACGTGCTTGACGCCGCTCGCCTCGCGGTAGATCTCGCAGTGTCCTTCGGTGAGCACGTAGGCGAAGCCGCCTGGCTCGCCGGCGCGCAGGATGAGCTCGCCCTTGCGAAAGCGTCGCACGGGGAACCAGCCGCCGCTGTGCAGGAAGGCCTCGAGGTCGAGCTTCAGCGCGGCGACGCTCGGGTAGCGGTCGTCGGGATGCGCGCTGAGCGCCCGGCGCGTGATGCGGCCGAGCTCCGCCGGCACGTCCTCGGTCGTCGCTTCCTCGGGCGGGGCGATCGCCGCGGTGCGGATGCGCTCCCAGACGCCGTCGTCGGCCTCGCGGCCGTGGGGCGGCCGGCCGGTGAGGATCTCGTAGAGAATGCCGCCGAGCAGGAAGACGTCGGTGCGCTCGTCGATCTGCGCCCGATCGCCCGCGGTCTGCTCGGGGGCCATGTAGGCGAGCGTCCCGCAGAGCGCGGTGCTGGTGTCGCTGTGCTCGACGGCGTCGGTCGGCGTCGCCGCCGCACGCGCGTCGCGGATCGCCGCCAGACCCCAGTCCATCACGTAGACCTGCCCGTGGCTGCCGACCATGACGTTGCTCGGCTTGAGGTCGCGATGGATGACGCCGCGGCTGTGCGCGTAGGAGACCGCGTCGCACACCTTGAGGACGATCTCGAGCAGCGGCTCGAGCCGACCCTCGACCAGCGGCACGCCGCGTTGCTCGTCGAGGATCGCAGCGAGCGTGCGACCCTCGACGAGCTTCATCAGGATGCTGGGGCCTCCTTCGTCGGCGCTGCTGACGTCGTAGACCGGCACCACGTTCGGGTGGTCGAGCCGGCTCATGACGCGCGCCTCGTCGAGAAAGCGCGCGAGCGCCTCGTCGGAGGCGTTGTCGGCCGGTCGCTTGAGCGCGGCGTGGCGGTGCAGGCGGCGGTCGAACACGCGGTGCACGAGTCCGCCGCCGCCCCGGGCGATCAGGCCGTCGTCGCGCAGCCGCGCGCCCGGGTCGTCGGTCTGCCGTGTGTCAGAGGTGTCGGGCATGACGGCTGCGTCCAGGTGAGGAAGCTCGCGCACCCAACCGCCTCAAGGCTCCTCGATCGGCTGCACGACGGCGTTGTCGCTGGAGTCGGGAAAGACCTTGCGGATCTTCGGATTCGGCTGTGTCGAAGGGGGCGGACCGTTGTAGGTCGGCACCGGGGTCACGAACAGCACCGTGATGTGCTTGACGCCCTCGGCGACGACGACCTCCCATCGCTTCGAGCCCATGGTGCGTCCGTTCACCCAGAAGTACTCGCATGGCTTCTGCGTGCCCGCGCTCGCCGCCTGCTGGAACGTCTCGCAGACGAGGCGCATGCCGGCGCGGAGCAGCTTTTCCGTCTTGATGCCCTTCCAGTAGTGGTTGGTGTCGTTTGGGTAGCCGAGCCAGTGCTCCTTGAAGTGCTTGCTCATGGCCGCCGGCATCTGCCCCGCGGATCCAGCCCCGTCGACCAGCGTTAAGATCGCATCCATGTCGCTGATCGACGTATCTTGCAGGATCTCGAGCGCACTCAGGAATTTCGAGTTGGTGTGCCACCCGGGCTTCTGGGATTGCTCCTCGAACTGAAGGAAGATCTTCGGCTTCTGGACGACGTCATTGGCGCCTGGCATGTCGACCTCCTTGTGCTGCCGTGCTCGACGCACGGGTCCTATGCTTGACGCGCCCGCGAGGGCGCTACCAGACCACCTCCAGCAGCTCGAACGGCTGTGAGAGCCCCCGCAGCGGGAAGCGCCCGAGCGGGCGCATCGTGACGCCTGCGTCGCGGCACAGCTCGGCGACGGCGGCGCTGACCAGGATCTGCCCCGGTCCCGCGAGCGCGCAGATGCGCGCGGCCGCGTTGACCACCACGCCGAAGAGATCCTGCGCGGCGGCGACGACGTCGCCGGCGTTCATCCCGATCCGGACCTGCAGACCGGCGCGTGCGCCGGGCGAGTCCGGTCGCGCGAGCGCGTGCTGGATCTCGGTCGCGCAGCGCACCGCGGCAGACGCCGACGAGAAGCTCGCCATGATGCCGTCGCCGGTGTGACGCACCTCGCTGCCGCCGGTGCGCGCGAGGCAGTCGCGGACCAGGTCGTCGTGCAGGCGCTGCAGGCCGTACGCGGGCAAGTCGCCGAGCCGATCGAAGAGCACGGTGGAGCCGCCGACGTCGGTGAACATCACGACCTGCGCCGGGACGCGGCGCGGCGCGCTCTGCGCGACCCGCACGAGCAGCAGCCCGCGCCGTCGCGCGATCTCGATGGCCTCGCGTCGCGTGCGCGCTCCGAGCCGCGTCAAGATCTGCTCGACGCGCAGCGCGACCGTCGCCGGGCTCAGCACGAGCTCGTCGGCGATCTCGCCGTCCGTTCTTCCCGATGCGATGCGCACCAGCACGGCGACGTCGAGCGGGCCGAGGCCGGCGTGCGCCGCGGCCTCGAGCGCCGGCGTCGGCAAGCGCTCGGCGTCGACGCCGAGCTCGACCGCGAACCGAGAGGCGCGCTCGAACGACGGCGTCATGCCGAGCTCCGCGAACGCGCGCAGCGCGGGGAGCAGCAGCGCGCGCGCCCGCTCGGCGTCGTCCTCGCGCCCCGAGCGCGCGAGCAGCGCCGCGTAGTCGGCGCGGGTCTGCGCGAGCGCCGCGTGCGCGCCGCATTCCCGTGCGGTGCGCAGCGCCGTCTCGAACCACTGGCGCGCGTCCTGCGTGCGCCCGATCCGAGCCGCGGTGAGCCCGAGGACGCGCGGGACGAGCGCCACCCAGCCGAGGCTGAAGACCATCCCGCGCGCCGCCGCGTGCTCGAGGATCGCGTGCACCTCGGGGACGAGCGCGGTCGTGCCGAGCTCGTCGCACGCCTCGCCGAGCGCGCAGTAGACGCCCATCGCATTCGCGTCGCTCGCGTCGTCGGGCTGCGGGGGCGGCAGGCTTTCGATGGTTTGACGCAGCGTCTCGCGCTCCGCGAGCGACGACTCCGAGGCCGCGCGGACCGCCAGGCGGTAGATGTACGCGGCGATCTCGATCGACGGACCGGGCTCCTCGAACACGGCACCCGGCTGCGCGAGCGTCGCGAGCGCGTCCTCGGCCTCGAGGAAGGCGCCGCGCAGCGTGCGTGCGCGCGCGAGCGCGGGCAGGAACAGCGGCCCGGCCCACGGATAGCCCGAGCGCTGCACGAGCTGCATGGCGTGGCTCGCCTCGCTCTCGACGCGCTCGAAGTCGCCGCGCGCGAGCGCCGCACATGCAGACGCGGCGCGCGCGAGCGAGTGGTCGCCCCAGTCGTGCACCGAGCTCGTCAGCGCCTCGGCCTCGCTGCACGCCGCGTCGACCCGGTCGAGGCGTCCACTCCAGAGAACCGGCAGCGGCAGGCGCTGCACGAGGTGGCTCAGCAGCCAGGCGTCCGACGTGCGACGGGCGGCGGCGATGCCGCTCTCGAGATGGCTCAGCGCGTCGCCGAGCCGCAACGACTGCATGCTGACGAGGCTCAGCGAGCGCTCCGCTTCCGCGCGCAGCCGCGCGTCGTCGAGCTCGTCGGCGATCCGCAGGGCGCGCGTCGCCATCTCCGCCGCGCGCTCGCTCCGCCGCGCGGTCCATTCCGCCTGCGCGATCTCGGCGAAGGCCGCGCTCGCGAGCGCGGGATCGTCGCTCGCCAAAGCGGACGCGGTCTGCTCGAGGGCGGCGGTGTCGATGTGCGTCCCGTACGGAACCGACGCGAGCGTGAACTGCGCGCGCGTCCAGCCGGCGAGCGAGGACACGACGCCGCGTGGATCTCCGCAGCGCTCGTAGAGCCGTCGCGCGCGGAGGAAGTTCTCGACGCAGGGTGCCGCGTCCTGATCGCGGTAGTGCGCTTCCGCCGCGCGGTAGTGCAGGCGGGCGAGCTCTGCTTCGGGGAAGTCCGGCAGCCGAGCCGCGGCGACGAGCGCCGCCTCGAAGAAGGTGGACGCGAGGTCCCACGAGGCGCACGCGAACGCGCGCTCGGCCGCGTCGCCGGCGCGGCGCACGACGCGCGCCGGATCCGCTTCTCGTCCGGCCGCGATCAGGTGGCGCGCGACGTCGAACGGATCCGGCTCGTGCCCGGTGTCGGTGCCCGCGTCGAGCGCGTCGGCGACGCGCAGATGGAGCCGTGCGCGCTCGCTCGCCGGCAGCTCGAGCTGCAGGGCCTGGCGGATGAGCGCGTGCTTGAAGCGGAAGCAACGGCCGTCACCGCGCAGCAGCCCCTCGCGCGTGCCCTCCGCGAGCGCGCTCGCGACGGCCGCCTCCGATACGTCGACGACCGCGCGCAGAAAGCTCGCCGACCAGCGGTCGCCGAGCACGGCCGCGGCGGAGAGGATCTCTCGGCAGCCGGCGCCGAGCTGGCGCAGTCGCTCGGACACCGCCTGCTCGACGTCCTCGGGCAGACGAAGCGTCGTGTGGTCGTCGGCGATCGTCCAGTGGCCGGCGCTCTGGTGCAGCGTCCCGTCGTGCAGGAGCTGCGCGACGAGCGTCTTGATGAAGAGCGGGTTGCCGCGCGTCGCCGCCGCGATCCAGCCGACGAGACGATGCGACGGGCGCTCGACGCCGAGCTGGCAGAGCATCTCGCGCGCGGCGTGCTCCTCGAGGCCGCGCAGCTCGAGCCGTCCGCAGATCGGCTCGCGCAGGATGCGCGCGAGGATGCGGGCGAGGATGCGCGCGCTCGGCGCCGTCGCGTCGAGGTCGCGCGTCGAGGCGACGACCAGCAGCCGGACGCCGCCCTCGAGCGCCGCGTCCGCAGCCGCGAAGACCAGGTGCGCGAGGAGCTGCAGCGAGCCCTCGTCCGCCCAGTGGAGATCGTCAAGCACAAGCGCGAGAGGCTCGGCGCGGGCGAGCCCGAGGATCGCCTGCGCCGCCGAGCGCAGCCAAACGGCCCGGTCGTTCGCTCCCGACTCGAGCGAGCGCTGCGTCTTGACGGCGGGCTGCGTCGCCGGGTCGCAGGGTCCGGCGGGTGAGGCGTCGTCGAGCGCGGGCACGCGCGACCCGAGCGCCTCCTTGAACAGCAGGTATGGCGCCGACACGTCGGCGTAGCCGCGCGCCGCGGCCCGCGTGAAGCCGCGCGCGACCGCGGCGTGCTGCAGCTCGCGCAGCAGCCGCGTCTTGCCGATCCCGGGCTCGCCGATCACCACCGTGACCTGCGGCTGCCCGTCGAGCGCGGCTTCCATGCAGCCGCGCAGCCAGCGCATCTCCTCCTCGCGGGCGACGAGGACGTTCGAGCGCGCGCCTTCGTGCGCCCGCAGGGGGGAAAGGCTGCCGCTGGAGACCATGATCGCCACTCCCGTCTCAGTGCGCCGCGGGGTAGGGGTCGGTGGTGAGGCAGCCGCTGCAGGAGAGGTCGGCGAGCGCCGCGAGCGCCGTCTTGCGCTCGGGAGTTTCGGTGAAGGTGCGCTGCGCGCCCGGCTTGAAGCAGGTGTCGATGTCGCTCGGGTCGGCGACGGTCAGCACGGCCTCCGTCAAGAACATCGACAGATCTGCCTGCTTGCCGAGCGGCGTGGTCGGGTCGACGTGCGACGCGCGCGTGGCGGTCTCGCCGCTGTGGCAGCCGTTGCAGGTGCTGCGCGAGAACGCGAAGCGGTGGTCAGCGTCCAGGCTGCCGTCAGCGGGTCCCGACCAGAAGAACCCGAGCTCCCGGTGGCAGTCGCTCAAGCGCGGGAACATCGTGGCGCTCCAGCCGAGGAAGCGCGCGCCGTCGACCTTCTCCGGCGCGCAATGCGTTTCGTTCTGGATCGCGTCGGCGTTGGCGGTCACGTACGCGCCGAGCTCGCTCGTGCGGTTGAGCGTCTCGAGCGGCGTCTGCTCGAGCGGCTTGAGCACGAGGGCGCCGTTCTCGACGGCGAACGAGCGCATCTCCCACGGTTCGACCTTGCCGGTTCCCGTCGGGGCGAGATCGAGCTCGCTCGTGCGGATGCGCTTCAGCGTGCCGGGCTTCGTCGTCACCTTGCTCGTGAGGTCGGCGAGCGCGGCGTTGAACGCGGTCGCGTCGGTCGCCGGATCGAGCTCGGCGAGCTCGATCCACTGCCTCGCCAGGTCGCGCATCTCGATCGGCGGAAGACCGCTCTGGTCGTACTCGAAGATGACCGACATCCCGCGCGGGGAGAGCTTCTGCTCCTCCTCGGAAACCAGCCCGAAGACGAAGCGCAGCTCGCCGCCGCTCGATGGACAGGCGCGCTGGCGCAGCTCCAGATCGAGGCGATTGACGATCGCCAGGAGCCGGAACGGCGCCTTGTCGAGATCGAGCGTCTCACCGCCGCTCGCGGTGAGCCACGGCAGCGTGATCAGGGCGTTGACCTCGTCGCGCGCGGCGACGTCGGCCCCGTCCATCGGCTGCGCCTCCTCCCAGTGTCGCAGCCAGCTCAGCACCGCGGCCGGAGCCTCCGCTCCGAGCGCCTCCTTCATCAGCGTGGCGAAGGTCCATTCGCCGCCCGGCGTGCCGTTCGAGTTGGTGTGGGGATCGAACGTCCGCGTCGCGTCCTGCACGACGTTCAGGTGCCGGATCAGGATCGAGCGCTCGGGATCGATCGAGCTCGAATCGGTCGGCAGCGACTCGAGAAGGAGGAACTCCTTGCCGGCGATATCGGGCGCCTCACGGAGCATCGCCCTGCCGGTATAGACGCCGTCGCGCGGCTCCCTGTCGTGCTCGCGGCCGAGGTCGTTGAGCCGCGCCGTCTCGACGAGCTCGTCGCGGAACAGCTCGAGGCGCGAAGGATCCGGCTCACGGTAGAGCGGCCCATCCGGCAGCTGCACCTCGACGAGCACCTGACGTGGGTCGGGCGCGCCTTCGAGCGGCCGGATCCTGATCGTGGCGGCCTTGATCGAGCCGGGCTGCGCGGGCTCGTCGTCCGCCGTCGCGACTCGTGGCGCCGATCCGAGCTGGACGGCCGCGGTCAAGAATACGAGCGCCGCGCAGCGTCGGGCGCAGCACCGCGAATGCTTCGACCGGACGCCGTGGGCGCTCGTGCGAAAGCGTACCTGCGAGAATTGCTTGTCGCCGCCCACGATCGAACCTCCGGGACCGGCCGGGTGCGAAGCGCTTCTCGGCGACTGCCACGAAAGCGTGACGCAAGTAAAGAGTTTTCTTTGATCGCCGATTCGCGAAAAATGCTTTACGCGGGCGAGTTGGGATCGGAAGGGTGGGGCTCGAGAGCGCCGCCGGCGTCAAGAAAAGGTGGCGGCGCTCGCGGCATTGGCGAGCCCCGGACGTGCGGCGTCCGGGGCTCGCGCGAGCGTCAAGCAGTCTGGGCGGCGGGGCGGCGCGGCAGGCGCCAGTGCGGCCGCGGGTAGTGGCAGGTGTAGCCGCCGGGGTTGCGCAGCAGGTAGTCCTGGTGCTCGGGCTCGGCCTCCCAGAAGGGACCGGCCTCCTGCACCTCGGTGACCACCGGACCGGGCCAGAGGCCCGACGCGTTCACGTCGGCGATCGTCTCCTCGGCGATCCGCCGCTGCTCGTCCGACAAGTAGAAGATGGCCGAGCGGTACGACGGGCCGATGTCGTTGCCCTGGCGGTTCTTGGTCGTCGGGTCGTGGATCTGGAAGAAGAACTCGAGCAGCTCGCGGTAGGAGAGCTGGTCGGGATCGAACACCACCTCGACCGCCTCGGCGTGCGTGCCGTGGTTCCAGTAGGTCGCGTTCGGCACGTCGCCGCCGGTGTAGCCGACGCGGGTCCGGATCACTCCGGGCAGCCTGCGGATCAGGTCCTGCATGCCCCAGAAGCACCCACCCGCGAGAATCGCCGTTTCCGTCTTCGCCATCGTCAGGTCTCCCTGTCGTCTCGCCACGGTTCGCCCTCCGGGGCGCCGCGGCCGAGCTTGTCGGGCAGCGGCTCGCCCTCGGGAACGAACTGCAGCGACACCGAGTTGATACAGTAGCGCAGCCCCGTCGGCGGTGGACCGTCGGGGAACACGTGCCCCTGGTGGCCGCCGCAGCGCGCGCAGAGCAGCTCCGTGCGGATCATGCCGTAGCTCGTGTCGCGCTCCTCGCGCAGGTGCTCCGGGTCGAAGGGCGCGGTGAAGCTCGGCCAGCCGGTGCCGCTGTCGAACTTCTGCCCGCCGCGGAAGAGCGGCAGGCCGCAGAGCCGGCAGGTGAACACCCCCGGACGCTTCTCGTGCAGCAGCGCGCCGCAGAACGGCGCCTCGGTGCCGTGTCGCAGCAGCACCTGCGCTTCGGTGGCGCTGAGGTCCGCCTCGAGGCTTCGACGCTGCTCGGGCGAGGGGGGCGAGAGATCGAATCCCGTGCGGGAACGTGTGGCCATGTCGGTGCTCCTCGTCCGATGCTCGCGCACGGCGCGTCGCGGCGCCAGCGCGGCGACGCTCAGGTCGCGTGCTCGAACGTCGGACGAGCTTTCCGCGCGCGCGGGTCTCTTTCAATTCCACGCGGAATGTGGCGGATGCGCGGGCGAGGGCGCGACGGAGTCCTACGCTGCGGCCACGGCCCAACGAACGCGAGCGGCGACGCCCGCAGGGGCATCGCCGCTCTCTTGCCGGTGCAGCGTTCGGACGTCGCGCCGCACGCCGCAGCTTGCGCAGCCCGGGGCCGCGTCCTCGTGCGAGCCCGGGCTGCGTGTCGCGTGGCGGTCAATCCAAAAGCGTCTCCACCCGGTCGAGGAACGCGCGCGACGCCGAGCCCGCGACGCCGGGAACGTCCGGGCAGGTGATCGGCGCCGGCGAGCCCGGGACGCCGAGGAACTTCACCGTCGAGTCGTTGCGCGCGAGCGGCGGCTTGGCGAGCGCGGCCGCGCACCAGGTGACGCCGCGTCCGAGCCGCAAGCGCAGCGCCATCTGTCCCTGCGGGGCGCCGGCGAGCTCGTACAGCCCGTTGCCACGTCCCTTGATCGTCACCTTGCCGCCGCCGACGACGATCTTGGTGATCGGGCCCTCCTTGCCCTTCTTGTCGACGTACTTGTAGCCGCGCGAGCTGGCGTCGCCCGTGCGCCGCCAGCGTGCCGCCGGGAGCGCGATGCGCGCGACGTCGCCGGGATCGCCGCCGACTCGGTAGACGAAGAGCTCCGCGCCCTCGACCGTCGGATCGCCGACGCTGTCGAAGTCGGGCGCGACGACGTCGCTCGGCGCCGGGCGCGAGCGGAAGACGAGCCGACGCAGGTCGGGATCGATCGGTGGCGTCGCGTCGTCGGTGAGGCGCAGCGCGCGGGTCTGGACGCCGACCGTCGGCGCGGGCGACGGCGTGGGCTGCGGCGTCGGCTTCGGGGTCGGCTGCGCCGTCGGACCCGGCGGGCTGACGAGCGAGCGCACCTCGATCACGAGCCCGCCGGCCGGCGTGATGCGCGCGACCGGCTCGAACACCGTCCCGCAGGCCGCGGCCGCATCGCCGAGGTCGAAGCGGATCACGTTCGCGATCGGCGCGAACTTCTCTCGGACGCGGCTCTCGATCGTGCTCTCGACCCGCACCGGGCAATCCTGGCCGACGAACCCGTCGGCGCCGCTGCAGAAGATCCCCGCCAGCGCCTGGGTCGTCCACGACGCGTCGGCGTTGACGTCGAAGCTGTCGGGCACGGTCTCGACCGTGAAGTCGATGCCGCTGCCGCTGCACGCCATCGTGAAGCGAAGCTCGAAGTCGACGTCGACTTTTGGATTGAAACCGGTGACGTCGGCTTCGAGGTCGAGATCGACGTGCACCGTCTGCGTATCGACCCGCGACACCTCGACGTAGGCGCCGCCCTCGAGGCTGCCCCACTCGAGGCTCGTGCCGCTGATCGCGTGGCCGACGATGCCCTCGATCCGCTTCTCGAGGTCGCCGCGCGTGATCTCGAGGATGCGCACGGTCTCGCCGCGCAGCAGGCGCTGCGCCGCGTCCGCGGGAACGAGGTTCGGTCGGTAGGTGGACCACACCGGCGAGGCGCGCAGCTCCTCGTGCGTGATGCCGAGCACGTACTCGTACTTCGCGCGCTTACACGGCGAGAAGGTCTTCTCGATCATGGTCTCGTCGTTGATCAGCAGCGCGACGCCGGCGACGCACCACTCGTCGTCGCCGCTCTTCATGATGCTGACCTCGGTGATGTCGCCCATGTCGGAGATGTGGTCGAGGTTGAGGTCGTACACCTCGACGGCGCCGCGCTCGTGATCGTCCCCCGGACGGTCGAGCTTGGTCAGGTTGCCGTACGGCTCCTCCCAGCCCGCGAGGTCTTCGTAGAGCGCGCCCATGTAGCGGCGGTTCAGCGCGACGTCGACCGCGTCGTCGGTGCCGTCGGAGCTGCCGTTGCCCGTGCGGATGACGAGCTGCGCGCGCCACACCGAGCGCGACGGCCGCTCGCGCGTGAACGAGCACACGACCGACGACATGTAGTCGGCGAACTCCGAGAAATGGTCGTGCGGCACGATCTGGTAGCAGTACAGCGTGTCGGGCTTCAGGCTGCCGTGCAGGATGCCCGGCAGCGCCTTCGTCGACCCGATCGGCGGCAGCGGATCGACGACGATCGAGCCATCGACGAACTCCTTGCAGCCGTTCGGGCTCGCCGGCAGGTCCATCACGATCTGCCCGCCGAGCTTCGCGATGTCGCCTTCGATCGGCGCCATCGGGTCGTTGGTGCGCCACAGGTGGTTGCCGGTCTCGATGCGCGAGCCGTCGCACCACTTGAACTTCATCGTTCCGGTGCCGCGCTCGAGAAGCGACAGCCCGGGGCGCGCGAGGTCGGGGATCGGCGTCGGCTGCGGTGGCGGCGGGAGCGGGCTCGGCACCGGGTTGGTTGGATCGAAGATGCCGCCGCCGCCGGGGCCGCGGCCGATCCCGCCGCCGCCCGGGAAGCGCGGGTCGTCGAGCGCGCTTGCCGTGGTCGCGAGCGCGAGTGACAAGCATAAAACGCCGATGCTCCCCACCACGCGCTTGCGCGACGTGAGGGAAGCGGCGGCCGGGTAGCGACGAGAGCCGACGAACGACGAGCACATGCTGCGTGTCTCCTTTGGGTGCTTGACGGCGGCGCTCCACGCGCCGCTCGGCAGGCGTGGAGCAACGCCGGTGCCGCGGCAAAAATGCAGTCCTGGCGCGGGATTTTGGCGAGATCGCGTGGCGCCGGCGGGGCGTCGGATCACACGGATATATCGATGCGATGGAGCCGTGGGCGGGGCGTGCTGCGTCGCGCGCACGTTGAGATCGCGGGCGATGCGCGCGGGCGGCACGCGTCCTGCGCTGCGACCGCGTAGAACCCCCCGGGTTGATCCACCGGGTCAAAGGTCTAGCGTCGGAGGTGAGTGGTCGACGCTCGATCCCCGACATCGAGCACCCCGACCGGGCCGGCAAGCGATCCGGCCTCCCGTCTCCGGCTTCGCGCACGCGCCTCCGGCAGGAGCGTCCGCGACGGCGTCTCGCCACTCGAGAGAATCACCCCCTCGAGAAAGGAGAACGACGATGGCAACGACGACGACGAGGCTGCGCATGCGCGCGCTGCTCGGCGCAGGGCTCGCGCTGCTGTTGCTCGGCGCGCCGTCCGCGCAGGCGACGCACAGGATCCCGCGCGAGGTCCGCGAGGAGCTGCGCGAGCTGCGCAGCGTGATGATGAAGTACCGCGACGTCGCCGCTGCGGAAGCCGACGGCTACGTCGCCGCGAGCCCCTGCGAGAGCGATCCCAAGTACGGCGCGATGGGCTTCCACTACGCCAACGAGGAGCACCTGAGCGACGGCGTGCTCGATCCGTTGCGGCCGGAGATTCTCGTCTACCACGAGGGCGAGAACGGTCAGCTTCGCCTCGGCGCGATCGAGTACTTCCAGGTCGACGCCGACCAGGACCTGCACACGTTCGACGACCGACCCGAGATGTTCGGCGTGCCCTTCGACGGTCCGATGCTGGGCCACAACGAGACCATGCCGATCCACTACGACCTGCACGTCTGGCTCTTCCGCCACAATCCGGCGGGGATCTTCGCGGCGTGGAATCCGCGCGTGCACTGTGCGGAGGAGGATGGGGACGATGATGCGAACGCAGGCGCGGAGAAGGGCAATGCGGAAGCGAGCGCAGCCGGGGAGGATGCGCAGGGCTAGCTCTGCTCACGTTCGGCGTCCGGAGTGAAAGCGCGCGGCGCTGCCCCGAACGGGGTGGCGCCGCGCGCGTTTCGAGGCGGTCTCGAGCGCGTGAGATCGACGGCGTGCTGCGTCATCGAGCGAGGAGGCGGTGCCGGGACCTGCGCTGCGCTTGCGTCCGACACGTCCGGCATGCCACTGCACGCGGCGTCTGCCGGCGTCGCTCGATGACGTCGGGGGACGTGGACGTGGCGTCCATTCGATCCTCGTTCACGGACACTTCATCCACGCGCGCCGCCAGGCGTGCTCTTCGACGGAAATCAGGAGACCCATGCTTCGCTCGCTTCGCCAGATTCGCTCATCGCTGCCACGCAGCTCGTCCTTCGCGTCGCTCGCGCTCGCGGCGCTGCTCGTCGCCGGCTGCGGCGACTCGAGCGAGCCCGCCACCGCGACGGTGAGCGGCGACGCCATCCCGTTCAACGCCCAGGACCGCCGCGTCGAGGGCGCGACGGTCTGGATCCTCGAGTTCCCCGAGAAGCGGATGGTGACCGGCCCCGACGGCCACTTCTCGTTCGACGGCATCCCGGTCGGCAGCGAGGTGTCGCTGGTGATGGAGCACCCCGACTACCACCTCATCCAGACCGGCACGCACGTCGTGCCGCCCGAGGGCCTCGAGCGCATCACCTTCCAGGCCGTGCGCCACGACGTCTACGCCGCGATGGCCGCGATCCTCGGCATCGTCCCCGACGAGGAGAACCGCTGCCAGATGCCGACCACGGTCACGCGCATCGGCAAGTCGCTCTACGACCCCGGCGCGCACGGCGAGGACGGCGCGACCGTGACCATCGAGCCGCCGCTCCCGCCCGAGCACGGCCCGATCTACTTCAACTCGAGCGTGATCCCCGACCGCAGCCTGAGCGAGACCAGCGACGACGGCGGCGTGGTCTTCATCCAGGTGCCGCCCGGAGAGTACGTCATGACGGCGCACAAGCCGGGCGCGACGTTCCGGCAGGTGAAGTTCAAGTGCCGGCCGGGGGTGCTGGTGAACGCGTCGCCGCCGTGGGGGTTGCAGAGGGTGGAGTGATCGGTGGGCGTCGAGGAACGCTCGCTCCTTCTTTCTTGATGCTTGATGATGGTGCTCCGTAGGTCGCTCGCGGCGCCGTAGAGCAACAGCGAAGGAATCGACCAAAGCGTGCAGTGCTGCCCGTGCGGGGGGCGGCGCTGCGCGCTTTTTCTCTACTGGTGCGCGCGCGATCTGCGGTCCAGCGTCCGCGGGGACTGAACTCGGAGCTCCGTCGTTTGGCGTCTGCGGCGGAGCGGCGCGCGACGGGAGCGTCTCTTACCGTAGTTGGTGGGCGATCCGCGCGGGGAGGCGCGCCCACGTCACGGCGCCTGAGGGGTTGGCGAAGCGAACGGGGCGGCGGAGGCGGCGGACGTCGCGGAGGACCCATGCGTAGACGCGGCCCTCGCGACACTGTCGGCGCCACCAAGTGACATCCTCCAAGATCTCAGCACGGTTCCCCATCCGTCGCGCGTTCTTCAGAACGTCCTCGATGGAGAGCGGTCCCTTGACGTCGTGTAGGGTGCACGTGCCGACGATGGCGTTCGCACCCTTTTCGGAGAGCGCAATCCGGCCGCGAATCCGAGTGGGTCTTGTTCGAATCTCCCAATCTTTGGTCCCGCTGAAGATCATCTCCAGCGCGTCAGCTCGAATGATCAGTGTCCGCTCGATCATGTCCGGTCTCCGGCGTCGGTTCTCTCGGTCGTCGTGCGTCGGTGGCGCCGCAGCGCTGTGCGCACCAGCGCGCTGCGTGCTCAGAGGTCGTACGAAGAGCCGAATGTCAACTCATCCACCCGCCGGACTTTTGTAGGGATGCGTTGGTAATCACGCGCGCATCGCTCAGCAAGTGGTGGAGGCACGAATGTACCCGCCGACGCTTTGGGCACTAGAGCTCGACGAGAACGCCGCTGTGATCGCTCAACCTCACGCCGTCGCTGCCGAACCTCTCCCACGCGTCCACTCGCACGACTCGCGAGGCGAGGTGTGGCTCCATCAAGCTCTCAGCCGGACGTCAAGTATCCAGCGAACGGCCGCCTACGATGGTCGCCATCGCAGTGATCGAGCCAAGCCCGTCAGGGAGAGTTCGCGTCGCGGGAACTTCGTTCTCGCTGCTTCATGGAGCTTCTCGACGAATTTCTTGACGTCCTCGAGCGCACGATCAGCCCACTCGGAGGATGCGATCCTCGAGATCTCCGATCGTACACAGCCGAGCGAGGTGCTCGAGCTTGGCGAACGCACCACCGTTCCGAAACAGAGTGCGTTCGC
Organism: Candidatus Binatia bacterium; assembly: GCA_036563615.1. Taxonomy (NCBI): domain Bacteria; phylum Candidatus Binatota; class Binatia (SeqCode); species Binatia bacterium. The sequence continues at coordinate 464,833 of DATCMB010000006.1, forward strand.
TCGCCCAGTCCTTCGGGGCGACGTTCTGTCCCAGGTAGTTGGCGTACGCCTCGACGGCGAAGTGCGCGAACAGCAGTGTCGCTAGGTGCAGGTGCTGTCGGCCGGACGTTCCGTCGCGTCGTAGTTGCTGGTAGTGCCGCGCGGCAGTCCAGAGCTCAACGTGGGTGTAGAACGTCGAAGCGGATGTGGGCTCGAGCAGCCTTTTGCCGACGCCGCCGAGTGGGAGTCGCCCATCATCGCCGTCGGCCGTTCGTCACGTTGGGCATCGCGCGCGCGGACGTGCGCGATGTCGACACCTCTCGGGAATGGGCGCGCTTCAGTGGCGTCGGTTTTCGGACCCGGGGGCCGAGACGATGACAGCCACCCGCCGGAATCGAACCGGCGACCTACTGATTACGAATCAGTTGCTCTACCGACTGAGCTAGGGTGGCCAACGCCGCACCGGTAACCCACGCGACGTCGCGCTTGGCGCCCGGTGTCGACCCGCCTTGGGTACCGAAGCGACGCCGGCTCGGCAACTCCTGGGCAACCGGTGGCGGCGCCCAGGGCGGGCGGGCTGCTGAAGCCGGGCGAGCGGCGGCTCCCACCGGGACGGGCACGACCGCGCACGACCCGTGACCCGGCGGCCCGATCCTTGGCCAACGCCACCCCTCGCTGTATTCCACCGCCCGGAGCTCGCGCACCGCGCGAGCGGGGAGGTGGTGTGTGATGCAAGCTCGTCGTTCTCCAGGATGGCGCGCCTCGGCCATGGGGGCGCTGGCGCTTCTCGCCGTGCTCGCCACGGCGTGCTCGAGCGTGCAGACGCGCTCGATCCACTTCGTCGGCCGCCCGGAGTTCCCGCCGACCGACCCGGCGACCGTCGAGATCCTGTCGCGTCCGCCCGAGCGGCCGCACTGGGTGCTGGGGCAGATCATCGCCGAGCCGCAGGGCAACCCGGGCGACGCGGCCATCGAGGAGAAGCTGCGCGAGGACGCGGCGGCGATGGGCGGCAACGCGGTGGTGATCGTCCACGACGGCCTGCGCCGCGTCGGCGCGGTGTGGCAGGGCGGACCGTGGTGGGGCGGCGGCACGATCCACCCGGTCATGGGCCAGGTGATCTCGGCGATCGTCGTCCGCTTCAAGCCCGAGGGCGAGCCTTGATCTGACGGCGACCCGCGCGGGTCGGCGTCACACCGCGATCCCGAACGCCCCGCACGTCGCCCACGCGCCGAACGCGACCCCGAGCGGGATCGTGATGTTGTCGTCGATCCGCACCGGCAGCGCGTCGACCAGCATGCCGAGCGCGGCGACCACGAAGCTCGCCTCGAGCCGCGTCGAGAGGGTGACCGGCACGGCGGCGCCCCACGCGAGCACGGCAGCCGACACCGCGAAGGTCGCCGCGAAGAACGCGAGCGAGCCCTCGAGCGTCTTGCGTCCGATCAGGCGGTGGCGCCCGAAGCGGATGCCGACCACCGCGGACAGCGGGTCGGCGATCGCGAGCGTGTAGATCGCGATCAGCGCGATGGGCTTGGGGAACGTCAGGATCGTGAGCAGGATCGCGATCGCATAGGGCGTCATCGCGGCCTCGCGCGCCTGCTCCTCGGCGCGCAGCAGCGTCCGGTTGATCCACGGCACGCGCGCCGCGAGCTCGGGGTAGTGGATGCGCACGCGATCGACGATGTAGACCAGGCACGCGACCACGCCGAAGAGCTGCACGAGCTGCTCGCGCGTCAAGAGCAACGCGTACGCGGTCGCGATGACGACGCCGTTCGCGAGGTGGAAGAGGCGCCTGCCGGGCTGAAAGTGCGAGCGCGTCGCGCCCGGCGCGGCGTCGGCGCTCGCTCCGTCCTTCGCGCTGGGCGCGGCGCTCGCGCTCGCACCGCCATCGGCGCCGCCGCTCGCATCGCCACCAGCGCCGGGATCACGCCCGGCGCTCGAATCGACGCCGACGCTGCCAACGCCCGCATCGGCACCGGCTCCGCCCACCGACGCCACGTCGCGCTCGCCCGAGTCCGCCTGCGTCTCCCTCTCGCTCACCCGCCTCACCCCCGCGGCGGCCGCCGCCGCTCCGCGAACCACTCGCGGTAGCGCTCCATGCGCGCGCGCTGCGCCTGCGGCGCACGACGCCGGCACGTGCGCGCCTCCTCGCTGCCCGGCGGCGCGCCCCAGCGCACCTCGACGCAGTCGTTGGGGTTGTACGCCATCTCGAGCGCACCCGCGCGCGCGAGCACGTCGGCGAGCGTCAGCGTCCACTCCGATCCGTCGCTGCGCACGTAGGTGAAGCGCCGAGCCGCGGCCTCCTCGTCGAGCATCAGCTCGAGCGCGCGCCGCACCTTCTGCGGATCGGCGCCCGGCGGGATCACGTAGCGCCCGGGACGCTCGGCGACGCGCGCGGGGAAGTTGCGAACGACGTCGATCGCGATCAGCAGCCGCAGGTCGCGCGACGGCGTCGCGAAGTCCTCCCAGGGACCGGTGGTCTCGAAGATCGCCGCGCCCTCGGGCATGGCGATCGTGCTGCGTGTCCGCGCGACGTACTCCTCGCCGTTCGCGACCGAGCGCACGCGCGCGCGCACCTGCTCGTCGAGCGCGTCGATGGTCTCGCGGAACGCGCGCGCGGGATCCTGCGGCTCGGGCGACAGCATGGCGTCGACGCGCTCGTAGAAGGTCTCGACGCCGCCGACGTACTGCTCGAGCGAGAAGTCGCCGAACTCGGGGTGCGCTTCGATCTCGTCGTTGCCGAGCCGGCGCAATCCCCGTCCGTCCGATACGATCGGGCGGAAGTTCTTGAAGCCCGCGCCGCCGAGCTTGGGGTCGACCGCGAAGAGGAAATTGCCCCGCCAGTAGCGCTTGCGCGCGACGGTGTGGTCGGGCTGCGCGTCGACCGCGAGCAAGAGCCCGCCCGCGTCCTCGGTCTGCGGGATGCGCTGCACGACCACCAGCGTGTGCCCGTAGGGATCGGCGAACACGGTGCCTGGACGGAGCGCGCCGGGCTCGATGCGCGTCGGGTAGAGGTCGGTCGCGTCGGCGGCGGCCGGCGTGCGCGCGCTGCCGGAGTGCACGCCCCAGGCGACGTCGCGGCGCAGGAAGTGCAGGAAGCGCGCGACCTCGTCCTGCGCCGACGCCTGCGTCTCGGGGGCGAGGTTCGAGTGCCAGCCGGCGCAGCGCGGCGGCGACGTCGCCGTGCCGCGCGAGCACTTCGAGTAGCCGAACGGCAGGCCGAGCTTCCACGCGAAGTAGGCGCGCAGGAAGTAGGGCAGGTCCGCGCAGTCCGGCGTCAAGCGCATCTTTCCGCTCGAGTCCTCGCGGAGCCCGAGGTGGTCGTGGAGCAGGTTGCGTTCGGGGTCGGCGAGCACGGCGCCGATCCCTTTCCAGGTGGGCTCCGCATCGAGCGGGTCGGTGAAGAGCTGCTCGATCCATGCCGAGTAGAGGCTCTCGGTGCCGCGGTCCCACTCGCGCTCGACGCCCCACACCGCGCCCGCGGGACGCGGACGCGCGGGCGCCGCACCGCTGCCGACCACGATCACCGCGCAGCCGGCGACGTCCGCACCGCGGCCGACCGCGACGCGGTAGGTGCCGGCGCTCGGGGAAGGAATGGTCGTGGTCCACCACCACGGCCCGGCGCCGCGCCGCTCGGCGCTCATCGCCGCGAGCCCGCCGCGCACGTCGCCGACGACCAGCGCGCCCTCGACCTCCTGGGGCGTCGCGGCGACGATCCGCAGCGGCTCGCCGGCGCGCGGCACGCGCGGGCTGGTCAGGAACGCGACCGCGCTGGTCGCGGGGCACGCGGCCGCGTCGACCATGCCGACCGCGGTGCCGGCGCGGGCGGGCGGCGTCGGCGCCGGCGCGACGAGCCACCCGAGCAGCAAGAGGATCGGAAGCGATCGCAGACGCGCAGCTCGAAGCACGCGTAAAGCAGAGCGCGCCCGGGGAGCCGCAGCAAGCGCCGCACGTGCAGCGCGCGCTCAGCCTTCGGCCGCGACCCGGTAGCCGACACGGGGGAAGTGCACGACGATCTCGCCCAGCGCCGGATCGACGCGCTTGACGGCGATCTCGTGCACCGAGCTCGCGACCAGCTCGCCGCGCACCGGATCGAAGCCGTAGTCGTCGGGCGTGACCGACACCGACTGTCCGACGCGCAGACCGTTCGGCTCGCGCGGATCGACGCCGCCCGCCGGCGCTGGCGTCGCGTCGCGTGCGATCGCGAGCGCCTCGGCCGGTGCCATGTCGCTGCGCTCGCCGTGGCCCATCTCGTCGACGCGCTTCGCCCACGCGGCGACGCGCGGAAGCTCGTCGAGCGCCGCGCTCGCCTGCGGCGCCATGCGCAGGAACCACAGCGGGTGGAAGCACGCGGCGTCGGCGAGGCTGAAATCCGAGCTCAGGAGGAACGCGCGTCCGTCCGCGAGCTGCGCATCCAGCGTCGCGAGGTGACCGCGCAGCTGCTCGCGCGCGTACGGCGCGAGCTTCGGCAGCTCCGCGAAGTCCCGTCCCGGCATGAGCTTCGTGCGGTCCTCGATGAACTCCTTCGGCACGAGGTGCCCGATCTCGCCGAACACGACCGTCACCGCGGCGAGGAACACGATGCGGTCGGCCCACAGGCTCCAGGCGTGGCAGGTGCCCTCGCTCGCGCCGGGGTAGATCGTCGGCTCGGGGTGCAGCCGCTCGAGGACGCGCACGATGAGCTGCGTGTCGCAGTAGACGTCGGCGCCGATCTGCAGCACCGGGATGCGCCGGTAGCCGCCGGTGAGCGGCACGAGGTCCGGCTTCGGCATGATCGTCGGCTGCTCGACCGCGCGCCAGGCGAGCCGCTTGTGCGCGAGCACCTTGCGCACCTTCTCCGAGAAGGGCGAGGTGTCGTACTGGTGCAGGATCAACGTCGCTTCGCTCGCCATCGCGTCCTCCTGCGTCGTGCGGCGCTCTCCGCAGCTACGAAGAAGCTTCGCGCGTGACTTCCGACGCCGCGCCGACGCGGGCGTCCTGCGCCGATGCCTCGCCGCCCAGCGCCGCCGCAGCATCCTCACGCGTCGCCGCCGAGCCAACGGACGGTTCAGCCTCGTCCGGTGTGGGCAGAGGGACCCCCGCCGCAGCGAGCGCGTCCGCAACCAGCGCGACGAAGCCCTGCTCACGCAGCCGCTCGATCGCGGCCCGCACCTCGCGCTCGTCGCGCGCCAGCACGCGGCGGCGCGTCGTGCGCAGCCGGCGCAGCTCGCCCGCGAGCAGCGCGCGCCCGCGCTCGCTCGCCCGAGCGATCTCGGCGCGCAGCGTGTCGTCGAGCACCGTGTCGTCGTGGAACTCGCCGAGCGTCTCCTGCAGCGCCTTGAGCCTGCGCACCGCCTCGCGGCCGCGCTCGCCGAGGTAGGGCTCGAGGATCTCGAGCTGGTAGCGGAGCTTCTTCGCCGCGATGCGCACCGCGTGCAGCTCCTCCGCCGCGGCCGGCGTCCCCGGTGGTGCGGTGAGCGGCGGCTCGGTCACCTGACGTGACTCCGCGAGCAGCGTCGGCGCGATCGTGCGCAGCAGCTCGGCGATCGGCGCGTCGTGCGCGCCCGCCGCGTGGGGGACCGCGGTGTACGCGTCGGTCGCCTGGGCCGTGGCGCCGTTCAGCGCCTGCGCGACCGTGCCCGCCGCGACCGCACCCTCGAGCTGCCCGTGCAGGCGCTCGAGCCGTGCGTCGAGCCGGTCGAGCCGCACGTCGGCGAAGCACGCCATCATGCGCTCGCGCGCGCGGCGTCGGCGGCGCGCGAGCCGCGCGTCGACGTGCTCGAGGGCGAGCGCGCGCTGCGGTGTGGCGCGCTCGGCGAGCTTCGCCAGCCGCAGCCGCAGGACGTCGAGCTCGCGCACCCGCCCGAGCGCGCGCGTCAGATCGCGCACCGCGGACGCGAGCCGGCGCTGCTCGTCGGGATCGAGCCACGGCGCGAAGGTCTTGAGGCACGCGCGCAGGCGCCGCGTCGCGACCCGCATGTCGTGCACGCCCTCGGGGTCGCGGCCGTCGACCGCGGCGGCGACGTTGCCGAACATCTTGCGTCGCTGCTCGTCGAGCACCTGTGCCGCGCGACCGTAGATCGACGGCGGCGGGGCAGGGGCGCGCGGCGCTTCGCTCCGTGCTGCGCCGCTGCGCGGTGCGTTGCTCCGCGCCGTTCGCGTGCGGCGCGCGACGGCACGCCTCGCGTGCGCCGTCGAGCCCGGCTGCCGTCGTGCCGCCACGTGTGGTGCGTACCCTGTGACGGCGCGGATTTGAAGCCCGGCCACGCGCGCTTTCGCCGTCGCCGCGACGGAACGACGCGCCTACGAGAGCGATCGGACGCTCGTGCGCATGCGCTGCTCGGCGCGCTGCGCGAGCGCCCGGAGCGCCGCGTCGACGAACTCGCCGCACGCCGACTGCCAGGCGTCGACCAGACCGCGCGGCCGTCCGACGATGCTCGAGTCGAAGCTGACGCCGAGCGACAGCCAGCGCTCGAAGCGCTGCGCGCCGACCGCCACACCGGCCGTCCCGGCGTCGGCGGTGAGCGGGTAGACGCGCTGCACGCGCGCGCCGGCGAGCGTGCGCGCGTGCAATGGCAGCTCGCGGTACGCGAGCTCGACGTCGTAGCGCTGTGCCGAGCGCGGCGCGACGCCCTGCGACAGCGCGAGCGGCAGCGCCGTCATCGCGCCGGCGAGCGCCTTCATCGCCGCGAGCCGCGCCTCGCTGCCGAGCGCCGCGAGCAGCTCGTGGAAGTGCGCCGCGCGCCGCAGCGGATCGGTCTCCTCGATCGGCAGCAGCATGCCGGCGACGCGCGATTCGGGCAGCGACACGAGCGCGCGCAGCGTCGCCGGCAGCACGCCACGCTCGTTCTGCTCGAGACGGGCGAGCGCGCCCGACGAGATCGCGAGCAGGACGTCCTCGAGCCCGAGGCCGAGCGGGCGGCGCACGGCGTCGAGCGCGGCGAGCGGCAGGTCGACGAGCGCGAGCGCGCGCGGCCGCGCGGCGCCGCCGAGCAGCGTGCCGGGCGCGCTCTCGGCGAGCCGCTCGGTGAGCAGCGCGCCGAGCGAGCGCGCGGCCCGAAGCGCCGCGTCGGCGAGCTCGCCCGACCACGCGCCGCCGTCGAGGCGCGTCGCACCGAGCGTCGCGCGCGCGAGCTCACCGGAGAGCAGCGCGGTCTCACGCGCGGCGCGAAGCAGGCTCAGCGCCGACTGCCGCAGCGCTGCGGCCTGCGGCACCAGCGCCTCCAGCGTCTCGACCAGCGCGAGCATCGGGCTCGCGGGATCGCTCGCGGCGTTCTCTTCGGTGTCGTCGCTGCCGTCGTCGACCAGCGACGAGAGCAGCGCCGTGCTCGTCCCCGAGCGCTCGAGCTGCGGGTCGACCTTCACGAGCAGCAGCGAGCGCGCATCGCCCTCGAGCACGTGCAGCTCCCAGGGCGGCGCCTTGTGTGCAAGCGGTTGAAAGAATCGCCGCGTCGCCACGCCGAGCAGGTCGCGGTCGTTGCCGATCCGCTCCCAGCGCAGGTGGTAGGACAGATCGAAGCCGTGCTCGACCCAGTCGGCGGCGAGCCTGCCGCGACGCTTGACGCGCCGGCGACGCAGCCGCGGGTGCCGGTCGACGGCCGCCTCGAGCCCGTCGACGATCTCGGGATGGGACGGGGCGCCGCGCAGAAGCACGATGCTGCCCGCGCAGGGCCGAGAGATCGGCCGCACCTCGTGACCTCCTCGTTCGAAGGAAAACGACTCGATCGATGAAGTCATGAGAGTGTCGTCCAATCTCGCACGCGCCCGTAGTGGTGACAAGACGGTTCGGGCGTCAAGCTACTTTCGACGCGCACATTTCTCGCGCGCGTCACGCGACCGTCAAGTGAAGCGCTCGCGACCTCGCTTGCGCAGCTCGGCGACGGCACGGCGGACGTCCTGGGCACGGTCCTTGCTGCACACGAGCACGCCGTCGCGCGTGATCGCGACGATCACCTTCTCCACTCCGACGAGCGCGACCGCGATCTCTTCATCGGCTTCGTTGAAAACGATCGAGTCGCGCGCATCGACGAGCACGGCGTCGCCTTCGACGACGTTTCCCGCTGCGTCGGTCGTGCGCGTGCGCTCGAGCGCGTCCCACGCTCCGACGTCGTCCCAGGGAAACCCTGCAGGGAGAACCCACACGTTGTCGGCGCGCTCCATCAGGCCGACGTCGATCGAGACGTCGGCGAGCGGTGCGAACGCTTCACGAAGCGTGCCGCGCGCGCGCGACGCGAGCGCATCGCGCATCGTGCGCTGTGCGCGCGAAAGGTCGGGCATGTGGCGCGCGAGGCCCCGAAGGAACGTCGACACGCGCCAGAAGAACATGCCGCTGTTCCAGTAATGATGGCCGGACCGCGCGTACGCGCGCGCGGTGGCCTCGTCGGGCTTCTCGCGGAAGCGCAGCACGCGCAGTGGCGTGCGTGCGGCGTCGGCAGCGTCGCCCGTCCGCTCGGACGGCGACACCTCGATGTAGCCGTAGCCGGTCTCGGGACGCGTCGGCACGATGCCGATCGTCACCAGCGCGTCCTCGGTCGCCGCGAAGTCGAGCGCGCGCGCGACGTCGGCGCGGAAGCGCTCGGGCTCGCCGATCTGGTGATCGGCGGTGAGGACCGCCATCACCATGTCCTCCGGGTCGCCGTGCTGCTGCTCGAGGTGAGCGGCGGCGAGCGCCAGGCAGGCGGCGGTGTTGCGCTTCTCGGGCTCGGCGAGCACGTTCTCGCGCGGCAGCGAGGGCAGGGCTTCGGCGATCGGCTCCGCGAGCAGCTCGCTCGTCGCGATGACGATGTTCTCGCGCGGGATCAGCGGCGCGATGCGCTCGATCGCCTCCTCGAGCATCGACAGCCGTGCGTCGGTGAGGCGCAGAAGCTGCTTCGGGCGCGCGCGCCGGCTCGCGGGCCAGAAGCGCTCCCCCGAGCCCCCGGCCATGATGACGGCGAAGCGACGCATCCGGCTCCCATACCATGGCGTCTGCGCGATGCATCGCGCAGCGCGGCGAAGGGCGATTTGACGCTGGCGTGGGGTTTCTGCGACGCAGGCGGGCATGGATGACGCCACGCGCCGGCTCGCGGAGATCCTCCTCGAGCGCTCGTTCCTCGAGAACCACGAGAAGCCGTTCCTCCTCGCGTCCGGGAAGACGAGCCCGTTCTACTTCGAGTGCTCGCTGACCACGACCTGGCCGCCGGCGATGCCGCTGATCGGCAAGCTCGTGTTCGAGCGGATCCGCGGCAAGGTGAAGGCGATCGGCGGTCCGACGATGGGCGCGGACCCGATCTCGGCCGCGGTCGCGTACTACAGCGAGACGGTGGGCGAGCCGATCCCGTGGTTCAGCATCCGCAAGACGGCGAAGGACCACGGCACCGGCGGCTTCCTCGAGGGCAGCGCGCCCGCGGCGGGCGAGCCGGTGGCGCTGGTCGACGACGTGCTGACGCGCGGCGGCGCGATGCTCGACGGGCTGCGCGCGGCGCGCGAGTCCGGTCTCGAGGTCGCGGTGGCGGTGGTGCTGCTCGACCGCCAGGAGCAGGATGGGCGCGCGCGCGTCGAGGCGGCGTGTCGCGAGATCGGCGCGGAGTTCGTCGCGCTGCTGACCAAGAGCGAGATCGACGAGGTGCGCGCGGCGCGCGACGCCGCGGCGGGCAAGCGCTCGTAGCGCCCGTGCGCGGCGCGCTCGGCCGACGCGTTGCCGGGCTCGCGCGCCGCTGCTTGACCTCGCGCGGCGCTCGGTGAAACTGCCCGCGTGCGCAGTCGCCCCGCTGCTTCCGCCGTGCCTTTCGCCCGCCGGCTCGTCGTCGCTGGCCTGCTGGTCGCGCTCGCGACCGCGCTCGCGACGCCGGCGCTCGCCGCGTCGTTCCGCGGCCGCGTGGTCAAGATCCGCGACGGCGACACGATCGACGTGCTGCGCGACCGCACGGCGGTCAAGGTGCGCGTCTTCGGCGTGGACGCGCCCGAGCGCGGGCAGCCGTACTCGGCGCGCGCCAAGTCCTTCACCGCCGATCTGGTCGGCAACCGCGAGGTGCGGGTCGAGGTGAAGGAGGTCGACCGCTACGGGCGGATCGTCGGCGAGGTCCTGCTCGACGACGGCCGCAGCCTCGGCCCCGAGCTCGTGCGCGCCGGGCTCGCCTGGCACTACCGGCGCTACTCGAAGGACCCGGAGCTCGCGCGGCTCGAGGAGGAGGCGCGTCGTGCGCGGCGCGGTTTGTGGGCCGACCCGAAGCCGACGCCGCCGTGGGCCTACCGCGAGATGCTGCGCGGCAAGTCGCGTCGCTCCGCGAAGTGAGGCGGGACGAGCCGCGTCGGCATCGGCCCGCGAGGCGCGAGCACCCACGTCCGTCCGCGAGCGTGAAGCGCGGCGCCGCACGCCGCGCGCGATCTCACGCTTCGAACAGCTCGTTGCGCAGCAGACGTCCCGGCAGCTCGCCCGTGTGCTCGCCGCCGCGCATCAGCACGCGTCCGTTGACGATCGTCGCCTCGTAGCCGCGCGCGTCCTGCGACAGGTGCGGCGCCGAGGCCGGGAACTCGTGCTTGACGACCGGCAGCTCGACGTCGAGGCGGTCGAGGTCGATGACGTTGAGATCCGCGTACGCGCCGCGGCGGATCAGGCCGCGCCCGTGCAGGCCCCACATCAAGGCCGGATCGAAGGTCAGCTTGCGCACCGCCTCCTCGAGCCCGAGCAGCTTCCGCTCGCGCACCCAGTAGGCGAGGAGGAAGGTCGTGAAGCTCGCGTCGCAGGTCTGGCTCGTGTGCGCGCCCGAGTCTCCGAGCCCGATGCCGGTCAGCGGGTGGCGGAGCATCTCGGCCGCCGCGTCGAGGTCGGGGTTGTAGAGCGGGACGATGAAGAAGCCCCGGAGGTCGGTCGCGAGGATGTGGTCGAGGATGACCTGGCCGACCTCCTTGCCGGTGCGCTCGGCGATGCCGACGACGCTGCGCTCGGGCGCCGTCTCGTAGGCCTTCACGCCGTCGCCGACGAGCGGGAAGACGTGGCGCAGCGTCGCCATGCCGCCCAGAATGTCGCCGCTCGTGCCGCGGATCGATTCGAGGAGCTTCGCCTGCATCGCGGGATCGCGCAGCGCCTCGCGCTGCTTCTCGATCGGCTCGGCGATCAGGTCGAAGCCCGCGGGGAACATCGTGAGCGGCGAGATCGAGGTGCCGAAGCCCATCAGGATGCCGACGCTGCGCACCGCGACCTGCGGCACGAGCCGCGCGCCCTGCGCGACCGCGCGCTCGACCTTGGCGAGCACGTCGCGCCACACCTCGGGGTAGGCGAGGTTCTGGATCAGCCCGAAGCTCATCGGCCGCGCGGACGCGAGCGCGACCGGCACCATCCACTCGTAGTCGCGGTCGAAGCCGTTCGCGTCCTCGCCGGCGGCGCCGTAGGGCACGAGCTCGAAGACGCCGGTGCCGACCTCGGCGAGCGCGCGTCCGATGGCGTCGAGCTCGCGGCGGTCGGCGAAGGTGCCGGGCACCGGATCCCAGGCGGGCGTGCGGTGCATGGTCGTGCGGCCGCTCGCGAAGCCGAGCGCGCCGGCGCGCATGGCGTCGACGATCGCGCGGTGCATGAGCGCGAGCTCCTCGTCCGATGCGGGCGCGTCGGTGGCGCCCTTCTCGCCCATCGCCCAGATGCGCAGCGGCGCGTGGCTCAGGTGCGCGCCGACGTTGATGCCGAGCCGGCTCGACGCGAGGTGCTCGAGGTACTCCGGGAACGTCTCCCAGCGCCAGGCGATGCCTTCCTTCATCGCCGCGCGCGGCACGTCCTCGACGCCCTCCATGAGGAACATCAGGTAGTCGCGGTCCTGCGGCTTGCAGGGCGCGAAGCCGACGCCGCAGTTGCCGACGATCGCCGAGGTCACGCCGTGCAGGTTGGACGGCGAGCCGAGCGGGTCCCAGGTGATCTGCGCGTCGAGGTGCGTGTGCACGTCGACGAAGCCCGGCGTGACCACCTTGCCGCGCGCGTCGATCACCTCGTGCGCCGGTCCGTCGTGCTTGCCGATGGCGGCGATGCGGTCGCCGCTGACGACGACGTCGGCGACGTAGGCAGGACGGCCGCTGCCGTCGACGATCGTTCCACCGCGGATCACGAGATCGGCCTTCATCGAGTCCCTCCCCGGCGACGCCCGGTTGGCGGCGGCACGCTATCAGATGTCCGCGGTCCGGTGCGACGAGCCGACGTGTCGCGCCAGCAGGACGGAGCCGCTGCGGCGTCGATCCCGCCCGCTCGCGCGGAAAGTTCTTTCCCACGCCGTGTCCTTCGCGCTAGAAGGCGCCGCCGCGAAAAGGAGGATCCGATGCGCATCGCACCCGTCGCCCTGGCCGTCGCCACGGTCGGTTTGGTCTCGCTCGCAGCGCTCGACGGCGCGGCCGCCGCGCCGGACAAGTGCTTGACGGGTGCGTCGGTGCTCGACGATCAGCGGCAGCTCGCGTCGCTGCGCGCGGCGATCGACGCCGCGTGTCCGTGCGAGAGCTTCGACGGCTCACGCGGCAAGGACCGCAGCGCCTACCGCAAGTGCGCGCGCGGGCTACTCAACGCGGCGATCAAGTCGGGCGAGCTGCGCAAGCAGTGCAGGACCGTCGCGACGCGCGGCTTCTCCGACGCGACCTGCGGCACGGTCGGCAAGGTCGCGTGCGGGCGCGTCACGCCGAGCTCGAAGAAGAAGCCGATCAGCTGCAGCATCAAGCCGGCCGATCGCTGCGTGAGCCGCGCCAGGTACGTCGAGACGGTCTGCAGCAGCCACACGCACTGCTCGGACGTCGTCGACTGGACGGCAGGGACCTGCGTCGACGTGCGCCGGGCGGAGCCGTTCCAGGCCGGCGTGCGCACGATCACCTTCACCAAGAACTCGGTGGTCAATCCGAGCCAGCCGCGTCCGCTCGAGACCGTGATCTGGTATCCGACGCAGCCCGGCGCGGGGCCGGTCAACCCGGGATACAACGCCGTGGTCGACGCGCCGCTCGACCCGTCGGGCGGCCCGTACCCGCTGCTGCTGTTCTCGCACGGCTCGTGCGGCATCCCGACGCAGTCGACCTTCCTCACCGCGCTGCTCGCGGCGCAGGGCTTCGTCGTCGTCGCGCCGCCGCATCCCGGCAACACGCTGCTCGAGTTCCCGAACTGCGGCACGCCCGCGGCGCAGATCGCTTCCGCGCAGGAGCGCCCGCAGGACGTGATCTTCGTGCTGAATCAGGTGCTCGCCGCGAACCAGGATCCGGCGTCACCGTTGTTTGGCGCCATCGACCCCGAGCGCATCGGCATGTCGGGGCACTCGTTCGGCGGCTTGACGACCTACCTGGTCGAGAACCTCGAGCCGAGGATCAAGGTCGCGATCCCGATGGCGCCCGCGGTCGGCGCGCAGACGCTCGACGTGCCGTCGCTCACCATGCTCGGCCAGCTCGACTCGGTGGTGAGCAACACCGCGATCCGCAACGCGTACGCGCGCGCGCTGCCGCCCAAGTTCCTGGTCGAGATCGAGCACGCCGGGCACTACGCGTTCTCGGTCGCCTGCTTCCCGAGCAGCGACTGCAACCCGCCGACGACGCTGACGCAGGCCGAAGCGCACGGTCACGTGCTGCGCTGGGTGCGGCCGTTCCTCGAGCTCTACCTGAACGGCGATCAGCGCTTCGCGCCCTTCTTCCTCGTGCCGGAGCCGGGCGTCGTCTTCGCGTCGGAGGTCGAGTAGCGGCGTCGCTCGCGCGGCGGCGCGAACGAGCCGCGCTCGACGAACTCCGACTCGAGCTCGGGGAGCGGCGGCACCGGACGCTTGCCCTCGATGCGCGCGACCAGGTTGTCGACCATCGCCACGCCCGCGAGACGGTAGTCGAGGCGCACGACGCTGATCGGCGGACGGAACGCCTGCTCCCACAGCGAGTCGCCGAAGCCGAGCACCGACACGTCGCGCGGGATCGCGAGGCCCGCGTCGCCGATCGCGGCGAGCACGGCCGGCGTCAGCGCTTCGGTGCCGGCGACGATCGCGGTCGGCGGCTCGGGCGCGTCGAGCAGCGCGCGCGTGCGCGCGCGGCACTCGTCTGTGTCGGCGGCGGTGACGACGAGCTCCGCGTCGTGCTTGACGCCGACCTCGGCGAGCGCGCGCTCGAGACAGCCGACGCGCACGCGCTGCATCGGCGGGAAGTAGCGCGCGTCGCGCTCGACGTACGCGAGGTAGGCGATGCGCCGGTGCCCGAGCTCGACCAGACGGCGGAACGCGCGCAGCGCACCCGAGCGCTCGGCGCGCTCGCGCAGCTCGCTGCCGCGCATCTTGCGCCGCTCCTCGCTCGGCACGTCGGGCACGACCGGGATGCCGGACTCGGCGAAGCGGGCGACGTGCGGCAGCCCGTGGATCGGCCCCGCGACCACGAGCCCGTCGATCTGCTCCTCGTAGAGCCGCTCGAGCTGCTGCTCGATCACGTGCGCCGAGTTCTGGCCGTCGCACACGAGCAGCACGTAGCCGTGCCGCCGTGCGGCGTCGCCGGCGGCGCGCAGCCACTGCGCGTAGAGCGGCAGGCTGAGGTCGGGGATCATCACGCCGATGACGCGCGCCCGCACGCCGCGCAGCACCTTCGCGGCGCGGCTCGGCCGGTAGCCGACGCGGCGCGCCGCGGCGACGACCCGCGCGCGCGTCTCCTCGCTGACGAGCTGGCCCGAGCCCAGCGCGCGCGACGCGGTGCCGATGCCGACGCCGGCCTCGCGCGCGACGTCGCGGATGGTCGGCGCGCGCCGGACGCGCCTCCTTCGGGCGGCACCGCCGGCGGCGCCGGTCGCTGCGGGCTCCATGGTCACCGCTCCGAGGTGGCGGATTCGGACGCGCCTGACAAGGCGCGTGGATGCCGCCGGGCGACCCGTCGCACCGTCGGGGCGACCGTTCGCGCAACGGGGCTTTGACCTGGGTCGCGCGGCCGGCGTATGGAAACGTTACCATGAAAACGTCACCGCCGCTTGGCGGCGCGCGCTGCCGCGGTCCGCGCCGCCGTCGTCGCCACCGTTCAGCGTCTTCCCTCGCGGCCTGTCTGCTCGCGCTCGCCGCGCTGGGAGGCGTCGCGCTCGCTGCGTCCGCCGCGTCGGCTGGATCTGCCGAGTCCTCGGCGTCCGCCGCGCGCGGCGACGCCAGCGCGCGCGGCCGCGCCGCGGAGGTGCGGGCCGCGCGCGAGAGCGCTGCCTACCTGCGCTGCGCGCGCGAGCTCGCGCGCACCTCGGCCCGCGCCGGACGCGTCCACCCGGTGCGCGGGCGCGGCTGCAGCACGCGCAGCGAGAGCGCGTACGCGCCCGGCTGGTCCGCGGTGCACGCCGACGCGTCGAACACCGACTACACGCCGGTTCCGGGCGCGCGGCGCTTGACGCTCGCCTGGCAGAAGCAGCTTCCCGGCGGCATCAACCTCGGGCCGACGATCGATCCGACCGGGCGCGTGTACGTCACGCACGGCTCGGGCAGCGTCGACTGCCACCTGCACGCGCTCGACGGCAAGACCGGCGAGGAGGTCTGGTGCTCGGCGGAGGTCGACCAGTTCGCGGTCGCGTCGTCGCCGCTGCTCGATCGCGACGGACGGCTGTTCCTCGCCGACAGCGAGGCGATGCACGCCTTCGACCGCGACGGACGGCTCCTCTGGGAGACGCCGATCCTCGGCGTGCCGCTCTCGGCGCAGTTCACGCCCGAAGGACGCCTCGTGTTCATCACCCACGTCGGCGTCGTCTACGTGCTGCGGCGCGAGACCGGCGAGCCGATGCTGCCGCCGCTCGAGCTCATTCCCGGCATCACCTGGACGCCCGCCGACGGCATGACCGCGTGCCTCATCGGCACGCCGCGCTGCCCGGCGGCGAACACGCTCGCGGTCGATGCGAGCGGCAGGCTGATCTTCACGTTCTGGGCGCCGGGCGAGCCGCAGGCCGGCGTGCGCGCGATGCGCTACACCGAGCGGCCGACGCCGCGGCTCGAGCACCTGTGGACCAACGACTCGCTGCCCGGCGGCAGCGCCTCGAGCCCGGCCGTGTCGTTCGACGGCAAGCGCGTCTACGTCAACGACAACGTCGACTCGGCGCACGCGCTCGACGTCGCGACCGGGCGCACGATCTGGAGCTACAGGATCGGCTTCGCGCCGGGCGGCAGCCCGTCGCTGTCGCCGGAAGGGCTGATCATGCCGTCCGGCTCCGCGCTCGGCGTCGTGCTCGCGCTGCGCGACGAGGGCACGCACGCGAGCGTCGCGTGGCGGCGCGACGACCTGATCAACCGCGGCGTCCCGACGCAGGCCGCGGGCAACATCGCATACCCGACCGTCGCTCGCGGCGACCGCGTGAACGACCTCGTCGTGATCGACACGACGAACGGCGAGGTCCTCGATCGCGAGCCGCTGCCCGGGACGACGTCGTTCACCGTCGGCACGACCGTCGGACCGGACGGCACGGTGTACGTCCCGACCTTCTTGGGGCAGCTCTTCGCCTTTCGTCCGGAGGAGTGAGCCATGCACAGGCTGCGGATCGTCGCCCTGGTCGCTTTCGTTCTCGCCGTGGTCGCGGCGTTCTCGGCGTGCGTCGACGTCACACCGGTGTATGCGCAGGACGCGTGCCGCACGGGCGCCTCGGCGCTCGACGACCAACGCGCGCTCGCCGAGCTGCGCCGCGCGATCGACGAAGCGTGCCCGTGCGCGTCCTTCGACGGCACGCAGGGCAAGACGCGCAGCGCCTACCGCCGCTGCGCGCGTACCGTGCTCGACGCGAAGGTCGCCGCGGGCGGGCTGCGTCGGCAGTGCCGTTCGGTCGCGATCCGCGGCTATCTGGATGCGACCTGCGGCGCGCCCGGCAAGGTGACCTGTGGACGGGTCACGCCGAGCTCACGCACGAAGCCCATCTCGTGCCGCATCACGACGCCCGAGCGCTGCGTGAGCCGCGGCAAGTGGATCGAGACGCCGTGTCCGACGCAGACGCACTGCATGGACGTCGTCGAGTGGACGGCGGGAACCTGCGTCGATCCGCGCGAGCCCGGGCCGTTCGTGCCGGGCGTGCGCACGATGCCGTTCGTCAAGCCGTCGGTCGAGACCGGCGAGCCGCGCGCGCTCGACACCGTCGTCTGGTACCCGGCGGCGGACGGCGCGGGACCGGTCGATCCCGGGTTGCGCGCCGTCGTCGACGCGCCGGTCGCGACGTCCGGCCGGCCGTACCCGGTGGTGCTGTTCTCGCACGGCATGTGCGGCTCGCCGCTCCAGTCGCTGTTCCTGACGTCGCTGCTCGCCTCGCAGGGCTTCGTCGTCGTGGCCCCGCCGCACCCGGGCAACACGACGGCCGACATTCCGTTTTGCTTGACGGGCGAGTCGCTGCTCAGCTCGTTCCGCGAGCGGCCGCACGACGTGACCTTCGTGCTCGATGAGATGCTCGCCGCGAGCGCCGCGGCGGGCTCGCCGTTCTTCGGCGCGCTCGACCCGGACCGCATCGCGATGTCGGGCCACTCGTTCGGCGGCCTCACGACCTACCTCGTCGAGGACCTCGACCCGCGCATCAAGGTCGCGATCCCGATGGCGCCGGCGGTCATCAACCAGCAGTCGCTCGCGATCCCGTCGCTCACGCTGCTCGGGCAGACCGACGGCGTGCTGCCGGTCGAGCCGATGCGCGCCGCGTGGCAGGCGTCGGCGGCGCCGAAGGTTCTGGTCGAGATCGAGCGCGCCGGGCACTACGCGTTCTCCGACTTCTGTCGGCCGGGCTCGGACTGCCGGCCGCCCGAGACGCTGACCTCGGACGAGGCGCACGCGCACGTGCTGCGCTGGGTGCGGCCGTTCCTCGAGCTCTACCTGAACGGCGACGACGGCTTCGCGCCGTTCTTCCTCGCGGCCGAGCCCGGCGTCGTGCTGCGCGTCGAGCGCTGACGCCCGGCGCGCAGCGTTGCGCGCGCGGGCGTCGCGGCTCGAAGGAGCGTCTCAGCCCGCCGGCTTCGGTGCGGGCGGCGCGGGGTTCGGCACGTCGAAGCCGAGCGTGCGCGGGAACACCTGCGCGACCTCGATCGGCTCCCAGCGCGAGCGCTTGGTGATCGTGCGGATCGGCGTCGGGTCGCTCATGCGAGCGATCATGCCGCCGTTCACGAGGAAGATCTGGCCGTTGATGTTCGCCGCGTGGTCGGTCGCGAGGTAGGCGACCATCGGCGCGACGTCCTCCGGCTCGCCGATCGTCGCGGCCGCGTTGGCGAGCGGCGTCTCGATGCCGCGCGACGCCTTCGCGGCGGCCTGCTTGGCGCGCGGGATGTTGGCGATCATGCGGGTCTGCGCGATCGGCGCGATCGCGTTGACCGTGACGCCGTACTTGCCGAGCTCGCGCGCGACGACGCGCGTCATGCCGGCGATGCCGTCCTTCGCGGCGCCGTAGTTCGCCTGCCCGGGGTTGCCGTAGAGGCCCGAGGTCGAGGTGAAGGAGATGATGCGGCCGCCGCGCTGCTCGCGCATCACCACCGACGCGTGCCGCGTGCAGCTCCAGGTGCCCTTGAGGTGCGTCGCGATGACCGCGTCCCACTCCTCCTCGGTCATGTTGAAGATCATCCGGTCGCGCAGGATGCCCGCGACGTTGACCAGGATGTCGAGCCGCCCGTAGGTCTTGAGCGCCGTTTCGATGATCCGCCCCGCAGACGCGAACTCCGCGACCGAGTCGTAGTTCGGCGTCGCCTTGCCGCCGGCCTGCACGATCTCGCGCACGACCTCGTCGGCGGCCTGCGTCTCCTGTCCGGCGCCGTCGACCGAGCAGCCGAGGTCGTTGACGACGACGGAAGCTCCCTGCTCGGCGAGGAGCAGCGCGATGCCGCGGCCGATGCCGCGCCCCGCGCCGGTGACGATCGCGACCTTGCCCTCGAGATGCTTGCTGGCCATGTCTCTCGTCCTCCTCGTCCTCAGGCGCTCTTCTTCTCTTCTTGACGCGGCGGCGCGGGGTTGGCGACGCCCAGCATCAGCGTGTCGGGCACGGTCTCGATCAGCTCGTCCACCGTCCAGCGCGACTCCTTGAAGATCGTCGTCACCGGACGCGGCGGGGAGACCAGCGCGTAGGACGGCCCGGTGCACAGGAAGACCTGCCCGTTGACGTTCGAGGCGAGGTCGCTCGCCAGGTAGACGACGAGCGGGGCGACGTCGTCGGGGCTCAGATTCTCGATCGCCGCCACGCCGCGCTCCTCGCGCACGATGCCCTGCTGCTTCCGCAGCTCGCGCGCCTTGAAGTACGCCTCGGTGAGCGTCATGCGCGTGCCCGCGACCGGCGAGATCGCGTTGCAGGTGATGCCGTACTTGCCGAGGTCGCGCGCGACGACCTTGGTGAAGCCGGCGATGCCGCTCTTCGCCGCGCCGTAGTTCGACTGCCCGGGGTTGCCGAACAGACCCGAGCCCGAGGTGAAGGTGATGATGCGGCCGTAGCCGCGCTCGCGCATGTGGCCGACGGCGGCGCGCACGACGCTGAAGGTGCCCTTCAGGTGCGTCGCGATCACCGCGTCGAAGTCCTCCTCGCTCATGTTGAAGATCATCCGGTCGCGGAGGATGCCCGCGCAGGTCACGACGATGTCGACCTGACCCCACTTCTCGAGGGCGCTGTTGACGATGCGCGCGCCGCCCTCCATCGTGGCGACCGTGTCGGCGACCGCGATCGCCTCGCCGCCCGCCTTCGTGATCTCCGCGACCACCTCGTTTGCGGGCTCGCTCGACGGCTCCGTGCCGTCACCCTTGACGCCATAGTCGTTCACCACGACACGTGCGCCTTCACGCGCCATGAGGAGTGCAATGCCGCGGCCGATGCCGCGGCCCGCGCCGGTCACGACCGCGACGCGGCCTTCGAGCATTTTCGCCACTTGACTCTCCTGCGTTGGGTTCGGGAGCGGCGCCGCGGAGCGCGGCGCGCGACGGACGTCCTGCCTCTTAATGGGCCTCTTCGCCCCGGGTCAACCGCCGACGGCCCGACCGAGATTTGAGCATCGCCTTACGAACACCGATAGTAGGCGGCGCAATTCGAGCGGCGTCGCGCCGCTCGCGTCTGGGAGGTTTGAAGTCGATGCGGAAGCTCTTGCCCTTGGTGTGCGCGCTGTTTGCGGCGGCGTGCGCGCCTGCCACCGTGAATCAGCAATCGGTGCGTGCCACCGACCAGGCGCCCGTCGCGACGCAGGTCGACGTCGTGCGCATCCCCTACAACCCGAACTACCCGTACTACGTGGTGACCGTCGAGCCGTTCCAGATCGCGACGGACGGCATCCCGAGCGGTCCGCCGCCCGAGACGCCGGGGGTCGTGCGCTACGGCTTCGGACCGTGGGGTTGGGGTCTGCTCCCGACCGGTCCCGAGGCGAAGGCCTACAACCCGAGCCCGCAGGGCATGTCGGCGAGCATCGGCCCGGCGGTCGCGGCCCAGCTCACCACCGCGCTCTCGAACGTCGGCAACATCCGCCTGATCGATTGGGACTACTACCAGCAGCACGCGAGCAACCCGGCGAAGCTCGTCGATCGCAACGCGAACGAGGTCGGTCCGTTCGTGATCCGCGGCGTCGTCACGGAGTTCAACGAGATCGCCGAGGCGACCGGCTCGTCGACCGGCGGCTCGCTCGGCGCGCTCGGCGCCGCGCTCGCGATCGGCGGCGCGATCGCGGGCAACAAGCCCGCGACCTACACCGGCGCCGGTCTCGCGCTCGCGAACCCGACCTACGAGAACACGGTCGCGCGCCGCACGGGCTCGGTCGGCATGGATCTCAAGATCGTCGATCCGAAGAACGGCCGTCTCGTCGGCAGCGTGGTCGCGAACGGCAGCTTCACCTCCGAGTCGGCGGCGAACGGCTTCTCGCTCTTCGGCTTCGGCAAGGCGAGCAACGCGTTCGCCGCGAGCGCGCTCGGACAGGCGAACCGCGCCGCGATGAACTCGGCGACGCAGCAGATCATCGAGCGTCTCGAGTCGGCGTACCCGTGACGTGAAGAGGGCAGGCGATCGCTCCGTCGGGCTCGCGCGAGCTCGACGGGGCGACCGTCTCGCCCGCTCGATGCGGTCTCCGGACCGCTCCTCGCGCCGCGTTTCTCCGCGCGGCCCTCGCCGTCAGGCGAAATTCGGGTAGAAGAGAGCATGCGCAAGCTTCTTCCCTTGTTCGGCGTCACGGCAATCGCTCTGCTTCTCCTGCTGCCGCTCGTCCTGCACTTCGGACAGAAGGCGCACAACCGGCTCGACATCGCGCCGATCCCGGCCGATGCCGGCTACGTCCCCGGCATGAACTTCGGCAACGCCGCGGCGCGCATCATCGAGCACGAGCTCGATGGGCTCACCGGCTGGCGGCCGAACGACATTGTGATCTGGGGGCCGAGCGTGATGGCGGACAACAACGCGAACCGCCAGCTCGGCATCCTGCAGGCGCTGCGCGAGACGGTGCGCGTCTTCAAGGACGACCTCACCAAGGTCTCGAACGACGTCTACGACCGGAACCTGATCGAGGCCGACAACCTGCTGCGCAACGACCCCTACAAGTGGGCGTTCCCGTCGGCGGAGAGCCGCTACCGCGAGGCCGTCAAGCGCCTCGACGCGTACGTCGCCGGGCTACGGAGCGGCGCGAGCCGTCCGATCAACACGCGCAACACCGAGCTGCGCAACCTGCTCTCGGTGTGGACCGATCTGCTCGGCGACGCCCACGCGGAGCTGTACAGCACGCAGATCGGCTGGTTCCAGGTCGACGACGTCTTCTACCGCGCGACCGGCTACTGCCACGTGATCGCGAAGATGCTGCCCGCGGTCGAGATCGAGTACCAGGCGGAGCTCTCGTCGCGTCCCGGGCTGCGCGGGATGTTCAACGAGCTCCACTGGCCGATCGAGCGCTGCGCGGTGATCAAGCCGATCTACGTCTTCAACGGCCGCGACAGCGGGCCGCTCGCGAACCAGCGCCGCAACCTCGACGCGTACGTCAACGAGGTGCGGCAGAAGCTGTACTCGATCCGCGACGAGCTCGAGAAGTGAGCTCGAGCGCCGTCGCGCTCCCGCGCGCGACGGCGCCGCGCCGAGATCAGCGGACGGCGAAGACGATCAGGCCGAGGAGCGCGACCGCGAAGTACGCGGCGACCACCGCGGCGCCCGCGTAGTCCTTCGCGAGACGCTGGCCGAACAGCAGCGCGAGCAGCGCGAGCGTCGCGAAGCGGATGCCCCAGCGCGCGAAGAAGCCCGCGGTGGTGAAGCTGAAGGTGATCAGCGCGAGCCCGCAGAAGACGCCGGCCAGCAGCTCGAGGATCGTGAGCGCCCAGAACAGGTTGTTGACGTTGTTCGCGAGCGTCGGTGCTTCCTTGAAGTGCTCGCGCAAAAAGCTCAGGTTGCCCTCGGAGTCGAACACCTTGTTGAGGCCGGACTGAAGGAAGACGATCGCGAAGAACGCGACCACCGCGAAGCGCGCGAAGACGAGAAAGCCGGGATCGGCGGCGAGTCGTCCAACAGTTTGCATGTGCGAGCCTCCGGCGCGTGGTTTTAAGAGCGGCCTCCGGCATGGTCAACCGCGACGCGTCGTGCTAGCCATGGAACGTGCCTGACCGCCTTGTGGGAAGGCTGCGGTGGTTGTTCGGTGCGGCGGTGGTCGTTGCGGTTGGCGGAGGTGTGCTCGTCGCGGTCGGTGTGCTGCCCGCACCTGGCGTCGCGATGACGGCGTCGGCGGAGGGCACGATGGTGGCAGTCGCACCCGGTGCGGTCGCTGCGTTCGCGGCCGTGATCGTCTTCGTCGCCGCGCTGTCGGCGATGCTCGCGTGGCGCCCGCGTCGCTTCGCGCACCTGATGCCGGTGCTCGCGTCCGCCGCTGCCGCTGCGGCGCTCGCGTTTCTCGCGAGCGGCGCGTGGCTCGGCTTCGCGGCGGCGCTCGTGTGCGCCGCACTGAGCGCGTCGGCGTGGATCGCGCTTTGGCTCTCGCCGCGTCCGAGCATCGCGACGCGCGCGCGTGACACGGCGCTGCTCGACGCGATGCTCGACGCCATCGTTCCCGCGGGCGGTCCGTTCGCGCTCGGCGCGACCGACGCCGAGCTGCGCGAGTGTGTGACGCGCGCCTTCGCCGCGCGTCACCGCGGCAAGGACACCTGGCTGCGTCTCGCGCTGCGTCTGCTCGACGCGCGCAGCATCTTGGAGCACCGTCGCGGCTTCGCGCGGCTCGACACCGAGGCGCGCGCGGCGATCGTCGCGCGGCTCGCGCGCTCGCGCGTGCCGGCGCTGCGCGCGGTCGGCGAGACGCTGAAGAGCGTCGTGGTCGGGTTGGTCTACGAGGACGCGCGCGCGCTCGAGCAGATCGGCTACGACGCGAGCTGGGTGCAGAGCCGCATCGACGCGGGTCCGAACTGCGAGGCGCACCGCGAGCGTCGCGAGGCGGAAGCGCGCGCGGCGCGCTTGGCGGAGGAGGCGCGGCTCGCGGCCGCGCGCGCCGCCGAGCTCGACGAGGAGGTCGCGCCGGTCGAGGAGGAGCTCGCCGCGCCGGAGCTCGAGATCGCGCCGTCGGACGAGGCGCAGGCGACGTCGCCCGAGGCGCCGACACCGCAGACGTCGGCGCCCGAGGCTTCGGCCGTCGACGACAAAGCGCCGCAGCTCGACGACGAGCCGTTCGATCGTCCGTGGACTCTCGGCGTGCCGCATGAGCCGGTCGCCCCCGCAGCGCCGGCTCTCGGCGTGCCGCTGCTGCGCGCCATCCGCGCGCTCGGGCCGACGCGGCCGTGATCGCACCCGCCGCCGCGGAGCACCGACGCGACGTCGAGCGGCTGCTCGCGGTGGTGCGCTCGCCGCAGGTGCGCGACGGCGCGCTGCAGGAGCGCGACCACTCGCTGCGCGTGCAGGTCTGCGTCGTCGGCAGCGGCGCGGGCGGCGCGACGATCGCGCGCGAGCTCGCGCGCCGCGGCCACACCGTCGTGCTGATCGAGGAGGGCGCGTATCGCACCGGACGCGACTTCGGCGATCCGCCGCCCGTCATGCTGCGCGCGCTCTACCGCGAGCAGGGCCAGACGCGCGCCATCGGCGACGTGCCGATCCCGATCCCGCTCGGGCGCTGCGTCGGCGGCACGACGACGATCGGCTGGGGGACGTGCGAGCGCGCGCCCGACGACGTGCTGCGCGCCTGGGAGACGGAGCACGGCGTGTCGGGCGTCGGCCCGGGCGAGCTCGCGCGCTTCTACGTCCGCGCCGAAGGGGAGCTCGGCGTCGCGCAGGTTCCCGACGAGCTCTTCGGCCGCAACGCCGAGCTGCTCGAGCGCGGCGCCAGCGCGCTCGGCCACCAGGGCGCGCGCGTCGCGCGCAACGTGCGCGGCTGCCTCGCGACCGGCGTGTGCGGTCTCGGCTGTCCGCAGGACGCGAAGCAGGCGATGCACGTGAGCTACGTGCCGTCGGCGCTCGGCGCCGGCGCTGTGCTCTACACGCGGACGCGCGTCGAGCGCGTGCTGGTGTCGCAGGGACGCGCCTTCGGCGTGCAGGCGGTGTTCCTCGGCGAGAACGACCGGCCGACCGGGCTCGGGCTGCGCGTCGTCGCGGACCGCGTGGTGGTCGCTTGCGGCGCGCTCTTGACGCCGGCGCTGCTCGAGCGCAGCGGCGTCAAGCACGAGCTGCTCGGCCGCAACCTGCACCTGCAGCCCTCGCTGCGCGTCGTCGCGCGCTTCCCCGAGGACGTACGCGCCTGGACCGCGGTGCCGCAGGGCTACGCGGTGCGCGAGCTCGCCGCAGAGGGCATCTCGATCGCGAGCACCTTCCAGCCGCCGTCGCTCACCGCGCTCGCTCTGCCGGGGCTCGGCGCGACGCACAAGAACGTCATGGCGCACTACGCGCAGCTCGCCTCGTGCAGCGTGACGGTCGCGGATCAGGCGGGCGGCAGCGTTCGCGCCGGACGCCGCAGCTTCCCCGACGTGCGCTACGCGCTGCACGACGTCGACCGCCGCAAGCTGCTGCGCGGCGCGTCGCTCGCGGCCGAGATGCTGTTCGCGGCGGGCGCGGTCGAGGTCCATCCGGCGATCCACTCGCGCCCCGTGCTGCGCACGGTCGACGAGGCGCGCGCGCTGCGCGACGCCGACCTGCCCGCGTCCGATCTGATCCTCGAGGGCTTCCACCCGATGGGCACGGCGCGCATGGCCGACGACCCGAAGCGCGGCGTCACGAGTTCGATGGGCGAGGTGCACGGCGTGCGCGACCTGCACGTGGTCGACGCGAGCCTGCTGCCGACCGCGTGCGGGGTCGCGCCGCAGATGACGATCGTCGCGCTCGCGATGCGCATCGGCGAGTGGATGTCGGACGAGCTCGGCGCGCCGCTCTAGCTCACCTCTTCTGCCGCGCGAACACCGCGACCGCGCCGCTCTGCAGCGACGCCACGTAGACCGACTTGCCGTCGTCGCTCACCGCGACCGCGCCGGCGCTGCGCAGCGCCGTGCCGTCGGCGCACTCGCCGCCCGTGCCGTCCTCGCTGACGCAGCCCTCGGTGCCGGGGAGCTGCGTGAGCGCGCCCGTCCTGCGGTCGCGTGCGAACACCGCGACGGCGTGGCTGCCCGCCGCGCCGACGTAGACGTTGCGTCCGTCGCGGCTCACCGCGATGCCGCGCGGACCGAGCAGCGCCTTGCCGTCCGCGCACGCGCCGCCGAGCGAGGTCTCGCCGACGCAGCCGTCGGTGCCCTCGAGCTGGGTCAGCTCGCCGGTCTTCCGGTTGCGCGCGAAGACCGCGACCGAGTTCCCGAACTCGGAGGCGACGTAGACGTTCTTGCCGTTGCGGCTGATCGCGATCGCGCGGGCGCCGACGAGGCCGCGGCCCTTCACGCACGCGCCGTCCGTGCCGTCCGCGCTGATGCACGCCGCGGTGCCCTCGAGCGGCGTGAGCGCGCCGGTGCGCGCGTTGCGCTTGAAGGCGAGGACGGCGTGCCCGCCCTGCGAGGCGACGTAGACGTGGCGTCCGTCGGGGCTGGTCACCATGCCGAGCGCCCCGCCGAGAAGCGGCGACTCCGTGCACTCGGTGGCGCCGTCCACCGAGCTCAGGCAGCTCGCGGGCGCGAGCGCGCCGCGCAGCGGGCCTCGATCCGTGTCGCGCGCGAACGTCGCGAGCGACGCGGTGTCGTTGGCGGTCACGTAGACGTGCTTGCCGTTCGGCGTCACCGTCAAGCCAACCGGGCGGCCGAGCCCCTTGCCGTCGACGCACGCGCCGCCGCTGCCGTCCTCGCTCACGCAGCCGGCTTCTTCCGGAAGCTGCGTCAGGCGGCCGGTCTCGGGGTCGCGCCACAGGGCGGCGATCGCGTTCGCGCCGGAGCCGGCGACGTAGACGCTCGTGCGGTCGCGGCTCACGGCGACTGCGAACGGCTGGTCGAGCGCCTTGCCCTTGGTGCAGGCACCGTTGCTGCCGGTCTCGCTCACGCAGCCGTCCTGGCCGGCGAGCTGGGTGAGGCGTCCGATGGGACCGCCGGATGCGCTCTTGTTGCGCGCGAAGACGGCGATCGCATCGTCGGAGAACGAGGCGACGTAGAGGCTCTTGCCGTCGGGGCTGAGCGCCAGGTCGAGCGCGCCGCCGAGGCCGCGTCCGACGGCGCAGGCGCCGCCGGCGCCGTCCTTGCTGATGCAGCCGTCGGGGCCGTCGAGCTGCACGAGCGCGCCTGGCGTGGCGAGCGCCGCGCTCGCGACCAGCGTCTCGAGGATCGTGGCGCAGAGAACGAGCGGGGTGGTCGAGAGTCGGGCGTGCATGCGGGCTCCGTGCGGCGCGCGAGGGCGCCGCGTCCGCGGCCGCGCGTCGGTGCGGCCGATGTCCGGAGCCGAATGACGAGAAGATTGCGCGCGCCGATTGCGCGCCGTCGCGTCAGCCGCTCAGGGCGCCGCGACGTAGACCAGCACGTCCGACGGGAACGTCCCGGGGATCGGCTCGGTGCTCGAGAACGGACGCTCCTCGAGGGTGCCGTCCGGGTTCACGGCGTAGGCGTCGACGCGGTCGAAGCCGCCGACCGAGACGAACAGCGTGCGCCGCGGCGTGCCGCCCTCGGGCGTGAAGTCGAGCAGCGCGAGCCCCGTCGGGTAGGACGCCGTGTTCGCGAAGGTCGCGCTCAGCGTGCCGTCGATGATGTTGCCGTTCGCGTCGATCGCGAACGAGTCGACCTGACCGTTCTGGAACGCGGCGCCGTAGATCCGCGTCGGCGACACGAAGCTGTCGACCAGGATCGCGTTGTAGAGGCCGCGCGTGTTCGACTCGCTCGACGGATCCTCGCCGAGGTTGCCGAACGGATCGATCGGGTTGGTGCCGATGCGCCGACGCGACTGCTGCACGACGTAGAGCACGTCGATGAACTCGCCCTCGACCGGCTGCGCCACCGCCTGGATGATCTTGCCCGGCGCCCAGGCGCGGAACGCGGTCGGGCTCGGCGACGGCGGCGTCGGCGTCAGGTCGGGCGGCGTCGGGGTCGGGACCGGCGTCGGCACGAGCGGCGACGGCGTCGGCGGCACGTCGGGCAGGTTGCCGTCGGGCTGCAGCGGGAAGCGCACGATCTGCGAGAGGCCGACGTCGCCGACGTAGGCGAACTGCGGCGTCACCGCGGCGCCCTGGTAGAAGGTCGCGTCCGGCGTCACCGCCTGCGAGCTCGCGGTCGCCGGCAGCTCGCCGTTCGGCCCGAGCTCGTAGGCCGCGAGCCGCGTGTCGGTGTCGAGGTTCTGACCGCCGCCCTGCTCGACGACGTAGAGCAGATAGTTGCCCTCGCTGTTGCGCAGGAACGTCATGTCGACCGGGTTCGAGCCCGGCACCGGATCGGTCGCGCACGGCGGCGCGAGCCCGCCGTCCGGTCCGCACAGCGACACGAGGCCGCCGCCGGTGATGTCGAACGCGAAGATCTGGCTCGAGCTCGCGACGTACAGCACCGGCAGCTCGGGATGGCGCACGAGCCGACGCGGGTTCACCACCGTGACGCTCGCGTTCGGCGTGCCGGGCAGGAAGCCGTCGGAGCCCAGCTGGTAGACGCTCACCGCGCCGCCGTTGGTGCCGAGCACGGGGTCGCGCGCCTGCGCGACGTAGACGAAGATGCTGGCACCGCCCGGGGCCGCCGTCGGCGCCGGCGGGATGTTGCGGCTCTCGCCGCTCGGACAACCCGACAGCGCCACGCTGACGCCGAGCAAGAGAAACGTGAGAGCTCGCGCCGCGCGGTCCCGATTCAGCATCCGGCCGGATATATCGGAGGGGGAACAAGCTGTCGAGATTGCGCAAACGGCCCGCGCCGTCCGTGGGTCGCGAGGTGACCATGCAGAGTGAGGAATCGAGCTTTCTCCTGCGCTTCAGCGTGCGCGCGGACCTGCCGGACGCGCTGCTCGACGACGACGAGTTCGACGAGCGCTCGCACCTGGTCGAGTGGGAGCGGCGCGTGAAGCCCGCCGTCGTGCGCGCGGTGTTCGAGGCGCTGCGCGCGCACCCCGAGTGGTCGGCGCACGTGCGCAACCGCGGCGCGTCGCCGGAGGACGAGATCGAGATCGTCGTGCAGCGCGACTACGCGCTGGGCTGAGCGAGCGGCAGGAGGTCGGCGAGGCGCGCGATGCGGGGGACGCGCGGCGCGTCCGCGACGGACGTGGCGCTGGGCCGCGCGTCCGTGGCGCGCGCGTCCGTCGAGCGCGCGTTCGTCGTGCGTGCGTCCGCGGCGTCCTGATCGGTCGTCGAGCGCGCGCTCGCGCCACGGCGGTCGAGCCAGACGGCGCGCAGCCCGGCCGCGGTGGCGCCGTCGACGTCCTCGCGCAGCGAGTCGCCGACGTGCAGGCAGCGCGCGGCCGGAAGCCCGCCGAGGAGCGCGAGCGCGCGCCGGAAGATCGCCGGATCCGGCTTCGCCGCGCCGGCCTCGCTCGACGGCAGGACGACGTCGACCAGCTCCGCGAGGCCGAGGCCCGCGAGCACGCCGTGCAGACGCGCGTCGAAGTTCGACACCACGGCGAGCCGCAGGCCGCGCGCGCGCAGCTCGCGCAGCACGGCGACGGCGTCTGGGTCGACGCGCCATGCCGAGGGCTGCGCGTAGTGCGCGAACGCGGCGAGGAAGAAGCGCTCGCACGCGTCGGCCGTCGCGACCTGCGCGAGATCCTCGACGCCGAGCGCGAGACGCAGCGACTCGAGCGCGACGCGCCGCCACCAGGCGTGCTCGAAGTCGAGCAGCGTCGCGTGCGCGTCGCCCGGCGGCGGCGCGAGCGGCGGCGCGGCCGCGAAGGCGCGCCGGAAGCCGTCGTCGAGCTTCGTCGCGTCGGCCTCGATCCCGGCGTCGCGCGCGAGGCGGGCGTAGGTCTCGCCCACCGACTCCACGTTCGCGATCAGCGTGCCGCCCGCGTCGAGCGTGACGGCGAGCAGCGGCTCCGCGGCGCTCACCACGTCGGCGCCTCGATGTTCGGGATCTGCCAGAACTGGATCAGCACGCCGTGCGCCGAGCGCGGCGACACGAACGCCGTCTTGTAGCCGCCGCCGATGTCCGCCTCGTCGACGATGCGCACGCCGTCGGCCTTCATGCGCTCGAGCAGCGGATCGAGACGGTCGACGTCGATCGACAGGTGGTGGAAGCCCTCGCCGCGCTTGGCGAGAAAGGGCAGGACGAAGCTCTTGCCGTTCGCGTCCGCGATCAGCTCCATGCGGAAGCGGCCGATGTCGAACTGCTTGAGCTCGAAGTCGCCCGCGTAGCCGATGTGGCGCGGCGCCTCGCCGCTGATCGGGAACCAGCGGCGGAAGAACCCCATCGTCGCGTCGATGTCGCGCACCGCCACCGACAGGTGATCGAAGCGCATGCGCGCGTCGACGCCGGGCATGGCCACGATGCGCGGCGCGACGCTCTCGGGCGGATCGTCGAGCTCGGGCACCTGCCAGAGCTGGATCAGCATGCCGTGCGCCGAGCGCGGCGAGACGAACGCCGTCTTGACGTCGTCGCTGATCGCGAAGCGGTCGACGATGCGCAGCCCGTCGCGCTCCATGCGCTCGACGAGCGGATCGAGCGCGTCGATCTCGAGCGACAGGTGGTGCAGCCCCTCGCCGCGGCGCTCGAGGAAGCGCTCGACGAAGCTGCCCGGTCGCGCGCTCTCGATCAGCTCCATCTTGATGTGCCCGACGTAGAAGTCGCACCAGCGGAAGTCGTCGGTGTAGCCCGGGCGCTTCTCGGTGTTCATGCGCACCGGCAGGTAGCGGGAGAAGAACTCGAGGGCCTCGTCGATCGAGCGGACGGCGATCGAGAAGTGGTCGACGCGGAGCTTCATCCCGCTGGTCTTAGAACGCGGGGCCATCTGCCGCGAGGACGCGCGCCGCTCGGCACGTCCGGCGGAGCGTGCAGCGCGGCGGCGCATGCGGCTCGCAGCGGTCTGCCGAAGCGGGGCGAGATGATAGAAGCGCCGACGTGCTCGAGCGCGTCCGCATCGTGCTGGTGCGCCCGCGTCGCGGCGGCAACGTCGGCGCCGCGGCGCGCGTCCTGAAGAACATGGGGCTCGGCGAGCTCGTGCTGGTCGCACCGCGCACCCGCGTCGGCGCGGTCGGCGAGCGCATGGCGGCGCACGCCCGCGACTTGCTCGCGCGCCGCCGCGTCGTCCCCGACCTGCCGAGCGCGCTGCACGACTGCGTGCTGGCGGTCGGCACCGCGGGGCGCGACCTCGCGCAGCTCACGAGCCTCGAGCCGCGCGCGGCGGCGATCGAGATCGTTCGCGAGGCGCGGCGCGGGCCGGTGGCGGTCGTGTTCGGACCCGAGGACCACGGGCTGTCGAACGCCGAGCTCGGGCTCTGTCAGCGGCTCGTGCGCATCCCGACGAGCGACGCCTACCCGTCGCTGAACCTCGCGCAGGCGGTCGCGGTGTGTGGCTACGAGCTGCGGCTCGCGGCGCTCGCGCAGGCCGACGACGTCGCGCCGGCCGTGGAGCGCGCCGCCGACGACGAGTGCGCGCCCGCGACCAGCGCCGAGCGCGAGGCGCTGCTCGCGCACCTCGAGCAGGCGCTGGGCGCGGTCGGCTTCCTCTCGCGCCAGAATCCCGGCCACATCCTCGCCGACGTGCGCTCGCTGCTCGCGCGCGCCGGGCTCACGCGGCGCGACGTGCGCATCTGGCGCGGCATCGCGCGGCAGATGCTGTGGGCCGCGAGCCGCGGCGAGGTCCGCGCGCGCGACGCGCAGAGCGGCGCTGCGAAAGACGAAGAGCGGACGCTCAGCGACGCGACGGGCTCAGCGACCGCACCTGCCGCACGACGACGCCGTTGATGCCGCCGCGCTCGACGAGCGTGCCGCGCACCTCGACCTTGCTCGCGACGTGCTCGAGGAGCGGGTTCGGCTGCGGCCCGGCGGTGAGATCCTGCACGAGGACGTAGAGCGTCTTCGTCTTGTCGTCGAGGATGCCGAGATCCTGACCGGCGCGCGCGCAGGCGAGCGCGCACGGCTTGTGTAGCTCGCCGCGCCGGTTGCCGATGATGAAGCACCCGGTCTCGACGACCTCGCCGCGCAGCACGGTCTCGCGCGGCACGTCCGACGACGCGGGCGCCGCCAGGGCGCGCGCGGCGTCAAGCAGCGGCGGTGCGGCGAGCAGCGCTGCGGCGAGCCACGCCGCCGCAAGGCGCGGCGCATGACGACGCATGCGCCGGGCGTCGGCGCCGTGCGGTGCTTGACGGGCGTGCCGATCGTGCATGGCTGCGGCGTCTAGCGGCCGGGTTGCGGAAATGCCAGAGCTGCGACGCGCGCCGCTTCGCCAGTCTCGTTTCTGGGAAATCGCGGACGCGGCGCGCGCGCGTCACTCCTCGAGGATCCCGATGCCGTCCGGGAAGTCGAGGCCGCCGTCCATCGTGATCGGCGGCTGCGGCACGCCGTCGACGAAGTGGATCTTGCGCACGGTGCCGAGGTTCGGGCCGGGGCCGATGCCGCCGCCGCGGACCACGAGGCCGATGTCGGCGTAGTAGAGCGTCCCGGCGGAGTCGATGCCGATGCCGAGCGGCGAGCCGGTCGAGTAGGGCTCGGGGCCGAGCGTCTCGCCGGGCGGCGGCTCGAGGACGCGGCGCACGAAACGTCCTGCGGCGTCGTACTCGGCGATCACGCCGTTGATGACGCTCGAGACGTAGAAGCCGCCCGACGGGCTGCCGACGACGCCGTTCGGCGTCGCGGCGTTCTCGTCGGCGGGAATGAACAGGCGTTTCTCGACGGCGTCGGCGAGCGGCGCCCCGGTCGCGTCGACCCGGCCGCAGCCGCCGCTCGCGTCGTTGCTGGTCGGGAAGGGCGGCTCGTAGAGCCAGATGCCCGGCTCGACGCGCGCGCTCGCGACGTACACGCGATCCTCGGCGTCGACCCAGATCTGGCCCGCCGTGCCGATCGTCACGTCGAGCTTGCAGTACTTGACGTCGAACGAGTCGAACGGCGGAAACCAGAGGATGAGCTGGCCGTCGCCCGGACCGGAGGCCTGGTTGCCGACGTCGGTCGTGAGGAGACGTCCGTCGGAGAGGAAGCCGCAGCCGTAGTTTTCCGCGTTGTCGAGGCTGCCCTGGTAGGTCGGCGTCAGCTTGCCGATGCGCGTCGCCGACAGCTCGCCGACCGAGCTTCCCGAGAGCTGGAAGAAGCCCCAGCCTTGCGGCGGGTTCGGCTGCCCGGTGTCCTCGCCGGCGATGAAGCGGCGCGAGCCGTCGGGCGCGAAGCAGATCTGCGCGTTGATGTCGAAGCCCTGCGGGTCCGACGCGCGGCGCTCGATGACCGTCTGCTTGCGGTCGTTCTCGGCCGGCGCGTAGGCGTTCAGCCGGTTGCCCTCGCCGTTGAAGACGATGACCGCGCCGCCCGGCGGGGGACCGTCGCTGCAGGCGAGCGCGAGCAGCGGGAGCGCGAGCAGGAGGCGGCCGAGGCGCGGCATGGCGCCTTCGAGCACGACCGCGCGAGCGCTGTCAATCCACGAATCGCGCGGCGCGCAGACCGCTAGCTAGCGCAGGCTTCTCGCGCTCCGACGCGGGGTCGGGCGCGGTGCCTGGCGGCTCTTCCGCAGGCGCGGTCAGCTGATGGAATCGGCCCGACGCTGCGCCTGCTCGAGCTGACGGCCGCGCTGGCGGCCCTCGATCTGCGTGCGCACGCGCGCGTAGAGCTCTTCCTTGTTGACCGGCTTGGCGAGGAACTCGCTGACGCCGAGCTTCATGCCGGTGGCGCGCGTTTCGAGGTCGTCGCGCGCCGTCAGCAAGATCACGGGCAGCGTTGCCGTGCCGGGCGACTTCTTCAGCTCCCGGCAGACGGCGAAGCCGTCCATGTTCGGCATCATCACGTCGAGGACGACGACGTCGACCTCCTGCTTCGAGAGCGTCGAGAGGGCCGATTTTCCGCCGTCCGCGAGGACGACCGAGTAGCCCTTGCGCTCGAGCAGGTGGGCCAGAAGACGACGGGAATCCTCGTCGTCGTCAACCACCAAGACTCGTCCCACGTTTTCCACGGCTGCTGCTGTCTCGCTCACGTCAAACCGCCGTCATGCCGCCTGCCGCGGCAACACCGCCGCGCCTGCGACGGAGCTTCGCGACCAGGGTCGTTCGTTTCAGCCCAAGCAAACGGGCTGCCGCCTGCTTGTTCCCCTTGGTTCGCCGCAAGGCCTCCTCGATGAGGCGGTTCTCGAATTCCTCGACGGCATTCGTGAGATCCAGACCCTCGTCGGTCATGACGGGCCTGGGGATCTTCTTCTCGGAGATGAACGACCGGATGTTCGGCGGCAGATTCTCGATGCGCACGACGCCGTCCTCGGAGAGGATGACGAGGCGCTCGAGCAGGTTCTCGAGCTCACGGACGTTCCCCGGCCAGTCGTACTCCCAGAGGTGCACCATCGCCTCCTCGGTGATGGTGACCTTGAGGTCGCTGCGCTTCTGGTTGTGACGGTCGAGGAAGTGCTTGACGAGGAGCGGGATGTCCGAGCGACGCTCGCGCAGCGGCGGCAGCGTGATCGGGATCACCTCGAGACGGTAGAACAGGTCCTCGCGGAACAGCCCGCGCTCGACCTGGAGGGCGAGGTCCTTGTTGGTCGCGGCGATCACGCGCACGTCGACCTTGATCGCGCGGTCCGAGCCGACGGGTCGCACTTCCTTGTCCTGCAGCACGCGCAGCAGCTTGACCTGCAGGACGGGGCTCATCTCCGAGATCTCGTCGAGGAAGATGGTCCCGCCGTTCGCGAGCTGGAACATGCCGGCGCGCGAGCCGATCGCTCCGGTGAAGGAGCCCTTCTCGTGCCCGAACATCTCGGACTCGAGCAGGTCGGCCGGGATCGCGCCGCAGTTCACCGGGATGAACGGACGGTCGGCGCGACGACTCGCGGCGTGCACGGAACGCGCGGCGAGCTCCTTGCCGGTGCCGCTCTCACCCAGGATCAGAACCGTCGCGTCGGTCGCGGCGACGCGGCGGATCAGGTTCTGCACCCGTTGGATCAGCGGGTGCTCGCCAATCAGCTGGGTGGGGGCGGTCGTCTGCATCCCGTTGTCTTTCCGGTCAGCGCCAGTGCCACGCGACCCTGATGAGGAATACGAAACGACTTCCTTGAAAAAAGCCATCGGGGTTCTTTTCCGTCAGTGCGCTTTGCGTTGGCTCTGTAGCCACGATGTCGTCACCTTTGCGTCGGGCCTTTAGCGTCGGCGCCGAAAATTTGCCGCCCCGCGACCCGGCTGCTAGGGCGGGCCCCCGATGCCGTCGCCGCGTAACACTACTCCCATTTCCGTCCGTTCCAAAATGCGTCGCACCGACGGTCGCTTGCCGCTCGAGATCCGACCGCTGGGCATCGAGCCCGGCTACCTCGCACATGCCGAAGGGTCTGCGCTGGTCACGGCCGGCAAGACGCAGGTGCTGTGCGCCGTGAGCGTCGAGGAGCGCGTCCCCGACTTCCTGGTCGGCAAGGGACGCGGCTGGCTCACCGCCGAATACGCGATGCTGCCGCGCGCGACCCACACGCGCAGCCAGCGCGAGTCGGCGAAGGGCAAGATCTCCGGGCGCACGCACGAGATCCAGCGCCTGATCGGACGCAGCCTGCGAGCGGTCGTCGACCTCGATCGGCTCGGCGAGCGCACGCTGTTCGTCGACTGCGACGTCCTGCAGGCCGACGGCGGCACGCGCACGACGGCGATCAACGGCGCCTACGTGGCGGTCGCGCAAGCGCTCGCGCGCCTCGTCAAGGACGGCGTGGTCGAGGAGTCGCCGCTGCGCGAGCCGGTCGCCGCGATCAGCGTCGGCATCGTCGAGGGCAAGCTGCTGGTCGACCTCGCGTACGACGAGGACAGCACGGCCGAGGTCGACGCCAACTTCGTCATGACCGGCAGCGGCGGTCTGGTCGAGGTGCAGGGGACGGCCGAGGGACGGACGTTCCAGCGTCGCGATCTGAACCGCATGCTCGACGCCGCCTGGGACGCGATCCAGCAGATCAACCGCGTGCAGGCGCGCGCGATCGCGACGCTCGGCGGACGCGCGTCGAGCGCGCGCCGCAGCCGCAGCGTGCGCCAGGTCGGCACGCGGCGCGCGGCGTCGCGTCGTTGACGCTGCCGCGTCGTTGCACCGAGGACGAGGCGTGCAGATCCGTGGCGCCGTCACGCTCGCGTCGCACAACGCGGGCAAGCTCGCCGAGCTCGCGAAGCTCGCAAACGGCGCCTTCGAGCTCCGTCTCCTGCCGCGCGAGCCGGCGCCGCCGGTGGTCGACGAGGACCAGGATACCTACGTCGGCAACGCGCTGAAGAAGGCGCGGGCCGTCGCGGACTTCGTCGGCGGGGCGGCGCTCGCCGACGACTCCGGGCTCGAGGTCGACGCGCTCGGCGGCGCGCCCGGCGTCCGCTCGGCGCGCTACGGAGGGCCGGGGCTCGACGACGCCGGCCGCTGCGCGCTGCTGCTGCGCCAGCTCGGCGACGAGCCGCGGCGCAGCGCGCGCTTTCGCTGCGCGCTCGTGCTCGTGCAGGGCGACGAGTGGATCGTCGGCGAGGGCACGCTCGAGGGCGAGATCACCCGCGAGCCGCGCGGCGCGGGCGGGTTCGGCTACGATCCCGTGTTCCTCGTCCCGAGCCTCGGGCGGACGCTCGCCGCGATCCCGGCCGAGGAGAAGAACCGGATCTCGCACCGCGCGGCGGCGATGCGCGCGCTGCTCGCGCGGCTGCGTGGCGAGACGGCGGGCTGACCCCGACGCCGACGCGGGCGCGGGCAGCGGATCTGCGACGCTGCGCGTGCGCGGGCGTCGCGGGCTGCCGCTGCTGTGCGGCGCGGCGGCGCGGCGAGCGTCGCGTTGACACGTCAGGGGGCGAGCCGTAGGTTTCTCCGTCGCTCTGCTCGGGCGGAGGTCGGTTGCACGGGGCGTGGCGCAGTCTGGTAGCGCGCCTGCTTTGGGAGCAGGATGTCGGAGGTTCAAATCCTCTCGCCCCGACTTCTCGCTCCGTATCGGACGTGCGCCAGTAGCTCAGGTGGATAGAGCAACGGCCTTCTAAGCCGTGGGTCGGGGGTTCGAATCCCTCCTGGCGCGCTGCGGCCCCCGTCGCCGCGTGGGGCCCGTGGGGCGAGGAAGCGCGCGCTCCCGAGCTGCAGCGGTCGCTCTTCCGCCGTGGCGCGTTTTTCGGGGCGCTCTCCGAGGTCGTTTCCGGCCGCGACGGGCAAGGGGCGCGCGACGGCACGTTGACGCGCGGCGGCTCGACCGATACGTCCGTGCGTTCCTTCCTGGTGGGCGTAGCTCAGCTGGTAGAGCACCGGATTGTGGCTCCGGGGGTCGAGGGTTCGAAGCCCTTCGCTCACCCGCCACGAGCGCCGGCCTGGGTCGCGAGACCCGGCCGGCGCTCGTCGTTTCTTGCGGCGTGCGGCGGACCGTGGTGACGTCGGCGGCCGCGTTGGACCCGTGTGCGCGTCGCGTGAAGTCCATCGTTGCGCGCTTCGCGCGCTCGGCGGTTGCGCGCCCACCCTGCGGTGGCTAAGAACCCGGTGGGCCGCTAGCTCAGTTGGTAGAGCAGCTGACTCTTAATCAGCGGGTCCGGAGTTCGAGCCTCCGGCGGCCCATTCTCCAACCCCGCAGATTGCGGTGACGTCGACCGGCCTCGCTCGAGCCGATGCGCTCGCGGCCGGCTCCCCGGAGCGCCAGAGGGCGACCCGCGTCTGGCGAGCGGCGCGCTGGGACGTTCCGCGCCGCGTGCTCGGTGGGAAAGCTGCTCCGGCGCCGGCGCGGGGTCGTCAACCGAACCCCGCGCCAGCGCCGGCGACGAACGGATTACGCGGACGCCGCGACCGCCGCAGCACCCTCCTGCGACCCGACGCGCGGGCGCGCGCCCTCGACCTCGCGCGGGCTCGGGTGCCACATCGGACCCTCGTCGGCCCACGTCCAGGTGCAGCGCCCGCCCGACACGCTGTAGCGCAGGAAGCCCTCGCGCAGCCCGTAGTCGAGCGCGCGCGCGATCGCGTCGGGCTTCTGGCCGGTGCGCGCGTGGACGCGCGCGCCGAGCTCGGCGACCATGTCCGCTTCCGAGCGTCCGTGCTGCTCGAGGTCCCACGAGCCGTCGGTCTCGAGCACGTCCTGCATCATCATGTCGTAGTAGACGCCGTGCCGCTCGACGCGGGCGTAGGTCTCGCGATCCTCCTCGCTTGCGGTGCCGTTGAGCACGCGCTCGGCCATCTCCCAGAAGGCCTTCTTCGCGCGCTCCTCGATCTCGAGCGCGATCGCTTCCTGCAGCTCGTAGCTCGCCGAGTCCTGCTCGGTGATCGCGTGGTTGGCGTGGAACTGCGACCAGTCGTCGGTCAGCAGGCGGATGCCGTACTTCTCGCGCTGCTCGTAGACCGCGGTGCCGGGGAACGGCGCCAGCATGTGCACGCCGGTCTCGCAGCCCATCTCGGCGAGCTTGCGCGCGAAGTCGTGCATCTCGCGCAGCGTCTCGGGCGTCTCGCCGGGCAGGCCGACGATGAACGAGCCGTGCGGCTTGATGCCGGCCTCGTTGCACATCTGCACCGCCTCGAGGATGCGAGGAATCTTGGTCCCCTTGCGGACGGTTTTCAGGATCTCCGCGTTCGCGGACTCGAGGCCGAAGCTGACGAGGATGCAGCCGGCCTCCTTCATCTTGCGCAGCAGCGGGACGTCGACCGTGTTGACGTTCGAGAAGCTCGTCCAGGTGACCTTGAGCCCGCGGCGCAGGATCTCGTCGCAGACCGCGTGCGCGTGGTCCTTGCGCGCGGTGAAGAGATCGTCGGCGAGGTTCAGGCGCTTGAAGCCGAGCGACGCGACGTGCTCCATCTCGTCGACCACGCTCGTCGCTTGACGGTAGCGGATCTTCGCGCCGACGAGCTGGCGGCCGGTGCAGAAGATGCATTGGAACGGACAGCCGCGGCTCGTGGTCATCGAGATCGGCAGGTCGAGCGCGCGGTAGCGTCCGAGCGGCACGAGGTGGCGCGAGGGCATGGGCAGCGTGTTGACGTCGATCCAGTAGCCGCGCGGGCCGTTGTTCCGGATCGTGTCGCCGTCGCGGTAGACGATGCCCGGCACCTTGCTGAAGTCACGCCCGTTCTCGAAGGCGCGCACGATGTCGACGATGGTCTCCTCGCCCTCGCCGAGGCCGACCAGATCGAGCTCGGGATGCTGGTTCAGCGTCGACTCGGCGCAGAAGCTCACGTGCGCGCCGCCCATTGCGGTCGTGATCGACGGGTCGATTTGCTTGACGTTGCGGATCACGGAGATCGCGGCGTTGAAGGTCATGGTGACCGAGGTCGCGCCGACGATGTCCGGCTGGAACTCGTTCAGGACGCGCTCGAGCTTCGGTCGGTCGCAGGCGGTGACCACGAGGTCGAGCACGCGGACCTCGACGCCGACGCGCTCCAGGGCACCGGCGAGATACGAGATCCCGAGCGGCGGCGAAGGGATCTCGGCGATGGGATAGAACGGATTCACGAGCAGAAAGCGCATCGACGGCCTCCATGTGTCACGCCTCTGGCGTGGGCGCGCGGAAGGATGCCCGGAAAGCGGATCCGATGCGAGCGTTTCGCGTCTCCCGGACGCTCTTCGCGCTTGAGCCGCGCCAGCCGACGTTGCTAGTTCGGTAGACCTTCGCCATGCCCGCCGCGACCATCAAGGACCGCACCGCGATCGTCGGCATCGCGCAGACCCGCTTCGGCAAGGGGCTCGCGGACAGCGAGCTGTCGCTCGCCTGC
The DNA here is from genome assembly GCA_036563615.1 of Candidatus Binatia bacterium. Lineage (NCBI taxonomy): Bacteria > Candidatus Binatota > Binatia (SeqCode) > Binatia bacterium. The sequence goes on from DATCMB010000006.1 coordinate 503,773, forward strand.
CAGGCGATCTCGATGGCGCTCGACGACGCGGGGCTCTCGCCGAAGGACGTCGACGGCTTGGTCGCCTTCTCGATGGAGGACGGGCGCGAGGTCGAGGTGGCGCGCAACCTCGGCATGGGCGACGTCACCTTCTTCGCCCAGGTCGGCTACGGCGGCGGCGCGGGCTGCGGCACGACGGGGCACGCGGCGCTCGCGGTCGCGAGCGGGCAGTGCGAGGTCGCGGTCGCCTGGCGGTCGCGCAAGCGCGCCGACAAGGGCAGCCGTCCGTGGGCGCAGACCAGCAACCGCATCGACACGCCCTGGCAGTGGAGCCGTCCCTGGGGTCTGCTGCGCCCGGTCGACGAGGTCGCGATGCTCGCGCGCCGCTACATGCACGAGTACGGCGCGACCCGCGACCACTTCGCGAACGTCGCGCTCGCGTTCCGCAAGCACGCGAACCGCAACCCGAACGCGATGATGTACGACAAGCCGCTCACCCGCGAGCAGTACATGAGCGCGCGCTGGGTGTCGGAGCCGCTGTGCCTCTACGACAACTGCCTCGAGACCGACGGCGCGCTCGCGGTGGTGATCGTCTCGGCCGAGCGCGCGAAGGACCTCAAGCAGAAGCCGGTCTACATCCATGCGTACGCGCAGGGCATCCCGCCGCAGCACCAGACGATGACCAACTACTTCTGCGACGACCCGCTCGCCGGACCGTCGCACGCCTGCATGAAGCGGCTGTGGGCGAACAGCGACCTCAAGCCCGAGGACATCGACGTCGCGCAGATCTACGACGCGTTCAGCCCGCTCGTGATCCTGTCGCTCGAGGGCTACGGCTTCTGCAAGCGCGGCGAGGGCGCGGCCTTCACCGAGAACGGCGCGCTCGAGTGGCCCGACGGACGGCTGCCGACCAACACCGCGGGCGGCGGCATGTCGGAAGCGTACGTGCACGGCTTCAACCTGATCGTCGAGGGCGTGCGCCAAATGCGCGGTACGTCGACCTGCCAGGTCGAGGGCGCGGCGAGCTGTCTCGTGACCAGCGGCGAGGGCGTGCCGACGAGCGCGCTCGTGCTGCGGAGCTGACGGTGGCGACCTCCGGCTTCGTCCTGCCCGGCCTCGGCGATCCCGCGGCGCGTCCGTTCTGGGAGGGTGCCGCGCGCGGCGAGCTGCTGATCCAGACCTGCGCCGACTGCGGCAAGATGCGCATGCCGCCGCGTCCGATGTGTCCCGCGTGCCGCTCGCTCAGCGAGCGCTGGACGAAGGTCTCGGGGCGCGGACGCATCTGGTCGTTCGTCGTCGCGCACCCGCCGCTCTTGCCGGCGTACGCGGAGCTCGCGCCCTACAACGTGATCGTCGTCGAGCTCGAGGAGGATCCGACGCTGCGCCTGGTCGGCAACCTCGTCGAGTCGGCCGACGGACCGATCAACGCGATCGATCCCGCGACGATCCGCATCGGCGAGCCGGTGCAGGTCGTGTTCGCGCGGGTCGAGCACGTCGTGCTGCCGCGCTGGGTGCGGGCGACCGCACCGTGAGCACGCCGCGCGCGTCCTGAGCCGACGCCGCGCGCGAGCGCAGCAGCCCGACGCGAGCCCGAAAACGCGTGCGCCGCCGCGGTCGGGTGACCGGCGGCGGCGCGACGCCAACGAAAGCGCGTGATCCGTTCTACGGCTTGTAGCGGATCAGCAGGTCGAGCAGCTGCCGCGTGCGCGCCGTGTACGGCGGGTAGAACATCGACAGCAGCGAGAAGCGCGGGTTCTTGAACACCGGGCGGAGCTTCGTGAACTCGAGGAAGCCCTCGTAGCCGTGGTAGTGGCCCATGCCGCTCGCGCCGATGCCGCCGAAGGGCAGGTCGTGCTGCGCGACGTGCAGCACGCAGTTGTTGATCGTCACGCCGCCGGAGATGGTCGAGTACAGGACCTTCTCCTGCAGCTTCGAGTCGTTGGTGAAGACGTAGAGCCCGAGCGGACGATCCTTCGAGTTGATGTACGCGATCGCCTCGTCGAGCGACTTGTAGGTCTTGATCGGGAAGAGCGGCCCGAAGATCTCCTCCTGCATGATCCGCATCGAGTCGTTGACGTCGAGCACGAGGTGCGGAGGGATCTTGCGGAGCTGGTCGTCGAACGTCGCGCCCGGGATGAGCGGCACGATCGTCGCGCCCTTCTGCTGCGCGTCCTCGAGCGTCGCGCGCAGCCGGCGGTACGACTTCTCGTCGATCACCGAGGTGTAGCTCGGCTGGCGGATGTCGGGGTAGCGCTCGGGCAGGATGCGCTTCGCCGCCTCGACGAAGCGGTCGCGCTTCGCCTCCGAGATCAGGAGGTAGTCCGGCGCGAGGCAGGTCTGCCCGGCGTTCAGGTACTTCGCGTAGAGGATGCGCGACGCGGCCTCGTCGATGTCGAAGTCGTCGCACACGATGGTCGGCGACTTGCCGCCGAGCTCGAGCGTGACCGGCGTCAGGTTCTCCGCCGCCGAGCGCATCACCGTGCGACCCGCGTCCGCGGAGCCGGTGAAGATCAGGTGGTCGAAGGGCAGGGTGGAGAAGTCCTGCGCGCGCACGCCGGGCAGGATCGCGACCGTGTCCTCCGGAAACACCGCGCTCACCTTCTCGGCGAGGAGCCGCGCGAGGTTCTGCGAGTTGGTCGCCATCTTGACCATCGCGCGGTTGCCGGCGGCGAGGATGCTGGTCAGCGGGCCGATGGTGAGGAACAGCGGGTAGTTCCACGGCGACACCACGCCGACCACGCCCTTCGGCTGCGGCACCACCATGTTCGAGCCGCCCGCGAAGGTGATCGACACCGCGCGCTTCTGCGGCTTCATCCACTTCGCGACGTGCTTGACGGCGTGGCGGATGCCGTCGACGCTCGCGAAGACCTCGGCCATCAGCGTCTCCTCGACGGCGCGATGGCCAAAGTCTTTCTGGATCGCGTCGGCGATCGCCTGCGCGTTCTCGACCAGGATGCGGTCGAGCTTGCGCAGGTTCTCCTTGCGCTCCTCGGCCGACGGGAAGGGATGCCGCAGGTAGGCTTCCCGCTGCAGCGCGAACACGCGCTGCGCTTCGTTCTCGACCTGCTCGATCTTCCGGAGTTGGGCGGTCTGTGCCATGAGCTCCCTCCTAGCGATCGCTCGGCGGATTCTCACGCCGGGCGCTCGACCGAGGCAAGGGGGCTCGTGGCTCGCTCAGCGGCGGGCGCGATCGGGCCCGCAGGAGCTGCTCCACTGGAGGACGCGCGTGGTCGGTCGGGTCGACGTGTCGGCGAGCGCGGTCGCCACGCTGAGATCGAACGCGGGCGTCGAGCCCGGCTGCGGCGTCGAGCCGTCTTCGAGGCGTCCGGCGATCGCGATCACCAGGTTGTCGTGGTCGACGTGCGGCGTGCCGTCGACGTGCCAGTCGGGATCCTTCTTGTCGAGCGCGAGGCGACCCTCGTGCTGGTGCTGGCGCTTGTAGGTGACGAACTCGTGTCGCTCGTAGATGAGCTCGAAGCTCTTCGGCGAGCCCGGATCCTCGATCGTGTAGAGCTCGCCCGCCTGCTCGGGCTCGAGGAGCTGCATGAGGAAGCCCTGCGTGTTGTAGATCGCGACGTCCGCCGGCGTGAACGTGAGCGGGTAGCTCTCGGCGAGGCCGCTGAACACCATGCGCCGGCTGATCGCGCCGATCTCGAACGGGAAGTACACCGTGCCGTCCTCGCCGACCGCGGCGCGGTAGCACTTCGCGATCGTGACGCCGTCGCTCTCCTCGAGACGCAGCGGCGCCTGCAGGACGGTGAACTGATCGCTCGGGATGCGCAGCACCTCGGCGCCGTTGCCGTGCCGCGTGACGCGGATGCGCGCCGGGCCGAGCGGCAGGCCGGACGGCATGGTGACGCGGAGCTGATGCTTCTTCTTGCCGTCGGCGAGATCGCGGCGGTTCTCGGATTGCACGGTCACCGTCGCCGACGCGCCGTCGGCCTCGAAGGTGACCTGGTACTTGCCGCCCTTGATGTCGGGGCCGAAGAGCGTGACCGTCTGACCGAGCGACGCGAAGCTCGGGCGGACCTGTGCAGGCTCGGGCGGCGGCTTGTCGCAGCCGCAGCCGGCGTCGGCCTTCGACGCCCACGGCGCGCTCGCGAGCACCGCGCCCGCAATCACCGCCCTCATCAGCGTTCCACCCGACATCATTGCTCCTGCCGCCTTTCCCCTCGCTCGTCCCGGACGCGGCGGCGGGGCGATCTGCAATGGCGGTGCCACGCGACGGGTTGCGCGCCGCGCCGCGATTCTACGTGTCGGCCTAGAGCGCTCCCTACATCTTCGGCATGGCGGGCGTCGTGCGCGATGTGACGCAGGTGGCACCGCTGTGCCACGAGCGCACGTCACCGAAACGCTCGCGAGCCGGCTTCCCAAGACGTCCGTCCGGCGTATGGTGGTCAGCAAACGCGCCCCCGAGCGTGATTGCTGCGCGAGCGTGCGCCGGAGCATCCGGCGAGGAGGGACGTCGGCCGACCGCTCGTGCGCGACGGAGGAGCAGCATGAAGGTTTTGTCGGGCGTCGAGCTCGAGCGTCTCGACGCGTACTGGCGCGCCGCCAATTACTTGACGGTCGGACAGATCTACCTGCAGGCCAATCCGCTGCTGCGCGAGCCGATCCGTCCCGAGCACATCAAGCCGCGTCTGCTGGGGCACTGGGGCACGTCGCCGGGCCTGAGCCTGATCTACGTGCACCTGAACCGCCTGATCCGCGAGCACGACGCGAACGTGATCTACCTCGCGGGTCCGGGACACGGCGGTCCTGCGATCGTCGCCAACGTCTACCTCGAGGGAACGTACTCCGAGATCTACCCCGAGGTGTCGCAGGACGAGGCCGGGCTGCAGCGGCTCTTCCGCCAGTTCTCGACCCCGGGCGGCATCCCGAGCCACGTCAGCGTGCCGACGCCCGGCTCGATTCACGAGGGCGGCGAGCTCGGCTACGTGCTGACGCACGCGTTCGGCGCGGCGTTCGACAACCCGGACCTGCTGGTGGTCGCCGTGGTCGGCGACGGCGAGGCGGAGACCGGCCCGCTCGCCGGATCGTGGAAGGGGATCCGCTTCCTCAACCCGGCGCGCGACGGCGCCGTCCTGCCGGTGCTGCACCTGAACGGCTACAAGATCGCGAACCCGACGATCTTCGGGCGCACCGACGACGCGTCAATCCAAAGCTACCTCGCGAGCCAGGGCTGGGATCCGCTGTTCGTCGAGGGCGACGAGCCGCACGCGGTGCACCAGGCCTTCGCCGAGGCGCTCGAGCGTGCGTACCAGCGCGTGCGCGAGATCCAGGACGACGCGCGCCGCCGCGGCGCGTCCGCGGTCTCCGACGTCCCGCGCTGGCCCGCGATCGTGCTGCGCACGCCGAAGGGCTGGACCGGACCGAAGCAGGTCGATGGCCTGCAGATCGAGGGCACGTTCCGCGCGCACCAGGTGCCGGTCGCCGAGGTGCGCACCAACCCGGAGCACCGCGCGATCCTCGAGCAGTGGATGCGCAGCTACGAGCCCGAGAAGCTGTTCGACGCGCAGGGACGGCTCGTTCCCGAGCTCGCGGCGCTGGCGCCCACGGGCGAGCGTCGCATGGGCGCGAACCCGCACGCGAACGGCGGTCGGCTGCTGGTCGACCTCGACCTGCCGGCGTGGAGCGAGTACGGCGTCGACGTCCGGCAGCCGGCGACCGAGCGCCACGAGTCGACGCGCAAGCTCGGTGAGCTCCTGCGCGACGTCCTCGTCCGCAACCGCCGTCAAGCAAACTTCCGCGTGTTCTGCCCCGACGAGGTCAATTCGAATCGGCTCGGCAGCGTGTTCGAGGTCGAGAACCGCTGCTTCATCGGCGGGATCCTGCCGACGGACGACCACCTCTCGCCGGACGGACGCGTCTTCGAGGTGCTGAGCGAGCACCTCTGCCACGGCTGGCTCGAGGGCTACCTGCTCACCGGACGGCACGGGCTGTTCGCGACCTACGAGGCCTTCGCCATGGTGTCGGCGTCGATGACCGTGCAGCACGCGAAGTGGCTCGAGCACGCGATCCACCTGCCGTGGCGCGCGCCGATCGCGTCGCTCAACGTCCTGCTGACCTCGACCTGCTGGCGAAACGACCACAACGGCTTCAGCCACCAGGGACCGGGTCTGATCGACACCGTGCTGTCGAAGAAGGGCGCGATCGCGCGCATCTACCTGCCGCCCGACGCGAACTGCCTGCTGTCGGTCGCGGACCACTGCCTGCGCAGCCGCGGCTACGTGAACCTGATCGTGATCGACAAGCAGCCGCAGCTGCAGTGGCTCGACGTCGAGGCGGCGCGCGCGCACTGCGCGGTCGGCGTCTCGGAGTGGAAGTGGGCGGGCACGAGCGGCGACGCGATCCCCGACGTCGTGCTCGCCGCTGCGGGCGACGTGCCGACGCAGGAGATCGTCGCCGCCGCGTGGCTCATGCGCCACCACGTCCCGCACGTGCGCGTGCGGGTCGTGAACGTCGTCGACCTGATGACGCTCTTCGTCCCCGAGAGCCATCCGCACGGGCTGCCGCAGGGCGAGTTCGTCGAGCTCTTCACCGCCGACCGCCCGGTGATCTTCGCCTTCCACGGCTACCAGCGCGCGATCCACGAGATCGTGCACGGACGTCCCGAGCCCGAGCGCTTCCACGTGCGCGGCTTCATCGAGGAGGGCACGACGACGACGCCCTTCGACATGACGGTGGCGAACGGGATGAGCCGCTACCACCTGTGCAAGGAGGCGCTGCGCCGCCTGCCCGCGCAGGACGACCGCACGCGGGCGCTCGCCGCGCACTGCGACGAGATGCTGGCGCGCCACCGCGTCTACGTGCGCGAGCACCTCGAGGACATGCCCGAGGTGCGCGACTGGGTGTGGAGCGCCTGACGTTGCGCGTGCTCAGCGTCAACGTCGGCTCGTCGTCGCTCAAGCTCGCCTGGTTCGAGGCCGACGCCTCGTCCGAGCGGCGCGTGGCGAGCGCGTCGGTGTCGGACGTCGGACCGGATGCGCGCCTCGTACTGCACGCGGTCGACGACGCGGGCGAGCGCCGCGAGCTGTGCAGTCAGAAGCTCGTGAGCGGTGAGGACGCCGGACGTGATGTGCACGAAGCCGGCGGCGTCACGCACCACGCGGCGCAGGCATTGACGCGCGTGCTCGACGTCGCGGCGTCGCACGGCCTCGGCGCGCCGGACGCGGCGGGGCACCGCATCGTGCACGGCGGCCCGGACCACGTCGCACCGCAGCGCGTGACCGACGCGCTGGTCGCGGAGCTCGAGGCGCTCGAGCCGTTCGCGCCGCTTCACCTTCCAGCGGAGATCGCGGTCGTGCGCGCGCTCGCGCGGCGCGCGCCGGAGCTGCCGCAGGTCGTGTGCTTCGACACCGCGTTTCACCAGCGCATGCCGGCCGCCGCGCGCCGTCTGCCGCTGCCGCGCGCGCTGTGGGACAAGGGCGTGCGGCGCTACGGCTTTCACGGGCTGTCCTACGAGTACGTCCTCGGCGCGCTGCCCGACGGCGCGCGCGGGCGCATCGTGATCGCGCACCTCGGCAACGGCGCGAGCCTCGCCGCGGTGCGCGACGGCCTCCCGATCGACACCACGATGGGCCTCACGCCGACCGGCGGTCTGATGATGGGCACGCGCAGCGGCGACCTCGACCCGGGCGTGCTGTTCCACCTCGCGCGCGTCGAGGGCTGGGACGTCGAGCGCCTGCAGCGCCTGGTCGAGGCGGAGAGCGGGCTGCTCGGCGTCTCGGGCGAGAGCAGCGACGTGCGCACGCTGCTCGCAAGCCGCGCGACCTCGGCCGCAGCCGACGAGGCAATCGAGCTCTTCTGCTGGATCGCGCGCCGCCACGTCGGCGCGATGGCGGCGTCGCTCGGTGGGGTCGATCAGCTCGTCTTCACCGGCGGCATCGGCGAGCACGCGGCCGAGATCCGCGCCGGCATCTGCACGGGCCTCGAGCACCTCGGCGTGCGTCTCGACCCGGAGCGCAACGCGCGCAACGCGGCCGTGGTCAGCGCGGACGCGAGCCCGTGCACGGTGCGCGTCGTCGCAACCGACGAGGAGCGCGTGATCGCGCGCCACACGCGCGCCCGCGTCGCGGGTGGCGTGTGAGCTCTGCGTGCGTGGCACGCGCGGCGAGCGCGCTCTCTGCTAGCATCGCCTCGTGAACCTCCCCGTGAACCCGCCGGTCCTGCCGATGCTCGCCAAGCGCATCGACGCGCTGCCCGACGGCGACGGCTTTCTCTACGAGCCCAAGTGGGACGGCTTTCGCGTGCTCGTCTTCCGCGACGGCGACGAGGTGCTGCTGCAGAGCCGCGACGAGAAGCCGCTCGACCGCTACTTCCCCGAGCTGCTCGCGCCGCTGCGCGCGCAGCTCCCCGAGCGCTGCGTGCTCGACGGCGAGGTCGTGGTGGCGCTCGGCGAGGGGCTCGACTTCGAGGCGCTGCAGCAGCGCATCCATCCCGCGGCGTCGCGCGTCGAGCTGCTCGCGCGCGAGATCCCGGCGTCGATGGTGTTCTGGGACCTGCTGTGCGTCGGCGACGAGGACCTGCTGCGCACGCCGTTCGCCGAGCGTCGCGCGCGTCTCGAGCGCGTGCTCGCGCGCGCGAAGCCGCCGCTGCACGTGACGCCGATCACGAGCGACCTCGCGACCGCCCAGAGCTGGTTCGAGCGCTTCGAGGGCGCGGGGCTCGACGGCGTGATGGCGAAGCCTGCAGACGGCGTCTACGAGCCGAACAAGCGCGTGATGTTCAAGGTCAAGCACGCGCGCGAGTGCGACTGCGTGGTCGGCGGCTTCCGCTGGCACAAGAACGGCGAGAACGTCGCCGTGGGCTCGCTGCTGCTTGGGCTCTACGACGAGCAGGGCGCGCTGCACCACGTCGGCGTGTGCGCGAGCTTCACGATGCCGAAGCGTCGCGAGCTGGTCGAGGTGCTCGCGCCGTACCGCGAGAACGCGCTCGACGGCCATCCGTGGCGCGACTGGGCGGAGAACGATCACCACGTCGCAGGGCAGCGCATGCCGGGCGCGAAGAGCCGCTGGAGCAGCGACAAGGATCTGTCGTGGGTGCCGCTGCGTCCCGAGCTGGTCGTCGAGGTCGGCTACGACCACATGCAGGGCACGCGCTTTCGCCACACGGCGCAGTTCCGGCGCTTCCGCACCGACAAGAATCCGCGCGACTGTACCTACGCGCAGCTCGAGGTCGTGCCGCCGCACGAGCTGAAGGACATCTTCGGGCTGTAGCGGCGTCGTCCGCGGCGTAATCCCGTCGCCTCACCGCGCGCCGCGTCGTCCGCGGGGCGCTTCACAACCGGCGCGCGATCTGTCTTCTTCGCTTCGTGCGAAGATCGGCCCCTGTGCTCCTCGCCGCGCTCGGCATCGCGCTCCTCGCGGGCTGCAGCGGCGAGTCGACGAACGAGATCGTCGGCGCGCGCCGACCGCAGCACGCGCTGCGCGCGCAGGCCGCCGCGCAGAAGGCCGCGCAGCAGGCGGTCCTCCCCGAGGGCGACGCGCGCCGCGAGCGACGCATCCTGTTCGGCGACCTGCACGTCCACACGACGTACTCGATCGACGCCTTCATGTACTCGCTGCCACTCTTCGGCGGCGAGGGGGCGCACCCGCCGGCCGACGCCTGCGACTTCGCGCGCTACTGTGCGGCGGTCGACTTCTTTGCCTTGACGGAGCACGCCGAGGGCCTGACGCCCGAGCAGTGGACCGAGATCAAGCAGACCATGCGCGAGTGCAACGCGCGCGCCGGCGATCCGCGCGACCCCGACATGGTCGCGTTCGTCGGCTGGGAGTGGACGCAGGTCGGACCGACCCCGGAGACGCACTTCGGGCACAAGAACGTGATCTTCCCCGGCCTCGCCGACGACGAGCTGCCGGCGCGTGTCATCACCTCGCTCGACGACCGCACGATGCAGCAAGCGCCCGGCGAGTGGGGGCTGCGCGCGATGCGGATCGCCGCTGCGCTGACGCCCGGCCGCTACGGCGAGTTCGTCGAGTGGATGCGCCAGATCGCGGCGCTCCCGACCTGCGAGGCCGGCGTCGACACGCGCACGCTGCCCGCGAGCTGTCGCGAGAACGCGCCGACGCCGCGCGAGCTCTTCGAGAAGCTCGCGCAGTGGGGCTTCGACGTGCTCGTCATCCCGCACGGTCTCACCTGGGGCCTGCACACGCCGGCGGGCGCGCGCCTCGACGTGCAGCTCAAGCCCGGCCTGCACGACCCCGAGCGCCAGACGCTCCTCGAAGTGTTCTCCGGACACGGCAACGGCGAGCCGTACCGCGCGTGGCCCGAGCCGCGCGTCGGCGAGGACGGCGAGGTGGTGTGTCCGCCGCCGACCGAGGACTACCTGCCGTGCTGCTGGCGCGCGGGCGAGATCATCCGCGAGCGCTGCGGCGATCTGCCCACCGACGAGTGCGAGCGCCGGGTCGAGGAGGCGAGGCGTCTCGCCGCGAGCGCGCTGGTCTCGCCGCACCTCGTGATTCCGGACACGCGCGAGGAGGACTGGCTCGACTGCGACCAGTGCCGCGACTGCTTCAAGCCCGCGTTCACGCTGCGCCCGAAGCAGAGCGCACAGTACAGCCTCGCGCTGTCGCGACCGGGCGAAGGCGGCCACGGCGACGAAGCCCGTGATGGTGACGACGACAGCGAGCCGCTGCGCTTCCGCTGGGGCTTCGTCGCCTCGAGCGACGACCACCACGCGCGCCCGGGTACCGGTTACAAGCAGGTCGGCCGGCGCTGGATGACCGACACGCACGGCTTCTCCTCCGAGTGGTACGAGTGGGCGCTGCGCGAGTGGGCGATGGGCGAGCAGGTCGACCCGCAGCGTGCGCAGCCCGTCACGCGCACCGAGCGCAGCTTCGCGACGCTCTTCGACGTCGAGCGCGTGTCGTCGTTCATGTACCCGGGCGGGCTCGTCGCCGTGCACGCCGACGGCCGCGACCGCGACTCGATCTGGCGCGCGCTCAAGCGGCGCGAGGTCTACGGCACGAGCGGTCCGCGCATCCTGCTGTGGTTCGATCTGGTGAACGCGCCGGGCGGTCCCGCGCCGATGGGCAGCGAGGTGCGCATGAGCGAGGCGCCGCGCTTCGAGGTGCGCGCGGTCGGCTCGCTGGTGCAGAAGCCCGGCTGTCCGCCCGAGAGCGTCTCGGGTCTCCCCGCGGAGCGCCTCGAGAAGCTCTGCCACGGCGAGTGCTACAACCCCGGCGACGAGCGCGTGCCGATCGCGGCGATCGAGATCGTGCGCGTGCGCCCGCAGACGACGCCCGACGAGGACGTCGCGACGCTGATCGACGATCCGTGGCGACGCTTCGAGTGTCCGCCCGATCCGGCGGGCTGCGTGGCGACCTTCGAGGATCCGGAGTTCGCGTCGTCGGGGCGCGACGCGGTGTACTACGCGCGCGCGATCCAGCAGGAGACGCCGGCGATCAACGGCGCCAACCTGCGCACGCGCTTCGATGCGGAGGACAACGCGGTCGCCGTCGAGCCCTGCCACGGCAGCTATCGCGCCCGGCCGAACGACGACTGCCTCGCCCCGGTCGCCGAGCGCGCCTGGTCGTCGCCGATCTTCGTCGATCAGGCGCGCTGAGCGCGCGCGGCGCGCTCACGCGAACGCGCCTCGTGCTTCGCGTCGCCGCGCCGCTTGCTCACGCGACGTGCAGCTCGCTCACGCGCTCGCGCCGCGCGCCCAGGCGGCGAGGCGGTCTGCGTCCCACGTGTTCGCGACCCGCGCTGGATCGACCCACGCGCGCTGCGCGTTGAGCGCCGCGTAGTCGACGCGCGCGAGCTCGCTCGCGCGGTGCGCGTCGCTCGACAGCACGAGGACGACGTTGCGCTCGCGGGCGATGCGCAGCGCGTCCACCGACAGGTCGAGGCGCGGCAGCCCGCCGTTGATCTCGAGCGCGGTGCCGGTCGCCTCGGCGGCGGCGAGCACCGCGTCGAGGTCGAGATCGATCGGCGGCCGTGCGCCGATCATGCGCGCCGAGAGGTGTCCGATCATGCGCACCGCCGGGTCCTGCATCGCGGTGACGATGCGCCGGGTCTGCGCCGCGCGGTCGAGATCGAAGTGGTCGTGCACGCTCGCGAGACACCAGTCGAAGGTGCTGCGGAATTCGGGATCCCAGTCGAGCTCGCCGTTGCGGCCGATGTTGAGCTCGACCCCGTGCAGCAGCAGGATCCGGTCGCCGACCTCGCGCTGCACGGCGCGGATCTTCGCGCGCTGCGCGAGCAGCGCCTCGCGTCCGACGCCGGAGATCGTGTTCTCCGCGTGCTCGGTGATCGCGAGCACGCGCACGCCGCGCGCGATCGCCGCCATCACCACCTCCTCGAGCGGCGAGCGCCCGTCGCCCGAGGTCGTGGTGTGGACGTGGAAGTCGCCGATCGTCTGCTCGATCGGCCGCGGCAAGAGCCCCTTCTCGGCGGCCTCGATCTCGCCCTGGTCCTCGCGCAGCACGGGCGGGATCCACGGCAGCCCGAGCGCCGCGTAGATCTCCTCCTCGGTCTCCGACGCGATCACCTTGCCGGTCTCGAGCTCGGCGAGCGCGTACTCGTTGAGCGTCCAGCCGCGCGCGAGCGCGCGCGTGCGCAGCTTGATGTTGTGTCCCTTGCTGCCGGTGAAGTAGAGCCGCGCGGCGCCGAGCTGGTGCGCGGCGACGACTCGCAGGTCGACCTGCGTGCCGCGGCGCGTGACGATGCTCGTCTTGCCCTCGCCGCGCACCAGCACGCGGTCGACGACGTTCATCCCGACGAACGCCTCCATGACCTTCGCCGGGTCGGACGCCGCGACGATGATGTCGACGTCGCCGACCGTCTCGCAGAAGCGGCGCAGCGAGCCCGCGTAGGACGCGTGCGTCACGCCCGGCACCTGCGCGAGGTGCGCGACGATGCGCTCCGCGAGCGGCAGCGCGACCGAGATCGGCGTGCGCTTGCCGCCGCCGCCCTCCTCGAGGCGCGCGATCGCGGCGGCGAGCTTCTCCTCGCTCTTCGGGCCGAAGCCGCGCAGGTTGCGCAGACGGTGCTCGGCGAGGACGCGCTTCAGATCGTCGAGCCCGGTGACGCCGAGCTCCGTGCGCAGCCGCTGGATCGCCTTCGGACCGAGTCCCGGGATGCGCGTCAGCGCGACGATCGACGGCGGGTGCTTGACGCGCAGCTCCTCGAGCTTCTTCACCTTGCCGGTCTCGATCAGCTCGCGGATCTTCGCCGCCGTGCTCTTGCCGACGCCGGGGATCTTCTCGAGCTCCTTCGCCGACAGCTTCGCGAGGTCGCCCGGATACGCCTCGATGCCGTACGCGGCGCTCTCGTAGGCGCGCACACGGAAGGACTGCGGGTCGCCCTCGTCGAGGATCACGAGCTCGGTGAGCTCGCGCAGCATGTCGAGAACGTCCTGCTTCGTGTCGGCCACGTCTCCGGTGTACCTTCCGGTGCCGTGGCGAAGAAAGAGGACGCCGAGATCCTGACGATCGACGGGCGCGAGGTGCGCGTCAGCAATCCGTCGAAGCTCTACTTCTCGCGCGAGGCGCGGGTCACGAAGCTCGAGCTGGTGCGCTACTACCTGTCGGTCGCGGACGGCGCGCTGCGCGGCATCCGCGACCGGCCGATCGTGCTGAAGCGCTTCGTCGACGGCGCGGAAGGCGAGCCGTTCTACCAGAAGCGCGCGCCGGAGAAGCGTCCGGAGTGGCTGCGCACGGTGACGCTGAGCTTCCCGTCGGGACGCACCGCCGAGGAGGTCGTGGTCGACGACGCGGCGGGGCTCGCGTGGATCGTCAACCTCGGCTGCATCGAGCTGCACCCGCACCCGGTGCGCACCGGCGACCTCGAGCACCCCGACGAGCTGCGCATCGACCTCGATCCGACGCCGGGCGTGGCCTGGGACGACGTGCGTCGCGTGACGCTCGAGGTGAAGGCGCTGCTCGACGAGCTCGGGCTCGTCGGCTGGCCGAAGACCAGCGGCTCGCGCGGCATGCACGTCAACGTGCGGATCCAGCCGCGCTGGACCTTCACCGAGGTCCGTCGCGCGGCGCTCGCGTTGGCGCGCGAGATCGAGCGCCGCGTCCCCAACCTCGCAACCAGCAAGTGGTGGAAGGAGGAGCGCCACGGCGTCTTCCTCGACTACAACCAGAACGCGAAGGACCGCACGACGTGCTCCGCGTACTCGGTGCGTCCGCTGCCCGACGCGCGCGTCTCGACGCCGCTTCGCTGGGACGAGGTCGCGGACTGCGAGCCCGCCGACTTCACGCTCTTCACCGTGCCGAAGCGCCTCGCCGAGATCGGCGACCCGCACGCCGCGATCGACGAGCATCCGGGCTCGCTCGAGGGACTGCTCGAGCTCGCGGCGCGCGACGAGGCGAACGGGCTCGGCGACGCGCCGTGGCCGCCGCACTACCGCAAGATGGAGGGCGAGGCGCCGCGGGTCGCGCCGTCGCGCGCGCGCAAGCGCGCCGGCACGAAAAGCTCGTCTGCATCCGGCGGCGGCGGCAGACGGCGCAGCTCGATGCCGCTTCTCACCATCGCCAGCTCGCCGCACCGTGACGAAGCGCTCGCCGGGCTCGAGCGCTGGAAGGCGCGCTGGCCGGACGCCGCGCGCCACCTGGCGCCCGAGGACGTGCTGATCGACTCGATGCGCGGCCGCTCGAGCACCTGGACGCGCATCCGCGTCAACCTGAAGAGCGTCCCCGAGGAGCTGCGTCCGCCGCAGGAGACGCCCGATCCCGACGACGACCCGACGCGCGAGTGGCGCGAGGTGCACCGACGCAAGCCCGCGAGCTGAGCGGAAGCACGCCGCGTCTCTTGTCGGAGCTGCGCCGCGACATTAGGAACGTCGGTCGCATGAACGGCTGCGGCGGCGAGGCGAGGTAAGGAGCGGCACGTCGCGGCCCGCGCGGCGCGGTTTGGGGCATGGCGGTCGACGAGAGCACCTCTGACGCCGCGCCGGAGAAGGGCGGCGCGGCGCGCGAGCCGGAGCTCACGCCGCGCATGGTGCGGCGCGAGCTGCGCGACCTCGCGCGCACGCACGAGCGCCGCCGTCGGCAGCTGCCGCGCGCGCTCGTGGTCGGCGTCGTCGCGGGTCTCGTCGCGGTGGCGTTCAAGTGGGCGCTCGACGGCGGCGATCTTCTGCACGCGCGGCTCGCCGCCTTCACGCGCGAGGAGCCCTGGCTCGGCCTCGCGCTCTACGTGCTGCTCGGCGCCGTCGGCGGCGGGCTCGCGGTGTGGCTCGTGCAGCGCTTCGCGCCCGACGCGTCGGGCAGCGGCATCCCGCACGTCAAGGCGGTGCTGCACCACCTGCGCGAGCTGCGCTGGGCGAGCATCCTGCCCGTCAAGTTCCTGGGCGGCGTGATCGGCATCGGCGGCGCGGGCATCGCGCTCGGCCGCGAGGGTCCGACGATCCAGATGGGCGCGTCGGTGGGCGGCATGGTGAGCGGCTGGTTCCGCTGCACGCCGCGCGAGCGCCAGACGCTGATCGCGGCGGGCGCGGGCGCGGGGCTGTCGGCGGCGTTCAACGCGCCGCTCGCCGGGCTCGTCTTCGTGCTCGAGGAGCTGCAGCGCGACTTCTCGCCGGCGGTGTTCACCGTCACGCTGATCGCGTCGGTGACTGCAGACGTCGTCGCGCGATACTTGACGAGCGAGCTGCCGGTCTTTCACATCGGCACGAAAGCCGTCGCGCCGCTGACCTCGCTGCCGCTGGCGCTGCTGATCGGTGTGATCGCGGCGCCGGTCGGCATCGCGTTCAACCGCACGCTGGTCGCGACGATGAGCAGGCTCCAGGCGTGGCGCGTGCCCGGCTGGGTGCGCGGCGCCGCCGTCGGCGTCGCGGTCGGCGTCGTCGGCTGGTTCGTGCCGTCGTCGCTCGCCGGCGGTCAGCGTCTCGTCGAGCAGACGCTCGCCGGCGCGCTCTCGGCGCAGATGCTGGTCGGCTTCTTCGCGCTGCGCTTCGCGCTCACCATGGCGAGCTACGGAAGCGGCGCGCCCGGTGGGATCTTCGCGCCGATGCTGGTGCTCGGCGCCACGCTCGGCATGGCGATCGCCGAGGCGGTGGACGAGGTCTTGCCGGAGATCGTGTCGCACCCGGAGACCTTCGCCGTGGTCGGCATGGCGGCGCTGTTCACCGCGATCGTGCGCGCGCCGCTCACCGGCATCGTGCTCATGGTCGAGATGACCGGCGACTACGGGCTCGTCCTGCCGCTGCTGATCGCCGCGCTCGCGGCGGGCGGCATCGCCGACTACCTGGGTGACGCGCCGATCTACGACGTCCTGCTGCGCCGCGACCTGGGACGCTGGCAGACGCGGCAGCTCGACGAGGCGCTGCTGCTCGATCTCGTGGTCTCGCCGGGCGCGCGCTTCGAAGGACGCGCGGTGCGCGAGCTCGGGCTGCCGCCCGGCTGCATCGTCGTGTCGGTGCAGCGCGGGCTCAACGCGCACGTGCCGACCGCGGACTTCCGCCTCGAGGCCGGCGACCGGATCACGGTCGTCGTTGCGGCCGAGGCGGCAGCGGCGGTCGCGACGCTGCGCGAGGGGACCGAGCGTTCTTCGGCGTGAGCGCGCGCGACGCGGCCGCGCAAATTTGCTAGCGCACGGGCGCGCAGACGCACCACAGGACCCAGGAGCGATGATCGATCCCCGTACGGCGCAGGCCGCCGAGCTGATGACGACCTTCGTCGAGCGCACGGGTGTCGCCGAGGGCGACGCCACGCGGCGCTACCTCTGGACCGACGCGTTCGCCGTCACGAACCTCCTCGGCCTCGAGCGCGCGACCGGCGACGCCCGCTGGCGCGAGCTCGCGCTGCGCCTCATCGACCACGTGCACCACGTCCTCGGACGCCACCGCCCGGACGACCGGCGCACGGGCTGGATCAGCGGCCTCTCCGAGGAGGAGGGCGAGCGTCACCCGACCGCGGGCGGGCTGCGCATCGGCAAGCGGCTTCCCGAGCGGCCGCCCGGCACGCCGTACGACGAGCGCGCCGAGTGGGATCGCGACGGGCAGTACTTCCACTACTTGACGAAGTGGATGCACGCGCTCGACCAGACGACGCGCGCCACCGGACAGGTGCTCTTTCACCAGTGGGCGCGCGAGCTCGTGCGCGCCGCGCACCGCGGCTTCGTGGTCGTCGGCTCGTCGGGTCGCAAGCGGATGTGCTGGAAGGCGAGCATCGATCTCTCGCGGCCGCTCGTCGTGTCGATGGGCCAGCACGATCCGCTCGACGGCTGGGTGACCTGCCTGCAGCTCGCGGCGACGCTGCCCGACGCGGGCCCGGCGATCGCCGACGTCACGGCGGACTTCGGCGCGATGGTGCATCCGAACGGGCTCGCGACCAGCGATCCGCTCGGGCTCGGCGGACTCCTGAGCGACGCCTGGCGCCTGCACCAGCTCCTCGCGCAGGGCGCGCCGCCGCGCGCCGCGGAGGTGCGCGACGCGCTGCTCGGCGCCGCGCTCACCGGGCTGAACGTCTACCTCTCGCAGCCCGACCTCCGGCAGCCCGCGTCGCGCCGCCTCGCGTTCCGCGAGCTTGGCCTCGCGATCGGGCTCGCCGCGGTGCCGATGCTCGAGCGCGACGCGGCGTCGCTCGGCGAGCGCGCGCGTGCGGCGCTCGACGGTCTCCTGCGCGCGCTGCCGGTGCGCGACACGATCGAGTCGTTCTGGCTCGCGCCCGAGCACCGCGCGACCGAGATCTGGCGCGAGCACCTCGACATCAACGAGGTCATGCTCGCGACCTGCCTCGCGCCCGAGGGCTTCCTGCTGCTGCGCCCTCTCGCGTCGGGGAGCAGCTAGTGCGGACCGGAGGGAACGCGACCCGCCCGCGCTCTCTCGACGGCGACGTGCAGCCCGTCGTCGTCTTCATCCTGAGCGCCAACCGCTCCGGCTCGACCTGGCTGAACCTGGTGCTCGGCAGCCACTCGTGGGCGGCGAACGTCGGCGAGTTCTACCGTCCGTTCCTCTTCCCCGGCCACGTGATCTGCCGGCTGTGCGAGGCCGAGGAGCTGCCGAGCTGCACCGTTCTCGCCGGTCTCGAGAGCGTTTCGGCGGAGCGCGCGTACCACTTCGCGGCGGAGCGCTTCGGCCGCGGCTGCATCGTCGACGCCTCGAAGCGGCTCGACTGGTGCGCGCGCTTCCTCGCCCGCGACGACCTGTCGGTCCGCCTCGTGCACCTCGTGCGGCATCCTGCGGGCTACGTCGCCTCCGAGCTGATCCGCCGCCCGCACGAGATGCCGTCGTCGCTGTTCGACGAGTGGCGCCGCATCAACGGCGAGATCGAGGAGTTCACCGCGGCGTCCGGAAGGCCGCACATGGTCGTCGCGTACGACGACCTCGCCGACGCTCCGCACGAGGAGATGCCGCGCCTCTGCACGTTCGCCGGCGGCGAGTTCGAGCCCGCCGCGCTCGAGTACTGGCGCTTCCCGCACCACGGGCTCGGCGCGAACGGCGCGGCGTCGCTCTACCTCGCGGGCCGCAAGCGAAGAAACTGGGAGCGCTCGGAGGACGCGTTCTACGAGGCGGCGAAGCAGCGTCCCGTGCGCGCCGATACGCGCTGGGCCGAGCGGCTTCCGGCGGACGAGTGCGAGCGCATGCTCGACCACCCATACGTCGCGCAGCTCCGCGCCCGCATCGGCACCGCACGCGCGTGGGCGCGACCGTCGGATCTCGGTCGGCGCTGAGAGGTCCGCTCGCGCGCGGCGACGCGGGTCGGGTCGAGCACGCCGCGGCACGCGTGGCGCAGGCGTATGCGCAGTGCGCCGTGACGTTCGCCGTCGCGTCGCGTAGCAGGAAGGCGTGCGGCAGGGGAGGAGAGCGCCGGCGCGCGGCGGCAGCCGTGAGCGCGGCTCGGCGACGCGCGGACGCGGTGTCGCGGCCCGCGTGCGCGGCTTTGCGACGCAGGAGCGCGGACTCGCGACGCGCGAGCCCGCGGTGCTCGGCGCGACGCTCAGCGCGCTGGTCGTGGTCGCGTTCGTCGCCTGGTTCGTCACCCAGGAGCGCTGGATCTACTTCTTCGACTGGGCGGGCTACTGGCGGAAGACGATCGACCTCGCGTCGCACCTGCGTCACGACGTGCTCGGCGCGCTCGCGACCGTCCTGCGCACGATCCGCCGCGACGAGTACAGCTTCGCGCCCGTCCTGCCCCTCGCGCCGCCGGCGCTCGTCTTCGGCTCGAGCCGGCTCGCCTACGTGCTGTCGATCGCCGTTCTCTACGGCGTGGTCGCGGCGGCGAGCCTCGCGTGGTTCGCGGACCGAGCGCTGCTGCGGCGGCTCGGCGCGTCGCGCGAGGCGCGGATCGCGTGCGGCGCGACGATCGCGCTGCAACCGCTCCTCTGGGTGCCGACGCTGATGGGGCTGCCCGACGTGATCGGCTGCGTCGTGCTGCCGTGGGCGTGGTGGCTCTTGCGTCCGCCGCCGACGCGGCTCGACCCGCGCCGCATCGCCATCGGCGGGCTGCTGCTCGCGCTGCTGGTCGTGCTGCGTCGCTGGTACGCGTATGCCGCGGTCGGGCTGCTGGTCGCGCTGGCGCTCGAGTCCGCGTTGCTGCTGCGCGAGCGCGAGCGTGCGACGGCCGCGGCGCTGCGCGTCGCGGCGCTCGGTGGAGCCGCGCTCGCGATCTTCCTGCTGCTCACCGGCTCGCGCGGCCTCGCGATGCTGCGCACCGACTACGCGACGCTCTACGCGGCGTACGCGAGCGCGTCGCCGCTGCGCGACGCGGCGCTCGGGCTGTGGCGCGACTTCGGTCCGGTCGTGCTCGCGCTCGCGCTGGGCGGCGCGGTCGCAGGTCTCGTCGCGCCGGCGACGCGCGCGAGGACGCGCGTGCTGCTCGTGCAAGCGCTGGTCGCCGTGCTGCTCTTCACGCGCACGCAGAGCCTCAACCTGCACCACGACCTCTTGCTCGTCGCGCTGCTCGTGCTCGCGGGCGTCGGCGTCGCGCGGGCGCTCGACCTCGTGCCCGCTGCGGGACGCGTGCCGGCGTGCGTCGTGCTCGCTCTCGCGCTGGTCGCGAGCTTCGCGGGCGTGCTCGTGCCGTCGATCCGTCCGGCGCTCGGTCCGCTCGCCGGGGCGCTGCCGGGGATCACCTACGGGCCGCTCGTGCGCGGCGACCTCGACGAGGTCGCGCGTCTCGTGCGAACGCTCGATGACCTGACCCGCGCCGGCAACGACAAGATCTACGTGCTGTCGAGCTCGACGGTGCTGAACGAAGAGGTCGTGGCGAACGCGTACCTGGTCGATCGATCGCTGCCCGCGCTCGACACGCGCGTGCTGCCGACGAGCCACGTCGACCTGCGCGACGGCTTTCCGTTCTCGCTCCTGATGGCGCGCTTCGTGGTCGTCGGCGAGCCGATCGGCCACCACCTCGACCCGCGCCACCAGCAGGTGGTCGGCATCCCCGCGCGCGAGATCCTGCGCGGCTCGACGCTCGGGCGCGCGTACGTCGCGCTGCCGGGCGAGTTCGAGCTCGAGGGCGGTGTCCGCGTGCGCATCTTCGCGCGCACGCGCGACGTGCGTCCGGAGGAGCTCGAGCCCGTGCTCGCCGAGCTGCGCGCGCAGTACCCTGGTCGTCCCGGGTTCACGCGCCGCTGATTCTGTCCTCACGTGCTCGTCACGCTCGTCGAAACGCGACAGGCGCGTCGAGCAACGACCGCGCGCGACGCACTGGCGCGGCGCTTGCTCCCTTCGCCCGCCGTTCCCATGTCCGTCACGATTTCACACCACCGACCCGTCCAGCGCGCTCGGCGCGCCGACGTGGGCGCGCTCGAGCGCGTACACCGGTTGCGCGACGGGACGCTGTTCCGGCTGCGTCCGCTCGGACCCGCGGACGCCGAGGAGCTGCGCGCGGGCTTCGCGCGGCTCTCGCCGGCGTCGCGCTACCGGCGCTTCTTCACGCCGATCCAGCGCCTGCCCGAGTCGATGCTGCGACGCTTGACGGCGACGGACGGCTGGAACCACGTCGCGCTGGTCGCGGAGACCATCCCGGTCTACGACGAGCCGCCCGAGCCGCTCGGCGTCGGACGCTTCATCCGCCTCGCCAACCGGCCGAACGTCGCCGAGGTCGCGCTCGAGGTGATCGACGAGAAGCAGGGCCGCGGTCTCGGCAGCGTGCTGCTCGAGGCGCTCGCCGAGCTCGCCCGCGCCGAGGGCGTGACGATCTTCGTCGCGACGGTGCTCGCCGAGAACGAGCCGATGCACCGCCTCGTGCGCTCGTTCGGACCCGTGGTGAGCGTGACCCGCGACGGCGGCACCTACGAGTACGAGGTGCGGATCGGCCGGCGCACGTCGCGCGCCGCGTAACCCTTACAGGGCTCGTTCCAAGGACGGGCGCCCGAGAGCGTCGCTCGACCTGCGTGGGCGACGCGAACGCGGGCTTTTGCGCGCTTTCGGCGGTGGCACCGCCCTTGCGCTTGACCTCCGCTCCCGGCCACCGACGGCCGGCTCAAGGAGGTTCGAATGGGATCCGGCACCACCGACAAGGTCAAGGGCCGTGTGAAGGAAGCCGCTGGCGCGCTGACCGACGACGACGAGCTCCGCGAGGAGGGCAAGATCGATCAGGCCGCCGGCAAGGTCAAAGACGCAGCCGAGAAGGCGATCGACAAGGTGAAGCGCGCGGTCGGCGGCGGGAAGTGACGCCGCGGCGCTCGTCCCGGTAGCGCCTTTCGACGATTGCGCTTGCCGGCGAGGACTCCGGGCGCGGGAAGCGGTGCTCGGTCGCCGCTCCCGCGCCTCGGCGGTGCGCTCACGACGCTCGCTCGCCGTCGCGGTGTGCTCGACGAGGCCGCGCGTGGTCCATCCCGCTTCTGTCGCGCTCGCACGCCCCGGCGCCGGTGCTCTCAGACTCTGCCGCCGACGCGAACCTACCTTCTTTCGCTCTCCGCACGGTGGTACGACGGCCGCGCCCACGTCGCTCGGGGTCTGACGCGCGTGGGCTCCCGGTACGCCGTCGTCGGACCCGGAAGGAGAAGGACCATGAGGCAGCTCGTCGTCTCCCTCTTCGTCGGCGCCACCGTCCTCGCCGCCGGCCCTGCGCTCGGTGCCCCGCTCGTCTTCCGCGCGCACCTCTCCGGGGATCAAGAGGTGCCGCCGGTCGACACGACGACGAACGGAACGATCTTCGTCAACTTCGATCGCGACCTGAGCAAGGCGCGCTTCGACCTGCGCGTGCGCAGCGGACAGGGCATCACCATGGCGCACTTCCACTGCGCCAAGGCGGGGATCAACGGGCCGATCACGGTGTTCCTCTTCGGTCCGGTCAATCCCGGGATCGACGTCAACGGTCAGCTCTCGACCGGCACCATCACCAACGACGACATCATCCCGATCGACGACGAGGAGGTCTGCGGCAGCCCGATCAACAACGTCGCGTCGCTGTACCAGGCGATCCTCGAGGGTCGGGTCTACGCCAACGTGCACTCCGAGGATCATCCCGCCGGCGTCATCCGCAGCCAGCTCTTTCCTTGACGTATCTCGACGCGCGCCGCGTGCGACGGGACGGCTAGCCCTCGTCGACGCGGTACGCGGGCGGCACCTGCTCGAGCGAGGTGACCGCGACGCGCAGGTCGCGGATCAGGCCGTCGTCGATGCGGTAGATCCAGCCGCGCACGGTGAGCGGCTGACCGCGCCGCCACGCGTCCTGCACGATCGTCGTGTGCGCGACGCTCGCCACCTGCTCGGCGACGTTGAGCTCGCACAGGCGGTCGAAGCGCTCGGCCTCCGACAGCGTCGCGAGCTCGTCGCGGTGGCGGTACGCGACGTCCTTGATCGGCCGGATCCAGTTGTCGATCAGGCCGTGCGGACCGTTGTCGAGCGCGGCGCGCACGCCGCCGCAGCCGTAGTGCCCGCACACGATCACGTGCCGCACGCGCAGCACCTCGATCGCGAACTGCAGCACCGAGAGACAGTTCAGGTCGGACGGCAGCACGAGGTTCGCGACGTTGCGGTGCACGAACATCTCGCCGGGTAGCAGCCCGACGATCTCGTTCGCCGGCACGCGGCTGTCCGCGCAGCCGATCCACAGGAACTCGGGCGCCTGCTGGCGGGCGAGCGTCGCAAAGAAGCCGGGACGCGTACGCTCCATCGCCTCCGCCCAGGCGCGGTTGTTGTCGAGCAGATGCTTTAGGGTGTCCATGGCCGCGTCTCCGCGTCTTCAGCGTCTTCGCTGCGGCTCGAGGCCGCGTCCGAGGTCGTCGAGGTGCGACCTCGGGTGACGCCGATCGGTGCCGAGGTCTTTGGCACATCGCACGAACCGAAGCACCGGACCCCGTCGGGCTTGTGACGCCCCCGCGATCGGAGGAAAAGGCGCTCTGTCCGCAGACCGGCTCCAGCCGGAGAGGAGGGCGCTTATGAGCATCCTGAAGGAGTTTCGGGAGTTCGCCGTCAAGGGCAACGCGATCGATCTCGCGGTCGGCGTCGTGATCGGTGGGGCCTTCGGCAAGGTCGTGAGCTCGCTGGTGAACGACGTGATCATGCCACCGATCGGGCTGCTCGTCGGCGGCGTCGATTTCTCCGACCTCGCGCTCACGCTGCGCGCCCCGACCGACGCGCAGCCCGAGGGCGTCGTGCTGCGCTACGGCGCGTTCATCAACACGATCATCGACTTCGTCATCATCGCGGCCGCGATCTTCGCCATGGTGAAGCTGCTCAACGCGCTACGCCGCGAGAAGGAGGTCGAGGAGGCCGCGCCGCCGCCCCCGACGCAGGAGGTCGTGCTGCTCACCGAGATCCGCGACGCGCTGGTTCGCCAGCCTCGGTAAACTTTTCCGTTCCGCAACCGTCCGTCCTGCCCGCATGCCAAAACGCAGCTCGTTCCTCATCGTCGTTCTCTGCACCCTGGTGCTCACGGCAGGACGGACGGGCGGCGCGGCCGCGCCCGCGTCGCCCGCGTCCGCGCCGTCGGCGACGCCCGCCGTCGCGCCGGGGCTGGTCGAGTTCTCGCCGCGCGGCACCGTCAAGCAAGTCCGCCAGGCGGTCGCGCGCTTCGCGACGCCGATGGTCGCCTACGGCGACCCGCGCGCCGTGGACCCGCTCGTCGCCGACTGCCCGGTCGCCGGCACGGGGCGCTGGCTCGACGCCCGCACCTGGGTCTACGACTTCGTCCGCACGCTGCCCGGCGGCGTGCGCTGCACGTTCCGCGCGCGTCCGGACCTGAAGGATCTCGCCGGCGCGGCGCTGCGGCCGATCGAGGATCTCGGGTTCGATACCGGCGGACCGGCGATCGTCTCGTCGATCCCGTCCGCCGACGAGACGATCGACGCCGAGCAGGCCTTCGTCCTGCGGCTCGACGCCGAGCCTGCCGCGGAGTCGGTCGAGCGCCACGCGTACTTCGCCGTCGACGGCGTCGCGGAGCGCGTCGGCGTGCGGATCGTCGACGGCGCCGAGCGCGCGCAGCTCCTCGAGCGCTTCGGCAGCGGCGAGAAGGATGCGGTCGAGCTCGTGCTCGCCGCGCGCCGACGCTTCCCCGACGGCGCGGGCGTGCGGCTCGTGTGGGGCGCGGGCGTCGCAACCGCCTCCGGTGTGGCGACGACCGAGGATCAGACGCTCGACTTCACCGTGCGTCCGACGTTCACCGCCGAGCTGCGCTGCCAGCGCGAGACCGCGCGCACCGACTGCATCCCGTTGACGCCGATCGTCGTTCGCTTCAGCGCGCCCGTGCCGTGGTCGGAGGCGAGCCGCATCACGCTGACCGCGCCGGACGGCAAGGCGTACGCCGCCGTGCCGCCCGACAGCCCCGACCTCGCGGTGTCGCAGGTCGTGTTCCGCGGTCCGTTCCCGCCGTCGACGACGCTGCGCCTCGAGGTGCCGACGGACCTGAAGGACGACGCCGGGCGCACGCTCGCCAACGCGGCCCAGATGCAGTCGTTGCAAGTCGCGCTCGGCGCCGATCCGCCGCTCGCCAAGTTCGCGTCGCGCTTCGCGATCGTCGAGCTCGAGGCCGACCCGGCGCTGCCGGTGACGATCCGCAACCTCGGCGCCCGCGTGACGACGCGCGAGCTGCGCATTCCG
Source organism: Candidatus Binatia bacterium (assembly GCA_036563615.1). Lineage (NCBI taxonomy): Bacteria > Candidatus Binatota > Binatia (SeqCode) > Binatia bacterium. Next base: position 528,695 of record DATCMB010000006.1, read on the forward strand.
CCGGATACGAGCGCGGCGACCGGCGCGAGCGCCGACGTCAAGCAACCGTCGGCCACGGTGAGCGGCGAGGTGCTGCGGGTCGACGCGAGGCGCGCGAGCGAGATCCTCGCCTGGCTGCGCAAGGTCGGCTCCGCGCGGCGCGACCGCTCGGTGTTCCGCGACGCGAAGCTGCCCGCGGGCGAGCACGTGCAGTCGCTGAGCCTGCCGGAGCTCTCGGGCGAGGAGCTGCAGGTGGTCGGCATCCCGCTGCCAAAGCCCGGTCTCTACGTCGTCGAGATCGAGAGCCTGCGGCTCGGCGAGGCGCTGCTCGAGAAGCCGAAGCTGCTCTACGTCCCCGCCGCCGCGCTGGTCACCGACATGGCGGTGCACTTCGAGTGGAGCGCGAGCGGCTCGGTGGTCTGGGTGACGCGTCTCTCCGACGCGCGTCCGGTCGAAGGCGCCAAGGTCGCCGTCCACGACTGCGCCGGACGCGTGCTCGCCGAGGCCGAGACCGACGCGCAGGGCATCGCGCGCATCGCCGACCTGCCCGATCGCGACGACGCGCCGCTCTGCCGCTCGAGCAACGACGAGTACGACGAGCACCACGACTACCGCGCGTCGCGCGCGCTCTCGGATCTCGACGGCGGGCTCTTCGTCACCGCGCGCCACGGCGACGATCTCAGCTTCGTGCACTCGAGCTGGGACTTCGGCATCGAGCCCTACCGCTTCGACCTGCCGCAGGAGCCGTGGAACGGGCCGTACGTCGCGCACACGATCTTCGATCGCCCGCTGCTGCGCGCCGGCGAGACCGTGCACATGAAGCACGTCTACCGCGAGCAGACGCTGCAGGGCTTCGCGGTCGTGGATCCCGCGAGGGCGCCGACGAAGCTCTCGATCCGCCACCTCGGCAGCGACACCCGCTACGACCTGCCGCTCGAGTGGCGCAGCGACGGCAGCGCGGTCACCGATTGGCCGATCCCGAAGGAGGCGAAGCTCGGGCTCTACGAGGTGTACTACGTGCGCGAGGGCGCGCCGGCGGACGCGCCGACGCCGACGCCGCCCGCGCCGTACGTGCGTCTCGCCGCGCCCGAGCCGACCTGGGACCGCGAGTGGCTCGCCGGCACGTTCCGCGTCGCCGAGTTCCGCGTGCCGCTCGCGCGCGGCACCGTCAAGCTCCCGGCGGAGCCGCTGGTCGCGCCGTCCGCCGTGCAGGCCGACCTCGCCGTGCAGTACCTCGCGGGCGGCGGCGCGGGCGACCTGCCGGTCGTGCTGCGCGCGCAGCTCGAGCCCTACGACGTCCGCGTCAAGGACCTGCCCGACGCATCGTTCGCCAACGGTCCGGTGAAGGTCGGGATCCGCCGCGACGGCGACGACGGACCGGATGACGACGAGCGCGCCGAGGGCAAGGTGCTCTCGCGTCAGGAGCTGCGGCTCGACGCGGCGGGCACCGCGCGCGCGACGATCGGCGATCTGCCGGCGGTGCAGCGCCCCGAGCGGCTGCGCGCCGAGCTCGAGTTCCGCGATCCGAACGGCGAGGTGCAGACGGCGGTCGCGAGCGTGCCGCTGTGGCCGTCGGGCGTGGTCGCGGGCGTCGAGGTGAAGGTGCGCGAGGCGCACGCGCCGCGTCTCGCCACGCGCGCGGTCGTGCTCGACGATCGCCTGCAGCCCGCGCCGCGCGTGCGCGTGCAGATCGACGCGTTCGAGCGCCGTAACTACAGCGTGCGCAAGCGGCTCGTCGGCGGCTTCTACGCCTACGACTACGTCGAGGACACGCGTCCGCTCGGCACGCTGTGCCGCGGCCGCACGCGCGCCGACGGCACGCTGCGCTGCGAGCGCCTCGCGAAGGTCTCGGGCAACGTCGTCGTGCAGGTCACCGCCTGGGACGAGAGCGGGCGCGCGAGCGTCGCGCACCAGGACGTGTGGGTCGCGGGCGAGGACGACTTCTGGTTCCGCGTCGGCAGCAGCGACCGCATGGACGTCCTGCCGGACCGCAAGCGCTACGAGCCCGGCGACGTCGCCCGGTTGCAGGTGCGCATGCCGTTCCGTCAGGCGACGGCGCTCGTCACCACGGCACGCGAAGGCGTGCTCGACGCGCGCGTCGTCGAGCTCTCGGGCAAGGATCCGACGATCGAGGTCCCGGTCACGGACGCGTTCTCGCCGAACATGTTCGTCTCCGTGCTCGCCGTGCGCGGCCGCGTCGGCGACGTGCAACCGACGGCGCGCGTCGACCTCGGCAAGCCGTCGTTCAAGCTCGGCATCGCCGAGCTGGTGGTCGGCTGGAAGCCGCACGAGCTCGACGTCGACGTCACCACCGACCGCGAGGTCTACCGCGTGCGCGAGACGGCGAAGGCGCGGATCTCGGTGCGCGCCGCGACGGGCGAGGCTCTGCCGCCCGGCGCCACGGTCGCGCTCGCGGCGGTCGACGAGGGGCTGCTTGAGCTCGCGCCCAACGAGAGCTGGCATCTCCTGCGCGCGATGATGGGCCGCCGCGGCTTCGGCGTGTGGACCTCGACCGGGCAGATGGAGGTCGTCGGCAAGCGCCACTACGGCCGCAAGGCGCGTCCGCAGGGCGGCGGCGGCGGACGCTCGAGCACGCGCGAGCTGTTCGACACGCTGCTCCTGTGGCGCGCGGACGTCCCGCTGGATGCGAGCGGCGCGGCCGAGGTCGAGATTCCGCTCAACGACTCGCTGACGAGCTTCCGCATCGTCGCGGTGGCGACCGCGGGCACGGGTCTCTTCGGCGACGGCGGCACGACGATCCGCACGACGCAGGATCTGCTGCTGCTCTCCGGGCTGCCGCCGGTCGTGCGCTCGGGCGATCGCTTCCGCGCCGAGCTCACCGTGCGCAACACGACCGAGCGCACGCTCGACGTCGCGCTGCGCGCGAAGGTCGAGGGGCTGGCGGACGAGCTCGCCGGGCAGACGCTCGCGCTCGCGCCCGGCGAGGCGAAGATCGCGAGCTGGGAGGTGACGGTCCCCGACGGCGTCACGCAGCTCGTCTACGACTTCGCGGCGCAGGCCGGCGCGGGCGAGGGCGCGGACGCTGGAGCTGCAGCAGGAGCCGGAGAAGCGGCCGACTCGCTGCGCGTCGTGCAGCTTGTGGTACCCGCGGTGCCGGTGCGGGTCGTGCAGGGTACGCTCGTGCAGCTCGCCGCGGGCGCGCCCTTCCGCGAGCCCGTCGCGGCGCCCGCGGGCGCGCTGCCGGGGCAGGGTGGCATCAATCTCAAATTCACCCCGAGCCTGCTCTCCGGTCTCGACGGTCCGCGCGCCTACATGGAGCGCTATCCGTACACGTGCCTCGAGCAGCGCGTGTCGCGCGCCGTCGTGCTCGACGACTCGGCGTTGTGGTCGCAGGTGGTGGCGGCGCTGCCGGCGCACTTCGACGACGACGGCTTCCTGACCTTCTTCCCCGGCATGCGGGACGGGAGCGAGCTGCTCACGGCCTACGTGCTGCTGATCTCGCGCACGGCCGGCTACGCGCTGCCCGACGACGTCGTGGAGAAGATGGAGCGCGCGCTGCGCGGCTTCGTCGACGGCACCGTGTCGCCGGGCGACGGCGTGCAGCGCGGCGCCGTCGACCTGCCGCTGCGCAAGCTCGCCGTGCTCGCGGCGCTGGCCACGGACGGCGACCTCGACCCGACGCTGCTCGACGGCATCCCGATCGAGCCGAACCTGTGGCCCGCGTCGACGCTGCTCGACTGGTGGACGATCCTCGCGCGCACGCCGTCGATCGAGCGTCGCGACGCGCGCCTCGCCGAAGCGCAGCAGGCGCTGCGCGCGCGTCTCGAGCTCGGCGGCACGACGCTCGGCTTCCGCGACGACGGCGCCAACGCCTCGTGGTCGATCTTCTCCGGCGGCGACGTGGACGCGCTGCGCCTCGTGCTGCTGGCGCTCGACGCGCCGAGCTGGCGTGGCGACGTGCCGCGGCTGATGCGCGGCGCGCTCGCGCGTCAGGAGCGCGGGCGCTGGGACACGACCATCGCCAACGCCTGGGGGGCCCTCGCGACGCGTGCGTTCGCGCGCTCCTTCGAGAGCGAGCCGGTGACGGGCGAGGCGGTCGCCGCGCTCGCGGGCGCGAGCGGGCGCGTCGACTGGGGTCGCGAGCCCGAGGGCGGCAGCGTCGCCCTGCCGTGGCCCAAAGGCCAGGCGGATCTCACGATCGAGCAGCGCGGCGGCGGCAAGCCGTGGGCGAGCGTGCTCGCGAGCGCCGCGGTACCGCTCGAGAAGCCGCTCGAGGCCGGCTACCGCATCGTCAAGCACATCGCGCCGCTCGAGCCGCGGCCCGACGGCACGGTGCGCGCGGGCGACGTGCTGCTCGTCCGCCTCGAGATCGACGCGCAGGCCGAGCGTCCGTGGGTCGTGGTCGACGACCCGGTGCCCGCGGGCAGCTCGCACCTGCGCAAGGCGCCGCCCGCCGCCGCTGCTCCGGGCGCGACGCCGGACGCGTCGTCGGCGGACGCGTCGCTCTCGCCGACCTTCGTCGAGCGCTCGTTCCAGTCGTGGAAGGGCTACTTCGAGTGGCTGCCGGCCGGGAAGACCGTGCTGACGTACGCGATCCGCGTCAATCAGCCGGGGCGCTTCCTGCTGCCGCCGACGCGTGTCGAGGCGCTGTACGCGCCCGAGTCCTTCGGCGAGACGCCGAACGCGCCGCTCGAGGTCGCGCCGTGAGATGGGGCTTCCTGCGCGCGCGGCGCGGCGTGCGCGTCGGCGTCGCCTGCGCGGCGCTCGCGTTCATCGGCACGTGGGCGGCGTTCACGTGCGGACGTCCGGATCCGGCGACGGTGCCGAGCTACGACGAGGTGCGTGGCGCGCACCGGCCGTCCGACGTGCAGCTGCTCGACCGTCACGGCGCCGTCGTGCACGAGCTGCGCACCGACCCGCACCGCCGCGCGCTCGCCTGGGTCCCGCTCGACGAGGTGTCGCCGCTTCTGCGCGACGCGATCGTCGCAGCCGAGGATCGGCGCTTCGAGCGTCACGGCGGCGTCGACGCGCTCGCGGTGCTGGGCGCGCTGCGCGACCGGCTGCTCGGACGCGCGCCGCGCGGCGCGAGCACGATCACGATGCAGCTCGCGAAGCTGCTCGACGCGCGCGCCGGAATCCCGCACCGCCGCTCGCTCGCCGGCAAGCTGCGCCAGATGCGTCGCGCGTGGGCGCTCGAGGAGCGCTGGAGCAAGGAGCAGATCCTCGAGGCCTACCTCAACCTGGTGACGTTCCGTGGCGAGGTGCAGGGCGTCGGCGCCGCTTCTGCCGTGCTGCTCGGCAAGCGGCCGCACGGGATCTCGCAGGCCGAAGCGCTCGTGCTCGCGGTGCTGCCGCGCGCGCCGAACGCAGCGGGCGAGCGCGTCGTCGCGCGCGCGACCCTGCTCGCGCGTCGCCTCGGCGCGGGCGTCGACGAGACGTCGCTCGCGCAGGTCGCGCGCACGGCGCTCGATCCCGACCGCGCGGCGGGCGTGCGGGTCGCGCTCGCGCCGCATCTCGCAACGCGGCTCTTGCGCGGCAACGACGGGTCACGCAACGCGCCCGTGCGCACGACGCTCGACCGCGAGCTGCAGCGTGCGGCCGCTCGCGCGCTCGAGGAGCACCTGCGCGAGCTCGCCGGCCGCAACGTGCGCGACGGCGCGGTGCTGGTGGTCGACAACCAGAGCGGCGAGGTGCTGGCGTACGTCGGCGGCCGCGGCGCGAACGCCAGCGCGCCGCACGTCGACGCGGTGCGCGCGCGTCGCCAGGCGGGCTCGACGCTCAAGCCCTTCCTCTACGCGACCGCGCTCGAGCTGCGTCTCCTCACCGCCGCATCGCTGCTCGACGACGCGCCGCTCGCACTGCCGGTCGCGGGCGGTCTCTACCAGCCGCGCAACTACGACGAGGCGTTCCGCGGGCTCGTGAGCCTGCGCAGCGCGCTCGCCTCGTCGCTCAACGTGCCGGCGGTGCGCGCGCTGCAGCTCGTCTCGGCCGACGCTCTGCTCGCGCGCCTGCGCGCGCTCGGCTTCTCGGGTCTGCGGCACGACGGCGAGTTCTACGGTCCGTCGCTGGCGCTCGGCTCCGCCGAGGTCAGCCTCGAGGAGCTCGTCAACGCGTACCGCGCGCTCGCGAACGGCGGCGTCGCGTCGCCGCTGCGCTTCGTCGCCGACGGTGACCTCCGTCAAGCTACGAACGAGAGCGCAGCGGAAGCGTCGCGCGTCTTCGGCGCGGAAGCGACGTTCGTGGTCGCCGACGTGCTCGCCGACCGCGACGGACGCAGCGCGACCTTCGGCCTCGAGAGCGCGCTCGCGACGCGGCGCTGGAGCGCGGTCAAGACCGGCACCAGCAAGGAGATGCGCGACAACTGGTGCATCGGCTTCTCGCGCCGCTTCACCGTCGGCGTGTGGGTCGGCAACGCGTCCGGCGAGCCGATGCACGACGTGAGCGGTCTCTCGGGTGCGGCGCCGGTGTGGCGCGAGCTCATGGAGCTGCTCGCCGAGCGCGAGGCGGACGCCGGTCCGCCCGCGCCGCCGGACGGCGTGCAGCGCGCGCGCGTCGACTTCCCGGGTGGCGTCGAGCCGTCGCGCGACGAGTGGTTCCTGCGCGGGACGGAGCCCGGTGCCGGCGGTCACGCGCGCGCGGCGAGGCGGCCGCGCATCGTGTCGCCGCAGCCGGGGACGGTGATCGCGCTCGACCCGGACATTCCCGAACATCTGCAGCGCCTCGCGTTCGAGGCGGACGGCGTGCGCGCCCGTGCGGGTGCCGCGGAAGGTGCGGACGGCGCGGCCGAACATGCGCTCGGCCCGCGCTGGCGGCTCGACGGACGCGAGCTGCCGTGGCGCGCTGCGTCGCTACTTTGGCAGCCGATCCCCGGCCGGCACCGCCTCGAGCTCCTCGATCCCGACGGCCGCACGCTCGACGCGGTCGAGTTCGAGGTGCGCGGCGGGCGTGCGGTGGCGCGTGACGCCACCGCGGAACACGCGGCCCCGGTGGCATCTCCGATCGACAGCGTGTTCGACCGCTCTTGATCGAAGCTGGCGTCGGGCGTATCCGGGTCCGAGCTCCGACGCACGCCCCGGCAGGATCGCGGTACGGCAAGCGACGGAGACAAACCGCGATTGAGGAGCGCCGCAGCGATGGCCGAAGACGATCTCCCCAAGCCGGAGCCCAAAGAGATCGATGAGAAGCTCGCGATGGAGCTCAAGCATCTCTCGGAGGATGCGCTCCTACGCGGGTTCCCCAACGGCACGGAGCGATGCGACAACTGCCTGTACTACCTGAACCCCGACGAGAAGCTGAGCTACTGCTGGCACCCCAAGCTCCGGATCCTGGTCGGCGCTGATTGGTGGTGTCAATGGTGGGAAACGAACGAGCAGTAGCTCCCGAGCCGTCGCCCGCTCCGCCGCGGCTGCGTCCCGGCGTTCGTCTCGCGCTGATCGCGCTCGTCGTCGTCCTGGTCTACGGGATCGGGCGCGCGAGCGGCGTGACCGAGTCGCTCACGCCGGAGTCGCTGCGCGCGATGTTCGCGGGCGCGGGCGTGCTCGGCGTCGTGCTGTTCGTCGCGGCGTTCTCGGTCGGGATGCTGGCGCAGCTTCCGGGGTTGCTGTTCGTCGCGGTCGCCGTGCTCGCGTACGGGCGTGAGATGGGCGCGGTGGTCGCGCTCGGTGGTGCGGTGATCGCGGCGTCGGTGAGCTTCGTCGTCGTGCGGCGCTTCGGCGGCAAGGCGCTCACGGAGCTCGAGAGCCCGTTCGTGCGCCGCTGGCTCGCGCGCCTCGACGACCGGCCGCTGTCGAGCGTCATCCTGCTGCGGGTCGTGTTCGGCGTGGCGCCGTTCCTCAACTACGCGCTCGCGCTGTCGTCGCTCGGTTTCCGCGACTACCTGATCGGCTCGATCATCGGGATGGCGTTGCCGATCGCGGTCGCGGCGCTGGTCGTGGACGCCGCGCTGTGAAGGACGACAGGACGGCGCGGGCGGCGTCGCTCGCGTTCGCACCGACACCTCTCGAAGAGGCGCCGCGGCTGTCCGAAGCGCTCGGCGTGCGCGTGCTCGTCAAGCGCGACGATCAGACCGGCCTCGCGCTCGGCGGCAACAAGGCGCGCAAGCTCGCGCTGCTGGTTGCCGACGCGATCGAGCGTGGCTGCGACACGCTGATCGCGACCGGCGGCGCGCAGTCGAACTTCGCCCGCATGACCGCTGCCGCGGCAGCGCGCTGCGGGCTCAAGTGCCACCTCGTGCTGGCCGGGGACGCACCCGTCAAGCACAGCGGCAACCTCATCCTCGACGAGCTGTTCGGCGCGACCGTCGAGTTCGCCGGCACGAACGACTGGCTGAAGCTCGAGGAGCGCGCCGCTGCGATCGCCGCGGAGCTCGGCGCGCGCGCCTACCCGATGCCGGTCGGCGGCGCGACGCCGCTCGGCGCGCTCGCCTACGTGCACGCGGCGCGGGAGCTGCTCGAGCAGATGGCGGAGCCGCCCGACTGGATCGTGCTCGCCGACGGCACCGGGGGGACGCACGCCGGACTGCTCGCCGGCTTGCCGGCGTCGGTGAAGATCCTCGGCGTCGACGTCGCGCGGCCGCCGATCCCGCTCGCCGATCGCGTTTCCTACCTCGCACGCGAAGCGGCGGCGCTGGCCGGATGTCCGGAGCCCGAGGGCGAGGTCCTGGTCGCCGACCACACCGGTCCGCACTACGGCGCGATCACCGAGGAGTGCCGCGAGGCGGTCCGCCTCGCCGCGCGCACGGAAGGCCTGGTGCTGGACCCGGTGTACACCGGCAAGGCGATGGCGGGGCTGATCGCGGCCGCGCGCGCCGGTCGGCTGTCGGGCACCGTCGTGTTCTGGCACACGGGCGGCGCGCCGGCGCTGTTCGCCGACGAGTTCGCGGACTTCGTCTAGGCGCGCCGCTCGCGGCCGTCCGCGCGCGGTCGCTCAGGCCGCCGCGCGCAGGCGCTCCGCGTTGCGCTCGCGCAGCTCCGCGAGCGTCGCGCCGGCGACGCCGAGCGGCAGCAGGAACGGCGCGAGGAAGAAGGGCAGCGCGAGCCCGAGGTAGAGGAAGAGCGAGCGGCGCACGCGACGGAAGCGCTCGCGCACCGGGAAGCCCTTGCGCGCGATGGCGACGTCGGCGAGCGTCAGCGCGACGAGCCAGACGCCGCCCACGGCGGCGAGCGGCGCCGTCACCGCGAGCAGCGACAGCAGCAAGAAGAAAAATCCGAAGAACGCCTGCACGACCGCCATCGCGGCGGCTTGCAGGATCGGCAGCACGCCCGTCCGCCAGAAGCGCGCGAGCGAGAACGGCGTCGCGTCGGGCTGACCGACGACGATGGTCTCGACCGCCTGCGACAGCCACTCGAGGAACGGCGCGCTCACCACCTGCGACAGCAGGATGGTCGCGATCGCGGAGACGCCGATCGCCGCGAGCACGGCGAGCCACTCCGCCGCCGACGCGACGAAGCCACGCAACCAGTCGAGGCCCCACGGCCACGCGCTCGCGAACTCCGGCCGCATCGCTTCGCGGTACTCGAAGATCAGCGCGACCAGCGTCACGAACAGCGCGACGCTGAGCACGATCGGCAGCACGACCAGGAGCAGCAGGCGCGGCGTGTACAGCGTCAGCCGCGCGCCGCGCAGCGCGAGGCGAAGACCGTTGACCGCTTCGGCGAGCGCGCCGCCGTGCGGCGGCGCGAGCAGGTCGGGACGCGCGATCCGGCCGCCGCAGCGGCGACACGGGCGAGCCGGATCGGGATCGCCACACACGTCACAGCGTTGCACCAAGGACGGGCTCCTGCGGAACGTCGGAGTTCGGTGTGTAGGAAGCGTGCGCGTGCAGTGCAAAAACGAAGCGGGGGCGGTCCCGCTGCAACCGCCCCCGCACGTCCATTCCGCGCCTGGCAGGCGCGCGGCCCGAGCGTCAGCTCGGCCGGGACTTCGACATCAGGGCACGGAGTGCCGCGTCGTCTGCGAGCTCGAGATCCTCACGGATCGCGATGTCGAAGGTTTCCGGGTTCGCCTCGCGCTCCTCGGCGCGCTCGCGGCGAGCCGCCTCCAGGCGGTCCTGCTTGGCCTTCTTCTTTTCGATGCGCGCCAGTTCTTTCTGCCGCTTTTGAAACGTCGGTTTGGCTCTTCTCACTCGAACTCCTTGGTCGTGCGCCAGGCGGCGAGGTGATCCGACCACCCTAGCGAGCCCCGGTTGCCCTAGCACGCTGCGCGCCGGGAAGCCCTCAGCGCCCCGCGGGCAGCGCGCTCTTCAGATGGTGGCGCAGATCGCCGACCAAATCGACGAGGATCCGACGCTCGCGGAAACGCCAGGCGCCGGATTCCTTGCGGAAGCGGTCCTGGTAGCGCCCGGCGATGATCGGCTGCAGCGGCAGCTCGGGCGTGGCCTGCAGCACCGTGAAGTACGAGCGCGCCGTCGCCTCGACGCGGCTGGGCTCGACCTCGACGACGACGTTGGTCGTGACGTGCTTGGTGCACGGCGTGCCGTTCTCGTACAGGCGGACGGTGTCGCGGTAGAGGCGCAGGATCGCGTCGCGACCGTGCACGCCGTCCGCGCGGGCGTCGCTGCGAAAGGTCGCGTCGGCGAGCAGATCCGCGACGCCGTCGAGGTCGCCCGCGTCGAGACGCTCGGCGTAGGCGAAGATCAGGCGGGTGATCGCCGCCTCGTCGTCGTGCATGCGCCGCCCTAGCACGGCCGCGCGCGCGGCGACAGGCGCGACTCGCTGCGGCTCGTTTCAGCGCCGGCGCTGTGGCGTGCGCGTCGCGGCGTGCGCGAAGTCGGCGATGGCGTCGAGCAGGGCGGGGTCCTCGAAGACGTCGTTGTGGTAGGCGCCCGCGACGCGCAGGAAGCGCTTCTCGCCCTTGGCGAGCGCGTAGAGCTGCTCGCCGAGCTCGTAGGGCACGATCTCGTCTCGATCCCCGTGCGCGATGAAGATCGGCACGTCGATCTCGCCGATCAGCGACGCCGAGTCGAACTGGTTGCCGGCGAGCATCGCGAGCGTCCCGTAGTGCGCGCGCGCGACGTCGCGCAGCCGCGTGAAGGTCGACACCACGATGACGGCCGCGACGCGTCGGCGGTGGGCGAGCGCGATCGACACCGCGCCGCCGAGCGACTCGCCGAAGGCGACGATGCGCTCGGGCGGCACGCCGTCGCGGATCAGCAGGTCGTAGGCGGCTTCTGCGTCGAGCTTGACGCCGGCCTCGGTGGGGCTTCCCGCGCTGCGGCCGTAGCCGCGGTAGTCGTAGGCGAGGACCGAGAGGCCGCGCGCCGCGAGCGCGAGCAGGATGTCGGCGCGCCACGCGATGTTGCCGCCGTTGCCGTGCGACCAGACGAGCGTCGGCGCGTCCTGCGCCGGACGTCCGTCCGCGGCCTCGGCGAACCACGCGTGCAGCTCGACGCCGTCGGCGGCGGTGAAGCGGCGCTCGGTCACCCCCGGCGGCGGCGCCGGCACCATGCGGTCGGGGAAGTAGATCAGGGGATCGAGTGCGCTCACGTTGCAGGCTCCGCAGGCGAGCGCCGCCGCGACGACCGCCAGCACGACGAGCGGCGCAGCGTGCTCACCCTTCCTTCTTGCCACGCTCGAGGTGGAGCTCGAGCGTCGTCCCGGCGACGAGCTCGGTCGGTTTCAGCGTGTGCGTGCGGACGGAGCCCGAGGGCGCGTGCGTCACCACGGTCTCGATCGTCACCGGGTCGCCGAAGTGGCGCAGGACTTCGAGCTTGACGAGCTTGTCGTCCGGGTCGTGCTCGAGCAGCGCCCACGCGCCGGGGAAGAAGACCGGGCAGCGCAGCCGCGAGATCTCGCCGCCGACGCGCGGCCCGAGGTGCAGCGTCTTCCGCGGGACGTCGAGCGCGGCGCCGGTCAGGGCGTCGAGCACCGCCCACAGCACGCCGTGCGTCATGTAGATCGACTCGTCGTTGCCGCGCAGTCCGGCGCTCCAGGCGTTGCCGTCGCGCCAGATGCGCTCGCAGATCCCGCGCAGCGTGCCGAGCGCGGCCTCGACCTCGCCGACGTAGATCTGCAGGCAGATCTGGTACGAGATCACCTGCCAGACGTAGGTCAGCGTCTCGTTCTGCGGCAGACCGCGGGCGAGCGGGTGCTCGACCTCGCTGCCGTCGAAGCGCGCCTCCGCGCGCGGCAGCGGACGGAAGCGTCCGCCGCAGGCCTCGAGCGCGGCGTCGACCAGCACGCGCTGCTGGTGGCGCACGTGCGACACGCAGCGCTCGTACTTGACGACCGGCGCGAGACCCGCCCAGCGCGCCGCCCAGTCGCCGGCGAGCGACGCGGTGAAGATCGTGTCGCGTTCGGGCGTGGTGCGGAAGAAGCCGCGCTCGTCCCAGAGCTCGTCGAGGCGCAGCGAGGCGGTCGCAAGCAGCTTCCTGTAGTCCGGGATGCGTGCCTGATCGACCGCGGTCGCGAGATCGATCATCGTCGCGAGCGTCGCGAGGTAGAGCGTCGTGCTGTAGGCGAAGACACCGGGGAAGTCCCAGACGTCGAACGTCGTACCGCCCTCGGGCACGCCGCGCGGCGCGAGGCCGTCGAGGTACTCCATGCCGCGCACGAGCGAGGGCCAGAAGCGCTCGAGCACGTCGGCGCGTCCCGTCGAGCGCCACACCTTGCCGACCTGCAGGACGAGCGACATCGTGAGATCGGTCCACTCCTTGGCCGGCAGGAAATCTTTGATGTACATCGGCCAGCCGTACGGGACGTCCGTCGTGCCGAGGCCGAGGTCGCAGTTGCCGTTGCCGTGCGGGATCGCGCCGCGCGGGTCCTGCAGGCGGCGGAACTCGTCGAGCTCGGTGAGGTTGAGCTCCGGGAAGAACGTCGCGACGTAGGGCTGCGCCGAGAGCCGCTGGTCGTTGGTGCCGGTGAGCCCGCCCATCGGCCAGCTCCAGTCGACGCCCTCGATCGTGTAGAGGCGTCCGCTCTGCGGCACGACGCTGTTGCACAGCGTCGAGTCGATCGAGTTCGCGAGCGCGCGCACGAGCCACGGCGGCAGCGTCGAGTCGGTGAGCAGGCGGACGACCTCGGTCGAGCGCTCCTCGAGGCTCGCGCGCTCGTCGAGCACCTTGGCTGCCGCCTCGTCGAGCGAGCGGTGGTACACCTCGTAGACGTGCCCGACGCGCACGCCGTCGTGCGCCTCGGCGTCCGACGCACGGGTTCCGGCATCCGCCGCTGTGCTCGACGTCGCGGCGCGCCGCGCGAGAGCGGGCTCGGTGACGTGATCCGCCGTCCACCAGCCGAGCAGGAAGACCACCTCGCGGTTGCTGCGCGGCGCGAGCTCGCAGCGCGCGGCGCACGCCGCGGCCGGGCGGTAGACGCCGTCTTCGCCGCGTCGGCCGCCGTCGGTGCAGAACACGCGGCCCTCGCGCGAGAACGTCTCCAGCACCGAGCTGCGCGGGGCGTCGGCGTTCCAGCCGTCGCACACCGTCACCTCGAGGCCGTCGTCGGACTCGACCAGGATCAGGTACTCGCCGGTCACCGAGCGGCGATGGTCGCGCTCGTCGTAGGTCTGCTCGGTGCGGAAGCGGACGCCGCGCCGTCCCGCCACCGTCACCGCTTCCTGGTAGTTCCCGGCGATGCTGTCGTAGACGACGCGCTTGCGGACGCCGATCAGCTCGCCCTCGGGTCCGAGCTCGACGCCCAGGTGTCCGGTCCCGCCGCGCCCGAGCACGTTCTCGAAGGAGAACAGCACGGCCGCGACCACGGGCTCGTCGTCGGGGTTCTCGAGGTGGAAGCGCAGCACCGCGACCGGCAGCGTCGAGCTCGCGAGGTCGTGCGGCACGTGCGGCGTGAAGCCGTCGAGCTTGATGCCGATCGGCAGGTGGTGCTGGAAGCGCAGCGAGAACGACGGCAGCAGACCGATGAACGTCGTCGAGTCGACGTGGTGCACGCCCTCGTACTCGGGCGGCGCGTCGGGCGACGGCGGCCTGCGCAGCACGACCGTTTCGCGCGTTCCGTCGTGCTCGGCGAAGACCGCGAAGAAGCTTCCGCGCAGATCGCGCACCGGACACATCCAGTTGTTGTTCGAGCGCAGCTCGCCGAAGCTGCCGTCGGTGTTGATGCAGACGTTCCCGGCACCGATCCCGCCCAGGGGAAAGCCGCGCTTGACGCGACATTCGTGGTAGGCGCCCGAATCGGAATCGAAGCGGATCGGCTGGGCAGCCATGTCTCGACGATGCACGCGCGGGGCGGGCTCCGCAATCAGGCGAGGAGCACCGCGATGATGCCGGTGACGAAGACGCCGTCGAACGTCCCGGCGCCGCCGATCGACACGAGCGGCGAGCGGAGCTCGCGGATGCGGGGCAGGTGGGCGAGGTCGGCGCCGAGCAGCGTCCCGATGCTGCCGGCGGGGTAGGCGAGGGCGGGGGCCGCGTCGGGTGCGAGCGCGAGCGCCGTCGCCGCGGCCGTGAGCGGCGGCAGGAAGATCGGCACCGCGATGCCCACCCCGGGCACGGGACGCGCGAGCCGGTAGCTCACCGCGGCGACCACCGCGATCGCGATCGCGCCCTGCACGAACAGGCGATGCTCGAAGAGCAGGTAGAGGCCGAGCAGCGTCGGCACGACCGCACCGCCGAGGTTGACCGCCACCACCGTGCGCTCGGGCGGCTCGCCGACGGCGGTCAGCGGCACGTTGATCGCGCTGCCGAGCAGCGACACCAGCAGCAGCGCGCCGAACGTGCGGTGCCCGATCCCGAGGCGCTCCCAGGTGAACTCGAGCACGCCGAGCTCGATCAGCCCGATCAGCGCGGCGAGCGCGACGCCGAGCAACAGGACGATGGGTCCGCGTGGACGCAGCCCGGGCGAGGAGGGCGTCAGGGAATCTTCCATGTCGAGGCGGTGAGCGTCAGGCCCGCGCGCTACGGATGATCGCCCACTCCTCGGCGTTCATTTTTTCCTTGATGCGCGAGCCCTTGCCGAGGTGTCGGTAGGCGCCGCCCTCGGAGAAGTACTCCTCCCAGGGCTCGGCCGGGACGTAGGTGTCGGGCTTCTTGTCGCCGATCTTCACGCCGAGCACCTGCTCGACGAGATCGACGTCGTACATGCGAACCGCGTCGTAGTCGGTGAGCAGCGCGCACACCTCGACGCAGATGTAGCAGCCGATGCACTCCTGGAAGCGGTCCTGCACCGGTTGCACACCGCGTCCCGGCACCGAGCCGGGCCGCAGGTACTCGATGCACTGGACGGGGCAGAACTCCGGACACTTGCCGCACGGGAAGCAGAGGTTCACGTCCATGAACGCGACCTCGCGCGGACGCTTCTTCTTCTCCGAGATCTCGTCCGGGACCTCGGGGATGCGGTCTTCCTTGAGGCGGCGCTTGATGACGTCGATCGCATCCATGTCTGGTCCTCGTCGGCTGCTCCCCGTCCGAGACTACAAGGCGCAGCGCGCACGTGGAAGCCGAGGTGCGCCCGCGCGCGGCGAACCGCTATGGTGATCGGCCATGGCCGTCCTGGTGATCCTGCTGCTCGTGCTCGCCTACGGGGCGTTCCGCTTCTTCGTCGGCTACCCGCGTCCGCCGATGCCGCTGCAAGCGCTCTCGCCGCGCGAGTACGCGACCATCCGCGCGGCCGCGCTCGCGTCGTATCCGCGCGGCGGTGCGATCGAGCCGTCGGGGCTCGACGCCGGGATCCCGCTGCACGTCGATCGCTTCGTCGCCGCCCAGCCGCGCTCGACCCGAACGCTCATGCGGTTGCTCTTCGTGCTGATCGAGCACGGCACGTTGCTCTTCCCCGCGCCGGGATTCGGCGTCGCGCGCTTCTCCTCGCTGCGCGAGGACCAGCAGGTCGCCTACCTCGAGTCGTGGCAGAAGAGCCGGCTGCTGCACCGTCGTCTGGTGTTCGTCAGCCTGCGCGCGATCCTGACCATGGGCTACTTCGCCGATCCGGCGGTGCTGCGCGCGCTGGGGCTCGCGCCGCGCGCGATCCCGACGCCGGTGATCGAGGCCGATCTGCTGTGGCCGCGCATCGGCGAGCGGCCCGAGTCGATCCGCGTGCGTCCCGAGGACGTCACGGCCGGCTCGGACGGCATACCGCTCGGCGTCGAGGGGCCGCTCCATCCCGCGTACGAGGCGCGCGCATGAGCGGCGAGGTTCGCGTCTTCGCGCAGTACGACCGCGACGTCCACGAGAGCTGCGACGTCGTGGTCGTCGGCTCCGGACCGGCCGGTGCGGTGGTGGCATACGAGGTCGCGCGAACCGGCAAGGACGTCGTGCTGCTCGAGGAGGGACCGCCGTTCACGGCGGAGGACTTCGTCCTCGACGGCTCGCTGTCGCTCGCGCGCACGATGCGCGAGGGCGGGCTGCGCTCGACGCGCGGTGGCTTCTACATGCCGACCATGCAGGCGATCGCGCTCGGCGGCGGATCGCTCGTCAACTCGGCGATCTGCGTACGCGCGCCGGACTTCACGCTCGACGCGTGGTGCGAGGAGTTCGAGCTGCGTCGCACGACGCGCGCCGACCTCGACCCGCACTACCAGGCGGTCGAGGATTT
Source organism: Candidatus Binatia bacterium (assembly GCA_036563615.1). Taxonomy (NCBI): domain Bacteria; phylum Candidatus Binatota; class Binatia (SeqCode); species Binatia bacterium. The sequence continues at coordinate 545,116 of DATCMB010000006.1, forward strand.
CCTCGGCATCGCGCCGACCCCGGACGAGGTGCAGGGGCTGCGCAACCTGCTGTTCCGCGACGGCTGCAACGCGCTCGGCTTCTCGTGCGAGCCGATCCCGCGCAACGTGCGCGGCTGCCGCGGCAGCGGCGAGTGCTTCACCGGCTGTCGCTCGCGCGCGAAGCAGTCGGTCGACATCAGCTACGTGCCGGCGGCCGTCCGCCACGGCATGCGCGTGCTGACCTCGGTGCAGGTGCAGCGCGTGCTCGCGCAGGGACGGCGCGCGACCGGCATCGAGGGCCGCGTGGTGCGTCCGTTCACCGGCGAGCCGTCGCACCACGTCCGCGTCGATGCAAAAATCGTCGTGCTCGCGGCGGGCTGCATGGCGACCCCGGTGCTGCTGCACCGCAGCGAGCTCGCGAACTCGTCGGGCGCGGTCGGCGAGTACCTGCAGTTCCACCCCGGCGTCGCGATCATGGGCGTCTTCCCCGAGCGCACGCAGCCGCAGTTCGGCGCGACGCAGGGCTACCAGTCGCTGCACTTCCTGCGGCGGGGCTTCAAGCTCGAGACGCTGTGGGCGCCGCCCGGCGTACTCGCCGTGCGCTTGCCCGGCTTCGGCTTCGACCTGAAGGCGAACCTCGCGCGCTTCCCCTACGCCGCGATCTGGGACGCGATCGCGTCGTGCAACCGCTCGTTCGGACGCGTGCGCCCGCAGCGCGGGACGCTCGATCCGGTGCTCACCTACCGGCTTCACCCCGAGGACGTGAAGATCCTCGGCGAGGCGATGTGGGTGCTCGCGCAGATCTTCTTCGCAGCGGGCGCGACCAGCATCCTGCCCGGCGTGCACCGTCTGCCCGACGAGATGCGCTCGCTGCGCGAAGCAGAAGCGCTGCGCACGCACGACCTGCGCGCGAGCGACCTGACGTGCGGCGGCAACCACGTCTTCAGCACGACGCGCATGCACGGCGATCCGAAGAAGGGCGTCGTCGACGAGGACGGCCGCTGCCACGACATGGACAACCTCTACATCGCCGACACCGGCATCATGCCGCGCAGCCCGTCGGTGAACCCGATGCTGACGGTCATGGCGCTCGCGCACCGGATCGGCGTCGGGATCAGCTCGCGTCTGTGAGCACCGCGCGCGCGACGTGGCGGCGGCGCCACGCCCAGAGGAGACGCAGCGCGCGCGTCGCGACCTCCTCGGGGTCGCCGCTCGTGTCGATGCGCAGCGCCGGCTCGGCGGCCTCGAGCGGCTCGGCGCGTCCGCGCTGCGCGACGTAGACCTCCCAGCCGGCGTCGGACAGCGCGGGCTGCCCGGCGGCCGCCGCTTGCTCGGGGCGCTCGTGGCGCCTGCGCAGACGCTCGCGGATCGTCGCCTCGTCGGCGACGCACTCGAGGAAGACCAGCGGACAGCGCACGCGGCGCGCGAGCGCGTGCACGGGCTCGCGCTCCTCGCGGCGGTGGAAGGTCGCATCCAGGATCACCGCGTCGCCGCGCGCGAGCGCATGCTCGGCCTCGGCGGCGAGCGCGCGGTAGGTCTCGCGGCGCATCTCGTCGCGGTAGAGCGTCGCGCCGACCTCGGCGGGCGTGCGCGCGTGCGGATCGAGCCCGGCGCGCCGCTTGCGCACCTCGTCGCTCGCGATGTGGCGGAAGCCGGTGGTGCGCGCGAGCTGGACGGCGAGCGTCGTCTTGCCCGAGCCCGAGAGGCCCGTGCAGCAGACGATCGCCGGTCCCGCGGAGCTCCAGGCGAGACGCGTCGCGAGCGCGAAGTGCACGCGGGAGCGCTCCGCCGCCTCGTCGCGCTCGCGCGGCGCGACGTCGTCGCCGCGCGCCTTGAGGCCCATCACCATGCCGCGGATGCAGGCGCGGTGGCAGGCGTAGAACGGCAGCAGGACGCGCACGTCGGTGTCGCCGGTCGCGGCGACGTAGGCGTCGACGAAGACCTGCGCGAGCTCCGGGTGGCCGCGCGCCTCGAGATCCATCGCGAGGAACGCGACCTCGGAGGCGACGTCATTGGTGCGCAGCTCCGGCGAGAACTCGAGGCAGTCGAAGGCGTGCAGCCCGGCCGGCACCTCGGGCGCGCCGTCGAGCGGCGGCAGCGGCGTCTCGACGAGACAGAGGTTGCCCGTGTGCAGATCGCCGTGGCCGTCGCGCACGCGTCCCGCCGGGCCGCGGGTCGCGAGCAGCGTCTCGTGGCGCTGCGCGAACGTCGGTCCGAAGTCGGACAGCACCTCGTGGTCGGCGACGCCGAGCAGCGTGCCGGCCATCGGCGCCGCGTCGTCCATCACCTGACGCCAGCGGGCGATCGTGCTCGCCGCGTCGGCGATCGCGAGCTGCGGTGGAGGCGTCGTGTCGGGGCTCGCGTGAAAGCGCGCCAGGTCACGCGCGAACGCTTCGAGCACGTCCGCGTGCACGCGGCCCTCCGCGAGCGCGACCGGCAGCATGCCGCGCTCGGGCAGGGCGCGCATCCAGACCAGCGGCTCGACCTCCGCGCCGTCGCCGTCGAGCGCGAGCGAGCCGTCGCGCGCGCGCGTCACGCTCCGCACGCCGAAGTACACCGACGGGCACAGCCTGCGGTTGAGCCGGACTTCCTCCTCGCAGAAGCGGCGTCTCAGCTCGAGCGTCGAGAAGTCGGCGAACGAGTAGCGCACCGACTTCTTGAGCTTGCAGGCGTACGCGCCCGCCACGAAGACGTGCGAGACGTGCGTCTGGTAGTGGCGCACCGCCTCGGGGCGGTGCGGGTAGAACGATGGCTGCGAGAGGGCGCGAACGACCTCTTCCTGGTCGGACACGCCCGCTTCGCTACTACTTGACCTGGATCGACTCCAGGTACTTGCCGATGTTCAGGAGCTGCGCGTCGGCGGCGTCCTGGCTGTACATGCCCTCCTCGAGCGGACGGCCGAGGATCGTCCCCCACACCGGCATCTCGCGCGTGCCGTGCGCCGCGATGGGCTGGTCACCCTTCACGATGTTGATGACCTCCATCATCGGGAACTTGCCGCCGTTCTCCTTGGCGAGCGTCGTGAGGTTCGTCGGCCGCTTGGTGAACAGCCGCGACGCGATGCCGTCCTCCCCGGTGGCGCTCGGGCCGTGACAGGTCGCGCAGTACTTCATGTACATTTCCTTGCCGAGCTTGATCTGCGGATCCTCGTCGGCGGCGAGCGCGACGGTCGCGCCGAGTGCCAGCGCCGCGATGGTGCTGAGTCCGATCAGCATGCCTCGATGATGCATTGACGCACCTCCCTCCGTCCGGCGGACGTCGACAACCATCCCGCTCGGGGCGGCCGACCAGTACAACAATGCCTCGTTCTTTTCTAGGAAGCCCGCGGCGCGATCCCGTGCCAGGGCGGCGGCTGGTCGAGCGCGGCGAAGGTGCGCTCGATGGCCTGGCGCGTGCCCCAGTCGCTCCAGCCGGTGCGCTCCGCGCGCAGCACGACGAGCTCGTTCGGCACCTGCGCGAGCACGTCGCTCGAAAAGTTCCAGGCGGGCGTCGACGCGTAGAGCCGGTCCAGCGCGGCCGGATCCTCGCTCGCCGCGCGAAGCGCCGCGAACTCGACCGGCCGCACGGCGGCGATCAGCTCGAGCATGCGCGCCGCGCGCATCACCATGACCAGCGAGTTCCACAGGCCGCCGCGACGCCAGATGCGGCGCGCGAGCGCGCGGTCGGGTTTCTCGCGGAAGCTCGCCACCTGGAAGGCCGGCGTCGCGTCGAGCGTCGGCAGCGGGTTTGCGGGCACGACGTAGCCGTAGCCCGGCGCCGCGTGGTCGGGCTCGATGCCGAGCAGCGCGATCTTGTCGGGGAACTGCTCGACCAGCAGCGCCGCGCGGTGCACGCAGTCGCGGAACGCGCTCGCGTCGGCGACGTAGTGATCGCTCGGGAAGACGGCGAGGCGCGCGCCCGGCGCACGCCGCTCGAGCTCGAGCAGGCTCCACAGGATGCCGGGTCCGGTGTCGCGGTTGCACGGCTGCACCAGGACGTTCTGCTCGGGCAGCGTGCCGAGCTGCGGCAGCGCGAGCGTCAAGTGATCGCGATTGACGATCACCAGCGTGCGCTCGAGCGGCACGAGCGGCGCGATGCGCGCGAGCGTCGCCTCGAGCATCGAGCAGTCGCCGGTGATGCGACAGTACTGCTTCGGGATCGGACGTCCGGCGAGCAGCGTGGTCAGATCGCGCAGCCGCGTGCCGTCGCCGCCGGCCAGTACGAGTGCCCAGATGTCCGCAGCGGCCCGCGCGTCTTCCATGTCGTCTCCGCGTTCGACGGTGGAGCAAGCCATATGCCGGTCGCCCGAGACGCATCGACCGGCACGATGGTTCATCGGTCCGACGTGCGATTGACTTGAGAAGCGGTGCGGCGGCATCGTCGATCACGAGCCGCTCGTCTCGTCGCTTCGCTCTCCGAGGGTTTGCATGGACAAGAAGGAGTTCTTCGAGTCGGTATCGCGTCGTCTGAAGTGCGACGCGCAGCGGGCCGAGGGTGTGACCCTCGCGGTCTTCCAGCAGCTGCGCGATCGCTTGACGCCGAAGGAGGCGGCCGACGTCGCGGCGCAGCTCCCGACGGGGCTCAAGCCGCTGTGGCTGGACAACGAGCGCCCCGGGCGCGGCGTCGACAAGGTGCACCGCGAAGAATTCATCGGCCGCATTCGACGCTTTGCTGGCCTGCCCGACGACGCCGAGGCCGAGCGCAGCGTCAAGGCCGTATTTGCGACCCTACAGAAGCTTCTCGGGAGCCCGACCGGCAAGGAGGGCGAGGCGTGGGACATCTTCAGCCAGCTCCCGAAGGACCTGAAGGAGCTCTGGCTGGAGGCGGCCGACGAGCGCGACGAAACGCAGCGGAGGTGAAGCATGCGTGACGAAGGCAGCTCGGATCGTCGCCGACTGGGACGCGAGATGCGCGACGTGCTGCTGGCTCGGCGCGCGGAGCTGTTGAACCACAAGCAGCGCCTCGAGGACGACCTCAGCGTGCTCGCCAGCGAGAACGAGCCCGAGCTCGTCGAGCGCGGCCAGGAGGAGACGATGGCGCGCCTGCTGCGTCGGCTCGACGACCAGGAGCGCGTCGAGATCGAGGCGATCGACCGCGCGCTCGGTCGCATCGAGGCTGATGCCTACGGCGTGTGCGACGCGTGCGCGACGCCAATCGACCCCGCACGCTTGCGCGCGATCCCGTGGACGACGACCTGCCTGCCCTGCGCGCAGGCGCGCTCGCACGGCGAGCGTCCGGTCGCGTCGCGCCACGCTTGACGTAGGGCTGACGTAGAACACCGAGCGCGCTCGCGCCGACGCGCCACTGCCCTTTGGACCGGCGTGTCGACGATGATACCGTCGAGGTGTCGGCGGCGTCGGAGGGATCCGCCGGGCTCACAGGTTGCGGATTCCGGTCCTCTCCCGAACGATGCGGCACCAAGGCTCGCAGTTGAAGGAGAAGCTGCGCACGAGCGTGCGCGCGCTGCTCGGCGTGGGCGACGACGAGTCCTTGCAGGACTTCGTCGCGCAGCGCGGCGGCTCGCTGCGCCGACACGGCACGCAGGCGCTGCGCAAGCTCGAGCAGGTGCTCCAGGGGCTCGGCATCGCGCCGCCTCCGCGCCGTGACGATGGGGCGGGCTCGATCGCGGAGGACGGCTCGTCGGAGATCGTGCCGCAGCCCGAGCGCAACAAGTTCGACCTCGGGCAGGGCATCGACCGCACGCCGCCGCGCGAGCACATCCCGTGGGGCTACGGTCAGGACCGCGTCACCGCGATGGCCGTCGACCCGGAGCGGCTCTACGTCTACTGGGAGGTCACCGACGAGGCGATCGCGCGCGCGCGAGCGGGTCTCGGTCCGGGCGGCGCGGACTCCTGGCTCAACCTGCGCGTCTACGACGTCACCGGTCGCATCTTCGACGGCACCAACGCGCACGGCTACTTCGACCACCGCGTCGAGCGCCACGACCGGCAGTGGTTCTTCGCCATCGACAAGCCGGGCTCGTCGGCGATCGTCGAGCTCGGTCTCAAGTCGCGCGAGGGCTACTTCGTGCGCATCGCACGCTCGGGGCGCGTCGACTTCCCGCGCACGACGCCGGCGCCGGCGCGCGCGGTCGAGTGGATGACGGTGCGCACGCTGTCGGAAGACGCCGCGCCGTCGTGGCAGACGCCGCCGCCGGCGCAGGACGCGCGTCCGCTCGCAGCCACGCACGCTACGCCGTGCGACGATGCGAGCCGCGTCGTGCAGAGCGCGGACATCGAGCCGACGACGGAGACGACGGAGCGCTGGACGTCCGTCGAGGATCTGCCCGTGGAGCTGCGCGAGGTCCTGGGCGGCGCGACGACACGGGAGGCGACGAGCTGGGAGTGGGCCGAGGCGCTGCCGAGCGAGCTGCACGAGGTCGCGAGCAACGGCGCGTGGACGGGTGAGGTCGAGCGCACGAGCTGGACGGCGGGTCCGTTCGTGCACGCGGTCGAGGTGCCGAGCCGCGTCGTCGAGGAGGAGCGTCCTGGCTACGTGCGCGTCGAGACGACGCGGAACGGGGCGCGCGTCGTCTACGGACCGTGGCGCGTGACGGTGCGCGGGATCGGCGCACGCGCGCAGCGTCGGGTGATCGCGCGCTGGGAGATCACGCGCGTGTGGTCGTCGGACGACGCCGAGCCGCGCGTGGAAGATGTCGGGCGGCCGCTCAGGGTGGGCGCGTCCGAAAGCGTGCGGCGGCTCGGCGCGAGCGAGCGGCGCATCGGGGCCGCGAGCGAGGTGCGTCTCGCCGGCGCCTCCGAGGTGCTCTACCTCGGCGCGAGCGAGCTCCGTCGCCGCGGCGCCAGCGAGCGGCTCTTCGCGGGCGCGAGCGAGCGTCGCTGGGGCGGGGCGAGCGAGCGACGCTGGGCAGGCGCGAGCGAGCTGCGCTGGGGCGGCGCCAGCGAGCGGGTCGCGCGCGGTGCCAGCGAGCGCGTCGCGCTGGGCGGCAGCGAGCGCGCGGCGCGTGGCGCGAGCGAGCGCGTTGCAGGTGGTGCCAGCGAGCGGCTGGCACGCGGGGCGAGCGAGCGCGTCGTCGGCGGCGCCAGCGAGCGGCTCGCCGCGCGCGCCGACGACGCCGCGACGGACGCAAACGAGAACGAGCGGCCGCAGCCGCCGCGCTGGTGACGGCGATGGCGACCGGCTACCTCGCGCTCGTCCTGCACGCGCACCTGCCGTTCGTGCGCCATCCCGAAGATCCGACGGTGATGGAGGAGCGCTGGCTCTACGAGGCGGTGAGCGGAACGTACCTGCCGCTGCTCCAGGTCTTCGAGGGGCTCGTCGCCGACGGCGTACGCTTTCGCTGCACGGTGTCGCTGTCGCCGCCGCTCCTCACCATGCTCACCGACGACCTGCTGAAGGAGCGCTGCGCGAAGGCGCTCGATCAGCTCATCGAGCTCGCGGAGCGCGAGATCGACCGCACGCGCCCCGAGCCGCACTACCAGCGTCTCGCGCGCATGTACCACGACCGCTTCCTGTCGCTGCGTCACACCTGGCGCTGCCATGACGGCGACCTCGTGGGCGCGTTCCGCAACCTGCAGGACGCCGGCGTGCTCGAGCTGATCACGGCGACCGCGACCCACGCCTTCTTCCCGCTGCTCGACCGCAACTGGGCCGCGATCCGCGCGCAGGTACACACGGCCGCGGATCTCTACGAGCGTCACTTCGGACGTCGCACGCAGGGCATGTGGCTCGGCGAGTGCGGCTACGTCCCCGGCGTCGACGAGCTGCTGCGCGAGGCCGGCGTGCGCTACTTCTTCGTCGACACGCACGGTCTGCTGCTCGCCGATCCGGCGCCCGTGTTCGGCGCGTACGCGCCGGTCTACACGCGCTCGGGTGTGGCCGCGTTCGCGCGCGACACCGAGTCGTCGGAGCAGGTGTGGAGCGCGGAGCAGGGCTACCCCGGCGATCCGCACTACCGCGACTTCTACCGCGACATCGGCTTCGATCTCCCGATGGAGTACATCGCGCCGTACGTCCATCCGGAAGGCCACAGGCTGTACACCGGCATCAAGTATCACGCGATCACGCACCGGCAGCTGCACGACAAGTGGGTCTACGACCCGGACAAGGCGCGCGAGCGCGCGGGACAGCACGCGACGCACTTCCGCCTCGGGAGGCAGCGTCAAGCATCGGCGCTCGCCGCGCGCATGGATCGACCGCCGATCATCGTCAGCCCGTACGACGCCGAGCTCTTCGGGCACTGGTGGTACGAGGGGCCGATCTTCCTCGGCGATCTGTTCCGGCAGCTGCACTACGACCAGAACGAGATCGAGACCATCACCCCGGGCGACTACCTCGAGCGTCACCCGACCAACCAGGTCGCGACGCCGAGCGCGTCGTCGTGGGGGCACGAGGGCTACAACGACTACTGGCTCAACGAGAGCAACGCGTGGATCTACCGTCACCTGCACCACGCCGGCGAGCGGATGACCGAGCTCGCGCGCCGCTACCGGAACGACGATGGCGGCACGCGCGGACGCGCGCTCGCGCAGGCGGCGCGCGAGCTGCTGCTCGCGCAGAGCAGCGACTGGCCGTTCATCATGCGCACCGGAACGATGGTCCCCTATGCGACGCGTCGCTTCGAGGGGCACGTGCTGAGCTTCGTGCGCCTGTGCGACGAGATCGAGGCAGGCCGCATCGACGAGCGCTTCCTCAGCGAGCTCGAAGCCCGCGACAACATCTTCCCGGACGTCGACTGGCGCCTCTACGCTTCGTGACGCCGTGATCCATCCTGCCGTACCGCGACCGCCGGCGCAGCGGGCGCTGGAGGCATCGAAGGCCGCGCTGAAGGTGCTCTTCGTCGCGTCGGAGTGCGCGCCGTTCGCCAAGACGGGCGGGCTCGGCGACGTGATCGGCGCGCTGCCGAAGGCGCTCGCGAGCCTCGGCGTCGACGTGCGGATCGTGATGCCGCTCTACTCGGGCTTCGACTGGCGGCAGCTCGAGCGGCTCGAGGGCGCGGTCGGGGTGCCGATGTTCTTCGGCGCGGCGTGGTCCGGGCTGCGGCTGGGTCGTCTGCCCGGCAGCGACGTGCCGGTCTACTTCCTCGAGTACAACCACTACTTCGACCGGCCGTACCTCTACGGTCCGCCGAGCGAGGGCTACGCGGACAACCTCGAGCGCTTCACCTTTCTCTCGCGTGGCGCGCTCGAGGTGACCAAGGCGCTCGGCTGGGTGCCGGACGTCGTCCACGCCCACGACTGGCAGAGCGCGCTGGTGCCGGTCTACGTGAACACGGTGGAGTGGGGCCAGCCGCTGCACGGCTGCGCGAGCGTCTACTCGATCCACAACCTCGCTTACCAGGGCGTCTTCGACCCCGGCGCGATCTTCGTCACCGGCCTCGGGCGCGAGCACCTCAACCCGCGCGAGTTCGAGCACTTCGGCTCGATGAATCTGACCAAGGCCGCGCTCTACCACTCGACGATGCTGAGCACGGTGAGCCCGACCTACGCGCGCGAGATCCAGACGAGCGAGTACGGCTTCGGCCTCGACGGCGTGCTGCGCGAGCGCAGCGCGGACCTGCGCGGCATCCTGAACGGCATCGATGTCGTCGAGTGGGATCCGGCGAACGACCCGTACCTGCCCGCGCGCTACGACGCGAGCGACCTGTCGGGCAAGGAGATCTGCAAGGCGACGCTGCAGCGCGAAGCGGGGCTGCCAGTGCGCGGCGAGGTGCCGGTGTTCGGGCTCGTCGGGCGGCTGGTTGCGCAGAAGGGCGTCGACGTGCTCGCGCAGGCGCTCGAGCGCGTTCTCGAGTGGGATCTGCAGATCGTGCTGCTCGGCACCGGCGAGCCCGACGCCGAGCGCTACTTCGCGTGGCTGTCCTCGCAGCGTCCCGATCGCTTCCGGGCGTGGATCGGCTTCGACAACGCGCGCGCGCACCTGATCGAGGCGGGGGCGGACTTCTTCCTGATGCCGTCGCGCTTCGAGCCGTGCGGGCTGAACCAGATGTACAGCTTGCGCTACGGCACGCTGCCGATCGTGCGTCACACCGGCGGGCTCGCCGACAGCGTGCAGAGCTACGACGAGCGCACCGGCGAGGGCACGGGCTTCGTGCTCTACGACCTCACCCCGAACAGCCTCGCCGACACGATCGGCTGGGCGCTCGCCACCTGGTACGCGCGCCCCGAGCACGTCCACGCCATGCGCCTGCGCGCGATGGCGCAGGACTTCTCCTGGGAGCGCGCCGCACGCGAGTACGTCGCTCTGTACTTGACGGCGTACGAGCGGCGACGCGGCCACCCGTTCGCCGGCTGACGCGCGTCGTTCTCTGACGCGAGGCGCGTGGGGCCGGTCCGCGCATCGGCGTTCGACGCGCGGACCGGCCGGAAGGTCACTTGTAGACCAGAGCCACCGCGGCCTCGGGGGTGAGGACGCGGAAGGTGAAGGTTTCCGTCAAGTAGAGGTGGACGTTGGCGGCGTCGTGGCTGCGGTAGCCGATCGAGAGGTCGCGGCCCACCGTCAGCTCGAAGTCGCCCTCGCGCATGCTGAGCACGACCGCGCCGTTCACCGCCGGAGCCCAGACGACCGGTCCCTCGATCAGGTTCTTCACCACCTTGAGGACGGGGTAGCCGTCGTCGGTCGCCTGCGAGAGGTTCTCGAAGCAGCGCGTGCCGAGCGCGAGCGCGTACGGTCCCTCGACGCCGGCGAGCATGAGGACACGGATCGCCTCGGCGACCACCTTCGGGTACTCGTCGTACGACTTCGGGATGGCGATCGCCGAGTGCGGCGAGCGCTCCGTCATGCCGGCGATGCCGCCCGCGGCGTAGCCGTGGAAGATCGCGCTGTCCTCCGCGTGCGCGATGCGCGCCGCCGCTTGCTTGACGGGCTCGAGGTCGGGGTCGGCGCTACCGCGCTCCACCGCGTCGAGCTCGGCGCGCGACAGCGTGAAGTCGGTCTGCAGCTGGACGAGCGGCAAGACCTCGCGACGCGCGGCGCTCACCTTCTCGACGGGACCGGCCTCGATCGCCTGCAGGCGACCGGTGTTGACGGCGCCGCACTGCGGGCCGAGCGGTCCGACGAAGTCGACCAGCTTGCGGCCCGCGAGCTTGAGGCGCAGCGTGCGCGCCGCTTCCTTGTCGATCTCGCTCCAGGCTTCGCTCGAGATCGGAGCCAGCTCACGAAACAGGTTGTTCACAGCGTCGCCCCTCCCTTGAGGCTGCCGATGCCGAGCGATCCGTCACCGGCGGGACGCGCCGCGCCGGACTCGCTGCGGCCCCCCTCCTTCTCCGCGGCCTCCTGCGCCACGATCGACCCCGTGGTGAACAAGCGCGACTGCAGCTCCTCGGAGAGCTTCGGGTCGTGACGACGCAGCCACTCGAGCGTCATCACGAAGTGCTCCTTCTCCTCGTCGCGATTGTGCGCGAGGATCTCGCGCAGCTCGGGATCGGTCGCCGCGTCGACGCGCTGGTCGTACCAGTCGACCGCCTCGAGCTCCTCCATCATCGACGCGAGCGCGCGATGGCGGTCGATGGTTTCCGGTCGAAGCTTCTCTGCCGCTTCGTGTAGTCCGACGGAATTCGCCATGTCGAATCTCCCCTCGTGCCGGCGCGGCGTGCTCGTCGCGCCGGGCGAAATCTGCGTGCGAGCCTGGCGGTCGCGACGGCGCCCTCCGACGCTCGTCGGCGAGTATTCCGAGGCTCGAGCGATGTTGCAAAGCGCTTCGCGCGCACGCCAGCCCTGGGCCGTCACGATGACGCCTCGGCAAATATCGGCTCGGCGACCTGTTTCTTGACATTCCTCGTCGCGAGCTCGCGTCGCGCGCGACGCGCGAGCGCTCGCCATAGGCTCAGAATCCCATGACGAAGAACAGCACGATCTCGAGGACGATCAGCACGACGATCGCGGTCTCGAGCAGCTCGGCGCGCGCCGTGGCCGTGCGCTGGACCATGACTTCGTAGATCTTCTGCAGCACGTCGAGCTTGCGCGCGACGCTCTCCTCCCAGACCCGCATGCCGAGGCGCTCCGAGGTCATCGCGTAGATCTTCGCGAGGTACAGGCTGCCGCTCAGCTTGAGCGCGTTGTGCACGCGCTCGACGATCGTCGCGACGTCGAGCCGGATCGCTCCGAGCTCCTGCACCGTGCGGCGGTACGGGCGATAGGTCAGCGACAGCAGGCCGTTCGGGCTCGCGGACAGGGAATAAAAGGATGCGACCAGCGCGTCGAGACGGGCGTCGTAGTGCCGCAGCTCGACGAGCTGGACGTTGAGGAACTCGAGCACGCTGACCGCGTCGGCGTAGTCGCGGTCGATGATCACCGCGACGTTCCAGTCGGTGACGATGAGGTCGTCCGGGTAGTAGCTGAAGCGGTTGGCGAGGACGGCGCGCGCCTCCTGGGTCGAGAGCGCGTGACGCTCGCCGCGCAGCGTCGCGGCGAGCGCGTTCTCGTGCCGCCAGACGAGATCCTCGATCGCGGGCAGCCCGGTCGGGTCGATCTGGACGACGTAGTAGTCTTCCACGACCGTGGTCGCCTCGGGGCGGATCACCGCCGGGCCGATGCGTTCGAGCAGCGAGCCGAGAAGCGTGCGCGCCGTCGCCTCGAGCGCGCCCGTCCCGACCAGGTAGCCGGTGAGCTCGGGCAGCGCGTCGATGTCGCGCGCGATCGGCCACTGCAGCGCGATCGTCACGGCGCCGAGGTCGTGGATCGTCGCGCTCGCGGCGGCCGGGTAGGGCTCGTCGAGGACCGTCAGGTGGTGCGTGCCGAGCGGCACGCGCAGCGGCGGAGCCGCATAGGCGACGTAGGTCGGTGCGGCGCGCCGGCGCTCGATCTCGCCGCTCGTTCCCTCGGCGAGCAGCACGCGCGCGCGGTCGAGCAGGATCTCGTAGCCGACGTCGAACGAGAACAGCGCTATGAGGCGGCCATGGATGCGCAAGGGACCCTCGAGCCGAGTAGGCAACGTTGTATCTCCTGTCGGCCCGGGGGCGAAGCCGGTCGGGTCGCCGAAGTGCGCAAGGTCGGCGGGGGTGCTACCGTTCCGCGCGCGCCGCGAGAGTGGCGGAACTGGCAGACGCACTAGACTTAGGATCTAGCGGGCAACCGTGGGGGTTCGAGTCCCCCCTCTCGCAGTCGACGGCGCGAGTTGTGGGCGTATAGGCGCTCCGTTACCAACGACGGGCCATTGCCGAGGCCGTGCGGTGCGACGTCTCGCACCCGGCCCCGTGCCCGCACCCGACGGAGCCGAGATGAAGTTCCAGGTCGAAGAGATCAGCGCCACCCGGCGCAAGCTCGACATCGAAATCCCAGCCGAGCGCGTCGCAAGCGAGTTCGAGCGTGTCTTCCGCGACGTCGCGCGCCGCGCCAACATCCGCGGCTTCCGTCCCGGACGCGCGCCGCGCGGCGTGATCGAGCGACACTTCGGTGACGAGATCCGCAACGAGGTCCTGACGAGCCTCGTGCGCGAGGGGTTCAGCTCCGCGCTCGAGGAGAGCAAGATCGAGATGATCTCGCAGCCGGAGCTCGACATCGGGAAGCTCGAGCGGACCGATCCGCTCCGCTTTTCCGCGACCGTGGAAATCTTGCCACCGATTCCCACCGTCGACGTCGAAGGACTGTCGGTGACGCGACCGCGGGTCGCGATCGCCGACGAGGACGTCGACAAGGTGATCGAGCAACTCCGACTGCGGCACGCCGAGCTGGTTCCGATCGAGGATCGGACCGAGCTCGCGCGCGGCGACTTCGCGACCGTGCAGATCGAGGTCGACGACGCCGGCACGCCGGTCGAAGCGCTGCGCGTCGAGTCGGCGACCGTCGAGGTCGCGGGTGGGCAGCTGCCGGCGGCGATCGACGAGCGCCTCGCCCTCGCGCGCGTCGGCGAGACCTTCACCGTCGAGGCGCCGCCGCCCGAGGGCGCGCCGGCCGAGCTCGCCGGCAAGCAGCTCCGCTACTCGGTGACGGTGAAGTCGCTCGCCGAGCGTCGGCTGCCGACGCTCGACGACGAGTTCGCCAAGGATCACGGCGATTGCGAGACGCTCGACGAGCTCAAGAAGCGCATCCGCGAGCAGCTCGAGCGCGAGGCGAACCGGCGCGCCGACGCGGTCGTGCGCGAGGCGATCATCGACCAGATCATCGAGCGCACGCCGATCGAGGTGCCGGAGTCCTTCGTCACGCGGCGCATCGAGGGGCTGCTCGGCGAGTTCAAGATGGAGCTCTTCTCGCGCGGCTTGCAGCTCGGCGGGCCCGAGCACGAGGCGGAGGCGCGCGAGAAGCTTCGCCCGCGCGCCGAGCGCCTGGTGCGACGCGACCTGCTGCTTGACGCGGTCGCGAACCAGCTCGCGATCGAAGTCACCGACGACGAGCTCGCGGAGCAGATCGGACGCATCGTCGCATCCGCAGGCAAGCACGCAGATCATCTGCGCGAGCACTACGCGCACGACCACGCCCGTGACGCGGTGCGCGCAGACATGCGCCGCGCACGCGCGCTTGAGCGGCTCGTGGAACGTGCCGATGTGAGGGAAGGAGAGCCTTCCCGCGAAGGGAGCAGGGGGGATTAGTCGTTGCTCGGGGTTTTTGAAACGTCTAGAATCCGCCCATGAAAATCAGCCGAGCTGCGAGGTCTGATCGGTGATGAATCTGATTCCGATGGTCGTCGAGCAGACGGGTCGCGGCGAGCGCGCCTACGACATCTTCTCGCGTCTCCTCAAAGATCGAATCGTCTTCCTTGGCTCTCCGGTGACCGACGAGGTCGCCAACCTGGTCATCGCTCAGATGCTCTTTCTCGAGTCGGAAGACCCCGAGAAGGACATCCACTTCTACATCAACTCTCCCGGCGGCTCGGTGTCGGCTGGTCTCGCGATCTACGACACGATGCAGTACATCCGCCCGCCCGTTTCGACCCTTTGCCTGGGTCAGGCGGCGAGCATGGGTGCGCTGCTCCTCGCGGCGGGAGAGAAGGGCAAGCGTTTCTCGCTACCGTACGCGCGCATCATGATTCACCAGCCGCTCGGCGGCGCGCAGGGCCAGGCCACGGACATCGACATCCAGGCCCGCGAGATCCTTCGGATGCGCGAGCAGATCAACAACATTCTCGCCAAGCACACCGGTCAGTCGCTGAAGCGTATCGAGAAGGATACCGACCGCGACTTCTTCATGACCAGCAAGCAGGCCGTCGAGTACGGGCTCGTCGACGAGGTGATCGTTGCCCGCTCGGCCAAGCAGAGGGCCTAGGAAGGCGGCCTAGGGGGTTCCATGGCCAAGCACGGTGACGACCGGTCCGGGAACCTGGTCTGCTCTTTCTGCGGAAAGAGCCAGGACGAGGTTCGCAAGCTGATCGCCGGGCCGACCGTCTACATCTGCGACGAGTGCATCGATCTTTGTAACGACATCATCGCCGAGGAGTGTGATCAGGAAGAGAACGTCACCTCGAGCTCGGCGGTTCCGAAGCCGGCCGAGATCAAGAAGGTTCTCGACCAGTACGTCATCGGCCAGGAGCACGCGAAGAAGATCCTCGCCGTCGCAGTCCACAACCACTACAAGCGCATCGATTCGCAGCTGGTCACCGGCGACGTCGAGCTGCAGAAGTCGAACATCATCCTCATCGGTCCGACCGGCTCCGGCAAGACTCTGCTCGCTCAGACGCTGGCTCGCTTCCTCCAGGTTCCCTTCGCCATCGCCGACGCGACCTCGCTCACCGAGGCGGGCTACGTCGGCGAGGACGTCGAGAACATCATCCTCTCGCTGCTCCAGAACGCCGACTACGACGTCGAGAAGTGCCAGCGCGGCATCGTCTACATCGACGAGATCGACAAGATCGCCCGCAAGGGGGACAACCCGTCGATAACCCGCGACGTCTCGGGTGAAGGTGTCCAGCAGGCGCTGCTCAAGATCATCGAGGGGACGACGGCGTCCGTGCCGCCCAAGGGCGGTCGCAAGCATCCGCAGCAGGAGTTCCTGCAGGTCGACACGACCAACATCCTGTTCATCTGCGGTGGCGCGTTCGTCGGCCTCGAGGACATCATCCGCCGGCGCGTCGGCCTGAAGGCCGTCGGCTTCGGCGCGGAGATCCGCAAGCGCGACGAGCGCAACACGACGGATCTCCTGCGCGAGGTGCAGACCGAGGATCTGCTGAAGTTCGGTCTGATCCCCGAGTTCGTCGGTCGTCTCCCGATGATCGCGACGCTCGAGGAGCTCGACGAAGCCGCTCTCGTGCGCATCCTGCGTGAACCGAAGAACGCCCTGACGCGTCAGTACGCGAAGCTGTTCGAGATGGAGAACGTCCATCTCAAGTTCACGGACGGCGCGTTGACGGCGATCGCGCGGGAGGCGTTGAAGCGGAAGTCGGGGGCGCGTGGTCTGCGCGCCATCATGGAAAACGTGATGCTCGACATCATGTACGAGATCCCGTCCCAGCCGAACATCAAAGAGGTGCTGATCTCCGAGGAGGTCATCACCAACCGTGAGCAGCCGATCATCCTCTACCAGAAGGCTGCCGAGACGGCGTGAGGAAGAAAATCCTAGATGCTCTTTAGAAACGACAAGGACAAGAAGGACCCGGGCGGAGAAGACCAGCGCGGCGGGCTGCGGGTACCCCTGCTGCCGTTGCGTGACATCATCGTCTTCCCGCACATGGTGGTCCCGCTGTTCGTCGGCCGCCAGAAGTCCATCCGCGCCCTCGAAGAGGCGATGAACAAGCAGAAGTTCATCCTCCTCGCGGCGCAGAAGGACGCGAAGACCAACGAGCCGTCCGAGGCCGACATCTACAACGTCGGCACGCTCGGCACGGTCGTGCAGCTGCTCCGTCTCCCGGACGGCACCGTCAAGGTGCTCGTCGAGGGCAAGAAGCGCGCGCGCATTGCCCGCTACGTCCCGAACCCGGAGTTCTTCCTGGTCGAGGTCGAGGAGATCGAGGAGACCTGCGAGGGGACGACGGAGGTCGAGGCGCTGATCCGCAGCGTGAACTCGACCTTCGAGAACTACGTCAAGCTCAACAAGAAGATCCCGCCCGAGATGATCATGTCGGTCGCGTCGATCACCGATCCGGCGCGCCTGGCCGACACCATCGTCGCCCATCTCGGCATCAAGCTGGAGGACAAGGAGGCTTTGCTCGAGACCTTCGATCCGGCCGCACGGCTGGAGAAGGTGCTCGGCTACATGCGGTCTGAGATCGAGATCCTCGAGGTCGAGAAGCGCATCCGTACTCGCGTCAAGAAACAAATGGAGAAGACGCAGAAGGAGTACTACCTCAACGAGCAGATGCGCGCGATCCAGAAGGAGCTCGGCGAGAAGGACGAGTTCAAGAACGAGATCCAGGAGCTCGAGGAGAAGATCAAGGCGCGCAAGATGAGCCCTGAGGCCCAGGAGAAGGCCGAGAAGGAGCTCAAGAAGCTGAAGATGATGTCGCCGATGTCCGCGGAGGCGACGGTCGTACGCAACTACATCGACTGGCTGATCTCGCTTCCGTGGGGCGAGTACACCGACGACAAGCTCGACATCGCCGAGGCGGAGAAGATCCTCGAGGAGGATCACTACGGCCTCGAGAAGGTGAAGCAGCGGATCCTCGAGTACCTCGCCGTCGGCAGCCTGGTCGGCGAGATCAAGGGTCCGATCCTCTGCCTCGTGGGGCCGCCGGGCGTCGGCAAGACGTCGCTCGGCAAGTCGATCGCGCGCGCGACGGGGCGCAAGTTCGTCCGCGTGTCGCTCGGCGGCGTGCGCGACGAGGCCGAGATCCGCGGCCACCGGCGCACCTACATCGGCGCGCTGCCTGGCAAGATCATCCAGTCGATGAAGAAGGCGGGCTCGAACAACCCGGTCTTCTTGCTCGACGAGATCGACAAGATGTCGACGGACTTCCGTGGTGATCCGTCGTCGGCGCTGCTCGAGGTGCTCGATCCCGAGCAGAACACCAGCTTCAACGACCACTACCTCGACGTCGACTACGACCTGTCGAAGGTGATGTTCATCACCACGGCGAACAACCTCGAGCGCATCCCGCGTCCGCTCCAGGATCGCATGGAGATCATCCGGATCGCCGGGTACACCGAGCTCGAGAAGCTGAACATCGCCAAGAAGTACCTCGTGCCCAAGGTCCGCGAGGCGAACGGCCTCAAGGAATCGAACATCGAGTTCTCGGACAACGCGATCCTCGGCCTCATCCGGCACTACACGAAGGAGGCCGGTGTTCGGAACCTCGAGCGCGAGCTCGCGTCGCTGTGCCGCAAGGTGGTCGTCGAGGTGGTCAAGGGCGACCGCGACGCGCACATCCTGATCAACTCGAAGAGCCTCTCGAAGTACCTCGGCCCGGAGAAGTACCGCTACGGCCGCGCCGAGCAGGAAGCGCGGGTCGGCGTCACGACCGGTCTCGCGTGGACCGATCTCGGCGGCGAGCTGCTCGCGACCGAGGTCGCGGTGGTGCCCGGCAAGGGCAAGCTGACGATCACCGGTCGGCTCGGTGAGGTGATGCAGGAGTCGGCGCAGGCCGCGATGAGCTACGTCCGCTCACGCGCGGACGACCTCGGGCTCGAGCGCGACTTCTATCAGAAGATCGACGTCCACATTCACGTGCCCGAGGGCGCGACGCCGAAGGACGGTCCTTCGGCGGGCATCACGCTGGCGACGTCGCTGGTGTCGGCGCTCACCCGCATCCCCGTCCGCTGCGATCTCGCCATGACGGGTGAGGTGACGCTGCGCGGGCGCGTTCTGCCGATCGGGGGCCTGAAGGAGAAGGTCCTCGCGGCGCACCGCGGCGGGATCAAGCACATCCTGATCCCGACGGAGAACGAGAAGGACATCAGCGAGATCCCGCCGTCGATCCTCAAGACGGTGACGATCGAGCTGGTCGAGCACATGGACGACGTCCTGCGCAAGGCGCTCGTCCTGACCGACCCCGACAACTTCCTCAAGAAGCCGGCGGACCTCGGTGAGCGCTTCCCCGAGCCGGCGGCTCCGACGACGGACGTCGTCACCCATTGAGGTAAAGGGAGGTTTGGCCCGGGCCGCCTCGCGGCGGTCCGGGCCTCACACCACGCAGCCCGGCGTGCACGCGCCGGTTGCGTCTGCAATGATCCTGCCGCACGGTGGCCGTCAGCCGGTCCCGTGCGGTAGTCGTTGGGCACCGATCGTTTGCGACACGGCGCCGGCATCTGATAATCCGGCCGGGAGAGGGGGCAAAATGACCAAGGCGGATCTGATCGAGGCGATGGCGGGCAAGATCGATCTACCCAAGGCCACGGCGGAGCGCGCCGTCAACCTGATCTTCGACGACATCATCGCGGCCCTCAAGAACAACGACAAGGTCAACATCTCCGGCTTCGGTACGTTCACCGTCTCGCAGCGAAAGGCCCGCCAGGGTCGCAACCCGAAGACCGGGGAGACCATCGAGATCCAGGCCTCCCGGTCCGCCAAGTTCAAGCCCGGCAAGGTCCTCAAGGACGCGCTGAACTGAGGAGCACCGCGCGCCGTTACGCACTTCGCACGCGATCTGCGTCGGCCTTGGGGGAAGGGATCACCGGGGCGGTTAGCTCAGCGGGAGAGCATCGGCCTTACAAGCCGGGGGTCGTGCGTTCGATCCGCACACCGCCCATTTCGCCGCGCCGCTGCCCCTGATCGTCGCCTTTTCCGCGGTTCCTTCCTTGCCGACCTGCATCGCGACTGTTAACGGTGCCAGGATCACGGGGTCGTAGCTCAGCCTGGTTAGAGCGCCGGCCTGTCACGCCGGAGGTCGCGAGTTCGAGCCTCGTCGGCCCCGTTCCAACGTTCCAACAACGACGCGCGAGTCCATTCCCACGGTCGGCCCCGACGGCGGGCGTTCCGGCTTCCGGGGGGCCCGCCGTCGGAGAATCGGCTTTCGTATGGCGGCAAAGACATTCGTCATGACCCGGGAGGACGCGCTTGCGCAGCGGCGCTGGCTCGTCGTCGATGCCGAAGGGCGTGCGCTCGGTCGCGTCGCGACGCAGGTGGCGAACCTGCTGCGGGGCAAGGGCAAGCCGTTCTTCTCGCCGCACATCGATTGCGGTGACTTCGTCGTGGTGGTGAACGCGGCGAAGGTCCGTCTGACCGGACGCAAGGCGACCGACAAGATCTACTACCGCCACACGGAGTACCCGGGCGGCCTGCGCGCCACCACGGCCGGGCGCCTGCTCGAGGAGAAGCCGGAGCGGCTCGTGCGCGGGGCGGTGCAGGGCATGCTGCCGAAGAACCGTCTCTCCCGCCGGCTGATCACGAAGCTGAAGGTGTATCCCGGTGCGGAGCATCCGCACGGCGCGCAGCAGGCGACGCCGGTCCCAGCGCAGGATTGAACGACGCCATGACACAGCAGGGTCAAGTCTTTCAGGCCACCGGCAAGCGCAAGTGCGCGATCGCCCAGGTCCGGCTGCGTCCGGGCGAGGGGCGCATCGTGGTGAACGATCGTCCGCTCGAGGACTACTTCGGGCGCGAGACGTCGCGCATGATCGTCAACCAGCCGTTCGAGGTCACCGAGATCCAGGGACGCTTCGACGTCTCGGTGAACGTCCGCGGCGGCGGCGTGTCGGCGCAGGCGTCGGCGATCCGGCACGGCATCGCCCGTGCGCTGCTCCAGGTCGACGAGAACCTGCGCAGCCCGTTGAAGCGCGCCGGCTACCTGACGCGCGACTCGCGCGAGGTCGAGCGGAAGAAGTACGGCCGCCACAAGGCGCGCAAGCGGCCGCAGTACTCGAAGCGCTGAACACTGCGCGAACGCCGTCCCGGGTCACCGGGGCGGCGTTTTCGTTTGTGCGCTGGATCGCGTGCCGCCGTGAGTGGGCTTGGGTGCCGCAGCTCCGCGCGCTCACTCCGAGCCGAGGAAGAAGATCACCCCGATCGCGCCGAAGATGATGTTCGCGCTCCACGCCGCAAGCGGCGCCGGCAGCACCCCGCCCTTGCCGAGGCTCGTCGACAGCGCGAGCACCACCCAGTAGGCGAAGCCGACCACCAGCGCCGCCCCGACGCTCGCCGCCATGCCGGACCCGCGGCTGTGCCGCGACGCGAGCGGGATCGCGATCAGCGCCATCACCACGCTGATGAACGGCACCGCGAGCTTGAGCCACAGGTCGACCTTCGCCTCGGTGGTGTCGATGCCCTTGCGGCGCAGGTCGTGGATCTCGCGCGCGAGCGACCGGTAGCTCAGATCCTCGGGCTCGCGGTGGACGGCGGTGAAGTCCTCCGGCGTCTCGTCGATCCGGAACTCGGACTCCGGGAGACGCGCCGTCTCCACCGCGCCGTCCGGACCGAAGCGGATCTCCTCGACCTCCGTCGCGCGCCAGCCGTCGCCGGTCCAGGTCGCGACCGGCACCTCGACGATCCTACGCAGCTCGAACGAGGGGTCGAACTCGTAGCGCGTCAAGCCGTAGATCTCGTTGCGGTTGGCGTCGTAGCGGTCGATGTTCGTGAAGCCGTTCGAGCCGTGGTACCAGATCTCGGCCTCGTTGAAGTGGCCGCGGAATTTCTTGTTCTTGATCTGGACACGGTCGACGTAGTGAGCCTGCATCGACGCCCCGGGCACGACGTACTCGCTCCACGCGAGCGTGAGCAGGGAGATCACGAGACAGGCCATCACGAGCGGTCCGCCGATCTGCCACAGGCTCACGCCGCACGAGCGCATCGCCATGAGCTCGCTGCGTCGTGCGAGGTTGCCGAGGCTCAGCAGCATCCCGGCGAGCACGGCGACCGGCGTCATCTGCGTGAGGATCAGCGGGATCTTGAGGACGAAGTACAGGATGATGAGCCGCGTCGGCGCGTTGTGGCTGAGAAAGCCGGGGAAGCGCTCGAAGAAGTCGACGCACAGGTAGAGCCCGACGAAGGCCGCGAGGCACAGCGAGAACGCGCGTCCGAACTCCCGCAGCAGATAGCGGGAAATGGTGGGCAGCCAGGCGGAGCCGAACATCAGCCTGCTCGCCGGAGCGCGGTCGCGAGCCGACCGACGGCCGCGTCGGTGAAGCGTGCGAAGAAGCCCTCCGCGGGGCCGCTCAGCTCCTGCGCCTGGCGGACGAAGAGCACGACGCCGATCACCGCGAGCACGATGTTCGGCGTCCACAGCGCGAGCCGGATCGGCGCCTTGCCCTGCGTGCCGAGGGTCTCCGCAGCGGACAGCATGAGATAGTACGCGAGGATGATGACGAGGCTCACGGCGAGCCCGCGCGAGCGCACGGCGCGCACCGGCTGCAGTCCGAGCGGGACGCCGATCACGGCGAAGACGAGCGCCGCGAACGGGATCGAGAAGCGGCGCGCGAGCTCGACGCGCTCGGCGCGCGCCGGCTGACCCTCGGACTGCAGCGTCGTGATGCGCTCGCGCAGCTCCGCGAGCGGCAGCTCGCTGGGCTCACGCTCGCGCATCTCGAGCCGCCCGAGCGCCTCGTTGAGGTCGAGGCTCACGTCGTACGTCGTGAAGTCGGTCTTGTGGTAGCCCCTCTCGCTGGCGCGGCTGGTGAAGATGACGCCGTCGAAGAGGCGCAGGTTCACCGAGCGATTGTCCTCGTCGGCGATCAGCACGCCGCGCTTCGCGACCACGGTGTTCTCTTCGCCGGCCTGGCGCCGGTCGGAGATCAGGATCCGCTCGAGGTAGTTCCCGGGCGGCTCGATCTCCTCGACGTAGATCATCAGGCCTTTGAACTCGTCGTTGAAGACGTGCTCCTTGAGGCCGACCGTCGCCCGCGTTCGGGCGAGGTCGAAGATCGCGCTCTTGAGCGCGGAGTTGCCCCACGGGCGGGCATACATCGAGAGGAAGAGCGACAGGATGAACACCAGCACGGCGAACACCCCGATCGGCGCCGCGATCTGGTATAGGCTGAGCCCGGCGGCCTTCATCGCGGTGATCTCGCTGTCGGCCGAGAGCCGCCCGCAGGCCAGCAGGCAGGCGAGCAGCAGCGCCATCGGCACCGTGACCTCGAGGAAGGCGGGCAGGATGTACGAGAACACACGCAGGATTTCGAGCGCGGGAACCCCCCGGTTCACCACCATCTCGACCAGCTTCATGATGCGTGCGATCAGCAGGATGAATGTGAAGAGGGCGAGGCCGGCGGCGAACGGCGCGAGTACCTGCAGAAAGATGTAACGGTGAAGCGTGCGCCCCATCGACCCGGAAGGGCGATGCTACCCGACGCCCCTAGTGGTGTAAAACTTGACGCTCGGCGCGGTGATGCGCGTGGCCGCTACGTCGCGCCGGGCACGCACGCGGCGCTCGCCTTCATCGAGTCGCGTCCCCGGGACGTCGAGCGGGTGCTGCTCGCGGGCGATGCGAGCGCGGATCTGATTCGCCGCATCGGGCGCGCGGGGGTCGCGACCGAGCAGGTCGAGCGGTCGGTGCTCGAGCGTGCCGCGGGCGGCGTGCCGCACCAGGGGATCGTGGCGCTCGGACGGGCCCCCGCCGGTATCCCGCTCGAAGCCCTGATCGAAGAGCGTCCCGACCTCGTGCTGGTGCTCGACGAGGTGACCGATCCGCGCAACGTCGGCGCGATCTTGCGCTCGGCCGAGGCGGCGGGGGCGGGCGGCGTGCTGCTGGCCCGCGACCGCGCCCCGCACCTGTCGCCCGCGCTGGTCAAGGCGGCGGCCGGGGCGGTCGAGTGGCTGCGCCTGGTCCGCGTGGTGAACGTGGCGCGGGCGGTCGACGCGCTGCGGGACGCCGGCTACTGGACGATCGGCCTCGCCGGCGAGGCCGAGGTGGACCTGTTCTCGCCGGGCGCGGTGCCCGGGCTGCCGGTCGCGCTGGTGGTGGGATCGGAGGGCGAAGGGATCCGGCCGCTGGTCCGCCGGTCCTGCCATCGGTTGGTGCGCATCCCGATGCGCGGGCGCGTGGAGTCGCTCAACGTGTCGGTCGCCGCCGCCGTCGCGCTGTTCGAGATCCGGCGTGCCCACCCCGACTGACCGATCGGTAAGGGTCTCGAGGGCAGCCCCGAACTTGACACTGGCTTTGGCGCGATGGTAGAAACGCCGGTTATCTCATTTTTCGGGGAACCGTGCCAGCGGGGGGCGGGGCTTCGCGACTCGCCGGATGGAAAATCATTTCGAGAAATCAATGCTTTAGACGTCGAGCGCCAAGTCCCGACCCGGGCCGATGTAGCTCAATGGTAGAGCAACTGATTTGTAATCAGTAGGTTGTCGGTTCGAGTCCGATCATCGGCTGGCCGTTCGGTTTCGCGTCTGGGGAGAGGTACCCAAGTGGCCAACGGGAGCAGACTGTAAATCTGCCGGCGAACGCCTTCGGAGGTTCGAATCCTCCCCTCTCCATAGGAGCGGATCTCTGGATCGAGCGCGAAATGCTCGGCCCGGGCCGGGGTCGGAAGCGAGAACGACACGAGCAGCGAGAACGAGAGAAGAACGGAAGCAAAGGACAGCGAGGAACAAGCAGAGAGTCGGACGATCAGGCGGGAGTAGCTCAGCTGGTTAGAGCACGAGCCTTCCAAGCTCGGGGTCGCGGGTTCGAATCCCGTTTCCCGCTCTCGATGCCGCAAGCAGTTTCGCGGCAATCAACAAGGCGGAAAGACCGCGAGGTGTCGTTCCGACGCAGCGAACAGGCCCAGGTAGCTCAGTCGGCAGAGCACGTCCTTGGTAAGGACGAGGTCGGCGGTTCGATCCCGCTCCTGGGCTCGTCGGAAAGGTAGGCGGCGATGAGAGATCTGGTTGGACTCGCGTGCGACGAATGCAAGCGGAAGAACTACACGACGACGCGCAACAAGAAGCGCACCACGGAGAAGCTCTCCATCCAGAAGTACTGCCCGGCCTGCCGGGGCCATCGGCTCCATAAGGAGGTCAAGGTCTGATCGTTGCGCCGCGGCGCTCCGGTGCGCGCGTCGCTGCCGTGACGTGCCGGGACGACGGGCGGCCTTCGGCGTCACTGCCCCGCGGGGGTCAGTAGCTCGAATTGGTTAGAGCACCGGACTCCAAATCCGGGGGTTGCAGGTTCGAATCCTGCCTGGCCCGTCAAGGCGGTCGGCGAGCGCGGCGCCGCGACCGACGCGACAATCACCACGAGCGGACGAACGAACTCGGCACATTCATAAGGGACACGCGAGCGGCGGGAGCGACGCAAGGCGCACATGGCAATGGAGCAGCAATCCGGAGGCAAGCAGCCTCAGCAAGGCGGACTGGGACAGATCACCACCGTCGTCCCGCGGTCGATCGAGTTCGTCAAGGAGGCGTGGCAGGAGCTCAAGAAGGTCCACTGGCCGACGCGTAAGGAAACCTACTCCGCGACGGTGATCGTCATCGTCGCGGTCGTGATCGTGGCCACGTTCCTCGGGCTCGTCGACTTCGCCCTCTCGTTCGCGATGCAATACATCATGGGTCAGGAATGAGCGAGACGAAGGCTGCCGCAGGCGACCTGACTCCGCGCTGGTACGTCGTCCACACCTACTCGGGTTACGAGGCCAAGGTGAAGGCGTCGCTCGACGAGCGTCGCCGGGGCGAGCTGGCGAAGAAGAAGGCAGATCTCGCCGCGCTCGAAGCGAAGTCCGACAAGACGGACAAGGATCTTGCGGCGATCGCGGACCTGAAGCGCGCGATCGAGCAGCTCGAGTCCTTCCGTGAGGTGCTCGTCCCGTCCGAGAAAGTCGTCGAGCTCGTCAAGGGTCAGCGACGGACGTCGACCAGGAAGTTCTTTCCGGGCTACATCCTGGTCAATATCGGCATCCTCGGCGACTACATCAAAGGTTTCATCAAGTCGACGCCGCGGGTGACCGGCTTCGTCGGTGGCACGGACGATCCGCCTGCGATCAGCGAGGCCGAGGTCCGCGAGATCACGCAGCAGATGGAAGAGGGCGCCGTCAAGCCCAAGGTCCTGTTCGAGGCTGGCGAGAGCGTCAAGGTCATCGACGGACCGTTCCAGGACTTCAACGGCGTCGTCGAAGAGGTCAAGCCCGACAAGGGCAAGCTGCGGGTGCTGATCAGCATCTTCGGCCGCGCGACGCCCGTCGAGCTCGACTTCATCCAGGTCGAGAAGGCTTAGGGGAGGCGTCGTGGCAAAGAAGGTTATCGCCGAGGTCAAGCTCCAGATTCCCGCCGGCGGGGCGAACCCGAGCCCGCCGGTCGGTCCGGCGCTCGGCCAGCGCGGCGTTAACATCATGGAGTTCTGCAAGGCGTTCAACGCGCAGACCCAGGCTCAGGCCGGGCTCATCATCCCGGTCATCATCACGGTCTACGCGGACCGCTCCTTCACGTTCGTCACCAAGACGCCGCCCGCCGCGGTGCTGCTGAAGAAGGCGGCGGGCATCGAGAAGGGCTCGGGCGAGCCGCGCCGCAAGATGGTCGGCAAGGTGACCAGGGAGCAGGTGCGCGACATCGCGAAGCTCAAGATGCCCGATCTGGCGGTGAACTCGCTCGAAGCGGCCGAGCGCACCATCGCCGGCACCGCGCGCTCGATCGGGCTCGAGATCGTGGACTGATCATGGCGAAGAAGCACAGCAAGAGGCACCGGAACGCCGTCGCGAAGGTCGACCGCGAGAAGCGCTACGCGCTCGCGGACGCGCTGAAGCTCGCGCTCGAGACCGACCCCGCCAAGTTCGACGAGACGGTCGAGCTCGCGGTGCGGCTCGGCGTCGACCCGCGTCAAGCAGATCAGAACGTCCGCGGTACGACGCAGCTGCCGCACGGCACCGGCAAGACGGTTCGCGTGCTGGTGTTCGCGAAGGGCGAGAAGGCGCGTGAGGCGCAGGAGGCGGGCGCCGATTACGTCGGCGCCGACGATCTCGCCGCCAAGATCACCAACGAGAACTGGCTCGAGTTCGACAGCGCGATCGCGACCCCCGACATGATGGGCGTGGTCGGCAAGCTCGGTAAGGTGCTCGGTCCGCGCGGCCTGATGCCGAACCCGAAGGTCGGCACGGTGACCATGGACGTCGCGAAGGCGGTCCGCGACATCAAGGCCGGTAAGGTCGAGTACCGCGTCGAGAAGGCCGGCATCGTGCACGTGCCGATCGGCAAGCGCTCCTTCGGCGCGGAGAAGCTGCTCGACAACGCGAACGCCGTGCTCGAGAGCCTGATCCGCGCCAAGCCGGCGGCGGCGAAGGGCACGTACCTGCGCTCGATCGCGGTGTCGACGACGATGGGGCCCGGGATCAAGGTCGACCCGCTGAGCACCAAGGTAGCCGCCTGAACACGAGGGCCACGAAGCCGTGATCTCGCAAAGCAAACCAGAAATCGTAAAGAGCCTGAAGGAGCGCCTCGAGCGCGCTTCGGTCGCGGTCCTCACCGAGCCGCGCGGTCTGACGGTCTCGCAGGTCACCAAGCTGCGGACCAAGATCCGCGAGCTCTCGGGCGAGTACAAGGTCGCGAAGAACACCCTCGCGATCCGCGCGGTGCAGGGCACCTCGTTCGAGGGGCTCGCGCCGCTGCTCGAAGGCCCGACCGCGCTCGTGTTCGGCTACGGCGACCCGATCGCCGTCATCAAGGAGATCGTCGAATACTCCGGGCAGAACGCGGAGAAGCTGTCGGTCAAGGGCGCCGTCCTCGACGGACAGCTCTTCGCGCGCGACGACGTGGCCGCGCTGGCGAAGCTCGCCGGCAAGGACCAGCTCCGGGCGCAGCTGCTCGGCGTCCTCCTGGCGCCGGCGAGCAAGCTCGTCCGGACGCTCAATGAGCCCGGTGCGGCGCTCGCCCGTTTGCTGGCGGCCCGCGCAGAGAAGGGAGCGCCCGCGGAGTGACCGCGTAGGCTTGGCGACACGACGGCGGGGCGGCGGACGCTCCCGCTCAGTTTCGAGGAGAAGGTATGGCCATCACGGCAGAAAAGATGAACGAGCTCATTGACACCCTCTCGGGGTTGACCATCCTGGAGGTATCCCAGCTGGTCAAGTCGCTCGAGGAGAAGTGGGGCGTGTCGGCGGCGGCCCCGGTCGCCGTCGCTGCGGTCGGCGGCGCTGCTGCCGCGCCGGGCGCTGCGGCCCCTGCCGCGGAGAAGGAGGAGTTCAACGTCATCCTCAAGTCCGCGGGTGACAAGAAGATCCAGGTCATCAAGGTCGTCCGCGAGCTCACGGGCCTGGGCCTGAAGGAGGCCAAGGACCTCGTCGACGGCGCGCCGAAGACCGTGAAGGAAGGCGTGGCGAAGGCCGAGGCCGAGGACATGAAGAAGAAGCTCGAGGAGGCGGGCGGCACTGTCGAGCTGCAGTAGCCTCCGCGCGCCGTCAGGTGCGCAACACAGATTTCGTTCAAATGAAGCCACGAGGCCCGACGGGCCTCGTGTGCCTTTTTGCCAACAGCGTGACCCCTCGATCAGCAGTGCATCGATCGACCTGGTCACGAAGTGACGAGTCAGGGAATGGCGAGGGACGCGGGCTCGACCCGCGGCCCGAGGTCCACCGGGGGAGCCGGGACGCGGCGGCGTAGCGGCCGCGGCGGGCGCCCGACGGGGACAAAAGGGGCATAAATGGCGCAGGTTGCGGACAATTTCCGTCCACGGCGCAACTTCGGAAAGATCAAGAAGGTCGTCGAGATCCCGAACCTCATCGAGATCCAGCGGCGTTCCTACGAGGAGTTTCTGCAGAAGGACGTTCCGCCCGATCAGCGGAAGGACGTCGGTCTGCAGGCCGTGTTCAAGTCCGTCTTCCCGATCAAGGATTTCAACGACACCGCCGAGCTCGACTTCGTCAGCTACTCGATCGGCGAGCCCAAGTTCGACATCGAGGAGTGCCATCAACGCGGCAACAACTACGCTGCGCCGCTGAAGGTCACCGTCCACCTGGTCATCTACGACGTCGATCCGACGACCGGGACGCGCTCGATCAAGAACGTCAAGGAGCAGGAGGTCTACTTCGGCGAGATCCCGCTCATGACGCCGAACGGTACCTTCATGATCAACGGTACCGAGCGCGTCATCGTCTCCCAGCTCCATCGCTCGCCGGGCGTCTTCTTCGACGACGACAAGGGCAAGACGCACGCCTCGGGCAAGCTGCTCTACAAGGCGCGCATCATCCCGTACCGCGGCTCGTGGATCGACTTCGAGTTCGACCCGCGTGACATCATCTACGTCCGCATCGACCGCCGCCGGAAGTTCCACGCGACGGTGCTGCTGCGCGCCCTCGGCATGACGACCGAGGACCTGCTCAACTACTTCTACAAGAAGGACACCATCGTCCTCGACGGCAAGAAGGCGTTCCGCGTCTTCCGTCCGGACCTGCACCTCGGCACCAAGGTCACGCGCGACGTCCGCCATCCCGAGACCAACGAGATCATCGTCAAGGAAGGCCGCAAGCTCACCAAGGGCTCGATCCGGCAGCTCGAGGCGGCCGGCGTCGAGATGCTGCCGATCAACTTCGAGGACATCGTCGGCAAGGTCTCGGCGTACGACATCGCCGATCCCGCGACCGGCGAGGTGCTCGTCGAGTGCAACCAGGAGATCTCGCCCGAGATCCTCGAGAAGCTGCGCGAGCGCGGCATCGAGCGCTTCGACGTCCTGTTCCTCGACCACACCGGCCCGTCGCTGCGCAACACGATGCTGCAGGACAAGATCTCCTCGCCCGACGAGGCGATCATGGAGATCTACAAGCGGCTTCGTCCGGGTGACCCGCCGACCCGCGAGACCGCGCGGACCTTCTTCGACAACCTGTTCTTCAACAAGGACCGCTACGACCTGTCGCGCGTCGGGCGCTTGAAGCTCAACCACAAGCTGCGCCTCAACGCGCCGCTCGAGCAGGGCACGCTGCGCGCCCAGGACATTCTCGAGGTCGTCCGCTACCTGATCGATCTCCGCAACGGCAACGGCACGGTCGACGACATCGACCACCTCGGCAACCGTCGCGTGCGCGCGGTCGGCGAGCTGGTCGAGAACCAGTACCGCATCGGCCTCGTCCGCATGGAGCGCGCCATCAAGGAGCGCATGAGCCTGCAGGACATCGAGACGCTGATGCCGCAGGAGCTCATCAACTACAAGCCGGTCGCCGCGGTCATCAAGGAGTTCTTCGGCTCGTCGCAGCTCTCGCAGTTCATGGATCAGACCAACCCGCTCAGCGAGGTGACGCACAAGCGTCGTCTCTCGGCGCTGGGCCCGGGCGGTCTGACGCGCGAGCGCGCGGGCTTCGAGGTGCGCGACGTCCACCCGACGCACTACGGCCGCGTGTGTCCGATCGAGACGCCGGAAGGTCCGAACATCGGTCTGATCGCGTCGCTGTCGACCTACGCGCGGGTGAACGAGTACGGCTTCGTCGAGACGCCCTACCGCAAGGTCGAGAACGGCCGCGCGACCGACGAGATCCACTATCTCTCGGCGCTCGAGGAAGAGGACCACGTCATCGCGCAGGCGAACGCGCCGCTCGACGCGCAGGGCCGGTTCACCGCGGACATCGTCTCCGCGCGCACCGGCGGCGAGTTCCAGCAGGTCTCGCCGGACCAGGTCGAGTTCATGGACGTGTCGCCGAACCAGCTGGTGTCGGTGGCGGCGTCGCTGATCCCGTTCCTCGAGAACGACGACGCGAACCGCGCGCTCATGGGCTCGAACATGCAGCGTCAGGCGGTGCCGCTGCTGCGCACCGACGCGCCGCTCGTCGGCACCGGGATGGAGAGCACCGTCGCGCGCGACTCGGGCGTCACGGTGCTCGCGAAGCGCGACGGCATCGTGGAGAGCGTCGACGCGACCCGCATCGTCGTGCGCGCGCTCAACCCGCGCAACGACGGCGTCGACACCGGCATCGACATCTTCCCGCTGATCAAGTACCAGCGCTCGAACCAGAGCACCTGCGTCAACCAAAAGCCGATCGTCAAGGTCGGAGATCGGGTCTCCGCGGGTGACGTGCTCGCCGACGGCCCGGCGACCGAGATGGGCGAGCTGGCGCTCGGCCGCAACGTCCTCGTCGCCTTCATGCCGTGGGGCGGCTACAACTTCGAGGACTCGATCCTGATCAGCGAGCGCGTGGTGAAGGAGGACCTCTTCACCTCGGTGCACATCGAGGAGTTCGAGTGCGTCGCGCGCGACACCAAGCTCGGCCCCGAGGACATCACGCGCGACATCCCGAACGTCGGCGAGGAGGCGCTCGCCAACCTCGACGAGTCGGGCATCATTCGCATCGGCGCCGAGGTTCGGCCGGGCGACATCCTGGTCGGCAAGATCACGCCGAAGGGCGAGACCCAGCTCTCGCCCGAGGAGAAGCTGCTCCGCGCGATCTTCGGCGAGAAGGCGGGTGAGGTGCGCGACACCTCGCTGCGCGTTCCGCCGGGCGTCGAGGGCACGGTGATCGAGGCGCGGGTCTTCTCGCGCAAGGGCGTCACCAAGGACGAGCGCTCGCGTCAGATCGAGGAGGCCGAGATCGCGCGGCTCCGCAAGGACGAGGAGGACCAGGTCCGCATCGTCCGCGAGAGCACGGCGCGCAAGGTCAAGAAGCTCGTCGTCGGCAAGACCACGACCAACCGGGTCGCGGACGACCAGCGCCGCCAGCTCCTGCCGAAGGGCCACGAGCTGACGGCCGAGGACATCGACCGCATCCCGCCGACCTACTGGGCCGACATCCGCATCGGCGACGAGAAGGCCGAGGGCGAGCTCGAGCGTGCGTGCCGCGCCATGCGCGACCAGATCGAGCGCCTGCAGCGCGTGACCCAGGAGAAGATCGCGCGCCTGCAGGCGGGCGACGAGCTGGCGCCGGGCGTCATCAAGATGGTGAAGATCTTCGTCGCCATCAAGCGCAAGCTTCAGGTCGGCGACAAGATGGCAGGCCGCCACGGCAACAAGGGCGTCCTGTCGCGCATCCTGCCGGAAGAGGACATGCCGTACCTGGCGGACGGAACGCCGGTCGACATCGTGCTCAACCCGCTCGGCGTGCCGTCGCGCATGAACGTCGGTCAGATCCTCGAGACCCACCTCGGCTGGGCGGCGCGCGAGCTCGGCGCGCAGCTCGCGCGCGAGGTGCGCGAGAACGGCAAGGACGGCGTCGAGAACGTCCGCAAGAAGCTCAAGGAGCTCTACGGCAAGGAGTACCACGAGCTGTTCGACAACTGCCGGGACGAGGACCTGATCAAGATCGCGGAGAAGGCCGCCAACGGCATTCACGTCGCGTCGCCGGTCTTCGACGGCGCCAGCGAGAGCGAGATCTTCCAGCTGCTCGCCAAGGCCGGGCTCCCCGAGACCGGCCAGACCACTCTCTACGACGGGCGCACCGGCGAGCCGTTCGACCAGCCGGTGACGGTGGGCATCATCTACATGATGAAGCTGCACCACCTGGTCGACGACAAGATCCACGCGCGCTCGACCGGCCCGTACTCGCTCGTCACCCAGCAGCCGCTCGGCGGCAAGGCGCAGTTCGGTGGTCAGCGCCTCGGTGAGATGGAGGTGTGGGCGCTCGAGTCCTACGGCGCCGCCTACTCGCTGCAGGAGATGCTGACCGTCAAGTCCGACGACGTCGTCGGTCGTACGCGCATGTACGAGGCGATCGTCAAGGGCGAGAGCGTGCTCGAGCCGGGTCTGCCGGAGTCCTTCAACGTCATGCTGAAGGAGCTGCAGAGCCTCGCGCTCGACGTCGAGCTGCTCGAAGAGGCGCCACCTGCTCTGCCGGCCGCAGTCGGCGAGGAGTGACGCGAACGCGGTCTAACGGCGACACATTGACGTCGACGGCGTGCGGTCACGCCGCACGCCGTCGGCGAGGATGAGAAGAAATGGAAGACCTTTTTAGCTTGTTCGAGAAGCCGAAGAACCCGGTGTCGTTCGGGGCGCTGCGGATCTCGATCGCTTCGCCGGAGAAGATCCGTTCGTGGTCGCACGGCGAGGTCAAGAAGCCGGAGACCATCAACTACCGGACGTTCAAGCCGGAGCGTGACGGTCTGTTCTGCGCGAAGATCTTCGGCCCGACCAAGGACTACGAGTGCAACTGCGGCAAGTACAAGCGCATGCGGCACCGTGGTGTGGTCTGCGAGAAGTGCGGCGTCGAGGTGATTCAGTCGAAGGTCCGCCGCGAGCGCATGGGCCACATCGACCTCGCGACGCCGGTCGCGCACATCTGGTTCCTGAAGAGCCTGCCCTCGCGCATCGGCACCGTGCTCGATCTCACGCTGAAGGAGATCGAGAAGATCCTCTACTTCGAGTCCTACGTCGTCATCGACCCGAAGGACTCGGGCCTGCAGAAGCACGAGCTCCTCACCGAGACCAAGTACCGCAAGGCGATCGAGGAGTACGGACCGGACGGCTTCCGCGCCGAGATGGGCGCCGAGGCCATCCGTGAGATGCTCAAGGAGATCGACGTCGAGCAGCTCGCCGAGGAGCTGCGCGCCGAGATGCGCGCCGCGACCAGCGAGGCGAAGCGCAAGAAGCTCGCGAAGCGCCTCAAGGTCGTCAACGCGCTGCGCAAGTCGGGCAACCGTCCCGAGTGGATGATCCTCGAGGTCATCCCGGTCATCCCGCCCGACCTCCGTCCGCTCGTGCCGCTCGACGGCGGCCGCTTCGCGACGTCGGACCTCAACGACCTCTACCGGCGCGTCATCAACCGCAACAACCGCCTGAAGCGCCTCATGGAGCTGCAGGCGCCGGACATCATCATCCGGAACGAGAAGCGCATGCTGCAGGAGGCCGTCGACGCGCTGTTCGACAACGGTCGCCGCGGGCGTGCGATCACCGGTCCGAACAAGCGGCCGCTGAAGTCGCTGTCCGACATGCTCAAGGGCAAGACGGGCCGCTTCCGCCAGAACCTGCTCGGTAAGCGCGTCGACTACTCGGGCCGCTCGGTCATCGTCGTCGGTCCGGAGCTGCGCCTGCACCAGTGCGGCCTGCCGAAGAAGATGGCGCTCGAGCTGTTCAAGCCGTTCATCTACAACAAGCTCGAGGAGCGCGGCCTCGTCACGACCATCAAGAGCGCGAAGAAGATGGTCGAGAAGGAGCGCCCCGAGGTGTGGGACATCCTCGACGAGGTGATCCGCGAGCACCCGGTGCTGCTCAACCGCGCGCCGACGCTGCACCGCCTCGGCATTCAGGCCTTCGAGCCGGTGCTGATCGAGGGCAAGGCGATCCAGCTCCACCCGCTGGTCTGCGCGGCGTACAACGCGGACTTCGACGGCGACCAGATGGCGGTGCACGTGCCGCTGTCGGTCGAGGCGCAGGTCGAGGCCCGCGCATTGATGATGTCGACGAACAACATCCTGTCGCCGGCGCACGGCAAGCCGATCATCGTGCCGACGCAGGACACGGTTCTCGGCCTCTACTGGATGACGCGCGAGCGCCCGGGCGTGAAGGGCACCGGCAAGGTCTTCGCGAGCCCAGAGGAAGTGCGCATCGCGTTCGACCAGGGCGAGGTCGCGTTGCAGGCGGCGATCGAGGTGCGGATCAACGGCGAGCGCGTCCGCACCACCGTCGGCCGCGTGCTGCTCTACGAGGTGGTGCCGCCCGAGATCCCGTTCGAGAAGGTGAATCGCGTGATGAAGAAGCGCGAGCTCGCCGAGCTGATCGACATCGCCTATCGGCGCTCGGGCAACAAGGCCACGGTGATCTTCGCCGACAAGCTGAAGGACACCGGCTACGCCTACGCGACCAAGGCCGGCATCTCGATCGGCATCAAGGACATGAAGATCCCGGCCGCGAAGCAGCGGCTGATCGAGGAGGCGACCAAGGAGGTCGCCGAGATCGCGGACCAGTACGCGAAGGGCCTCATCACCGACGGCGAGCGCTACAACAAGGTCGTCGACATCTGGGCCGAGAAGACCGACCAGATCGCCGACGAGATGCTCAAGGAGCTCCGCGAGGAGACCTACGTCGAGAACGGCAAGGAAACCAAGATCGACAGCTTCAACCCGATCTGGATGATGGCCGATTCCGGCGCGCGCGGCTCGGCGCAGCAGATCCGTCAGCTCGCCGGCATGCGCGGTCTGATGGCGAAGCCGTCGGGCGAGATCATCGAGACCCCGATCACCGCGAACTTCCGCGAGGGCCTCACCGTTCTCCAGTACTTCATCTCGACGCACGGCGCCCGCAAGGGTCTCGCCGACACGGCGCTCAAGACCGCGAACTCCGGTTACTTGACGCGCCGCCTGGTCGACGTCGCGCAGGACTCCATCATCACCGAAGAGGACTGCAACACGCTCGACGGCATCGAGATGACGCCGCTCGTCGAGGGTGGCGAGATCATCGAGTCGCTCGGTGACCGCGTCCTCGGCCGCGTCGCCCTCGAGGACATCCTCGACCCGTTCGATGGCACGGTGCTCGTGCACGCGAACGAGGAGATCGACGAGGCCAAGGTCGAGGCGATCGAGCGCGCGAGCGTCGACCGCGTCAAGATCCGCTCGGTGCTCACCTGCCAGTCGCGTCACGGCGTCTGCAGCCGCTGCTACGGCCGCGACCTGGCGCGCGGCAAGATGGTGAACCTGGGCGAGGCGATCGGCGTCATCGCGGCGCAGTCGATCGGCGAGCCCGGCACGCAGCTCACGATGCGCACCTTCCACATCGGTGGCACCGCGAGCCGGCACGTCGAGCAGACCGAGCTCGATGCCCGCAACGACGGCATCGTCCGCTTCCACAACCTGAACACCGTCGAGAACAAGGACGGCGACCTCGTGGTCATGTCCCGCAACGGGCAGATCACGCTGGTCGAGGAGTCGGGCGGCCGCGAGCGCGAGCGTGAGCGCTACCCGATCGTCTACGGCGCGAAGCTCAAGGTGCGCGACGGTCAGGCGGTCAAGGCGGGCACCCGCCTCGCCGAGTGGGATCCGTACACCACCCCGATCCTCACCGAGGCGTCGGGTACGGTGAAGTACGGCGACCTGATCGAGGGCGTCACCATCGAGGATCGTCTCGATGAGCGCACCGGCCTGTCGAACACCGTGGTCATCGACTACACGGCCACGGTCGGGCAGGCGGCGGACGCCACCAAGGCGAAGAAGCGCGGCGCCGCGGAGTCGCAGGGCAGCCAGCTCTCGCCGCGCATCTCGATCAAGGGCAAGGACGGCAAGACCGTCAAGCTGCCGAACGGCCAGGAGGCGCGCTACCCGCTCCCGGTCGGCATTCACCTGAGCGTCGTCGACGGCCAGGAGGTCATGGCCGGCGACGTGCTCGCGAAGATGCCGCGCGAGACCACCAAGACGAAGGACATCACCGGCGGTCTGCCGCGCGTCGCCGAGCTCTTCGAGGCCCGCAAGCCCAAGGAGTTCGCGGTCGTCAGCGAGATCGACGGCGTCGTTTCCTACGGCAAGGACACCAAGGGCAAGCGCAAGATCGAGGTCACGCCCGAGGTCGGCGAGCCGCGCGAGTACCTGATCCCGAAGGGCAAGCACATCCGCGTGCACCCGGGCGATCACGTCCGCGCGGGCGATCCGCTGATGGACGGCTCGACCAACCCGCACGACATCCTGACCATCAAGGGTCAGAAGGAGCTCGCCAAGTTCCTGGTCGACGAGATCCAGGAGATCTACCGGCTCCAGGGCGTGCGCATCAACGACAAGCACATCGAGGTCATCGTCCGGCAGATGCTGCGTCGGGTGCGCATCACCCACGCCGGCGACACCGAGTTCCTGGTGGGCGACCACGTCGAGCGCTGGCGCTTCGAGGAGGAGAACCGGCGGGTCGAGGAGGCCGGCGGCGAGCCGGCGAAGGCCGAGGACCTGCTCCTCGGCATCACCAAGGCGAGCCTGTCGACGGAGAGCTTCATCTCCGCGGCGTCCTTCCAGGAGACCACCAAGGTGCTCACCGAGGCCGCGCTCAACGGCAAGGTGGACCGCCTGGTCGGCCTCAAGGAGAACGTCATCATGGGTCGGCTGATTCCGGCCGGCACCGGGATGCAGCGCTACAACAAGATCGAGGTCGAGGTGCACGAGCCCGAGCCGGGGAGCCTGCCCGACGAGGAGTCGGGGCTCATGGGCGAGCCGCAGGTCGGCTCACCGGCAGAGGTAGCTTGACAGCTAATTTCTAATTCCCTACAGTCCTCCGCTTTAGCGAATTTTTTCGGCCCACGTCCGTGGGTCGCCGGTGAATTGTCGGCGGCCCACGGCGTCGGCGCCGAGATGTCGCAAGGCCGCAAGATCCGGCTCGCCGGGTGGTCTGGCGGGGCGGTACGCGGGCACCGGCAAGAGCAGGAAGATCCGCAGAGAGAACGGATGCCGACGATCAATCAATTGGTGAGCAAGGGGCGTGAGAAGGTGCGTCGCAAGGCGGCGACGCCGGCCCTCCAGAAGTCACCGCAGAAGCGCGGCGTTTGCACCCGCGTGTACACCTCGACCCCGAAGAAGCCGAACTCCGCGCTGCGCAAGGTGGCGCGCGTCCGGCTGACCAACGGCATCGAGGTCACCTCCTACATCCCCGGCATCGGTCACAATCTGCAGGAGCACTCCGTGGTGCTCATCCGCGGCGGCCGCGTGAAGGACCTGCCCGGCGTCCGCTACCACATCATCCGCGGCACGCTGGACGCCGTCGGCGTCCAGGACCGCAAGCGCGGCCGGTCGAAGTACGGCGCCAAGCGGCCCAAGTAACCGACGCGCGAGTCGGGCAAATCGGAGTCGATCGCTAGTTCGTTCGAGGGGGAAAGCACCACACAGCAGGGGGAAGCGCAAAGCCGAGGCACCCGGGCGACCCGGTCCGGGTTTCGCCGACTCCCGAAACCGGTTCGCCGCCGATCGAGCGGCGGGCGCATGAAGCTGAATACGTATGCCACGTAAAGGTGAAGTGGGCCGGCGAGACGTTTTGCCGGATCCGAAGTATCACGACCGGTTGGTCACCAAGTTCATGAACACCATGATGCTTGGTGGCAAGAAGAGCCTCACGGAGCGGATCTTCTACGGCGCGCTGGACACCATCGCCGAGAAGACCCAGGAGGACCCGCTCGCGATCTTCAAGCGCGCCCTCGAGAACGTCAAGCCTTCCGTCGAAGTCCGCTCCCGCCGGGTCGGCGGCGCCACCTACCAGGTGCCCGTCGAGGTCCGGCCGCCGCGCCGCGTCGCGCTCGGCATGCGCTGGCTCGTGCAGTCGAGCCGCGCTCGCCACGAGAAGTCGATGGCGGAGCGCCTCGCGAACGAGCTGCTCGACGCGGCGAACATGCGGGGCAACGCGGTGAAGAAGAAGGAAGACACTCATCGCATGGCGGAGGCGAACAACGCCTTCGCCCACTACCGGTGGTGATCGGCGAGAGCTGACCCCCGGGGATCAAGGTCGTTAACTTCCATGCCACGTCAAGCTCCGCTCGAGAGAACGCGCAACATCGGCATCATGGCGCACATCGATGCCGGTAAGACCACCACGACCGAGCGCATCCTCTTCTACACCGGCGTCAACTACAAGATCGGCGAGGTCCACGAAGGGACCGCGACGATGGACTGGATGACCCAGGAGCAAGAGCGGGGCATCACCATCACGTCGGCGGCCACCCAGTGCATGTGGCGGGACCACCGCATCAACATCATCGACACGCCGGGCCACGTCGACTTCACCATGGAGGTCGAGCGGTCGCTGCGCGTCCTCGATGGGGCGGTGGCGCTGTTCGATTCCGTCGCCGGCGTCGAGCCGCAGTCCGAGACGGTGTGGCGGCAGGCCGACAAGTACGGCGTTCCGCGCATCGCGTTCATCAACAAGATGGACCGCGTCGGCGCGAACTTCGACCGCTGCGTGGACATGATCCGCGATCGTCTGCGGTCGAACGCGGTGCCCCTGCACGTGCCGGTCGGCACCGAGGAGAACTTCCGCGGCGTCGTCGACGTCGTGACGATGCAGGCCGTCGTCTGGGACGACGACAGCCTGGGCGCGAAGTTCTCGACCGTCCCGATCCCCGCCGACCTGGTCGACGCCGCGAACGCCGCCCGCGAGAAGGTCGTCGAGGCCGCCGCGGAGGCCGACGAGGAGCTGCTCGAGAAGTACCTCGAGGGCAAGGAGCTCTCGGTGGCCGAGATCAAGGCGGCGCTGCGCAAGGCGACGCTCGAGTCGAAGATCGTTCCGGTGCTCTGCGGCAGCTCGTTCAAGAACAAGGGCGTGCAGCTCTTGCTCGACGCGATCGTCGACTACCTGCCGTCGCCGCTCGACAAGCCGCCCGTCGCCGGCGTCGATCCCGACGGCAAGGAGATGACGCGCAAGCCCGCCGACGACGCGCCGTTCAGCGCGCTCGCGTTCAAGATCATGACCGACCCGTTCGTCGGCGCGCTGACCTTCTTCCGCGTCTACTCCGGGACGATGCAGTCCGGCTCCTACGTCCTGAACTCGACGCGCGGCAAGAAGGAGCGCATCGGCCGTCTCCTCAAGATGCACGCGAACAAGCGTGAGGAGATCACCGAGGTCTACGCCGGCGACATCGCCGCGGCGGTCGGTCTGCGCGACACGCGCACCGGCGACACGCTGTGCGACGAGAAGAGCCCGATCATCCTCGAGTCGATCGACTTCCCCGATCCCGTCATCGACATCGCGATCGAGCCCAAGACCAAGGCGGACCAGGAGAAGCTCGCCACCTCGCTCGCCAAGCTCGCGACCGAGGATCCGTCGTTCCGCGTGCGGACCGACAAGGAGACCGGCCAGACGATCATCGCCGGCATGGGCGAGCTGCACCTCGAGATCATCGTCGACCGCCTCCTGCGCGAGTTCAAGGTCGACGCGAACGTCGGCAAGCCGCAGGTCGCGTACCGTGAGACCATCCGCAAGACGGTCGAGCAGGAGCACAAGTTCGTTCGCCAGACCGGTGGCCGCGGCCAGTACGGCCACGTCCTGATCCGCGTCGAGCCGCTGCCGCCGGGCACCGGCTTCGAGTTCAAGGACGAGGTCAAGGGCGGCACGGTCCCGCGCGAGTACATCCCGGCGGTCGAGAAGGGCGTCCGGGAGGCGTGCGAGTCCGGCGTGCTCGCCGGCTACCCGGTCGTCGACGTCCGCGTCGTGCTCTACGACGGCTCGTACCACGAGGTCGACTCGTCCGAGATGGCGTTCAAGATCGCCGGCTCGATCGCCTTCAAGGAGGCGTGTCAGAAGGCTTCGCCGGTCATCCTCGAGCCGATCATGGCCGTCGAGGTGGTCGTGCCCGAGGAGTTCATGGGCGACGTGATCGGCAACCTGAGCGGTCGGCGCGGCAAGATCCAGGGCATGGAGCCGCGCGGCGGCGCGCAGGCCATCCGCGCCGAGGTGCCGCTCAAGGAGATGTTCGGTTACGCGACCGAGCTACGTTCGATGACGCAGGGTCGCGCGACGTACACGATGCAATTCTCGCATTACGAGCCCGTGCCGCAGGCGATCTCGGAGGAGATCACCGCCAAGGCCGTCGGAGCCTAAGAGCCTAGAAAAGGAAGATCGCCGGAAGTCAGTTCGGCGCAATTGGGAGAGAGCAGCAATGGCGAAGGCAAAGTTCGAGCGCACCAAGCCGCACGTGAACGTGGGCACGATCGGACACATCGATCACGGGAAGACCACGCTCACCGCGGCGATCACCAAGGTCCAGGCCCAAAAGAAGCTCGGACAGTTCGTCGCGTTCGACCAGATCGACAAGGCGCCCGAGGAGCGCGCACGCGGTATCACGATCGCGACGGCGCACGTCGAGTACGAGACCGAGAAGCGCCACTACGCGCACGTCGATTGCCCGGGCCACGCCGACTACATCAAGAACATGATCACCGGCGCCGCCCAGATGGACGGCGCGATCCTCGTGGTCGCCGCGACCGACGGCCCGATGCCGCAGACCCGCGAGCACATCCTGCTCGCCCGGCAGGTCGGCGTGCCTCGTATCGTCGTCTTCATGAACAAGGTCGACGCCGTCGAGGATCCCGAGCTGCTCGACCTGGTCGAGCTCGAGGTCCGCGAGCTGCTCTCGAAGTACGAGTTCCCGGGCGACGAGATTCCGATCATCCGCGGCAGCGCGCTCAAGGCGCTCGAGGGTGACAAGAGCGAGCTCGGCGAGCCGGCGATCGACCGCCTGATGGAGGCGATCGACTCGTACATCCCCGACCCGCAGCGCGCCGTCGACGCGCCGTTCCTGATGCCGATCGAGGACGTGTTCTCGATCTCGGGCCGCGGCACCGTCGCCACGGGTCGTATCGAGAAGGGCAAGGTCAAGGTGGGCGACGAGGTCGAGATCGTCGGCATCCGTCCGACCCAGAAGACCACCGTCACCGGCGTCGAGATGTTCCGCAAGCTGCTCGACGAGGGTGTGGCGGGCGACAACATCGGCGCGCTGCTCCGCGGCATCAAGCGTGAGGAGGTCGAGCGCGGCCAGGTGCTCGCGAAGCCCGGCTCGATCACGCCGCACACGCACTACGAGGCGCAGATCTACGTCCTCACCAAGGAGGAGGGCGGCCGGCACACGCCGTTCTTCAACGGCTACCGTCCGCAGTTCTACTTCCGCACGACCGACGTGACCGGCGTCATGACGCTGCCCGAGGGCACCGAGATGGTCATGCCGGGCGACAACGTGAAGGTGACGGTCAAGCTGATCACCCCGATCGCCATGGACGAGGGTCTCCGCTTCGCGATCCGCGAGGGGGGCCGCACCGTCGGCGCGGGCGTGGTCGGCAAGATCCTGGAGTGATCCTGGCCGAGCGACGAGGCCCATCGGAGGAGCGGAGCCGGAGCGCTCTGCGCTTCGGCGAGCACCGCACGGGGGCGGAATTCAAGTGAACGACAAGATCAGAATCAGGCTGAAGGCGTACGACTATCGGCTCCTGGACCAGTCGGTGCGGGAGATCGTCGAGACCGTGCGCCGGACGGGAGGTCGGCTCGCCGGCCCGATCCCGCTGCCGACGCGCATCGAGCGGTTCACCGTGAACCGCTCGCCGCACGTCGACAAGAAGTCGCGCGAGCACTTCGAGATCCGCACGCACAAGCGGTTGCTCGACATCCTCGATCCGACCCAGCAGACCATCGACGCGCTCGGCAAGCTCGATCTGTCGGCCGGCGTCGATGTCGAGATCAAACTTCAGTAGGACCAGGACGTAACGATGTTCCGTTCAGCCACGAAGGGGCTCGCCGATGGCAACCGCTGAGGCAGCGGCCGTCCCGGCGCGCAAGAAGCTGGGCCTGCTCGGCCGGAAGATCGGCATGACGCAGCTGCTCCTGCCGACGGGCCGCTCCGTCCCGGTGACGGTGATCGAGGCGGGGCCGTGCGTCGTCGTGCAGCGCAAGACGCCGGAGCGCGACGGCTACACCGCCGTGCAGCTCGGCTTCGCGCCGTCGAAGCCGCACCGCGAGACCAAGGCGGCGATCGGCCACGCGGCGAAG
The DNA here is from genome assembly GCA_036563615.1 of Candidatus Binatia bacterium. NCBI lineage: Bacteria > Candidatus Binatota > Binatia (SeqCode) > Binatia bacterium. The sequence continues at coordinate 587,076 of DATCMB010000006.1, forward strand.
GCGGGCAAGGGGACCTTCTCGCTGCTGCGCGAGTTCTGGGGCGGCGAGAACCTCGAGCTCGGCGCGACGCTCACCGTGGCCGACCTGTTCCGCGACGGTGAGAAGGTGCACGTCACCGGCACCACCAAGGGACGCGGCTACAGCGGCGTCATCAAGCGCCACGGCTTCGGCGGCTTCCCGGGCACGCACGGCACCCACGAGTACTTCCGGCACGGCGGCTCGATCGGTAACCGCTCGTTCCCCGGCCGCGTCTTCAAGGGCAAGCGCATGGCAGGCCGCTACGGCAACGAGCGGGTCACGACGCGCAACCTGACCGTGGTCCAGGTGCGCGGCGAGCAGAACCTGCTCCTGGTGCGCGGCTCGGTCGCGGGACCGCGTGGTGGCTACGTCATCGTGCGTCCGGCCGGAGGAGTTGAGAAGTGAGCACGCAGGGCTCTGAGCTGCGCGCTCCCGTGCGCGGCATCGACGGCGGGAACAAGGGCGAGGTCGCTCTGCCGTCGGCGTTCCAGGAGAAGCCGCGTGACCATCTCGTCTACGAGGTGGTGCACATGCAGATGGCGAGCCGGCGCGCGGGCACGCACGCGACCAAGACGCGCGGCTTCGTCTCCGGCGGCGGCGCCAAGCCGTGGCGTCAGAAGGGCACCGGACGCGCGCGCGCGGGCAGCAGCCGCTCGCCGCTGTGGGCCGGCGGTGCGACGGTCTTCGGACCGCAGCCGCGCGACTACGGCTACCGCGTGCCGGCGAAGGCGCGGCGCGTGGCGCTGCGCGCCGCGCTGTCGGACCGCCAGCGCAACGGCGCGCTCACCGTAGTGGACAAGATCGAGCTCCCGGAACCCAAGACCAAGCGCGTCGTCGAGATGCTCAACGCGCTCGGAATCGAGGGCAGCGTGCTGATCGTCAGCAAGGAGCAGAACGAGAGCCTCGAGCGCGCGGCGCGCAACCTCAAGAACGTCAAGGTGCTGCGCAGTGCGGGCGTGAACGTCTACGACGTCCTCAAGCACCGTCACCTGCTGCTCACGCAGGATGCGGTCGAGGCGCTTGCCGAAAGGCTCGAAACGAGGGCCGAGGCATGAGGCATTACTCGCAGATCATCCGCTCGCCGCTGATCACCGAGAAGGGCACGCTGGTCAACGAGCAGGCGAACCAGGTCCTGTTCAAGGTCGCGCGCGACGCCAACAAGGTCGAGATCCAGAAGGCGGTCGAGGAGTTCTTCAACGTGAAGGTGGTCAAGGTCCGCACGGTCAACGTGCTGGGCAAGACCCGCCGCGTCGGCCGCTCGATCGGTCGCCGCCCGGACTGGAAGAAGGCCTACGTGACGCTCGCCGAAGGCCAGCGCATCGACTTCTTCGAGGGTGCGTGATGCGCAGCACCGGATACTTCAAGCCGACGTCTCCCGGCCGTCGCTTCATGTCGGCCCGTGACCTTTCGGGGGTAGCGAAGACCAAGCCGCCGAAGTCGCTCACCGGCCCGCTGCACTCGACGGGCGGCCGCAACAACAACGGGCGCATCACCACGCGCTACCGTGGCGGCGGACACAAGCGTCGCCTGCGCATCGTCGACTTCCGCCGCGACAAGGTCGGCGTGCCGGCCAAGGTCGCGTCGATCGACTACGATCCGAACCGCTCGGCGCGCCTCGCGCTGCTCCACTACGCGGACGGCGAGAAGCGCTACATCCTGGCGCCGGTCGGGCTCGAGGTCGGCGACACGGTGATGGCGGGCGAGGGCGCGGACATCAAGCCGGGCAACTCGCTCGCGCTGCGCGACATCCCGCTCGGCACGACGATCCACAACATCGAGCTCACCGAGGGCCGTGGCGGACAGCTCGTCCGCAGCGCCGGCGCCTCGGCGCAGCTGATGGCGAAGGAAGGCGACTACGCGCTGATCAAGCTGCCGTCCGGCGAGCAGCGCCGCGTGCGTCTCGCGTGCCGCGCCACCATCGGGCAGGTCGGCAACATCGCGCACGAGAACGTCTCGATCGGCAAGGCGGGTCGCGCGCGCTGGCTCGGCCGTCGTCCGCACGTTCGCGGCACCGCGATGAACCCCGTCGACCATCCGCACGGCGGCGGCGAGGGGCGCTCGAAGGGCAACCACCCGCAGTCGCCCTGGGGCATGCCGACCAAGGGCTACAAGACGCGTCGCAACAAGCGCACCACGAAGTTCATCGTGCAGCGCCGGAAGAAGTGAGGAACGTCTAGACCATGCCGCGTTCGGTCAAAAAGGGACCTTTTGTCGACGACCACCTCCTCAAGAAGGTCGAGGCGATGAACGCCAGCGGGGAGAAGCGCGTGATCCGCACCTGGTCACGTCGCTCGACGATCGTTCCCGAGATGCTGGGGCACACGATCGCGGTGCACAACGGGCAGAAGTTCATCCCCATGTTCATCACCGAGAACATGGTGGGTCACAAGCTCGGAGAGTTTGCGCCGACGCGCACCTTCCACGGCCACTCCGGCGACCGGAAGAGCGACGTCAAGGGCGCGGCGGTCAAGCGCTGAGGCAGGACGCGAGTCGGGGAGAAACGGCGGGACACGGCGATGGAAGTCCGAGCGAGAACACGTTACATGCGCATCTCTCCGCGCAAGGCGCGGTTGGTCGTGGATCTGATTCGCGGCCGTGCCGTCGGCGAGGCGCTTTCCGTCCTCGACTTCACCCCGAAGAAGGCAGCGCGGCTGATCGCCAAGACGCTGCGCTCGGCGGTGGCCAACGCGGAGAACACCCAGAACGTCGACGTCGACCAGCTCTACGTGAAGCGGGCCTACGTCGACGAGGGACCGACGCACAAGCGCACGCTGCCGCGCGCGCAGGGTCGGGCGACGCGGATCTTCAAGCGTACCTCGCACGTCACGCTCGTCGTCGACGAGCGCGAGCGGGCGCGGGGCTGAGAGCGCCGAGCAGCGGGTAGGGAGAGATGGGACAGAAAACACACCCGAAGGGATTCCGGGTCGGCGTGATCGAGAACTGGGAGTCGCGCTGGTTCGCCACGCGCGACTACGCGACGCTGCTGCACGAGGACATGCGCGTCCGCAAGTTCTTGAAGAAGCGCCTGTACCACGCCGGAATCTCGAAGATCGAGATCGAGCGCGCTGCGAACAAAGCGAAGGTCAACATCCACACGGCCCGCCCGGGCATCGTGATCGGCAAGAAGGGCGCCGAGATCGAGAAGCTCAAGGCCGAGCTGAACAAGCTCATGGGCAAGGAGACCTACATCAACATCATCGAGGTCCGTCGCCCGGACATCGACGCTCAGCTGGTCGCGGAGAACGTCGCGCTGCAGCTCGAGCGGCGCGTCGCCTTCCGCCGCGCGATGAAGGAAGCGGTGGCGCGCGCGATGCGCATGGGTGCGCAGGGCGTTCGTATCCAGTGCTCGGGCCGGCTCGGCGGCACCGAGATCGCGCGCCGCGAGTGGTACCGCGAGGGACGCGTTCCCCTGCACACGCTGCGTGCGGACATCAGCTACGGCTTCGCCGAGGCGAAGACGACCTACGGCGTCATCGGAATCAAGGCGTGGATCATGCGCGGCGACGTGCTGTCCCGCGAGGAGGAGCAGCGGCAGGCGGTCGGCGCCTGACGCGAGGCTGAATCATGCTAGCGCCCAAGCGCGTCAAGTTTCGCAAGCATCAGAAGGGCCGCCGGGCCGGAACCGCGTACCGCGGTTCCACGCTCGCGTTCGGCGACTACGGTCTGAAGGCACTCGGTCGCGGCTGGCTCACCGCCCGCCAGCTCGAGGCCGCGCGTATCGCGCTCACCCGTCACATCAAGCGTGGCGGGCGCGTGTGGATCCGCGTGTTCCCCGACAAGCCGCTCACCAAGAAGCCGGCCGAGACCCGCATGGGTAAGGGCAAGGGCTCACCCGAGCTGTGGGTCTGCGTGATCAAGCCCGGCCGGATGATCTTCGAGATGGAGGGCGTCGATCGAGACGTTGCGAAGGAGGCCTTCCGCCTCGCGTCGCACAAGATCGCGATCCCGACCCAGTTCATCGAGAGAGCGCATCATGCGGCCTAAGGAAATCCGAGAGCTCGGTGACGCCGAGCTGGCGCAGAAGGAGCGCGAGATCCGCGAGGAGCTCTTCCGGCTCCGCCTGCGCGGCGCGACCGGGCAGATCGAGAACAAGATGAAGGCGCGTCTCGTGCGCCGCGACCTGGCTCGCGTGCTCACGGTGAAGCGCGAACGGAGCAAGGGGGCGGGGCGTCCGGCATGAGGACCACGGCACATCGCAAGCATCGTTCGGGCGTCGTGTGCTCGAACAAGATGGACAAGACGGTGGTGGTCCTGGTGGAGCGCCTCGTCAAGCATCCAAAGTACAAGAAGTACCTGCGCGTTCGAAAGAAGTTCAAGGCGCACGACGAGCGCAACTCGTGCAACGTCGGCGACCTGGTTGAGATCATCGAGACCCGGCCGCTGTCGCGCGACAAGCGGTGGGCCGTCAAGCAGATCCTGCGCAGGGCGGAGCAGTAGGACCACCGAGGCGCGAACATGATTCAGACGGAAACGCTGCTCGACGTCGCCGACAACTCCGGCGCGCGCAAGGTGCTGTGCATCAAGGTGCTCGGAGGCAGCCGCCGGCGCTACGCGTCGCTCGGCGACGTGATCGTCGGCTCGGTGAAGGAAGCGACGCCGAACTCCAAGGTGAAGAAGGGAGACGTCGTCAAGGCGGTCGTGGTGCGGACGGCCAAGGAGGTCGGACGCCCGGACGGCTCCTACATCCGCTTCGACAACAATTCGGCGGTGCTGATCGACAAGGACGGTGAGCCGGTCGGGACGCGCATCTTCGGCCCGATCGCGCGCGAGCTGCGCGCGAAGCGGTTCATGAAGATCGTCTCGCTCGCGCCCGAGGTCATCTGAGAATGAGCGCGGTAACGAGAAATCGAGCCGGCAGCGGCGAGCGTCCGGTACGCATCCCGACCCGGCTGAAGAAGGGCGACACCGTCCTGGTGATCGCGGGCAAGGAGCGCGGCAAGACCGGCAAGATCCTGCGCGTGATCCCGGAGAAGAACCGCGCGACCGTCGAGCGGCTGAACATGGTCAAGCGCCACCGCAAGGGGCGCAACCCGCAGATGAGCGGCGGCATCGTCGAGCGCGAGGCGCCGCTGCACCTGTCGAACCTGATGCTCATCTGCGACCGCTGCAACAAGCCGACCCGCATCGGCATGAAGCGGCTCGAGACCGGTGAGTACGTGCGGCGCTGCCACCGCTGCTCGGAGGTGATTGGCCGATGAGCGAAGCAGTGGAGCAGGCGACGCAGCCGACCCAGACGGACGGAAAGCGGCAGCAGATGGTTCCGAGGCTCAAGAAGGCGTTCGTCGAGCGAATCGCGCCCCAGCTCCAGACGGAGCTCGGGCTCAAGAACCCGCTGCAGGTGCCGCGTCTCGAGAAGATCGTCCTCAACATCGGCCTCGGCGAGGCGATCCAGAACGTCAAGGCGCTCGACTCGGCGGTGGCCGAGCTCGCGGCGATCACCGGTCAGAAGCCGGTCGTCACGCGCGCCAAGAAGGCGATCGCGAACTTCAAGCTGCGCGAGAACATGCCGATCGGCGTGATGGTCACGCTGCGCGGCAATCGGATGTACGAGTTCCTCGACCGCTTGCTGTCGGTCGCGCTGCCCCGCGTGCGAGACTTCAAGGGCGTCTCGGACCGGAGCTTCGACGGTCGCGGCAACTACTCGCTCGGCGTCACCGAGCAGATCATCTTCCCCGAGGTCGACATCGACAAGATCGACAAGGTGCGCGGCCTCACGGTCACCATCTGCACGACCGCGCGCACGGACAGCGAGGGCAAGGCGCTGCTCCGGGCGCTCGGGATGCCGTTCCGTAGCTGACGAGAGCGCAGAGCAAGCAAGGACGACGAATGGCCAAGACCTGTCTCAGAATCAAAGCGGCACGGCCCCCCAAGTTCGAGGTGCGGAGGTACAACCGCTGTCTCTCGTGCGGCCGTGCGCGCGGTTTCTACCGCAAGTTCAAGCTGTGCCGGATCTGCCTGCGCGAGCTCGCGCGCAAGGGCCAGATTCCGGGTGTGACGAAGGCGAGCTGGTAACGCCGATGATGACCGATCCGATTGCCGACCTGCTGACGCGCATCCGCAACGGCAGCCGCGCGCGCAAGGACCGCGTCGACGTGCCGTGGTCCAAGGTGAAGGAACGCCTCACCGCGGTCCTCGTCGAGGAGGGCTACCTCAAGGACTACACGGTGGTCGGCGAGGGACCGAAGAAGGAGATCCGCATCGGCCTGCGCTACGACGCGCAGCGCCGCCCGGTGATCACCGGCCTCAAGCGGGTGAGCAAGCCGAGCCTGCGGGTCTACGTCGGCGCCGACACCGCGCCGCGCATCCGCCGCGGTCTCGGCGTGAGCATCCTCTCGACTCCCCAGGGCATCCTGCCCGACCGCGTGGCGCGCGAGCGCAACGTCGGCGGCGAGGTGCTGTGCGCGGTGTGGTGAGGCGGGCCCGGCTCGAGGATTCGACGAGGAAGGTGAAGCGATGTCTCGCATAGGTCGACTTCCGGTGAAGCTGCCCCAGGGGGTGAGCGTCGCCGTGAAGCCGGATGTGGTGGAGATCAAGGGCCCGCGCGGCACGGCCGCCGTCCCGGTGCCACCGAAGGTCAGCGTACGGCAGGAGGGCGAGGAGCTGCACGTCGTCCGCGAAAGCGACGACCGCAAGGTGCGCGCCCTGCACGGTCTCACGCGCAAGAGCTTGTTCAACGGCGTGACCGGCGTCAGCACGGGCTTCACGCGGGTCCTCGAGATCAACGGCGTCGGCTACCGCGCCGACCTGCGCGGCAACACGATCCTGTTCTCGCTCGGCTACTCGCACCCGATCCTCTTCCAGCTGCCGGACGGCGTCACGGCGAAGATCGACAAGCAGACGGTGATCACGCTCGAGGGCTCCGACCGCCAGCTCCTCGGCGCGACCGCGGCGGCGATCCGCGAGCTGCGTCCGCCCGAGCCCTACAAGGGCAAGGGCATCAAGTACGCCGAGGAGACGATCCGGAGGAAGTCCGGCAAGGCGGCAGGGGCCTCCTGAGGAACCAGCGATGTTGACCAACGTCAGATCTCCGCGACGCGCGCTGCGCCAGGCGCGCGTCCGCAAGCGGGTGCGGGGCACCGACGCGCGGCCGCGTCTCTCCGTGTTCCGCAGCCTGAAGCACATCTACGCGCAAGTCATCTCCGACGAGTCGGGACGCACGCTGGCGTTCGCCTCGACGCTGTCGCCCGAGCTGCGTGAGAAGCTCGGCGGCAAGTCGGGCAACAAGGACGCCGCGCGCGAGGTCGGTCAGCTCATCGCGCGGCGCGCGAAGGAGGCCGGCATCTCCCAGGTCGTGTTCGATCGCAACGGCTTTCTCTACCACGGTCGCGTGCGCACCCTCGCGGAGGCCGCGCGCGAAGGGGGACTTCAGTTTTGATCCGGTACGGCTTCACAGGTGAAGGCGAGCGCGAAGGAGTCGAGCGGTGCAGGTAACGACGGGTGAGCGCGTGGATCCGCACGGGCTCGAGCTCAAGGAGAAGGTCGTCAGCATCAACCGCGTCGCCAAGGTGGTGAAGGGCGGCCGGCGCTTCCGCTTCGGCGCGCTCGTCGTGGTCGGCGACGGCGCGGGCCACGTCGGCTTCGGCCTCGGCAAGGCGAAGGAGGTGCCCGAGGCGATCCGCAAGGGCATCGACAAGGCCAAGAAGTCGCTGATGACCGTGCCGCTCACCGAGGGGACGATTCCGTTCGAGGTGGTGGGCCGCTTCGGCGCCGGCATCGTGATGATGCGTCCGGCGGGTCCCGGTACCGGCGTGATCGCCGGTGGCGGCGTGCGTGCGGTCGTCGAGGCCGCGGGCGTGCAGAACGTGCTCACCAAGTGCATCGGCTCGAACAACCCGCACAACATGGTGCGCGCGACCATCGCGGCGCTGTCGATGCTGCGCTCGCCGGAGCAGGTCGCGAAGTTGCGTAACAAGGAACCGGCAGAGCTCGGCGCTGCCTGAGTCTGGCGAACGAATCCGAGGAATCTGAGGCGATGAAGTCGCGGAAGGCTAGGAAGGCGGACGAGCGCGTCACCGCGCTGGTGAACCGCTTCGCGCCCGGCTCGCAGGGAACCAACAAGACGCTGCGCGTGACGCTCGTGCGCAGCGAGATCGGCGGCACCGAGCGCCAGCGCGCCACGCTGCGTTGCCTCGGGCTCGGCAAGCGCGGCTCGCAGTCGTTGATCGCCGACACGCCGCAGGCGCGCGGCCGGATCCGCGCGGTCGCCCACCTCATCGAGGTGGAGGAGGCGAGCTGATGGACCTCTCGAACCTCCATCCCGCACCGGGGGCGCGCAAGCCGCGCCGCCGCGTCGGTCGCGGACCGGGCTCGGGCCTCGGCAAGACCGCGGGCCGCGGCCACAAGGGTCACAAGTCGCGCTCGGGCGGCAACACCCCGCCGGGCTACGAGGGCGGCCAGATGCCGCTGCAGCGCCGGCTGCCGAAGCGTGGCTTCCGGAATCCGTTCCGCAAGGAGTACGACGTCGTCAACCTCTCCGACCTCGGCCGCTTCCAGGCGGGAACGGTCGTCGACCTCGAAGCCCTCGCGAAGGCCGGGCTCACCGGCAAGGTCGGACGGCGCCGCGTCAAGATCCTCGGTGACGGCACGCTCGAGCACGCCCTCACCGTGAAGGCGCATGCGTTCAGCGCGTCGGCCAAGGCCGCGATCGAGGCCAAGGGCGGCACCGCCGAGGTCCTCGCGTGACCACCGGCTTCTCCAACGCGCTGCGGGTCGAGGAGCTCAAGAAGCGCCTGCTCTTCACCGCCGGGATGCTCGCCGTCTACCGCGTCGGCGTCGCCATCCCGACGCCCGGGATCGACGGCAAGGCCATGCAGGCCTTCTTCGACGAGGCGAGGAACAACGTCTTCGGCCTCGTCAACCTGTTCTCGGGCGGCGCGCTCGAGCGCTTCTCGATCTTCGCGCTCGGCATCATGCCGTACATCAGCGCGTCGATCATCCTGCAGCTCCTGACCGTCGTCGTGCCGACCCTCGAGCGGCTTTCGAAGGAGGGCGAGGCGGGACGGCGCAAGATCACGCAGTACACGCGCTACGGGACGGTCGTCCTGGCGCTGATCCAGAGCCTGTTCATCAGCGTCGGGCTCGAGCAGATCCAGGCTCCGGGCGGCGGCGGGGTGGTCTACAACCCCGGCTGGAGCTTCCGCCTGATGAGCATGATCACGCTCACCTCGGGCACGGCGTTCATCATGTGGCTCGGTGAGCAGGTGACCGAGCGTGGCATCGGCAACGGCATCTCGCTGGTCATCTTCGCCGGCATCGTCGCGGCCCTGCCGTCGGCGGTGGTGACGACGTTCCAGTTCATGAACGAGGGCGAGCTGTCCCTGTTCGTGGTGCTCGGCATCCTCGTCTTCATGGTGGCGGTGATCGCCGGGATCATCTTCGTCGAGCGCGGCCAGCGGCGGATCCCGGTCCAGTACGCCAAGCGGGTGGTGGGACGCCGCATGTACGGCGGCCAGAGCTCGCACCTGCCGCTCAAGATCAACACGTCCGGCGTGATCCCCCCGATCTTCGCCTCCTCGATCCTGATCTTCCCGGGGACCATCGCGAGCTTCGTCCAGCACCCCTGGGCGGACCGGGCGGCCGAGCTGCTGACCCCCGGCAACGTCCTCTACAACGTCATCTACGTGGCGTTGATCATCTTCTTCTGTTACTTCTACACGGCTGTCACGTTCGACCCGGTGGACGTCGCCGAGAACATGAAGAAGTTCGGCGGCTACATTCCGGGGATCAGGCCTGGGAAGAAGACGGCCGATTACATCGACCGGATCCTGACGCGGATCACGCTCGGCGGGGCGATCTACATCTCCGCCGTTTGCGTCCTTCCGACCATCCTGATCCAGCAGTTCAATGTGCCGTTCTTCTTCGGAGGGACCGCTCTTCTCATCGTCGTTGGAGTTGCGCTGGACACCGTCGCACAGATGGAGACTCATCTCCTGACCCGCAACTACGAAGGCTTCATGAAACGCGGCCGGTTGCGTGGACGTCGTGGTTAGGGTGCCGGCGCGCCGTGACGACCGCCGCCTCTTCGCAATTGGTCCTGTTGGGGCCACCCGGAGCGGGAAAGGGCACGCAGGCGGAATTGCTTTCGGCGCGCCTTGGAACGCCGCATATCTCGACGGGCGACATGCTGCGTCTGGAGATCTCCCGTGGCTCGGAGCTTGGTCTGAAGGCCAAGACCTACATGGACAAGGGTGATCTCGTGCCGGACGACCTCATGCTCGGCATCGTCCGCGAGCGTCTGGCGGCGCCGGATTGCGTGAAGGGCTTCGTGCTCGACGGTTTCCCGCGCTCGGTGCCCCAGGCCGTGAGCCTCGACAAGATCTGCGGCAACTCCAAGCGCGGCCTGCGGGCGGTGAGCCTCGAGGTGCCGACCGACGAGCTCGTGCGCCGTCTCGCCGAGCGGCGTACCTGCCGGAAGTGCGGCGCCATGTACCACCTGAGCTTCGAGCCGCCGAAGCGTCCGGGGATCTGCGACAAGTGCGCCGGCGAGCTCTACCAGCGCGACGACGACCGGGAGGAGATCGTGACGGCGCGGCTCGAGGTCTACCGCAAGGCGACCGAGCCGCTGCTGCAGTTCTACCGCGAGCGCCAGGCGCTGCTGCCGGTCGACGGCACCGGTTCGACCGACCAGGTGAACCGCCGGATCATGGCGACCCTCGGGATCACCGCATGATCGTCCTGCGCAGCCGACAGGAGATCGAGCTGATCCGCGCCGCCTGCCAGATCGTCGCGGACGTGCTCCGGCGCCTCACCGAGGTGGTCGCGCCCGGGGTGTCGACCGCCGAGCTCGACCGGCTCGCCGAGCAGTGGACGCGCGAGAAGGGCGCCGTTCCGGCGTTCAAGGGCTACAACGTCGGCGGCCGGGTCTACCCGTCGTCGCTCTGCGTCTCGATCAACGAGGAGGTCGTGCACGGGATGCCGTCCCCCAAGCGCATCCTGCGCGAGGGCGACATCGTCGGGCTCGACTTCGGCGCCGTCTACAAGGGCTACTACGGCGACGCCGCCGTCACCGTCGCGGTCGGCCAGGTGAGCGAGAACGCCGAGCGCCTGATGCGGGTGACCCGGGAGTCGCTGTACCGCGGCATCGAGAACATGCGGGTCGGCAACCGTATCCGCGACATCTCGGCCGCGATCCAGCAGCACGCCGAGTCGCACGGCTACGGCGTCGTGCGGGACTTCGTCGGGCACGGCATCGGCCAGCGCCTGCACGAGGAGCCGCAGGTGCCGAACTACGTCACCGCGGGCCAGAACCCGCGGCTCAAGGAAGGGATGGTCCTCGCGATCGAGCCCATGATCTGCGAGGGCACGCACGAGGTCGAGGTCCTCGCGGACGGCTGGACGGCGGTCACGCGGGACCGCCGTCTCGCCGCACATTTCGAGCACTCGGTGGCCGTCACCGCCAACGGCCCCGAGATCCTCACGCTGCCGAGCTAAGCAGGGACGGAGAATGCCGAAAGGAGACGCGATCGAAGTCAGCGGGGTCGTGCAGGAGTCGCTCCCCAATGCGATGTTTCGAGTGGCGCTGGACAACGGCCACAAGATCATCGCGCACATCTCGGGGAAGATGCGCATGCACTACATCAAGATCCTTCCGGGCGACAAAGTCACGGTCGAGCTATCGCCCTACGACCTGAGCCGCGGCCGGATCACGTATCGCGTCAAGTAAATAGGAATGAGAACATGAAGGTCCGAGCCTCCGTCAAGAAGATTTGTCCGAAGTGCAAGATCATCCGGCGCGAAGGCGTGCTGCGGGTCCTCTGCGTGAACCCGCGCCACAAGCAGCGTCAGGGCTGAGGAGAGCCGAGAGTCATGGCACGCATCGCCGGCGTCGACTTGCCGAAGAACAAGCGCATCGAGATCGGCCTCACGTACATCTACGGGATCGGGCGCAGCCTGGCGCGCAAGATCTGCCAGGAAGCGCAGGTTTCGCTCGACACCAAGACGGACAACCTGACGGAGGACGAGCTCCAGAAGCTGCGCCGCACGATCGAGCAGAACTACAAGGTCGAGGGCGATCTGCGCCGTGAGGTGACGCTCAACATCAAGCGCTACGTCGACCTCGGCACCTACCGGGGTCTGCGCCACCGCAAGAACCTTCCGGTGCACGGCCAGCGCACGCACACCAACGCGCGTACCCGCAAGGGCCCGCGTCGCACGGTGGCCGGCAAGAAGCCGCCGCCGCCGAAGGGCTGATGTACGGGGCGCGAGAGCGTAGAGTGAATCGAGGTTTGGAGATCCGCGCGCACCGCGCGCGGCCGAGCGGAGCGAGCGCGAGCGTAGGGGCGCTCGGCTTCGCCGCATGGATGGAGGGGGCGCGGACCCCCTCGTCGAGGTAGAATCGAATGTCGAAGACCGAGGTGAATCCGGCGCCCGCCGCCGAGCAAGGCGCGGCGGAAACGCCGGCCGCTCAGCCGGCCGCCGCGGCGCCGGCCACGCCACGGCGCAAGAAGGGCAAGCGGATGGTCTCGGAAGGGATCGTCCACATCCATTCCACGTTCAACAACACCATCGTCACCATCACCGACATGATGGGTGGTGTCGTTGCGTGGGCCAGCGCCGGATCGGTCGGCTTCAAAGGATCGCGCAAGGGCACGCCGTTCGCGGCGCAGCTCGCCGCCGAGGCAGCGGCGAAGAAGGCGGCCGACTTCGGCATGCGCAGCGTGCAGGTGCTGGTGAAGGGCCCGGGCGGCGGACGCGAGCCCGCGCTGCGCTCGCTCCAGGCAGCAGGCTTCGCGATCACGCTGATCCGCGACGTCACTCCGATCCCGCACAACGGCTGCCGTCCGCCGAAGCGAAGGAGGGTCTGAGGTGGCCCGTAACACCGATCCCGTCTGCCGCATGTGCCGCCGCGAGGGCATGAAGCTGTTCCTCAAGGGCGAGCGCTGCTTCACCGACAAGTGCGCGATCGAGC